>JAQGMI010000030.1 GCA_028292435.1 Betaproteobacteria bacterium
AGCGATGAAGCCGAAGAACATACCCAGACCCATCAGGGTGAAGGCGGTCGGAAAACCGAGCATGATCACGACCACGATCAGGCTCAACATCAAGAGGCCGAGCGCGGGATCGCTCATTTGCCGTTTCCTGAGGGATGGCGCCCGGTCTCTTCCGTCGCCCGGTCGCCAAGGCCGCGCTGGTGCGCCGCCTCGTCGATGTCATGCACGTTTTCGATTGCGCGCCGGCGGGACTCCTCGTCCACGTGCGTGCTCTTGGCGAGCTGCTGTTCAACGACGTCGATTTCCTCGGCATCTTTCAAACGGGGCGGCCACTCGCCGGTTTTTAGGCAGACGACGCAGCGCACGATTTCGGCAATGCCCTGCAGCATGACCAGTGCGCCGGCAACCGGGATGAACGACTTGAAATGGTAAAGCGGCGGACCGTCGGCGGTCACGCTCGAATGCTCGCGGATCGCCCAGGATGTTTCGGCAAAATCCCAGCCTGCATAGCAGAGCGCCGCAATGCCGGGGATGAAGAATACGATGTAAAGCACCAGGTCCAGACTCGCCTGGGTGCGCGGCTTCATCGAACCGTAGAGAAAATCGCCGCGCACATGGCCGTCCTGCGCGAGCGTGTATGCACCGCACATCATGAACGTGGCGCCGTACATCATCGCGGTAATGTCGAAAAACCACGATGAGGGATCATTGAGGAAATACCGCTTGCACACTTCGGCGCACACGATGAGCATGAGCAACGCGATCAGCCATGCAAACGCCTTGCCGCACCAGGTGCTGACGTTGTCTACCCAAAACAAAAACTTCTGGACCTGCATCAAACCTCCGCCTGCGATGCGCCATCCCGCCGTATCATGCCGCTAAAAAAAACACCCTGCAGCGGGAGGCTGCAGGGTGGTGACGTATTTACCGGAATTGTCAGGCCTTCTTCGAAAAGTAGTGTCTCGCGGCAACCTTGAAATCGATGTTGGTATCGTTTTGCCACTTGGTCGCGCGCTCCGCGAACTTGCGCTGCGACTCGATCACTTTGGCAAACATTGGATTCTCGGCCGACTTCTTCTTGACGATCGCGTCCCACGACTTGAGTTGATCGTTCAGCAGCGCGTCGGGCGTCTTGTAGAACTTGACCTTGTCCTTTGACTGCAGCTCGATGTAATCCTGCGAATAGCGGTCGATTGCTTTCCAGGACATGTCGGCGGAAGCCGCTTCCACGGCGTAACCGAGAATCGCCTTGAGGTCGGTCGGCAGCGAGTCGTACTTCTTTTTGTTCCACAGAATTTCGAACTGCTCGCCGGACTGGTGCCAGCTTTGCAGCATGCAGACCTTGGATACGTCAGCGAAGCCGAGCGCGCGATCGGACGTGGTGTTGTTGAACTCGGCCGCGTCGAGCAGGCCGCGATCCATCGCCGGTACAATTTCCGCGCCGGGCAGCGCATTCACCGCTGCGCCCAAGCCGGTAAAGATATCGATCGACAAACCGACCGTGCGGAATTTAAGACCTTTGAAGTCCGCCGGTTTGGTGATCGGCTTCTTGTACCAGCCAAGCGGCTGGGTCGGCATCGGGCCGTACAGAAACGACACGACATCGAGATTCAGGGTTTTGTAAATTTCCTCGAGCATGGCCTTGCCGCCGCCGTAGTAGTGCCACGCGAGCACCATGTTTGCGTCCATGCCGAACGCAGGCCCCGAACCCCAGATCGCCATCGCAGAATTCTTGCCATACCAGTATGCGAGCACGCCATGGCCGCCATCGAGCGTGCCTTTGCTGACTGCATCGATCAGGTCAAACGCCTTGACGACCGCGCCGGAGGGCAGCACGTCGATCTTGAGGCGCCCGCCCGACATCTCGTTCACCTTCTTTGCATAATCGAGCGCGTATTCATGGAAGATGTCTTTGGTCGGCCACGTCGATTGCCACCGCATCGTGATTGGCGACTGCGCGACGGAAATCATCGGGAAGCCGGCGATTGCCGCGCCGGTCGTCGCGGCCGCAGCGCCGGACAGGAATTTACGGCGGGATACGGCAGGCTTCGACTGCGTATCCTTCTTCTGGTCATTACTCATCAGATCCTCCTAGTGGAATGTTGTTTTGGTTTGGCACGAACGCGGTGTATGCGGTTTTTCCCCGTCTCGGTTTTTTGTGTGCCAACTGCAGCCTTACACGAGCGTCCCCAGCAACAGGCGGGCTATCGTATACCCGCCATAGGGCAAAATCAAGAAATCCGGGCGCCATCGGAGTGGCGGCATTCAGCCCGCCTGAGGCCTTGGCATAAAGTCGACTTACGGCGGATTTACAGTCGCCTTACAACATGCGGCGAATGCCGAACTCTGACGCACCGGCGACCGGGTGATTCGCCGGCCACCGCATTGATACCGAGGCCGAATCATCGAAGATGACGCGCATCCGGCCGGCCGATCAGGTCAGCGGTAATGCATTCCGCCCGCCGGCCTGTCGTCTCGCGGTGATCCGCATGACGCCCGTTATTTCAATTCGACCACGGCGTCGATTTCGACTGCGGCGCCCGCCGGCAACGAAGCAACGCTGACCGCGGCGCGCGCATGCCGGCCGGTTTCGCCGAAGACGGCCACCATCAGGTCGGATGCGCCGTTCACGCATTTGGGCGCATCGGTAAACTCGGGCGTCGAATTCACAAAGCCCCCCAGGCGCAAGACGCGCGCCACGCGGTCGAGATCGCCTCCACATGCCGCCTGCAAGTGCGCAAGAATATTTAATCCGCATTGGCGGCCCGCCGCGTAACCATCGTCGAGCGATACGCCCGCACCGAGTTTGCCGACGCAGGTCAGCTTGCCGTCTTTAAACGGCAACTGGCCCGAAATGTAGACCGTCTTGCCGCTGACGGTATAGCCGACATAATTGGCAACCGGGGCCGCCGGCGCAGGAAGTTGAAGGCCAAGCGCGGCCAGTTTATTCAGTGCATCAGACATTGCGGTTCACTCCTTGATAAAAAAAAACGGTCGTGCGTCAGGCAGCACTTAGGCGGTAGCGGACTTTCCATGAAACGACGCATCGTCTACCGTCCGCTCGACCCAAGGCTATGCACTTCTGCAAGCGCCGGCGAAACAGCGGCGGGCGGCGCCTTGTGGGGCGTATCCGGATGCCAGCCGACGACCATCAGCAACACGAAAAACCCGATGACGTAAGCGACCGCGATGTGCCAGCCGTGCCTGAGCCAAAGCCCGACTGATCGAGCTTCCGGAAACAAATTTGATAACGCAACGCCGGCCGATGAGCCGAACCAGAGCATGGAGCCGCCGAAACCGACCGCATACGCAAGAAAACCCCAGTCATAGCCGCCCTGCTTCAATGCCAGCGCAGTCAACGGAATGTTGTCGAACACGGCGGAGACGAAACCCAGGCCAAGGGTGGTCTGCCATGACGCCGCCGGCAATTTTTCGACCGGCATCAGCGATGCCATCAACACCAGCGACAGCAGAAAAACACTGCCGCGCACTGCCACCGGAACGACCTGCCAGTCGGGCTTGCGCCAGCCGGCGGTGAGCAATATGACGGCCCACACGGCGATGCCGATAAAAGGCAGGCTATCCGCATACGCGGTGTAGCGCGTGTTGACGAGCACGTTGACGGTCATTGCGGCGACGAGAATGAGTGCAACGATCGCCACGCGGCTCCAGTCCACCTGAATGCCGACCGGTGAATCTTTTCGAATCGGCTGATGCGAGTGCTGCTGAATGGCCGCTGCAATGCCGAAGATGACAAGCGCCGTGACGGCGCCCGCATAAGCTTCAAATACGCTCAACGGACTCACACCATCAATCCACATCATCGTCGTTGTCGTGTCGCCGACCACACTTCCGGCGCCGCCGCCGTTTGACGCGGCAACGATCGCGGCGAGATAGCCGATGTGCACCTTGCGATTGAACACAGTCGCCGCAATCGTGCCGCCGATGATCGCAGCCGCGATGTTGTCGAGAAAACTCGACAACACGAAGATCATGACGAGCAGCAGGAAGCCGCCTTTCCAGCCGTCAGGCAGCAACCGCGGCAACAGGGCGGGCACCTGGCTTTCTTCAAAGTGTCGTGACAACAGCGCAAATCCCACGAGCAGCAAAAAAAGGTTGAAGAGGATGACCCACTCGCCGGCGAGGTGAGCGCCAAAACCGGCAACGCCGGCGCCGCCGTGAAAACCTGTGAATAGCAGTTTGTAGACCACCACTGCAGCCAGGCCCCAGACCGCGACACGCAGCGTGTGTTGGTGGAATATGGCGACACAGAACAGCGTCGCCGCGAACAACAGGAATTCGAGCGGAACTCCCAACAACTCGGGTCTGCTCACTGCATCCGCAGCCGGACCGGCGCAGCCAAGGCAATCAATGATGCCATCAGCGCGAAGGGCGTCATTGTTCGTTCAACAGTACAGTGTTCGCTTTGCACCTGCGGTCTCCGCGCACAAACCGCAGCGATTTTAACACCGGCTTCGTACGTAAACGGGGCTCGCCTTCGAGCGAGCCCCGCGATTTATTTCCGGCTGGTGCGATTGCTCAGCCGAGATCGATCGGCACGTACACTTTCGCATCCTCGCGCTGAATGAGCAGCGCCACGCGCTTGCCGGCTTTCGCAACGAGCTGCTGCAATTGCTCGACGTTTTTGATCGGCGTGTTATTGACCGACAAGATCACATCGCCCGGCTGGATGCCCGCCGTTGCGGCCGCGCCCGAAACATTCTCGACTACCACGCCGCCGGCGACGCCGACTTGCTGGCGCTCCTGCGGACTCAAGGGCCGAACCGCCATGCCGAGTCGGCCTTGCTCAGCCGAGGTATCCGCGGCCGCCACCTTGTCGGCCTTCAGTTCACCAACAGTGACGTCAATGCGTTTCGAATCGCCTTTGCGCACGACATCGAGTTTCGCGGTGTCGCCAGGCTTGGTGTTCGAAACCAGCACCGGCAATTGCGCGGACGTTGCGACTTCGGCGCCGTTATAGCGCACGATCACGTCGCCCGGTTCGATGCCGGCTTTTGCCGCGGGGCCGTCTTTCTCCACCGAGCTTACGAGGGCGCCGGCGGTTTTCTTCAGGCCGAATGAATCGGCGAGCGCCTGGTTCACGTCCTGGATGCCGACGCCGAGACGCCCGCGCGTGACACGGCCGCTTTGCAGCAGCTGATCCTGCACTTTCAGCGCCACATCGATCGGCACCGCAAACGACAGGCCCTGATATCCGCCCGAACGGCTGTAGATCTGCGAATTGATGCCGATCACTTCGCCCTTCATGTTGAAGAGCGGGCCGCCCGAGTTACCCGGGTTCACGGCGACGTCAGTCTGGATAAACGGCACGTACGTGTCGCCCGGCAGCGCGCGCGCTTTCGCGCTCACGATACCCGAGGTCACCGTGTTGTCGAAGCCGTACGGCGAGCCGATCGCCAGCACCCATTCGCCGACTCGCACGTCATCCGACTTGTCGATCTTCACTGTCGGCAGGTTCGTCGCCTCGATTTTAATGACGGCGACATCGCTCGGCTTGTCGATGCCCAGCACCTTCGCCTTGAACTCCCGTTTATCCGTGAGTTTGACGGTCACGGTATTCGCTTCGGCAACGACGTGCGCGTTCGTCAGGATCAGGCCGTCACTGCGGACGATGAAACCTGAGCCCAGGCCCTGCACCGGCGACTGCTCGCCGCGCGGAATCTGGCCGCGGAACTGGCGAAAAAATTCGTAGAACGGATTGCTTGGATCAAGCTCCGGCACGGCCGGACCCGCGGTTTTTTCGGCCTTGCCAACCACGCTCACATTGACGACGGCGGCGCCGGCTTCTTCGACGATGCTCGTAAAGTCAGGCACCGCCGCGCGCGCGCCCGGTTGCACGGCCGCTGCCGCCGTGGTGCTCGGCGTATTGGCTGCCGATGCAAAATCCGGCGTCACGGAATGCTGGGCGACGTAGCCGCCCGCAGCGGCACCGGCAATCACGCCTGCTACTACCAGGCTGCGAAAAATCATGTTCTGTCTCATAAGTCGCTCCTAGGGGTTAGTCGGCACGCCGACAAAGATTCATGTCGCGTAGCCTAAAGAACTAACCTTAAGACAGACTTAAGAGGAAAAAGTGCGGGTCACCGCACTGCGGTTTTAAATCGCGGGGAAGCGCACCGTAACTTTGAGTCCGCCGCCATTATCGCCGTCGCTTAATTCAACGCTCGCGCGATGACGCTGGGCAATCCTTTGCACGATCGCGAGTCCCAATCCGCTGCCTTCGGCGCCGCCGGCAACCCGGCGGTAAAAGCGATCGAACACGCGCTTGCGTTCGTCGTGCGGAATTCCAGGTCCGGTGTCAGTCACTATCCAGCATGGATGTCGGTGAAGCACCGTCACCGCGACATCGACCGCGCCGCCCCCCGGCGTGTAATGGACGGCGTTATCGATCAGGTTCGTCAGCAGGGTTCGAAGCGCGGCGGCGTCGCCGTTCGCCATCACCGGCGGGCCAGCCAACAACCCGAGTTCGACGCCTTTCGCTTCGGCAATCGGCGCATGCTCGGCGACCGCCGACCTTGAGACGTCGGTAATATCTACCGGCGCCATCGGGCGTTCTGCCGCGCCGGGTTCGTTGCGGGCGAGCGTCAACAATTGCTGCACCAGACGGCCCGCGCGCTCGGCGCCGGCTTTCAATTGCGCAAACGCCGCCAGCCGTTCGTCGTCCGTGCGTGCAATTTCGGCAACCTGTATCTGCAGGCGCACGGCCGTGAGCGGCGTGCGTAATTCGTGCGCGGCATCGGCGATGAAGGATTTCTGCAAATCGAGCGCAATATGCAACCGCCCGAGCAAGTCGTTGAGCGCGGTGACGAGCGGCGTGACTTCATCGGGAATGCGCTCGACCGGCAAGGGCTCGAGCGCGTCCTCCGACCTGCGCTCGAGCGCGGCGGCAATCTTGTGCAGCGGTGTCAGTCCGCGGCTCACGGTAATCCACGTCAAGCCGAGCAACAGCGGCAGCAAGACCAGCAACGGCAGCATCGTGCGCAGTGCAAGTCCCGCTGCGAGCCCGGCGCGCGCGCGCATGGGCTGCGAAACCTGGACGACTTTGCCGTCGATCAGCGTATTGAAAACGCGCCATTCGCCGTGCGGCGTCGCGACCGTCGAAAATCCGAGGTCAAGCCGCCTGAGAATCGGCGACCCCGGTCGTGACCAATAAAGCTGGGCGCCATTGCGGTCCCAGATTTGCACGACGACCACATCGCCAGTGCCGGTGATGTCGGTGCCCGGCGGCGCAGTCGCCTGCGCCATACCCTCGTGAGGAAATGACGCGGCCATCAGCTGCAGCTGGTAATCGAACAGCGTCGCGGCCTCGCTGCGAGCGCGCGTGTATACCGCGAATGCCGCGACGAGCGTTGCCACGATCAGGCTGGCAAGCAGCCACACCAGTAACCGGCGGCGGATCGAAGTCATCGCCTGGGCACCATGTAACCAACGCCGCGGATGTTCTTGATGAAGTCGGCGCCCAGTTTTTTGCGCAAGCCATGCACGTAAACCTCGACGGCATTGCTTTCGACTTCCTCATCCCAGCCATAGATTTTTTCTTCGAGCTGCTCGCGCGACAGTACGGCACCCGGCCGGTCGAGCAGCGCCGCGAGCACCGCGAATTCGCGCGCGGACAACGCGAGTTCGCGCCCGCCGAGCGTTGCTTCTCGGGTCGCCGGATTTAGGGTGACATCTCCGCATTGCATCAACGTTTCGGCGCGTCCGGCCTGACGCCGCATCAGCGCGCGGATGCGCGCCGATAATTCATCGAGATCGAATGGCTTGACAAGATAGTCATCGGCACCGCTGTCGAGGCCCGTAATCCGGTCGCCGACAGAATCGCGCGCCGTCAAAATCAGCACGGGCATGCGATTGCCCTGGCGGCGCAGATTTTTCAGAACTTCCAGACCGTCTTTTTTCGGCAGCCCGAGATCGAGCAGCATCAAATCGTACACGTCGTTGGCAAGCGCGAGTTCGGCGGCGCGCCCGTCGCGCACCCAGTCGAGCGTGAAACCGCCGCGCCGCAGTCCGAGCCGCACGCTTTCACCGATCATGGCGTCGTCTTCGACGAGCAGTAAGCGCAAGAGTGGTCCTGACTGATTAAAGCGGAGAAAGCGGCGACTTGGATGCCGATACTATGCGGCAAGGCTTAAACGAGGCTTAAGACGCGGCCGAATCGCCGACCAGCACGATGTGCACTCGATAGGGCCCGTGCGCGCCGAGCACCAGCGTCTGCTCGATGTCGGCCGTACGCGACGGCCCCGATATGAAGTTCGCCGCGCGCGGCATGAAGTTGACTCCCTGCTCGGCGCGCAGCAATTCCCACGCGTCTTCCATGCTGCGCACCAGGCGGCTCGCGCGCACCACCGCGATATGCGTTTCCGGCAGCAGACTGGTCGTCGCCGGCGTGCGCGGCCCTGATAAGGTCAACAGCGTCCCCGTCTCGGCAATTGCGCAGAACGCGCCGGTGATTCCAACGAGGTCCGAACCTTCGGCTGCACGCGATTCGATTTTAATGCCGGCGGCCTGCCATTCGAGTTCGAAAAATTCCGGCCAGCACACCGCGGTTTTCGGCAGCTGGTTTTGTTCGAGGTACTTCGCAATTGCCAACGGCACACCCGCCATGCCGGCGACCTCGGCGACGGTCGTCGACAATTTGAGCGCCCACGACTTGAATCCCGCGACCGCATCGGCGGCCTGCTGCGGACGCGGCCCGCCTGGATGCGCGCCGAGATGCGCTGCCACGACCGCGCGCTCGTGAGCATCCGGCGGACCGTTGCGGCCCTGTGCGGCGCGGATGCGGGCAAGGATGTTTTCTCGGGCGCTCATGTCTTTTTGAATCGAGGATCGTGGCGTGAGGGTCGAGCGACTCAATCCTCTTCCTGCCTCACCCCAGTGTCGGCATGTTAAAACCTGCGGGCAGCGCATTCGCATCCGGCCAGCGCGTCGTGACGACTTTGTTGCGGGTATAGAAACGCACGCCTTCCATGCCGTGCACGTGCTGATCGCCGAACAACGAATTGCGCCAGCCGCCGAACGAATAAAAGGCAATCGGCACTGGAATCGGCACGTTGACGCCAACCATGCCCACTTCGATTTCACGCTCGAACTTGCGCGCAGCGCCGCCGGAACGCGTGAATACCGCAGTGCCGTTCGCATACTGGTTTGCGTTGATCATCGCGATCGCCTCATCGAGCGATTTCACGCGCAGCACGATCAGCACCGGGCCGAAAATCTCGTCTTTGTAGATCGTCATGTCGGGCGTCACATTGTCGAACAGCGACGCGCCCAGAAAGAAGCCGTCGCCGCCCGCTTTATACGTTCGTCCGTCCAGTACGAGTTTGGCGCCTTCAGCCACGCCCTTGTCGACATAGCCCGCGACTTTATCGCGATGCACGCGGGAAACGAGCGGACCCATGTCCATTTCCTTGCCGTCGGCTTTACTGTCACCCGCGCCGATCTTGAGTTTCGACGCCTTGTCTTTCAATTTCGCGATCAACGGATCGGCCGCTTCTCCGACGGCAACCACCGCGGAAATAGCCATGCAGCGCTCGCCCGCTGAACCATACGCGGCGCCAATCAATGCATCGGCCGCGAATTCGAAATCGGCGTCGGGCAAAACAACCGCATGGTTTTTCGCGCCGCCAAGTGCCTGCACGCGCTTGCCGTTTTTGGCGGCGGTTTCATAAATGTATTTCGCGATCGGCGTCGAGCCGACGAACGAAATCGCCTTGACGCCCGGATGATTGAGCAGCGCATCGACCGCATCCTTGTCGCCGTGCACGACATTGAAGACGCCGTCGGGCAAACCCGCCTGCTTTAAAAGATCAGCCATCAGCATCGATGCCGACGGCACCTTCTCTGACGGTTTCAAGATAAACGTGTTGCCGCAGGCGAGCGCCACCGGGAACATCCACAGCGGCACCATGACTGGAAAATTAAATGGCGTAATACCCGCGCACACGCCGAGGGGCTGGCGCACCGAATGACAATCGACGCCGGTGCCGACCTCTTCGCTGTACTCGCCCTTGACGAGATGCGGAATGCCCATCGCGAACTCGACGACTTCGACGCCGCGCTGGACCGAGCCGGCGGCGTCCGCGAGCGTCTTCCCGTGCTCGGCGGTAATGAGCCGCGCGAGCGCTTCCTTGTTCGCATCGAGCAATTCGCGAAACCGCATGAGAATCCGCGCGCGCCGCAGCGGCGGCGTGTCGCGCCATCCCGGAAATGCCCGCTGTGCAGACTGCACCGCAGCGTCGACGTCGGCCGCGTTGCAGAACGGCACGCGTTTCGTAATTTCGCCCGTCGCCGGATTCGTAATATCGCCCGCGCGATTGCTTGACGCTGGCTTCTGCTTGCCATCTATCCATAGTGGCACCGAGGGCACCGCTTTGAGATCAACCGGTTTGTTCATTTGCGTTCTCCATACAATTCACGAAATGTTTTTCCCTGCGGCGCCGGCATGTCGCGGCCGGCAGTCCAGCCGCCGCCAAACGGCAGGCGATGAATGAGCCTCGCGCGACCGCCCATCCACTTGAGCATTCTCGCCGCGGCTCGCGTGCCGGCAGCGTACAACGCGGGACGCTGCGCGACCCAGCTCCATGCTCGCAATCCCATGCGCTCGCGCCACGGCCGCAGTCCGCGCTCGACCTGCTTCTCGCGCAATTTGCGCATCAGATCGGGCAGCGGAATTTTTACCGGGCACACAACGCCGCATTGATTGCAAAATGTCGACGCATGCGGCAGGTCGAGAGCGTTTTCCAGCCCAACGTAAGTCGGCGTCAGGATTGAGCCCATCGGCCCGGGATACACCCAGCCATACGCGTGACCGCCGACGTTTTGATACACCGGGCAATGATTCATGCACGCGCCGCAGCGGATGCAGCGCAACATCGCCTGCATGTCGGTGCCGAGCAATTTAGTGCGTCCGGCGTCGAGCAGGACGATATGAAAGTGTTCGGCGCCGAACGCGGCCTGCGCGTCTTTGGTTCCGGTCGTGAACGAGATGTAATTGGAGATCGACTGCCCGGTCGCCGAGCGCGGCAATAAACGCAGCAAGGTTGAAACGTCTTCGAGCGTCGGCACGACTTTCTCGATGCCGGTGATGGCGACATGCACGCGTGGCAGCGTCGTCGTCATGCGCCCGTTGCCTTCGTTCGTCACGATCAGCGTGGTGCCGGTTTCGGCGACGATGAAATTCGCGCCTGAAATCCCCATGTCCGCAGTCAGGAAATGTGAGCGCAGCATTTCGCGCGCTTCGAGCGTCAGCTCGCCGATGTCGGTTTTGCGCGGACGCTGGTGCTTCTCGGCGAAAAGATCGGAAACTTCGTCACGCCCTTTATGGATCACCGGCGCGATGATGTGCGACGGCGGCTCTTTCGCGAGCTGCAAAATATATTCGCCGAGATCGGTTTCGACCACTTGCACGCCGGCCGCTTCGAGCGCATCGTTGAGCGCGCACTCCTCGCTGACCATCGACTTCGATTTCACCGCCTTTTTAACGCCGTACTTCGCTGCAAGTTCGCACACGATGCGATTCACGTCGGCAGTCGTCTCCGCCCAATGCACGATAGCGCCGCGCGCGGTGGCATTTTTCTCGAATTCATCAAGGTAAACATCGAGATTCTCAAGGGCGCGGTCGCGAATCGCGGCCGCGTGCGAGCGGATCGCCTCAAAGTTGTCGAGCTCCGCCATGCGGTCGGCGCGCCCTTTGACGAAATTACCCTGCAACTTTTTCAGCGCGGCCTGCAGCTTCACGTCGGCAAGCTTCGCGCCGACGCGCGTTTTGAAATGCATGGAAGCGACTTGCATGATGGGGGTAAGTATATCGCGGATGCCGCGGCTTCCCGGAAGCGGCCGATTCGCGATGCAATCATCCGCGCCGGTTTGCATTACACTGCCCAGACGCTCACGGCTATGAGGACAAGCATGAACGCCAAACTGCTTCAATCACTCGCGCTGCTGTTCGCCGCCTCCGTTATCGCCGCATTCGCGACCGCCGCGACGTTTCCTGAAAAAACCGTGCGCATCATCATTCCGTGGCCGCCCGGCGGCAGCACCGACATCGTCGGCCGCCTGCTCGCCGCTGAACTTACCGCGCGCCTCAAACAGCAAGTCATCATCGACAACCGCGCTGGCGCGGGCGGCATCGTCGGGATGCAGTTGACGACCGCGGCACCGCCCGACGGCTATACGCTGATGCTGACTTCAACCGCGTATGGCTACCTGATCGACAAGCAGGATGTGCCCGTAGACATTGTGAAGTCGTTCGCGCCCGTCGCGCTGATCGGATTGGGCGACAGTGCGCTCGCGCTGCACCCGTCGCTGCCGGTGAAGACGGTCAAGGAATTGATCGCGCTCGCGAAGTCGAAACCGGGCGCGCTCAATTACGCATCCTCCGGCATCGGCGGCTTTCCGCACATGAACACCGAGCTCTTCAAAATGAAGACGGGCGTGGACATGGTGCACGTGCCATTCAAAGGCGGCGGACCGGCGATCGCCGACGTCATGGCCGGACACACGCAGATTTATCTCGGCACGCTCGTCACCGTCATGCCGTTCATCAACAGCAACCGGCTCAAACTGATCGCACTCGGCGGCTCCAAACGCAATCCGAATCTGCCGGGCATACCCACGATCAACGAAACCGTGCCGGGTTACGAGACCTATATCTGGTGGGGCATTTTCGCACCGCCTACGACGCCTGCCGCTGTTATTGCACGCGTGCATGCCGAAACGCTAAATACGCTCGACTCGGCAGCGTTCGTCAAAAAACTCGACGACCAGGGCGGCGCTCCGGTCAAAATGAGTTCGGCTGAATTCGGCAAGCTGATGGCCGATGAAACAACCAAATGGAGTGCGGTCATCAAGGCCGCCAACATCAAGGCCGAATAGGCGCAGGTCAGCCGCGTTGCTTGAGCACCGGGCCTGTCAACGCCGACAGCCTCGTACGTTGTTTGTCTTCCGCATCGAAATTGTCGGCGGCAAGCCACGTTTGAAACGCTTTTTTCAACGCCGGCCATTCGCTGTCGATGATCGAGTACCACGCGGTGTCGCGATTGCGGCCCTTGACGACCGTCGCGTTGCGAAAAATGCCTTCGTAGGAAAATCCAAGCCGCTGGGCGGCGACACGTGAAGGCGCATTGAACGCATTGCATTTCCATTCGTAGCGCCGATAACCGAGACTGAACGCGTGCGCCATCATCAGATACATCGCTTCGGTTGCTGCCGGCGTGCGTTGCAGCAGCGGCGAGTACGCGAGATTGCCCACTTCGATGCAGCCGTTCGCCGGATCGATGCGCAGATAGCTGGCGACGCCAACCGGTTTCGCGCTCGCAAGATCGACGATCGCGAAGAACAGCGGATCGCTGCCGCACGCGGCGCTTTCGGCCCAAGCGCGATAAATCTCAAATGTAGCGAATGGGCCGTATGCCATGTAGGTCCACATGCTGCCATCGGCGTTCAGGCTGTTCGCGGCATGCAGGGCTTCGGCATGCCGCGCATCGAGCGGCTCGAGACGGCAAAAGCGCCCTTCCAATGGCGTGCGCGAAGGTGGTTTCGGCGGTTGCCAGTTCGAAACTGGAATGCCTACCGGTTGGCCAAGTTCGTTCCTGTCGTTCTGCATATGCTTCTCCTCATTCATGCGTGATCCGCATCACTTTCCTTTGAGCGCCGCCACGCACTTGCCCAACGTGCAGCTCAGCCGGTCTAAATCACGATTGTCCAACATGCTGAACATGCATGAGCCCTCCCAGGCGAAATAACGCTCGTAGAGCGCGGCGACTTTCTGCTGTTCCCTGACATTGACCGGTTCATAGACAAAAGGGCAGTCTCCCGACGCGACCGCGCAATCCGCGGAGGCCGTGCAGTAGTTTGCCGCGGCGACCTGAGCCCTGACCTCGGCCTCGCTGATGCGACTGCCATGCTGAGCGATCTTTATCCCATGATTGGTGACGACTACGAGTACGGTCGCCGCCACCAGCGCCAATACCGTCCACGCCGCTCTTCGCCCCAGCTTCTTCAATCGGTAATCTCCCTGTGACAGCGTGACAATCGTAACTTAGATCAACTCCGTCGTATTGTGACGTCTCGGCAACTGTCTTCAAATAAACCGCTAGCCTTTGAATGACTGCTTCATCGCCGCGGCCACGATTGATTTCGCCCAATCCGGCGTGTGTGCGAGATCGTTCGAATTCATGACCTTGCTTCGCTCCATGTGCAGCACCAACTCAGGCAAGGGCGGCTTCCCCGCCGCCGGATCGGCCGGCGTGCTGTTGTCGTAGACGCGCAAAGCCGTCAGCCGCGGCATCAATTCGATCAGATTCATCCGGCTGTGCTCGAACCGGCGGCGGATCACGTTTTCGGGTATGTCATGACCGCCGCGAGCGACGCGAGCGCGCACGCGCGCAACGTGAAGATCGGCGGTGGCAAGGCCCACGTACCAAACATGCACTTCGATGCCGCCATTGGCTGCTTGCGCGAGCAGGCGCGGAATAGTCGCTGCGCCAAGCGTGGTTTCGAACGCGTAATCAAGGTGGTCTGCAATCGCGCGCTCGAGCAGCTCGCGACCGGCATGCCACGCGCGGCTGTTCGCCTCAGCCTGATTCAGTTGCGGATTGCCCGCGAGTATCCGGCGCGCCGATTCGTCGGGATTGTAATAGTCGGCGCCGAAAGCGCGAAACGCGGCGCCGCCGATACTGCTCTTACCTGCGCCATTGACGCCGGCGAGAACGTAGATGCGCGACATAGCCGCGCTCATTGCTGAAAGCGCGCCGCATGCATAACGTACGGCGCTCGCTCAGCGGCGCTTGCGACCGGCCGCCTTTACTGCGGCGCGGCCAAGTTGGGCGGGCGTCGCATCGAATGCGGCTGACATGCCGTGACGCGCGGCCGGCTTTTGCATGCGCGCCAGCAATCCGTCGTACTCGGCATCGAGGTTTTTGAGATCCGGCACGCGGTCGCGCACCAGAGCCTGGAATTCTTCGAAGGAAATCAGCACCGCCTTGGGTGTTGCGTGGCGCGTAATCACGACGGCGCCACCGCGCACCGCCTCGTCGAGCACCGTGCCGCACTCGCTTTTCAAGCGGGTCGCGGCAACGGCGGGAGCGTCGACAAATTCGCCGCGGCTGTTGCGAAAGACGACATTGGCACGATTACGCATGACAGGCTTTCGGTAGACGATTTGCTTTACATATAATCCTTTTCGGACGTTTTGTCCATTTTGGACACTTCGCCCCTGTAAACGGCCGGGGGCGATATTGCAGGCGGCAGGAAGCAGGCAGTAAGATCGGCCATGCTCCGCCACAGTCGTTAAAATCACATGACGGTTATCTTCCATATAGCGCGGAGGGCAGACTGGCTGCTTGCGCCTGGCGCAGGCTCTTATGCCGCAGCGAGTCTCGCGACCGAAGGTTTTATCCACTGTTCCACCGCAGCGCAGGTGGTAGCGACGGCGAACCGCTTGTTCCGCGCTCAGCGCGACCTCGTGTTGCTGCGCATCGACACCGGCAAGGTCAATGTCGAAATCCGGTATGAAAACCTCGATGGCGGCGCCGAGTTGTACCCCCATGTATATGGCGCGCTCGCCATTGACTGCATCACCGCCGCACACGAATTCGCACCGCGCGGTGATGGCACGTTCGAAATGCCGCTATTGGATTGAACTTAACCGCGACTGTTCCTGCTGGCGCCGGTATTCACGCCGCTTCATCTCGAGATAAGCGGTGCGTTCGACTTCGTGCAGCTGACGCGGATACTTTTCGGTCGCGTCGTACCAGCGCTGGAAGCTTTGCTCGACCCGCGCGGCCGGCGGCGCGCCAAGAGCGCCGAGATACGCGTCGATCGCCAGGAAGTAGCGCATCGTGTTGCGCTCGACGATGCCGCGCATGCCGCCGATATAGTCGGGCTCGCCGTCTGCGCGGTTGCCGGTCGTCGTGAACCCGACCTTGCTTCGCCCGGCGCTCGCGAGATACACCTGCGTCGCAAGCCGGCTCGTGGCCCCGAATGAATACGAGTATGTGAGGTGAATAATCGAGCGTGCTTTGTCGATCGGCGTCGATTCGAGCAGGATGCGAAAGTCGCTCGTCGAGAGTGGCCCTTTCCCGGCGCGCAGTTCGACCGCGAGATAGTCGGCCGTCGCCGCCGCGACCCGATAATTGAATTCAACGCGCGAAGTATCGGCGAGCCGCTCTTCGACTTTCTTGCCGATGTTGACCGTCAGCACCGGCCCGGACGGCGCGTTCGATACGCCGCAGAATTTGGTGTTGATGTGCAATATCAGCACGTCGCACCAGCGCGCGGGGCCATTGAAGACCTGGTCGACTTCAGCGAACGGATAATCGACCTGCGCAAAGACATCGCCACGCACGCTGTTGGAAGATTCGACGGATTCAAGGTGCAGCGGCCGCTGAAACTGGCTGCCGGCGATTTTGGGCGCGAGCACGGCAAAACGCGCGCGCAGCGCCTCAGCGGCGCTGGTATCCGCGGTCCACACGAAATTCGCCTGCATGCACGCAGCGCACGCGACGGCGGCGGGCAACAGCCAGGCGCGCATCGACTGCCTGAACTCTCGAGCCATAGGTTGAAAACGCGAAGCGGTAAAGCGCGGAGCTTGGACTACGGTTGCTGAAATGTATGTGCGATGTCACACCAAGCTCCGGTGCGGTGCATCGCTCGGTGTAAAATCCGAAGCCTGCGGGGCCGCAATCACACGCGCGAAAGGACAACATGAACGACATTGCACTCGCCGTGTTCGACATGGCCGGAACCACGATCGAGGATTCGGGTCAGGTACCGGAAGCATTCACGACGGTGCTCGGCAGGCACGGCATTGCGGTCAGCGATGAAGCGTTGCGCGCGGTACGCGGCGCCTCGAAGCGCGATGCGATCCGGCATTTTGTCGCGGCGGGCCACCAGCACGACGTCGACGCGCTAACCGACAAAATCTATATCGACTTCCGTGATTATCTCGCCTCGCTTTTCAATTCGGGCGGCGTGAAGCCGATGCCTGGCGCTGCCAGCGCCTTCGAATGGTTGCGCAAAAAAGGCGTCAAGATTGCACTCAACACGGGGTTCGACCGGCCCACCACCGATCTCATCATCGATGCCGTCGGCTGGCGCGACGGTGTCGCCGACGCGATTATCTGCGGCGACGATGTTGCGCTGGGACGCCCTGCGCCCTATCTCATTTTTCATTCGATGGAAGCAACCGGCGTGACGAACGTCAATCAGGTGATGTGCGTCGGCGATACCGTGCTCGATCTGCAGGCGGGCCGCAACGCCGGTGTTCGCTACGTGATCGGCGTGCTGTCGGGCGCGCACCGGCAGGCGCAGCTCGAGAAGGAGCCGCATACGCATTTGATAGAAAGCGTCGCTGCGCTGCCGTCAACCCGGTTTTGAGCGACACCCCTGCGCTTTTAGCCGTTCGCGCGCCGAAAATTCTGCTGTAAGCCTGACGAAAGCCTCTTGCGCGAGCATGAGCGTCAGCAACCTCGTTGTGAGGATTGCACTGTTCGCTCATCACCGCCCTCGGGAGGCCCCATGATCCGCCTGATTCCTGCCCTGTCCTGCCTTTTAATCGCCCTATCGGCGTTCGCGGATGAAGTCAAAGACGCGCCGCCACCTGCGCAGACCGACGTCGTCGGCATCGTCATCTTCTTCGGCCTCTTCATCCTGCTGTGCGTGGGGTTCTTCGGCTACATGTGGTGGAAACACAAGAATGGCAAGGAAGAATAAGCAACGCTCGTGATTAGACGCTATTGCATTTTATAGCGCGCAACTGCTTGCCTGCTCCAGATGAGGCCGTTCCCGGCCCGTGCCGGCGGCGTCACTTTACCATCGACGACTTGCAGCGGCTCTTCAACGACCGCATTCGCCCAGTCAACGTATTCGAGCCAATGGGCGGTCGGCGTAACGGCCAGCAAGTGCGCGCTGATTTCCGGAAACAGATGCGATGACATCGGCAGCGCGCGCGCCGCCGCAATCGCCGCGGCGGTCCGCCAGCCGGTTACGCCACCGATGCGCTCAAGATCGGGCATCACGTAATCGCAGGCTTGTGCGTCGAGCGCTTCGATCATCGAGCACGGCCCTGAAAAATTCTCGCCAATCTGTATCGGCGTCCTGAGCTCGCGCGCTAACCTCGCGCAGCCGCGATAATCGTCGTGGCGGATCGGCTCTTCGATCCACGTTATGCCCGTGGCGTCGAGCGCCCGTCCGCGTTCCAGCGCGTCTTCAACTGACAATGCCTGGTTAAAATCCACCATGATTTCGATGTTGGCCGGAATGCGCTTCCTGACCGCGTCCAGCGCCGCGAGGTCGTCGCGCAGCGTCGGGTAGCCGAGTCGCAATTTCACCGCGCCAAATCCACCGCCGAGTAGCTGCTCCGCTTCGTCGGAGAGCGCCGCAGCCGGCATGAGGCCGAGGCCGCAACTGTTGTAGGCGGGAATCGGCCGCAGACTGCCGCCGAGATATTCGGCGAGCGGCTGGTTCGCCGCAATCGCGAGCGCGTCCCAGCATGCGGTATCGAATGCCGCCATCGCCATGCGCACGATGCCTTCGACGCCGATCAGGCGGAATCGCTTCGCCAGGCGTTCCCAGGTTGCCGCCGGGTCGATGCGCTCGCCCTTCACCGCGTCTTCAACCGCGCCGAGCAGGCTGACGATTGCGGGCGCCGCCGCTTTGATGTAACAGAACAAATAAGTGCGGCCGGTAATGCCTTCTTCCGTGTCGACATCGACAAGCAGCAAGGGCGCGGCACGTACGGCCGCAGCACTTGTACCGAGCACAAACCGCATCGGCACTTCAACCGCCGTCGCGCGGATCGCGCGTACGCTGAGCTCGCTCATTTAGCCGCGGGGCGGCCTTCGGCGTAGAGCGCGAGAATGTCCCACACCGCGCGATTCGCCGGTGTCGGCACGCCAACCGCCGCGCCGAGTGTTACGACGCCGCCCGCGAGCCATTCGACTTCGAGCGGATTGCCGCGCTCGAGATCGTGATGCATGGACGACGTCATCGTCGCAGGCACGCTGTCGCCGAAAGCAAGCCGGTCATCCGCATAATCCGCGGGCAGCTTTACACCGTGCGCGCGGCCGACGGCGACCACTTCCTTGAATATCTCGTACAAAAATTCACGCGAGCGTGCATTCGACCGGATCGGGCCAATGGTCGAGCGCATCGTTGTCGTGGTGCCCGACAAGCCGACGAGAAACGTGTACTTCTCCCACAGCGTGCGGCGGATATCGTCGGAGATTTCGGCTTTAATGCCGGCTTTCAACAACGCCGCCAGCAGCGCTTCAGCGCGCGCCGAGCGCTTGCCATCGTATTCACCGAAAATAACCCGTTGCATCGGGCCAACCTGCAAGATGACGCCAGGCCGCGCGACGTGCGTCGCGACATAAGCAACACCGCCCATGATCTGCGACTGCGAATAATGCTTGCGCAGGATGTCGTCTTTGATGACGCCGTTTTGCAGCGAAATTACCGCCGTGTGCGGACCGACGATCGGCTTCACGGCCTGCGCCGCGGCATCGGTATCTTTTAACTTGACCGCGATGATCACGACATCGGCAACACCGATCGATGCCGGGTCTTCCGTCACGTTGACGCGCGCGACATGGATGTCGCCCTGCTCCTTGTTCTCGATGGTCAGGCCGTGCTCGCGCATCGCGGCGAGGTGCGCGCCGCGCGCGACGAAGTGAACGTCACAACCCGCGTTGGCAAGACGGCCGCCGTAGAAGCCGCCAACGCCGCCCGAACCCATCACTGCAATTTTCATATGCCGGAGATCTTCATTAATGAGGCAGTCTTTCTACGATCGATTTACAGGCCGGCTGCACGGCGCAGCCATGCAAGCGGTTTACGCAATACATAATAAACGAGGGGGACGTAGCCGGCATAGAGCTTGGCGGTGCCTTTAAGACCGATGCGCGGCGGCGCGTGCTCGTCGAGCCTGGCTTTGAGCACGTATGCAAGCGCGCCGTCCGGTGTCGCCACCGCCTCGTAACTCGTCTGTGTGACCGTCGCGTTCAACGAAGACAGCGGCGAGATGTTCAGAAACATGCGCACCGCGGTGCCGGCGTCGAGCTGGATCGCATCGTCCGCGGGCACATAGAGCGTCAACTCGACGGCGGCCGGGTCTGACAACAGCATGATCCGCTCGCCCGTCTGCACCGGCTTGCCCAGCCAGTCGAGCGGGTCGGCAAAAATCGCGATGCCTTCGCGCGGCGCGGTCATGCGTATGCGTTGCAGCAGCTCGGTCAGATAAGTGACTTCCGCGGCTTTTTCTTTTACCCGCGCATCCAGTATCTGCAGTTCGGACTTGCTCTGGTCGTCGACAAATGCTTTACCGGTCGCGCGCTGAAGTTCGGCCTGCGCGATCTCGAGCGATTTTCCGGCAACGAGCAGCCGATTGCGTGTCACCGTGTCGTCGAGCGTGACGAGCACTTCGCCGCTTTTGACGCGTTGATTCGGTTCCACCCACACGCGCTGGACGACGCCGTCCGCCGGCGCGGTTATCGGTGTCGGATTCAGCGGCGTTACTTCAGCGGGCGCCAGTACGCTCAGCCGCACGGGAAACACGATGAGAACGGCCACCGCAGTCGCCACATACCAGGCACGGCGTCCGGTGAACAAACGTTTCAGCCAGGCCGAAGCGGGCTTGCGCGCGCGCCAGCTCCACATTGCATGCCCGGCAGCGTCGGCAATCCAGTCGCCAACGGCTGCTGCCTGGGCGCTCGAACTGTCACCGCCCGCGAACCACAGCAAGCCGGCAAGATTACCGTCGGGTCCGCTGAGCTTGCATGCAAGCGCATGCGCGGGCACCCAGTCCGCACCGCTATCGGCGAGATCAGCCGGCATTTGCGCCGGGGTCATCGGGATCACTTTGCCGGGCTGGGTGACAAGCCACGCCGCGAGCCGGGTAAACCATTGCGCGAATGGCGCATTGATGTCGACTTCGGCGAGCCCCGACACCGCAACCAGCCCAAGCCGGCCGGTGAGCCCGGGCGTCGCGAGCACGGCTTGATCGTAATGCAGCAGGGAATATGCTTCATTGACGAGTGCAAACTGCAGCTCGCGCGGCGATCGGCAGTGCTGCAGCGCGCGCTGAAATCCGAGCAGCGCCTGCGGCAGCTGCGCCGCGGACGGTGCGTCGCTCACGGCGTGCGCCCGTCGGCGATGCGCGCGCTACTGCGGGCGCTTGGGGAAACTTGCATCCAGCACCATGCCCGGAATAAGGCCGGCCGCGCGGCCCAGCATGGCTTCGACTTCCAGTGTCTGGCTCACGCCGTCGATCCGTGAGTTCAACCGCGCGACTTTCGCGCTATATGTTTTTCCATTCGGCGATTTGAGTGTCACCGGAGAACCCGGCCGCAACCATTGCATATACGACGCCGGCACATTCATGGTCGCCTTCAACCCGCCGGTGTTCACGATTTCGAGCAGCGGTTGTCCGATATTGACCGTCTCCGATGCCTTCACGCGCACTTTGGCAACGCGCCCGGCATAGGGAGCCGCAACCTTGCAATACGAAATCTGCGAATCGATCAGTTTGACCTGGGCGGCGGCTTTGCCGGCCGCGGCCGCAGCGGTCGTCACCTCGAGCTCGCCTGCCGCGCCGAGACCCTGCAACCGCAGTTTCGCCAGATGCGTTTCGCGCGCACCCAGCGATTCCGCCTTGGCCGCATCGAGTTGCGCCTGCCGCTCCGCACAATCGAACTCCACCAGTACGGTGTCGGCGGCAAACGATGTTCCCAAACCCACCGTAACCTTTTGAATGCGGCCCGCCATCTGCGCTGACAACACCGCTTCATCTCCCGCGACGATGATTGCGGGCGTATTGGCGCCATCATTTTCCGCCGGGGTGCCCGCGACGGGCACCACGGGTACCGGCGGCTTACCGGCTTGCGCGAATGCGCTCGCGGCCGCGAACGCTGCGCCGAGACAAAAGAGGGTGCGAAACGTCTTGTTCATTGCTAAATCCTTTTTTGCGTGCATTAAATTTGCTCAGCGAACGATCGCCGGCTTGCCGAGATATCGTTGGAGAGGCGCGGTGACTCGATAGCCGGCGCCCTCGCCAAGCGCTGCCCATTGCAGATTGTCGATTGGCTCCAGCAGGACGCTTTTTTGCTCGGCTTCAAGCAGCGTCTTGCCCGCGGCATCGACGAGGCGGACTTTCAATATGACGGCCCGCGAGTTGTCGGTGCCCGGTCCGATTTCGACTTTCGTTTCGACGCGGGCCGCCGCCTTGTCGATTGCGACGGGAATTCGCGCGATAGTGAGAACACGCTGCACGGCGGACCTGAATGCGTCCAGATTCGCCGGCGGCACGCCTTGCGGATTATCGATCGACACGGCTTGCATCTCGGGCGCGCCGACCTTCACAAAATTTTCTTTCTCGAACGCCGCAATGCGCGCCGTCAGTTCGTTGCCGATGGCGCCAGTCTCGAGACTGGCGGTCGCGGCGGGCAAGCTGTCGAGGCCAACCGAGTGGTAAACGCGCCCCATCGCGGCCTGCAAGCCGGCGTAAACCAGATCGCGGTTAATCTTGGTCAGCAGCATGCGCGAGCTCGCCCGAATGATTTCAAGTTCGGTTTCAAGCCCGGTCTGGCCTGCGGACTCCAGATATTTGATGATCTGCTGATCGTCGTTCAACGCTTCGTCCCACACCGCATACTCATTCTTCAGCAGGCCGAAGCGCACGGCCGCGATGCGTGTCTGCGTCAGCACCGCGCTCGACACTGCGAGGCGGCGCGTATCGTCCACCGCTTTCTGCGCATCGAATGAACGGTTGATTGCCGGCAGCGAGAATGCCTTGACGAGATTGAATGCGACGGACAAGCCGGCCTGTTCCCACGAATTGTTGACGAGAAATTTATTGGTATCGTTGTAAAAGCCGGCATCGATCCCGGCGCCGGGAACCAGCACCGCGAGCTGCGAACGCACGCGTTCGATGTCGGTCACCCTGCCGCGATAGCCCTCTTCGCGCAGCTCGGGCCGATTGATGAGCGCGAGATTTTCGAGCGCGTCCATGTTCGCATTCAAATCAGGAACATCACGCGCCAGCGGCTGCGTTGCGACCTGAAACGGCGCACCTGGCCGCAGGTTCATGAGCGCAGCCAGTTCAAGCTTCGACTGGGCGAGTTCCTGCCGGCGCAACGAAATCTGCTGGGCGAGGTCGAGCAGCGAACGACGGTACGCGATGATCTGAATCGGCGGCAGCAGGCGGCGGGTTTCAATCAGCTTGGCGCGGGCCGCGGCAAGATCGACCTCGCGAAGGAGTGCGTCGATTTCAGGCACCAGGCGTTCGGCGCTTTCAGCCCGCCACCATGCGAAGCGCACGTCCTGAGTCAGATTCTGTAGCGCGCGCCGGCGGCGTTCTTCTGCAATCAGACTCTGATCGGCGAGCTGCTTGGCACGGAAATACGAGAGACCGAAATCGAGAATGTTCCACGAAAAGACGGCGCTCTCGGTCGTGTGCCGGCGCTCGACCGCGGTGGACGGGCTCGTGGTGATGACGCCATTCGGCTGCACGCCGAAACTGAATGCATCGTTATCGCGCGATGTATAGCCGGCTTGCAATGTGAGCTTGGGCAGCAAATCCCAGTTGCCGACACCCAATTGGCCCAGCGATGCAACCTGCTCCATGAGGCGCTGCCGGTAATCCATGTTGTACTTGATCGCGCGCGCAGTCGCGTCCGGCAAGGTGACCGGTGCTGTAACCGGCTCCGCGGCTTCAGCAAGGCTTTGCACGTCTTTACGTGAACGTTCGGCGTGATCGCTGTCCTTGAAAGGATTCGGCATCACAGCGCAGCCCGCGAGCGCCGCGGCTGCAGCGAGCCCGAGCACAATGAAGCGCGCCTGATTTATATTTTTTTTCTGCATCCCAATCTCTATTTTATAGTTGTTGGTTTTACGTTAGTTACGTCGCACCGCGCACAGTTGAACGCTGAGCGGTCGCGCTGCCGAGAATTCGCGTCAATGCCTCGCCATGCTGCGGCCTCGCGGTTTTCAATTGCTCTGCGAAGCGGATCGCGCCCGGCTTCATGGCGACGCGCCCCGCATAGTTATTGTTCACATCCTCCGACGTCGCCGCGTCATTCGCGATCAAAACCGCGCGGTCGGGCGTGAGGTGCGCGTCGGTCCTGACCACGAAATTCATGCGGAACGTCTGCTGGGATTCGTGCCCTTCCTGATCGCGCGCGACGACCAGCACGTCAATGGATGTCGCATTGGCAGGCGGCGTGCCCGAAAAAATTCCGGAGATGTCATCGAACGCAAGCCATCCCGGCAATGGCCGGCCGTCGGGCTGAGTCGCGATCAAATTCACAATGTTGTCCGGATCCGTATGAATGAAGCTGCCGCGCGGCAATTCAAAAATGAACTCGGAACCCAGGCGGAACCTCTGGTTGCCGATCGGCGCGCCGATGCGCAGCTCGCGCGTGGCGCCGGGCACCGCCTGACGCTCGGCGGGCCAGCCGAACGTCGTCGATTGAAGCACCTTGCCGTCCGGCCCGATTGATTTCACCCCGTCCGCGGTCTCGATTGAAAAAACGTTCAGATCGATTTGAGTGTCGCCAAACGGCGGTAACCGGATCGTGCGGTCGCGCGCGAAGAAATCCTGGCCGCTGCCCCAACCGCCGGCCAGTTCGAATCCGGTACGACCTTCCGGCGGCGCGTTGTCGCCGGGCCCTGGCAACGGAGGGCCGCTGAATGATGGCGGCAACCCCGGGGGCGCAGGCGGCGGCACGAATGGCGCGGGATCGACATTGAACGAAATGCGGTTCGGCACCGGGTCGAGGGCACCGAATGGATCCTGCACGGTGAACGTAAAGTTCGCGTAGTTCGTGCCGAACGTATTGGCATCCGGCACAAACGTTACATTCGTGAGCTGCCCGACCGGAATGATTTGCCCAG
>JAQGMI010000034.1 GCA_028292435.1 Betaproteobacteria bacterium
CTGAAGACCCTGCCCATTTGTTATCACGGCCAGGCGTCGGTGATTGCCGCGCTCGGATTGCGGGAGCGGCTGCGCATCGAGGCGATCAAGGAAATCCAGATCGATACGTACGACATTGCGGTAATGATGATGGGTGCCGATCCCGGCCGCTGGGCGCCGGCGACCCGCGAAACGGCCGATCACAGTCTGCCGTATTGCGTCGCCGTTGCACTGCTCGATGGCGAAGTCAGCGCCAAGTCATTCGCGGAAGAACGTCTCCACGATCCGAAAGTTGGCGCGCTGATGAAAAAGATCAAGGTGCGCGACGATGCCGGATTGACCGCGAAGTATCCGCAGGCAGTGCCGGGCCGCGTTGAAATCACGATGACGTCGGGTGAATTGCTGAGTGCCGAGGTCGAGTATCCGACCGGGCATGCGATGAATCCGATGTCGGACGCCGAAGTCGAAACGAAATTCCGCAGCATGTTCGCCGGCCGCGCCAGCGCCGGCCAGTGCGATTCGTTGTTGAAGGCGCTCTGGAGCAGCGAGAAAATCGAAAACTTCGGCCGCGAAGTGACCGATCGGCTGACATTGCCGGCGTAAGTGTAAGTTTAAGGCGCGCGCGTGGCAGTCCACGCGTGCGTCGTCCGTCCGCGTGCGGTGCCCGTCATCGTGTTGCCCTCGACGCGGCCTGAATATTCGACGCCATTCACGCTGAAGCGTATTTCGTTGCCGTGCAGCCTGCCGCCTTCAACGCGCACGCTCAAGCCCGACGTTTCGTAACTGCCGAAGACGACTTGCAGGTCCTGCTCAAGCGTTAATTCGGCGTCGGGCAGGCGCCAGACGCCGGCAACGCCGGGCGGCACCACGTAGAGCGTCGCGACGCACCACGTCAAGCACGGTATCGTGCGGCCGGTTTCTTCGCCGTACCAGCCGGGGATCTCGTAAGTATTCGAAACGATGCGGGTGCCCGGCTTCAGCGCGCGGAACTTCGCTTCGAGTTTGCGCAGATTCTCCGGAATCAAAAAAAGGATCAGCACGCTCGCGCCTGAGATATCGGCTTCGAACATATCGCCCTGCATGAACGTGGCGCGGCCGGCAACACCCGCACCGGCGGCGGCACGCCGCGCTACCTCGACGAGCGGCGCATCGTATTCGACGCCGAGCGCGCGCGCACCGCGTTTTGCGGCGGCGATGACATTGCGGCCATCGCCCGAGCCGAGATCGATGACGAGGTCCGCGGGCGTCACCTGCGCCATGTCGAGCATCTTCTCGACCATGTCCCGCGGCGATGCAATCCAGACGACATCTTTACCGGGCTGTCCTTCCATGGGTACAGCGGGCTGGGCAAGTGCCGCGCCGGCCGCGACGAAAAAACAAAGCGGCGCAATGAGGATTTGCAGGCAGTGGTTCACGGCAGGCTCCGAAAAAGGGCGCAATCGTTTATCATTATGGCTTTCCAGGGCGCCGCCGAGAACCGCAGAGTTCGGCGTCTCTACCTCGTTGACCCATCCCTAGGGAACCGAACATGAGCAACAAAGACCTGAACGCTTATAACATTTTCGATTTGCGCGACATTGCCTTAAAGCGCGTGCCGCGCGGGCTTTTCGAGTTCATGGATCGCGGCACCGAAGAAGAGGTATCGCTCAACAACAATCGGGCGGTATTCGACCGGCTGCGCTTTCGCCCGCGCACGTTCGTCGATGTCTCCAAGCGCACGCAGGAAACCACGCTCTTCGGCGTCAAGCACAAGATGCCGCTCGTGATCGCGCCGACCGGCACCGCGGGCCTGATGTGGTACGAAGGCGAGCTTGCGCTTGCGCGCGCGGCACGCGCGGCGGGCATTCCGTTCACGCTCGCGACGGGCTCGATCACGGCGATGGAACGCGTGGCCGACGAGGCGGGCGGCGAATTGTGGTTTCAGCTTTACATGTGGCCCGATCGTTCGTTGTCGCACGAGCTCGTCAATCGCGCCAAGGCCGCCGGCTATAAGGCGCTCGTCGTCACGGTCGACGGCGTTTCCTCCGGCAACCGCGAATACAACATCCGCAATGGTTTCACGATTCCGTTCACGTTTTCGGTCGGCAATGTGTTCGACATGATGATTCATCCGCGCTGGCTGCTCGGCACGATGATGCGCTATCTCGTCACGACCGGCATGCCGATGTATGCGAACTACCCGGCGGCCGCGAAGGCGAAGATGACCAAGGGGCCGATGGGCCGCTCGAGCCTGCGCACCGATTCAATCAGCTGGGACGACCTCGACGCGCTGCGCAAGATCTGGCCGCATAAATTGATCGTCAAAGGCGTGCTCGACGCGCAGGACGCCGCGATGGCCGTCGATCATGGCGCCGATGGCGTCGACGTATCGAATCACGGCGGCCGCAATCTCGACGGCATCGTTTCGCCGATCGAAGTGCTGCCGGAAATCGTCGACGCCGTCGGCAAGCGCGCGACGATATTCATGGACAGCGGCATCCGGCGCGGCAGTGACGTCGTCAAAGCGTTAGCACTTGGCGCGAATGCCGTGATGGTCGGCCGCTCGACGCTTTACGGCGTGGCGGCCGGCGGCGAAGCGGGCGCTGCGCGTGCGCTCGAAATTTATCGCGATGAAATTCATCGCAACATGGCGCTCCTGGGCTGCAACACGATTGGCGAGCTTGGCCCGCAATGCCTGCAGTTCGTCGATTCGCAATTGCGCCCGCCTTCACTTCCGCGCAAAGCCCTTCGCGCGGTGGATAGTAAGGCCGCCGGTTAATCCTTGCGGCGGGTTTGTTTGGCTGCCCGCCGGACGGATTGACGCTCGCTAGACCGTTATTTCGCGGCAGTGACTTGCGCCGCGATTTCCGCTTCGGTGCGCACGGTCATGACGCCCATCTGGTTCGAGCGATAGACCGGCACCACGATCGAGAGCTTGTCGCCCTGCTCGAGCAGCGAGATGTGGCGGATCTCCGTGCCGCGCACCGGCAGATCGAACATCGTCCACCGGTTGGTCGAAGGATCGAGTTTGGCGATACGGTCGGACGTCCACAGGTTGCCCCACACGTTGTGCCTGCCGTCGACGATGATGTGATAAGCCTGCATCGTGACATCCGGCAGCAAGATGATGCGCGTCTCCATCGTTTTGGTATCGATGCGCGCGAACGTGGCGCCCCATGAATTGCCGACCCACAACACGTCCGCGTTCTTGTCCGTGCCCATCCGGCGCGGGCCTTGCGACCACGGCGCCGGATTGTTGAAGCCCAGGTCGTTGACGGTTTCGTAAAACGCGCGATCGTCGGCCGTGAGCTGATCCACCTTCACGTCCGGCAGCTTGATCTGGATTGCCTTGCCGGTCGCGACGTCGCCTTTGAAGATCGTGTCGGTCGCCATCTGTGCCCACCAGCCGTTGCCGTCGCGATCGCCAGCGGCGCCATAGGTGTCGAGCCGGGCATTCTTTTTCGACGGGGCAGTCGATTTAAATTCGGTAAATTTTTCGGCGGCCGGATCGAAGCGCACGGCACCGTTCGGCGTTGACGCCCAAATCTGGCCTTTGCCATCGACATCCATCGTTACGGCGCCACCAAGCGGCGACATTCCCTCGGGCGTCTGATAGATCGTAATCGCATTGGTCGCCACATCGAGCTTGCCGAGCGCACGGCGGCCCGGGTTCACATCGAACCAGAAATTGCCGGCAGCATCGCGCACCAGCCCGTGCGCACCCGCGGCGCGCCCGTTAGCGGCATCAGCTTTGATATAGGTCACCGCGCCGGTTTTGCGATCGACTTTGCCGATCGTGCCCAGCTTGTTCGGATTATTGAGCGTGAAATACAGCGTGCCGTCGTGTCCGATACCGCCATCGTGCGGCATCTGCCCGAGTTTGGACGTCGTCCCGAGCGCCCACTCGGTGCCGTCGTTCGGATTGTATCGGGTGCCGATGCCCGCATCGGGATTGAGCGGCAGATCATAAAGTGTCCACACCGCGCGTGCCGCTTCACCGGTCGGGCGCGGACGCGCCGCGACTTTCATCGAGGATTCGCCGGGTCCGCGCGCTCGCGCGAGGTAGGCGGCGAGCTGCTTCTGATTGCGCTCCATGATCTGGTTCGGCTTTGCCGTGGGCCCCGGATACACGCCATTGTTGGGTACCACTTTCATCAGGTTGATGATCTTGTTCCAGCCAGCCTCGTCAAAGCGGAACTGCAGCGCGTAGCTCGTCGAGTGGCACGCCGTGCAGTTGTTGAGAAAAATCTTTTTCATGTGCGCGTCTTCGGGCGTCGCCTCAGGCAGCGCGGCGGCCATCATTTCCCCGGGCAGCTGGCGGAAGCGACGCTCGGCATCGGCGATTTCCTGCAGGGAAAAATTTTGCTTCTTTGTCGAGGTGAGGTCGACCGCGTTCTTGTTTATTTCGAAGCCGAGCGCCTGAGCCCACACGCGATACTTGCCGGCCGGCAGCGGCGGAAATACGTACGTGCCCGAAGCGTCGCTGGAGACGCTCGTTGTTATGGTCGAGCCTTCGAGTTTGGCGGAGACCGTGACGCCTTCGAGTTTCTGCCCGGATTGCGACGTGACAGCGCCGCTCAGAATCTGGTCGGCTGCGAATGCGGGGAGCGCAAGAGCGAACGTAGATGCGCAGGCGAGGAGTGAAGCGAAGGTTTTGTTCATCGGAGTGCTCCTATTTTTGCGGTTCGTTGGCGGCGCGCACAACCGGCGCAGGAACGGTTCTGGCATAAGCGATGATCGCGTCGATTTCCGCCGGCTTGAGGTAATACTTGAACGCCGGCATGCGGTCGGTGCCGTTGACGATGAAGGCGCGCATGACTTCGTCATTGCCGGCGGCCGACGCCTTGTTAAGCGGCGGCCCATAAGTCTTGGCATTCATCGATGGCGCGAGATGGCACACCCCGCACGACTGGGCAAAAATCTGCCGCCCGAGTGACTGCGTCGCGTTGAGTTCGCTGCCTGCGGTTTGCGCATAAACAGCGGCGGCGGGCGCGGCGAGCGCGCAGAGCATTGCCGGGACGATCATCTTCATTGTTTCTCCTCCTGCTGGTTTCGGTTGATTCTACTGCCAACGCCTGTCAAGTCACCAGCGCAGTTGGCGCGGCTCAGTCGAGCGGTGTCAGTTTTACAATCGACGCGCCGTGATTGCTGCCGATCCAGAACGTCACCGGCGTCACCTTGTCGTCGACGTATACCCGGCGCACATTGGTCTGGCGCGGCAGCAGGTATTCGATCGATTTGCCGCTCGCGGGCGCCAGCCGTAACACGCGATCGCTCGACATTGTGCCGGCCCAAAGCTCGCCGTTCCTGTCGAGATAAACGTCGTACGGATAGGTGAAAGGCGTCGGCGCATCCCATTCCTTGAACGTTTCCTTGACGGGATCGAACATCGCGACTTTGTTCGCGGCATATTCGGCAAACCAGATGCGTCCCTGCGAGTCGCGCATCGTGCGGCGCGGACGTGAGCGCGGCGCAGGCGTCGGATAAATCGTCGTCTCGAGCGTTTTGGCGTCCATGCGCGCGATCACTTCGTCGCCGAAATCCATCAGGAAAAGGTTGTTGCGCTCGTCGGCGGTGAGCCCGTAGGGCGAATGGTTGGTGTTTTCCGGCATGAATTTGAACGGATCGACCATTTCATACTTGCCGGTCGCGACGTCGAGCCGCAATATGACCTGGCGGCCGATCTCCGTCGTCCATACCTTGCCGTCGACATGCGCCTGGCGCGGCTGCACCATCGATTGCTGCGCTTCACTGTTGTTGAGATCGGGCGGCAGCGGAAACACTTTGAACGTGTTGTCCTTGATGTTGAAGCGCACGAGCCCCGTCTGAAACATCGTCGCCAGCCACCAATTTCCGTCACGGTCGGGTTCGAGCGCAAGCGAGCCTTCAGGCGCGCCGCGCTTCAAGGTCGGCCATGTGTATTCCACATGCGCGCCGGTTCGCGGGTCGAGGCGGCCGAGCGTGTTTTCGAGGAAGTTTGAATACCACGCAATGCCATTGGCGTCCGTTACGACGTCGTGCGGCGCGATGGTTTTGCGCGGCAGGTCGTATTCGGTAATCAACACTCGCGTCGCGCGTCCGCGCGGCCGCGGCAGCGTTTTCAACGCGTAGCTCCACGTCGCGCCTTTGCTCAAGTTGATCGACGCGAGATAAGCAGCAAGGCGGCGGAAAGTCGCTTCGTCAAACTTGCGCGGGTTCGCGCGCTTCTGGGGGCGGTCGGGCGACGTGTTGATCGCGTAAGTCGCCATTCGTTTCAAGACCTCGTACATCGCCTCCGGATCGTGCTTGCTCCGCGCGATGCGCTCGAACGTGTGGCAGCTCATGCATTCGATTAGCGGACGTTTCTGCTCGGCCGTGCCCGGCATGCTTGAAAACCACTCGGTATTGGTCAACTGCGCGGCAAGGTCGCGCGTCTTTCGCAGTTTGAGTTCGACGTTCGCCGCGGGTGCATCCACTTCCAGCGCGCTTTCGAGTTCATAACCGACGGCGCGTATCGAGAGCGCATAACGGCCTGCTGCAAGCGCCGCCGGCGAAAAATTAAAATGGCCGGCGGCGTTGCTGACGACCGTCTGCGTAATCGTCGAACCCGCTTTGCGCGCGCTGACGAGCACGCCTTCCATGCGCGGCTCGGTTGTCGACGTGACGCGCCCGGATAACGTCACCGCCGGGGCTTGTGCGTGTGCGAGCGACGCGATGGCGAGGAATGCGCCGCCCAAAAAAGTATCGCGCAGCCCCATTAGACGAACGTCAGCCCGCTTGCATGCGGCATTCGGTCTCTATCGATTTCACGGCTTTGCTGCCGGCGGCCGTCTTGCGCACGATTTTCGCCTGCTTGAATTTTTCCTTATCGCAGGTGATTTGGACATCGTCTGCCTTTACCGACTTATTGAATCCGCCGAACGAATACATGCCGTTCTTCGCCGTATGCGTCACATATTTGATGCCGCCTTTGATTTGCGCGGTGACTTTGGCTTCGACGATCGGCTTGCCGGCAGCATCCTTGACGAAGCCAAAAAAGCGGATGCCTTCGTCCTTATGCTGCGCTTCGCCCATTTCGCCGGCGCTGCGCGCAGGGCCGGCGCTGATTGCAATCGCGATGGCGACGACGCCGATCGCGGTTTTCACTGTCTGCATGAAGCTCTCCTCGTACCAATTGTCAGCGCAGAAAATAGCCGCGCAAAAGCCAGACGAAAAACATGAGCACCGTCAGCGGGACGGTCCACGCCCATGCCGACGCGACGCGGGCCGCATAGCGTTGCGGCACCATTGCGGCGATCAGGCAGGCGACGATTGCCGCGATCGCAGCGGTCGCTATCCAGCCGAACCAGTACATGGCCGGCCCATCGTGCGGTTTTTCGACGCCGAAACCAAGCGTTCCGGCGAGCGGATGATAGGTAAAGAGCGCGAGGTTTTTCCACACGGCGATTACGTAGGCCAGCGCATACGCGACGGCAAACACGATCGTGATGAAGGGCGCCGAACGCGGCTCGCTCATGCACCGTAGCCGCGAAAATTATTGACGACGTGGCCGACCAAAAAATTCCACCACGTGATAAACGCAAGAATCGCCGTCAGCGCTTTGCGCGTGCCGGCATATTCGTCGGCGAGCGGCACCCGCCACAAACGCCAGTACAAAGGCAGCAGCGCGAGGCCGATGACGGCGAAATGCTCCTTCAATTCGAATGAGCCCATCGCGGCCGGCGTGTCGAGCTCTTCGAGCACGCCGCGGATCGAGATGCGGAATTCCGGATAGATAATCGCGCCGAGCGCAAACGTCGACACGTACAACACGATAATTGCGTTCGCGTAGCCCGCGGCCGCGACGCCGCGAAATCGTCCGCCGAACGTTCCCGCCTGTTTGCGCGCAGGCAGCCACACGCTCGCCGTCTGATGCGTGATCGCGCCGAGCAGCGCAATAGCAAACAAGCCATGAACGATCAGCAGTGCGATGTACATGAACTCCTCCGGGCGCGCGGGTGGCCTTTTATTCTCGCGCGAATTCTAGCGGACGATTGTGCCGCAACCGCCGCACAGCTGCAATCGCACGGCGTTTTTGTCAGTGCCCCCGAAATACCGGCGCGCGTTTTTCCATGAACGCCTTGACGCCTTCTTTCGAATCCTCGGTGTCCTTGCAGATGATTTGCGCGAACGTTTCAAACTCGAGCGCCTCGCGCAGACTGCCGTCCGGATTTTTGTGGATCGCGCGTTTAGACAGCGCGATCGCGACGGGCGGGCCGGCGGCGATTTTGCGCGCGAGCGCATAGGCGGCATTCATGAGTTCTTCGGGCGCAACAACCGAGTTGACGATGCCCAGACGCAGCGCTTCGGGGGCATCGATCGAATCGCCGGTGAAAATGAGCTCGCAGGCTTTGGCGCTGCCGACGACGCGCGGCAGGAAATACGAGCCGGCCCAGTCGGGCGCGAGGCCGCGCTTGACGAATGCCTGGGAGAATTTTGCCGTGCTTGAAGCAATTCGCATGTCGCACGCGAGCGCCAGGTTCATGCCGGCGCCGGCGGCCGCGCCGTTCACGGCGGCAATGATGGGCTTAGGGCAATCGCGCATCGCAAGCACGCAGCGGTCGCGCAACGGCGCAAGGCGTTCGTCCGTCGTTGACGACTGGCCGGCCTGGTCCTTTTCGCTCATCGACTTGACGTCGCCGCCGGAACAAAAACCGCGTCCGGCGCCGGTGATGACGATGACGCCGACTTGGGGGTCGGCGCCGGCGGCGATAATGGCCGCGTGAAGGTCTTCGCGCAAGGTTCCGCCGAGTGCATTCAGGCGGTCGGGGCGGTTCAACGTGAGCGTGGCGATGCGGTCTTTGACTTCATAGAGCAGGCATTCGTATTTCATCCGGCAATCCTTGGCGGTGGGGTAAAAAGTGGCCTCGCGCGAGATGGGGCGGGAGGTATTTGAGCCCGTATCTTACCGCGCCGCGCGGGGCCGGGCGGGACGACCCGCGCGCCACCCCGGCACCGTCTTTTTCGACGTAAAACGACCGCCTTTCACCGTCGTCGCTAGGCGGGTACTGGCGGAAAAGTCCAATTGCGAGTATCATTGCCACCCCCGCCAACCGGGCGCCATGCGAGCGCCTGACTGCCAAACCGGCGTCCAACGGCGGGCAAAAGGAGCGATTCAGCATGCAAGAAATACTGGCATATCTCAAAAATCACGGCGAGCGCCTGGATTCCGAAATTGCGGCAGCGACCGGACTCTCGCTGGCGAACGTGCGTCGCGGCATGACCGATTTGTCCGCCAAGGGCGACGTCATGATGTGCCGTTCGATCCGATTCAAGGACGGCAAGCAGATCGAAGGCATGAGCTGCAGGGTGTCTGGCTATATTCCGCCGGCAGCTCCCGGCAGGAAAGCGAAAGCCCACAAAACGTAAGAACGTCCGGTTCGCGTGGCGCCTTGCCGGCGCTGCGCGAAAAACGGCGCCTCGCCTCCTATTCCGGCGGCGCCCGCGCTAAAGTTTCGGGATGCGCAAAGTTTTGCTGATCATCAGCGTTCCCGACAGCGCAAACATCAACGCCAGCGGGTGCAATTCCCACGGCCCCGCGATCCACACTCCCCCGAATAAACTGTCGCCCACGCGGCCCTGCCACGCGAGCAGCGCCAGCACGCCGGTCAGCAGAACGCTGGTCGGAATGGGTGTGCCTTCGAAGTACGGGACTTTATCGCTGCCCTGCGCGAGCGATTCCGCGGTGACGTTGTAGCGCGCCAGCCGGCTCACGCCGCAGCAAACAAAATAAACCAGAATCGCGACGTCCCAGCCGCCATCCAGACCCGCGGCGAAGCCGAGCGCGGCAGGTGCTACGCCAAACGAAATTACATCGGCAAGCGAGTCGAGTTCGCGTCCGAGCGCCGAATGCGTATGCCGCCAGCGTGCAATGCGGCCGTCGAGCACATCGAACACCAGTGCGGCCGGCGCCATCGCCGCGGCGGCCAGAAAATGCGCAACCGACGTGTTGGCAACGTAGATCATCGCCAGAAAGATCGTTGCGACGCCGCAGGCAGCATTCGCGAGCGTAAAAAAATCGGCAAGGTGAAAACCGCGCACCATTGAGAAATGCCTGGGTGCGGCAGTTTTTCGCGCGGGCGTTCGCATAAGGACCGGGGCCTGGCTAAACCCTCGAATTGCGTGGGCCGAGAAAGAACCAGAGGATAAGTCCGAGCAGCGGCAGTAAAACGACGGCGACTATCCAGATCAGCTTTTTCTCGTTTGATGCCGAACTTTGAAATATGTTGATGATCGCCCAGATGTCGCCGATCAGTATGAGTAATGAAAACAGGCTGTATACACCGGTATCGAACATGACGAATCCTTTTAGTTGCGAGGACTTGCCTGCTCCCTCGAGGCTTTGATTGTAGTTGCCGCATGCAGATCCGTATGTGCGGCACAACACACTTTCGCGCGAACGACGCAACAGCTGTTATGTGCGTTAGCGAACTGTTCAATCGTGGCGCGCAAAATATCGTTCGTTTATGCGGGAGCGGCGCGAGTTGCCGGGGCGGCGCCGGGTGGCTGTCGCCGGTCCGCGTATTAAAAAAACCACCAATGGCCGGCACTTGCGGTCCAAGGTTACGGAGAAAAATAGATGGTGATTGCCGATGCTATTCGCGAAGCCGAAACTGCCTATGTGGTTTATTTCCTGGTTGAGGCTTATCTCAATACGGAAAGCCGCCGCAATGCGCTTAAAAGTCTGTCTTCACGGATTGCAGCGCTGCCGCTGACCGGGAAATACGACGCGAAATCGCGCTGCGCAATGCTCAAAACCGAATTGGATTCAGCATCGACGAGACGCGACGATAAAACCTGCGTCATCGTCAAGGAGGCTCTTAGCGTGTTCGGCGCTGCCGTGCAGCGACTGGAAGTGCTCGAAATGCAACGCACCGTGCGCCCGCCGCTCGCGAACGGATTTTCGAACGACAGTATTCAGACTTGAGCCGCCGGCGCTTCGCCGCCGCTAAACGCGAGCAGGCAGGCCTGCTCGATCACGGCGCTACCGCGACTTAATACTTTCGCGCGCCACGCCGCGTCCGCGGGACAAAAAACCTCGAGCAGCCGCCGTCGCGCCGCATGTCCGAAATCGCCGGTGCCAAAATGATGCCAGCGGTTCTCGGCGCGCAAGGCGGTCAGCACGCGCAAAGCATGCAAGGTGCCGAATTCCTGCGTCGCGAAGTGCACGTCGGCGCGCGGAAACAAGCGCGAGTACAAGTCCTGATGCGAGCCCTCGACACTGTAAGCCGAGTTGCTGCCGTCCGCGAGCTGGACGCGGGCGCCGAACGCGGCGGTCATGCGCGCATTCAATTCCGCGCGGTCCGCTGCGGCGTCCAGCATCAGCGTATCTTCGCCATAGCGGCCGAAACCCGTGTGCACGTCGATTGCAACGATGCTGCGGGCATGCAAAAAATTAGCCGCAAGGTAGTCCGCATAAGCAGTGACGCTCGCTTCCGTTTGCAGGCCGGTATAAAACAGTCCGCGCGGATTCATGGTTTGCCCGCCAATCACCGTTTGCCGCAGCCGGCGCATGCCGTGCCGCATCACCAGCCATGCCGAGCGCGCGAGGAAAAAATCGCTGGCAGGCGGCGACTGCGGATTCAATAAGGAGTCGAGTGCCGCATAGTCTTGCGCGGCGGCGTTGACGCGAGTGTCCGGCGCGCCGAAATTCCGGTTCAGATCGACGTTGTTTTCATTGACCCGGCGCAGCCAGGCATAGCCGTATGGATTCAGCAGATGCGCGATGACGATAGCGGCATCCGGCGCGAGGCCCGGCAAGCCTTCGGCGAGCCACTGCAATTGAATTGCCGAACCCGCATAACCTTCGATGCCATGCAGGCCTGAAGAGTGCACCAGCACGCGGCGCGGTTCAGCCGCGCCGAACCATCCGATGTCGATGCCGAGTTCTTCGCCGCAAGGGCCGCGGCCGGGGATATTCAAGCGGTCGAGCCGTCCGCCGCGCGCGGCGACGGCTTGGCTAAAACGCCGGCGCGCCATGGGGAAATCGGCGGAGAAAAACTCTTCGAGGCGGTTCGGCGTCATGGCGCAAGGCAGTGTGCCGTGACCGTAGCGCCTTTATGCAGAAGACGGCAAGTTAATTTTTCAGCCGGTAACCGGTTTTGAAGATCCATGCGACAACCGCGAGCGATACGGTCATGAAAATAATTGCCATTGCGAGGCTCACCGCGAAGCTCACATCGGCCATGCCGTAAAAGCTCCAGCGGAAACCGCTGATCAGGTAAACGACCGGATTGAACAGCGATACGGTTTGCCAGAACGGCGGCAGCATGTCGATCGAATAAAAACTGCCGCCGAGAAAAGTAAGCGGCGTGATGATGAGCAGCGGCACGAGCTGCAGTTTTTCGAAGCCGTCGGCCCAGATGCCGATGATAAAGCCGAACAGGCTGAAGGTAACCGACGTCAGCACGAGAAACAAAATCATCGTCAGCGGATGTTCGATCCGCATCGGCACGAAGAGCTCGGCGGTGGCGAGGATAATGAGACCGAGGACGATCGACTTGGTCGCGGCCGCGCCGACGTAGCCCATTACGAGTTCGAAGCCCGAAATCGGCGCCGACAGCAATTCGAAAATCGTGCCGGTGAATTTCGGAAAATAAATCCCGAACGATGCGTTGGAGATGCTTTGCGTCAGCAGCGACAGCATGATGAGGCCCGGCACGATGAACGCACCGTAGCTGACGCCGCCGATTTCCGGAATCCGCGAGCCGATGGCGCCGCCGAACACGACAAAATAGAGCGAGGTCGAGAGTACCGGCGAGATAATGCTCTGCATCAGTGTGCGGCGCGTGCGCGCCATTTCGAACGCGTAAATCGCGCGAATCGCATGGATGTTCATGCGCGCTCCTTCACGAGGCTCACGAAAATATCTTCGAGCGAGCGCTGGGTGGTCTGCAGATCCTTGAACTTGATCCCGCTTGCGGCAAGATCGTGCAACAGCGTTGCAATCGAATTACGGTCGGTGTGCGCATCGTACGAGTAAACGAGATCGTTGCCCGAGTCCGCGAGTTCGAGTTGATAGCCGGCAAGCGCGGCCGGCGCGCTGTCCAGTTTTTCCTGCAGATGCAGGGTGAGCTGCTTGCGGCCGAGCTTGCGCATGAGCTCGGCTTTTTCTTCAACCAGAATCAGTTCGCCGCGGTTGATCACGCCGATGCGGTCCGCCATCTCCTCGGCTTCGTCGATGTAATGCGTGGTCAGGATGATCGTGACACCGGTCTCCTGCAGTCCGCGCACGAGTTTCCACATGTCGCGCCGCAGTTCGACGTCGACGCCGGCAGTCGGTTCGTCGAGAAACAGGATGCGCGGCTCATGCGACAGCGCCTTGGCAATCAACACGCGGCGCTTCATGCCGCCGGAAAGCGTCATGATCTTGTTGTCTTTCTTGTTCCACAGCGACAGCGCTTTGAGCGTTTTCTCGATGTGTTGCGGATTGGGGCTGTAGCCGAATACCCCGCGGCTGAAGGAGACCGTCGCCCATACGGTTTCAAATGCGTCGGTCGTCAGTTCCTGCGGCACGAGCCCGACCAGCGAACGCGCGGCACGCCATGCGGTCACGTTGTCGTGACCATCGATCACGACATTGCCGGCACTCGCCTTGACGATACCGCAGATGATGTTGATCAGTGTCGTCTTGCCGGCGCCATTCGGGCCGAGCAGCGCGAGGATTTCGCCGCGCTGGATTTCGAGATTGACATGCTTTAGCGCCTCGAATCCCGTGGCGTAGGTCTTGGCGACGTTGTTGATTGAAATGATTGCGGACATGAAGCGGCGATCCAATGCGAAGCGGGGTGATTGACGGGGGGAGGGCAAATCCGGTTCCGCTATAGCGGCGGTTGACTCGCGGATTGCGGTGACGGCGGCCATTTTATCGCATTGAGCGCGCCGCTGTTCACCGTTTCGCTGTTCAGCGTTTCTGGCTCGCGTAAAATTGCTCCACTCATGCACACGGCATTGCCGCGGCGTTCAATGCGTTGTCATTACGGAAAGTGAAATCATGACCTACGAATCTCAATTGGCCGAAACCGTTTACCTGCACGGACACGAGGGCAATCGCATCGATGCTTACCTCGCACGCCCGCTAGGCGCCGGCCCGTTCCCCGGCGTCGTCGTCATCCATCACATGCCCGGCTGGGACGCAGCAACCAAGGAAATCGGCCGCCGCTTTGCGCATCACGGCTATGCGACGCTGGTGCCCAATCTGCATTTTCGCGAAGGCAAGGCAACGTCCGATGAAAACAGCGCGAGCATCCGCGCAGCGGGCGGCATGCCCGACGCACGCACGATGGGCGACGTGCAGGCGGCAATCGATTATCTGCGCGACGTGCCGTATCTGAATGGCAAGGTGGGTGTGATCGGCTATTGTTCGGGCGGGCGTCAGGCTTATCTGGCTGGCTGCACTTTGAAAGGCATTGACGCAGTGATTTCATGCTATGGCGGCGGGGTTGTCGCCAAACCCGAAGACCTTACGCCACGCCAACCGGTCGCGCCGATCGATTTAACGCCGCAACTACAATGCCCGCTGCTCGGATTTTTCGGCGTCGAAGATACGCGCCCATCATTGGCCGACGCCGCGATAACCGAGGACGCGCTGAAAAAGCACGGCAAGACGTATGAATTCCATCGCTACGAAAACGCGGGGCACGCATTCTTTGCAGTGGATCGGCCTCAATACCGCGTGCAAGCGGCGGCCGACGGCTGGAAAAAGGTTTTTGCGTGGTTTGAGAAGTATCTGCGCTGAGCATGCGCTTCTATTTGCAATATTTACCGAGGGCAATGTGGCGTCCTGCACAGATGCGGTGTCGGCCCATCGGTATTCTCGACCGTTAATACGTTGTGCACGAAATAATACAAACGGAGAAAAAATGAAAAAGCACATGTTAAAAGTGATCTGCTTCGTCGCCGGCGCAATGCTGGCGGCACCAGTGATTGCCGATAAGCCGGAATGGGCCGGCAAAGGGAAGGGGAAAAACGAGCACGCTGAACGACGCGATGACGACCGCGGCCGGAATGAAGCGCGCCGCGAACACTTCAAGGAGAACGATCGGGTCTACGTGCGCAAGTATTACGAGCGCCAGTTCCACGGCGGTCATTGCCCGCCGGGGCTGGCCAAAAAACACAACGGCTGCATGCCGCCCGGCAAGGCGAAAAAGTGGGCGTACGGCCGGCCGCTGCCGCGCGACGTCAAGTATTACCCCGTCCCGCAACCGGTGATCGTCCAGATCGGGCCGCCGCCATCCGGATACAAATATGTGCGCGTGGCGACCGACATTCTGCTGATTGCGGTTGGCACCAATCTGGTCGTGGACGCGATCACCGATCTCGGCCGCATGTAAGCGCCGCCGCGCTGTCGATTATTCGATGTGGATATTCGCGGCCTTGATGACCTGCGTCCACTTCGCGCGTTCGCGCGCGATGAGGTCCGCGAAATCTGCAGGGCTCTTGCTGATCGCGACGTCGAGCCCGGCGTTCGCATAAATGCTTTTCACCTCGGGCTCGGCGAGGATGCGCGCGAGTTCGGTAAACAGTTTTTTGACGACCGGCGCAGGCGTGCCGGCGGTCGTGAGCAGGCCGAACCAGCCGATGACTTCAAAGCCGGGGACTGTCTCATTGATGGCCGGAATGTCCGGCATCGCAGGATCGCGCGCGGCTGAACTCACGGCGAGCAAACGCAGCCGTCCCGACTTGATGTGCGGCAGCAGCGCGCCGGCTGACGCGATGACGACATCGATGCGCCCGGCCAGCAGGTCCACCGTATATTGCGGGCTGCCCTTATATGGAACGTGGACCATGTCGACGCCCGCCAGCGATTTCAGCCATTCGCCCGTGAGATGCGGCGAACTGCCGATTCCCGGCGAGCCGAACCGCAGTTGTCCGGGTTTGGAGCGCGCAAGCTCAATGAATTCACGGACTGACTTCACGGGCAGCGACGGCGGCACGGTCATCAGCAGGTTGTTGGTTGCGACGAGTGTGATCGGCGTGAACGCGCGTTGCGGATCGAACGCATGATGCTTGACGAGGATTGAATTGACGACGGTCGGGCCGGTTGCGCCGACGAGCAGCGTATAGCCGTCGGGGGTCGCTTTCGCCACGATTTCCGCCGCTATGGCTCCGCCTGCGCCGGTGCGGTTGTCCACCACCACGGGCTGGCCCCATGCCTCGCTGAGTTTTGCGGCGAGCGGGCGCGCAAGCGCATCGGTGACGCTGCCGGCCGAAAACGGCGTCAAAATTCGCAGCGGCTTCTGCGGAAAGCCGGCGCCGAGTGCGTTGATTGACAGAAAAATCGCCAGCAACGCGGTGACGCCTACCGTGGTTTTGCGCATCAAGCCGGCTCCTCCTCGAGTTGAGCGCCAGTTTAGCGTGTTGCCCTCGGCGCGCGCGACGAGCCACATTTTGAGGGAACGAAGCGCTTTATCCAGGCGACTAATAAGGCGACAATGCAAAATTACAATCCGACTTAACGATGCTTCCAGCTGACTTTCATCCGGTGTTGCGCGCATGGTGGGAAGCGCGCTTCACTGCTGCGGACGGCAGGGTGCTGCCGCCGACCCCGGCGCAGACCGAAGGCTGGCGCGCGATTCGCGACGGCGCCCACACGCTGATCGCCGCCCCGACCGGATCCGGCAAAACGCTCGCTGCGTTTCTGACCGCGATCGATCAACTTTTCCGCGAAGGCCTCGAAACAGGCGGATTGCCGGACGAAGTGCGCGTGATCTACGTCTCTCCGCTCAAAGCGCTGTCGGCGGACATCCACAAGAATCTCGCCGAACCGCGTCGCGAAATCCGGCGGCTCGCCGAAGACCAGGGCTATCCGCCGGTGCGCGTGACGGCGGCCGTGCGCAGCGGCGACACACCGCAAAAAGATCGCGCGGCAATGCTGCGCGAGCCGCCGCACATCCTCGTCACTACGCCGGAATCGCTTTATCTGCTGCTCACCGCCGAACGCTCGCGCGATATGCTGCGCACAGCGCAAATCGTGATCGTCGATGAAATCCACGCGCTGCTTGAGTCCCGCCGCGGCGCGCATCTCGCGTTGTCGCTCGAGCGGCTCGATCATATCTGCGGGCATCGCCTGCAGCGCATCGGGCTCTCGGCGACGCAGAAGCCGATCGAGGAAGTTGCGCGCTTTCTGGTCGGCATGCAAACGCCGGGGGAGTGCGTGATCGTCGATCGCGGACACAAGCGTGAGATCGATCTTGCGATTGAAGTGCCCGGCGCGCCGCTCGAAGCGGTCATGTCGACCGAGGTCTGGCAGGAAATCTATGAACGCCTGATTCAGCTGATCGAAGCGCATCGCACGACGCTGATCATGGTCAACACGCGGCGGCTGTCCGAGCGCATGGCGCATCAGTTGAGCGACCGGCTCGGCGCGGAAAACGTCGCTGCGCATCACGGCAGTCTCGCCAAGGAAGCGCGGCTGAGCGCCGAGGAAAAGCTCCGCAATGGTCAATTAAAAGTTTTGGTCGCCACGGCGTCGCTCGAACTCGGCATCGACATCGGGCACGTCGATCTCGTGTGCCAGATTTCTTCACCGAACCGGATTGCGACGCTCCTGCAGCGTGTCGGGCGCTCGGGTCACACGGTCGGCGGCACGCCCAAGGGCCGCGTTTTTCCGCTCACGCGCGACGATCTCGTTGAGTGTTCGGCGATGATCAAAGCGGTCAAGGATGGCGAACTCGATCTCATCCGCGCGCAGGCAAAGCCGCTCGACGTGCTCGCGCAACAGATCGTGGCCGAATCTGCGGCCGAAGAATGGGACGAGGACGCGTTGTTCGATTTCGTGCGCGTTGCCTATCCGTACCGCGATCTTCAGCGCAGCGAATTCGACGACGTGGTGACGATGCTCGCGCGCGGCTTTTCGACCAAGCGCGGGCAGCGCGGTGCGCTGATTCATCACGATGCGGTGAACCGCAAGATTCGCGGCCGCGCCGGATCGCGAATGACCGCAATCATGTCCGGCGGCGCAATTCCGGAAGTGTTCGATTACCGCGTCGTGCTCGAGCCCGAAGGGTTCCAGGTCGGCACGCTCAACGAAGATTTCGCGATCGAGTCGCTGCCGGGTGACGTTTTCCAGCTCGGCAATACGTCGTGGCGCATCCTGCAGATCGCCGGCGGCGTCGTGCGCGTGGCTGATGCCAAAGGCCAGCCGCCGTCAATGCCGTTCTGGCTCGGCGAAGCGCCTGCGCGCAGCGACGAGATGAGCGCCGCGGTGTCGCGGATGCGTGCGCATGCCGACCGGTTGCTGCCTTCGCCTGAGACGCCGCGCTGCCAGAGCGAACTTAACGAAGCCGTCGCATGGCTCGAGCGCGATTACGGCTTGTCGCGTTCTCCGGCAGAACAGATTGCCACCTATTTTGCGGAGGGCAAGCGCGCGCTCGGCGTCGTGCCGAGCGAGGAAACGCTGGTGCTCGAACGCTTCTTCGACGAGGGCGGCGGCATGCAGCTCGTGCTGCACGCGCCGTTCGGCAGCCGCGTGAACCGCGCCTGGGGTCTCGCCCTGCGCAAGAAATTCTGCCAGAGCTTCAACTTCGAACTGCAGGCGGCGGCGACCGAGGAAGGCATCATTCTGTCGCTCGGTCCGTCGCATTCGTTTCCGCTCGAAGAAGTGTTTCGCTACCTCAATCCGAAATCCGTGCGCGAGACGCTGACCCAGGCGGTCCTCGATTCGCCGATCTTCGAAACCCGCTGGCGCTGGACGACGACACTTGCGCTCGCGGTTCCGCGCATGCGCAACGGCACCAAGATGCCCGCACAGATTCAGCGCATGATCGCCGAAGACCTGCTCGCGGGAATTTTTCCCGATGCGAAAGCGTGCTTCGAAAATATTCAGGGCGCGCGCGAAGTCCCGTGTCATCCGCTCGTCGAGCAGGCCATGCGCGATGCCGTGGAAGAAGCGATGGATCTGCCGCGGCTGATCACGATTCTCGAGCGCATCTTCAGGGGCGAAGTGAAATGCGTAGGCCGCGACACGCCCGAGCCGTCGGTGTTCTCGCACGAGCTCGTCAATTCGGCCGTGTATACCTTCCTCGACGATGCGCCGCTCGAAGAACGCCGCACGCGCGCAGTGCATACGCGTCGCTCGACCGAGCCGCGCAGCGCCGACGATTTGGGCGCGCTGGATCCGGCGGCAATCGAGCGGGTGCGCGAAGAAGCGTGGCCGCTCGCCGAATCGGCCGACGAATTGCACGATGCATTGCTGTTGACCGGCTTCATTCGCAGCGATGAATTGACCGCCGATGAGGCACACTGGCGCGAGCTGTTCGATGCGCTTGTGGCGAACGGCCGCGCGTTCAACGCAGGCGGTTTCTGGATCGCGGTGGAGCGCTTCGACGAGTTCAACGCGGTCAAGCCGCAGCCGCTGGCGCCGGAAATTCCCGAACGTTTGCGCCGTGAGTGGACGCGTGAAGACGCGATGCGCGAACTGCAGCGCAGCCGCCTCGATGTGCTCGGACCGGTCACTGCCCGGCAATTGGCTGACGATCTGCAGTTGCAGGGCGTTTCTGAAATCGATGCCGCGCTGCTCGCGCTCGAGACCGAAGGCCGCGTGTTGCGCGGCTACTTCAGTCTTGCGCACGATGAAAAGCCGGCGCTCGAATGGTGCGACCGCCGGCTGCTCGCTCGCGTCCATCGCTATACGCTGAACCGCCTGCGCGCCGAAATCGAGCCCGTGCTGGCGGCGGATTTCCTGCGCTTCCTTCTGCATTGGCAGCACGTCGATCCGGAAGACCAGTTGGTCGGCGTCGATGGGCTCGCCGGCGTGATTGCGCAGCTCGACGGCTATGAAGTCGCCGCCGATGCATGGGAAAAACACGTGCTGCCCGCGCGCGTGCGCGAGTACGACGCGAGCCTCATCGATACGCTGTGCCTTTCGGGTCGGGTGGCATGGGGCAGGCTCACGCCGATGGAAACCGCGGGCAAGGCGCCGCTTAAAAGTTCGCCGATTGCATTGATGCTGCGCGAGCACGCGGCACTGTGGCGGGTCGCCGCGGAGGTCCACACGAGTTTGCTCACATCCGAAGCAGGTGCCGTGCTCGATGCGTTGCGCGCGCGCGGCGCTCTGTTCTTCCATGAAATGGTCGCGGCAACGCGCTTGTTGCCGACGCTGGTCGAGCGTGCGCTGGGTGAACTCGCCGGCGCGGGACTCGTGACGGCGGACAGTTTCAGCGGCTTGCGTGCATTGCTGACCCCGCCTGAGAAACGCAAGAACCTGAGCGGACGCGGCAGCGGTCGCGCGTCGATGTATGGCGTCGATACCGCGGGACGCTGGGCGTTGCTTGGCGGAGAAAGCATCGACGCCCCGGCGCGCGTCGAGCCGATTGCGCGCGCGCTGCTCGCGCGTTACGGCATCGTGTTCCGGGCGCTTCTTGCACGCGAATCGCGGCTGCCGCCGTGGCGGGAACTCGTCATGGTGTACCGGCGGCTCGAAGCGCGCGGCGAGATCCGCGGCGGCCGCTTCGTGGGCGGATTTGGCGGCGAGCAGTTTGCGGCACCTGAAGCGGTCGCCAGGCTGCGCGCCGTGCGCAAGCAGGAAAAAAGCGGCGCGCTCGTTGCGCTGTCGGCGGCCGATCCTTTGAATCTCGTCGGTATTCTCACACCGGATGCGCGCGTCGCGGCGTTCGCGCGTAATCGCATCCTGCTGTGCGACGGCGTGCCGATAGCCGCGCTCGAAGGTGGGGAAGTGCGACGGCTCGCGGAATCCGGGTTAAGCGATGACAGCCTGCGCGTGCTGTTGATGCGGCGGCTCGTAACGGCGAACCCGCGGCCGTGGCTGCGGACTGAAACGCCGCGCGAACGACAGATGCGCGCCAGCGCGCAGACGTCACGCGAGAACGTGCCGAAGTTGCATTAGTTTTAGGATTGAGGAGCGAGGATTGAGGATTGAGTCAGGCCTTGGGTCGCATTAATTCCTCAATCCTCAATCCTCGCTCCTGCTTTCTCACGAGCCGAAGCGCTCGATGCGGCCGCCGTCGACCCTCACGCGGTCGCCGATCTGCAAATCCGAAACGCCGTTCTTGGTGACCACGCGATAGTCGCCGTCGTCCATTCGCACCGTGAACTCGTAGGTCGTGCTGCTGATGCGATTTTGCCACTCGCGATTGCCGACCGAGCCCGCGAACTGGCCGCCCTGCCTGCTGCCTGGCCCGGTCGGGATGTAGAGGACAAGTCCGACGGGTGCGTCGGGCCCGAGCCCGGGTGTGGTGCCCTCGCGCGTCTGCTGAACTTCGCGAATGGCGTTGACGACGCCGCATTGCTTGCAACGAAATACCACGCTGTTCGGTACCGTCGTCGTGCCGGCGGGTTGCGCCAGCACCTGCGGCAGCGCCGCCAGCGACATCATCGCGGCTGCTACTAACGAACATTGCAGGTCAAGCTGCATGTTGTTTACTCGGGTACCTGTTGCAGGTAGAAGAGCGCCGACAGCAACAAACTCGGCTTGCCGAAGTGGCCGAGCCAGCGGTCGTAAACGCGCGAAATTTCTCCCGAGCGGAATACTTCGGCGAGGCTGCGATTGACGGCCAGGCGAAAACCCGCGTCGTCGCGCGGCAGCACGAGCGCATAAGGCTCGACCGAAAAGTCTTCGTCCATCAGACGCAGCGGCTTCTTCGAGTTTAGAGTCGCCAATCCGTTCATCAACAGAAAGCGGTCGGATGCGAACGCATCGACGCTGGCGTCGACGAGCAGTTTAAATCCTTCTTCGCGCGTCGCAACCCTCACAATCTGCGCCTGCACTTTGTCTTTGGCGAGTGCTGCGACGAGCGCTTTTTCCGTCGTCGTGTCGCTGATCACGGCAATGCGCTTGCCGCCGGCGTCGGAAATTCGCTTGATGCCGGCATCGGCTGTCGCGAGCATGCTGGCGCCGTCGATGAAAGTCATCAGACTGAAGTCGACCGATTGTTGACGCGCAAACGACCATGTCGTCGTGCCGCATTCGATGTCGACGCGTCCGGCGCGCACCGCTTCAATGCGGTCGCCCGGAGCAAGTTCTACCCAGGTGGTTTTGAGCTGCTTCAGTCCAAGCTGGCGCTGTATGCCGGCGGCAACGCGCTGGCACAAATCAACCGAGTAGCCTTCCGGCGACTTATTCGGGCCCGCCGCCGAGAAGGGGGCCGATGTCGTGAAGTAACCCAGGCGGATTTCGCCGCTCGACTTGATCCGGGCCAGCGTGTCGGCGGCACCCGCGTTAACGCAATAGAGCGCTTGCGCGAGCAGCGCGAGGACGAGCGTCAATCTCATTGTGAAAAACTCCCTTTAAACATGGCCTGCACTTGACCCGCATTTGACCTGCATTTGACCTGCATTTGACCTGTCACGCAGCGGTGGGAGGTTACCGCAATTCGTAACGGCGCGGGCGCTTGCCGGTCGGACCGGCGCAGTTCAAGTCACGCCTATTGGCGTACGCGCGAGGCAATCGTTGCACGCGCCAACATGACGCAAATCCGGCTGCTACTCCGCCTTGATGCTGGCGTCTTTGGCGAGCTTCGCATAGCGCGCGACTTCGGACTTCACATAGGCCGAAAATTCGTCAGGGGAGGGGCTCGCGATGAGTTCGATGCCCTGATCAAGAAACCGTTTATGCAGCTCCGGCGTGGCCGCGATTTTCGCCACTTCGGCGTGCATGCGCGTCAAAATCTCTTTCGGCGTACCGGCCGGCGCGAGCAGAACGTTGATCGTGTAGTCCTCGTAGCCCGGCAGTCCCGCCTCGTCGATCGTCGGCAGGTCGGGAAATAATTGCGAGCGTTTTTTTGACGTGATGCCGAGCGGGCGCAGCTTGCCGGCCCTGATGTAAGGCGCTGAAGTGCCGACCTGGTCGAACATCATCGCAACCTGTCCGCCGATGACTTCGACGATCGACTGCGCATTGCCTTTATATTGAATGGCCAGCATTTTGATACCGGCCTGGCGCGCAAAAAGCTCGCCCGCGATGTGGCCGGTAGAACCGACGCCCGATGCGGCATAAGTGATTTCGCCGGGGCGCGTTTTGGCGAGCGCAATGAATTCCTTGATCGAGCGCGCGGGTAAATTCGGACTCACGTCGAGCACCATCGGCACGCGGCACGTCAGCGTGATTGGCGCAAAATCCCTGACCGGATCGTAGCCGGGGTCTTTCACCACGGCGGGCGCCGACAGAAAAGTCGTCGACGTCGCGAGCAGCGTGTAACCGTCGGGCGGCGATTTAGCGACCACCTGCGTGCCCACAAGACTGCTCGCGCTGGGCCGGTTTTCGACGATCACCTGCTGGCCGAGGGATTCACTCAGGCGCTGCGCAATGGTGCGCGCGACGATATCGACGGTGCCGCCGGCCGCGACGGGCACCACAAATTTGACGACGCGCGCCGGATAAGCGGCGGATTGGCTGAACGCCGCGGCTGAAACGACTGACGCGGCCAGCATGACACCGAGCGCTGCAGCGGTACGCGAATGATTTTGCATGACCCCTCCGTTTGGATGCGCATATTACAGCGCCGGAGAGTTACGCGGGTACCAGCGTCAGCCGCGTGATTTCGGAAGGCGCGCCGAGCCGCTTCGGCGGCCCCCAGTAACCGGTGCCGCGGCTCACGTATACCCACAGCTTGCCGAGGCGATGCAGACCCGCGGTGAATGGCTGCTGGAAGCGCACAAAGAAATTCCACGGCAGGAATTGCCCGCCGTGCGTGTGCCCGGAGAGTTGGAGATGATAGCCGGCGGCGTGCGCCGCGAACGCCGAGCGCGGCTGATGCGCGAGCAGCAGGTTGATGCCGGCGCCGGCGGGTGCACCTGCAATTGCAGCGGCCGGATCGCTGTGGTGCGCGGGATCGAAATGTCCCGCGTTGTAGTCGGTCACGCCGGCGACGACGACATCCGAGCCCTTGTGCGCGAGCACGACGTGTTCGTTGAGCAGCACCTTCAGGCCAAGGCGCCGGATTTCGCTGATCCAGTCGCGCGCGCCCGAATAATATTCATGATTGCCGGTGACGAAGAACGCGCCGTGCGGCGCATCGAGCCGCGCGAGACATTCCGTGTGAGCCGAGAGTTCGGCGACCGAGCCATCGACCAGATCGCCGGTGATCGCAACCATGTCGGGCTTGAGCTCATTGACCGCATCGACAATCGCACTTAGATGCCGGCCCTTGATCGTCGTGCCGATGTGTACGTCGCTGATTTGCGCGATCGTAAAGCCGTGCAGCGCAATCGGCAAATTCGCGATCGGCACATCGACCGAACGCACGCTCGCACGGCGGCGGGCATTGAAGAAGCCGACGGCGCTAAAAAGCGCCGCGATCGCCGGCACCGCGAGCGCACTCGCTTCCCTGAAGCGCTGCAGCGGTTCATCGATCGTGAAAAATACGCTGAGCGTCAAGCCGCCGATGAGCAACACGTCGCGCAGCAGCGTCAGCACGAACAGCGACGAGAACATGCCCATCGCAATCAACCCTGCCCATGCCAGCGCCAGCGAAAACGACTTCGAATTCGCGTGGCGCACGAAAAACGAAAACGGAATCAGCACCGACGATGCGAGCAGTACGCCGATGAATGCGGCAACGGCCGGCGGATCCGCCGGTATCAGGTCGGGCACGAGACGCAACGCTACATACAGGTGCAGCAGCGCGACCGGACTATAACGGCGCAGTAGTCGAAACATGGGAGGGCGAATCAAGCGAATAGTGAAGCACGTATGTGGGGACGCAATGACCCGATTGCAAGCAGCGGTTCTTGCGGCGCGGTAAATCGTTCCACGACGAAAGACCGCTATCTCACACGCACGGTTCCGCCTGAAACGACCTGTTACACCTGCCACTGATAGGGATAGTCCATTTGCGTGGCGACACGCGCACGCGCTTCGCTGCCGGCGAAACGCTCGACAATGTGCAGGCCCATGTCGATGGCGGACGACACGCCGCGCGCCGTGATGATGGTGCCTTCATCGACCACGCGTTCCCGGACGACCGTTTCGCAGTACGGCTCGAGTTCCCGGTAGGCGCTCGGGTGCGTGGTCGCGCGCCGCCCTTTCAGGAAGCCGGCCGCGCCGAGGATGAGCGCGCCGGTGCAGACAGATACTTTGAGCGGGACGTCACTCGCCGTTTTTATCCACGCCATGAATTTTTCGTCATGCTGCAGCTTGCGCGTGCCGAAGCCGCCGGGCACGACGAGCATGTCGTAGTGCGACAGCGTGCCGCCAACGGTGTCGGCTTTTAGCTTCAGGCCGCGGTCGTCGGTGATCTCGGCGGCGAGCGAGCATACGTTCCACGCGAAGTCGTCGATGATCTTCATGGATTTTAACCGGGTGATCGGATCGTAGAAGCCGATAAAATCGAGCGAGGTCATGCCGTCGAACACGATGAAAGCAGCTTGCATGTTTTTCCTTTCGAGCTCGCGCTTGAGCGTGAGGTAAATCGCAATGCACGAGTTCAAGATTATGCGCCGCTCAATGCTTTATCTATTTTCGGGCGGAATGTTTTTAAGCGCAGCGGCGAACGCGGCGTGCGTCGAAGCGTCGACGGGCCGGTGGCGGATCTTCGTGCTTGCGGGATCCTT
>JAQGMI010000123.1 GCA_028292435.1 Betaproteobacteria bacterium
CAGGTTGCAGCAGTGTTGGTGAGAAACAAAAAAATCAACTGCAGGTCGAACCCTTGCAATCTGGTGATCGAAACAGGCTCCACTTTGTGGCAACCGAAATCGGACTTGAGGTACCAATCAAATTAGATGCCGTAAGAAAACTAGCGACACGCGAACTAGCAAAACCTGGTTTCTGCTCAGATGGGATAAAGGTTGAAGAAAATTGGATTGCGTGGCTCCGTCACACAGGTGAATATTTTGTGCGTGTGGATTGCATATAAATAAACTTCGAAAGTTGAAATTCGGAAGCTATCTATGCGTACTGGGCCAGCTAACTTGCTGCTTAACACTGACGCGCGCAAAAACTGCGCGCGCTGGTTAGCATAACGTTAGACCAGCAGCGTGCCAGGAAATGTTGAGACCGAAGGACGCCGCAACTGCATGCGAAGCAAATGCAGAGGCATTCATTTGTGGACGCGACACATCACCATTCGGTGCAGGCGTTGTCGAGCAGTGGGCTCAGCCAACAATTACTACGAAGCAGAAAAGCTCGGATAGGCGCGGTCGTTCAATGCCACCTACGGCTGAGCGAACCGGCGTGAAGAGCCCGCAGGCCGCTCACTTCAACGTGTAGCAAGCTACTCGCCACAGAGATGTTTGCGCGTATCTGCGGCTCAAAGCATTTCTAATCACTAGTTATCCGCCTTCAACCCCGCGTCCTTAATCACCTTCGCCCACTTCGCGGTTTCCTCGCGGATCTCCTGCGCGAATTTTTGCGGCGTGTTGCCAACCGGGATGCCGCCATCCTGCGTGATGCGCGCGACGATGTCGGGCTGATGCAACACCGCGACAGTTTCTTTATGCCATCGCGTGATGACGGAAACCGGTGTGCGGGCCGGTGCCGCCAATCCGTACCACGACTGTGATTCAAAACCGGGAAATCCCGATTCGTGAAACGTCGGCATATCGGGCAGCGCGGCGCTGCGTTCGAGACTCGCTGAACCGAGCGCGCGCAGGCGTCCGGACTTGACGTGCGGCAGGAACACCGCGGGATTCGCAAACATCAGGTCCGCTTCGTTCGAGAGCACGCCCAACAGCGCGGGGCCCGCGCCTTTGTACGGAATGGTGATGATGTCGATGCCGGTCATGAGCCGGAATAATTCCATCGACAGTGTGCCCGCCGAGCCGGTGCCCGATGAAGCCCAGCGCAATTTGCCGGGATTCGCTTTTGCATAAGGCGCAATCTCCTGGATGCGGCCGATCGGCATTGCGCTGCGCGCGGCGAGCATATTGGGCACGTTCGCGAATTTGGTAATCGGAATGAAATCTTTGATCGGATCGAACGGCATCTTTTGCAGGCTGGGAGTAACCGTCATGACGGCGACCGCCGCGACCAGCAGCGTGTAGCCGTCCGGACTTGCACTGGCAACGATTTCGCCGGCGATCACCCCGCCGCCGCCGCCGCGATTGTCATAAAGAATTTGCTGGCCCAGCCGCTCGGTGAGTTTGGCGGCGACAGGCCGCGCGACCATATCAGTGCCGCCGCCCGGCTGAAATGGAATCACCCAGCGTATTGCTTTGTGCGGATAGTTATCGGCTTGAGCGTGCGCGCCCGGCGCGAAGGCCAGCGCACCGATCGCTGCGAGGCTGATGCAAGTCTTCATCATTGCTCTTCTCTGTGCGACAACTGAAAACTATTCGGGCTTCGCGCCCGATGCTTTGACTGCTCTGCCCCACTTCGCAATCTCGTTCTTGACGTAGCCCGACAGTTCCGCCGGCGGCATCGAGCGCGGCTCCATGCCGGCTGCGCCGATGCGCTCGCGAAGTTCGGCCGACTTCAACACGTCGGCGGTGTCGGCATGGATTTTGTCGGCGATTGCAGCGGGAATCCCGTTGGGTCCGAAAATGGCAAACCAATTGATGGCTTCATAGCCCGGCATGCCCGCCTCGGCTAGCGTCGGCACGTCCGCCGCCGTCGGCGAGCGCTGAAGCGAACTCACGCCGATGGCGCGCAGGCGGCCGGAACGAATATGCGGCAACACGGCGTTGATGGTCGGCATGCCCATCTGCACCTGGCCGCCCAGGATGTCGATCAGCGCCGGTGCCATGCTTTTATACGGGATATGCACGATATCGATGCCGGCGGTGATCTTCAGCAACTCCATGCCAAGGTGACTGGTGGGCGCACCAGAGCCCGCCGAACCATAGCTCAGCGCCCCGGGTTTCGCTTTGGCGAGCGCGATCAGTTCCTTGAGGTTGCGCGCCGGCAACGATGGATGCGTGACCAGCAAACCCGGCCCTGAGGCCACCAGGGTGATGGGCGTGAAATCGCGCACCGCATCGAACGGCAATTTGGGATAGAGGCTGACATTGACCGTGAAGGATGCGGAAACCAGGCCCAGCGTATAGCCGTCGGGCGCCGACCGCGCGAGCTGTTCGCTGCCGACGATGCTGTTCGCGCCGGCGCGATTGTCGATCACGATTTGTTGTCCCCATACTTCGGTCAGCCGCGGCACGAGCAGACGCGCCATCGAATCAACCGGGCCGCCCGCTGCATACGTGACAATC
>JAQGMI010000154.1 GCA_028292435.1 Betaproteobacteria bacterium
CATAACTGTTTAAGCGGTCACTTTTCTGGGCTTAGGCTCCTTTCTAGTTTGTGTTGAACTGTTTTTGAAGCGGTCACTCTCGTTACCTGTTTCAACAATATGGCAATGGTGGGTCAGGCGGTCAAGCAACGCTGTGGTCATTTTTGGGATCGCCAAACACACGCTGAGTCCAACGCAAGACCTAGAGCCGGCGCGGAATATTCAAATGGGCCGGAGTCTCCCTCCCTCTCCGCCAGCAAAATGTGCCCCGAATGCGGGGCATTTTTTCGTTCATGTTTCACCTTCCTACAGTCATGTGCGTATTCGACCGACATAAATGGCAGAGACCGTGTGAAAGAATCGTGAGTCACTCATCATTCAATTCGGGGGACACCTATGAAACAATTGAGCTTGATTATTTTTGCCGGCCTTACCGCATTAACCTTGTCAGCTTGTGACCGCGACAAGGCGGGGCCGCCGACACCGACCTCGAAGCCCGACACGATCACGCCAGCGCCCGTACGCCCAGGCGATGCAACGACGCCCGCAGTACCGGGCCCGAACTCGAACCAACCGCCGATGCCCGACGTTAACAAGAAATAATTTGCGCGTTAACTTTCACGGCAGGGTCTGCCGTCGTGCGCCGAGATGAAGTGCAGTAGCTGCGTCGCGCATCCAGCGGGAAATACCATCTGCACTTTGTGGTACGACGTGGGCATGTGGACAAGGCGCAGGTCTTTGATGTTGGAGATCAGCATCGCTTCCTGGTCTGGCGTCGTCAGCGGACCATTGGTGGGGTAGAGCCCAAGGACCGGGAGCTTAATATTGGCAAGGTAAGCGGCGACGTTGGCGCGATTCGCGAGCCCGCCCATCGCCGCTTGGACTTCGCGCCGCCCCTTTTTGAATTCCGCGTTGTACCACTCGACGAGTCCGGGATCAGTGTCAGGCGGGAAACGCATGCCGCGGTTGCTCGCCGCCAACCATTCATCGACCCCGCGTTCGCGTTCTTCCTTACTTTGCTTGTCGGCAAAGGTCACTTTGCCTTTTTCGTTTATTGAAATAGGCGTCGAGACGAGCGTCAACGTGCGTACGCGTGCGGCATGTGTTGCGGCGAACGCCATGCCTATCATGCCGCCCATCGATTCGCCGCAGAAGTGTGCGGAGGCCGCGCCGAGTTCGTCGAGGATCGCGAGCACATCGGCAACGCAATGTTCCAGCGTGAATTCGCTGGCGAGATCGAAGTCCGCAGCCGACTGGCCGAGGCCCCTAACGTCGGGACGGACTACTTTATAGAAGCGACTCAGATAGGGAATCCAGCTATACCAAAATTCACCGGAGCGGCCATTGCCGTGTTGAAGAATCAGATACGGCGCGTTCTTCCATGGATCCGTGAAATCATCGATTACGTAATGCAGGTCGGGTCCGGTGCTGCGTTTGAGGTTCGGCATAAAGTGTGCGGCAAAGGTCGCCGTCGTAAAAGGTTATTCGGTGACGATCTTGCGTTCTGCCGCAATGGCTTTCCATTGCGCGAGTTCGTCTTTGAGTAGGACGCCGAGCGCCGCAGACGTGATCGGAACCGGGAGTGCGCCGTCCGGCTCGAGAAATGCTCTGAGTTCGGGAGAGGCGGATATTTCCCGGATCTCGCGATTCAGCCGTTCCACAATCGCCGCCGGTGTGCCTGCCGGTGCGAATACACAAACCCAGATTTCCATCGAGTAACCGGGAACCGTCGCGCTCAATGGCGGCAGATTTGCGAAGACGGGGCTCGTCTGTTTCGATGTAATGCCGAGTGCGCGTACCCGGCGCGTCGTCAGTTGCGGCAATAGCGAACTGTAGTTCGAAATCATTGCGTATATCTGGCCACCGGCAAGATCAACGATCGCCGGTGCGGCGCCTTTGTAAGCGACGTGCGTCATGCGGATTTTCGCCGCGCTGTTCAAGAGTTCGGTCGCCAGGTGCCCGATTGAACCAATACCTGCCGATCCGTACGTCAATTCGCCCGGTTTCGCCCGCGCGGCCGCAATGTATTCGGCAGGCGTCTTCACGGGAAACGCCGCCGATACCGCGAGCAGCATCGGTCCTTCGCCAACCAGCGCGATGGGAGTGAAATCAGCGAGCGGATCGTAAGGCAGCTTTGCCTGGGTTGCCGCAACGGTCAGGAATGTCGATGACGTAAGCAATAAAACTGATCCGTCTTTCGGCGCTTTGGCCACGGCATCATTCCCGATGACGCCCGATGCGCCGGCCTTGTTGTCGACGATGACATTCGTCTCCAGTCTTTTCGCGAGCGGGCTCGCGATGGCGCGAGCGATGACGTCGTTGCTGCCGCCGGGGCCAAACGGCACGATGATTCTGACGAGCGCCGGCGCCTTGACCTCCGCGGCTGTCGCCGCGTTTATTGCGAGGGCGCTGCAAATAAGAATCGCAATACGGGCCAATAGAATCTCTCACCACATCCGGATTGAGCCAAACGAGGAAATCATACATCATCACGCTCAGGAGACCGCATGCAGACGCTCAAGATTATCAGCCCCAACGGCCATCTCGGCTTCGCGCCGATCAGAACCGGCAGTTTCGAGATAGGCGTCGCCGCCCGGCCCGATTACATTGCCGCCGATTCCGGCAGCGACGACGTCGGGCCGGTACCGCTCGGCGCGGACATTTGTACCAGTCCCGAAGCCTGGCAGCGCCACGATCTCGAGCACATGTTGCTGGCGTCACGCAGACTTGGCGTGCCGATGATCATCGGCTCGGCAGGCGATACCGGCAGCAACAGCCGGGTCGATCTCTTCGTGCGCATCATCAAAGACCTCGCGGTCAAGCACCGCCTGAAAAAATTCCGGCTCGGATCGTTTTATTCGGAAGTCGACAAAGATTACCTGCGAAAAAAAATTCGAACCGGTGATGCCATCACGGGACTTGATGGCCGCGCGTCACTGACCGAGGCCGTGCTTGATGCGACCGAGCGCATCGTCGCGATGGCAGGCGTGCATCCTTTTATCGAACTACTCGAGCAAGGCGCCGACGTGATCATCGGCGGGCGCAGTTCCGATGCCGCGGTATTCGCAGCACCCGCGATTCATCACGGTTTTCCCGACGACCTTTCTTACTACCTGGGCAAAGTTCTTGAATGCGCGTCGTTCTGCGCCGAGCCGTACGGCGGCAAAGAGACTGTGCTCGGAGAAATCAGCCGCGACGACGTCAAAGTCACGGCGATGCTGCCCGAACAGCGCTGCACGATTGCATCGGTGGCCGGTCATGCAATGTACGAGCGCTCCAACCCGTACCAGGAGTTCGTCGCCGGCGGCATGCTCGACATGACGCATTGCCGCTACGAGCAGTTCGACGAGCGCACGACGCGAATCACCGGACCGCGTTTCGTGCCGGCGGATGTAATGCGAGTGAAACTCGAGGGCTCCGGAAAGATCGGCGAGCGGTATGTCGGCCTATGCGGCATTCGCGATCCATACACGGTCGCCAATGTCGATCGCGTGATTGCGTGGGCGAAAGACAAAGTACGCGAACGCTTTGGCGACACCGGTTACGAACTGCACTACAACGTGTACGGTCGCGACGGCGTCATGGGCCCGCTCGAGCCGCTGCGCGACAAGCCGGGACATGAGCTATGCGTCTTCGTGCAAGGCGTTGCGCCAAGCGCGGAGATGGCGGAGGAGGTCGCGATGATCGGCTTGCGTCAGATGTTTTACGCGCGCCTGCCTGACGTAAAAGGCACGGCCGGTTCGGTCGCTTTTCCGCTCGATGAAGTGCTGCGCGCCAGTCCGGCCTATCGCTGGACGCTCAATCACACCGTCGCAGTCGGGCACGGCATGGAACTCTTCAAGGCCCGGCTTGAAGACGCCGGTATCTGAAAGGGAACGCGCAATGACTGCAGTCAAACTCAGCGAACTGGCGAAAACGATCCGCAGCAAGAACGCCGGTGTCGACAAGATTACTTTCGATGTTATTTTCCGCGATTGCGGCAATTACGAACGCGTGAAGCGAGCGCGTGTGCTGACGCGCGAATCCATGGCGGCGCTTTACGGGATTCCAATCGAGCGGATCTCGGATTTTGTCGAATACGATCCGGGCTATGCGATCAAATTCACGATTTACCGCTCGTCGCCCAGCGGCAGCGCGGGTGACGGCGACATCTTCGGGGCGCAGCAATACGCGCCGTTGCTCGATCTGGAAGTTCCGGCTTAACCCGCTGGCATGTATCCGCCGACCGGTTTTTGTTCGCTTGTTGCATTTTTGTGAGTCGGCGTAAGATAGCCGGGTCAAAACATTTTTCTGTTACCCAACTGTGAATGAAGGAGTAGCCAAATGAACGCAATCGTTGCAGCACACCGGCAGTTGTTGAGAGTTCTGGTAAGCACGGCAGTCATCGCACTCGCGGGTTGTGCCGGCATGGAAGGCAATAATAGTACCCAGGTCACGCTCAGCGGCGCGCAGGAAGTTCCGCCGGTAACGACCGCCGCCAGCGGCTTTGGCACTATCACGATAGGCGCCGACAAGTCGGTCACGGGAAGCGTGACGACTTCGGGGATTGCCGGCGTCGCCGCGCATATTCATGAAGGTGCGCCGGGCAAGAATGGTCCGGTCATCGTTCCGATGAACAAGACCTCAGACAACTCCTGGTCGTTTGCGCCGGGCGCCAAGTTCACGGATGCGCAATTTGATGCGTATAAGGCCGGCAATACTTATGTGAACGTGCACAGCGTCGCCAATAAAGGCGGTGAAATCCGGGGGCAGTTGAAGCCCTGATTTTTCCGTGCGGATGTGAACAGTTGCGTTAGTTGTTTCGGCTGGCGATGAAATTGCGCCAGCCGCCAAATGTCGAAATGTCGCGCGCTGCTGGCGGCAGCGGCTGAGTGCAGACGAATCCCTGGGCGGAGCTACCGTCTTCAAGCTCGATGGTGCCGATGCCGAGCGGCGCCGGTATTGCCGCGACGAATTGTCCGTAGCGCTCAACTGGCATATTCCAGATTTCAATGTCGATTGCGTGACCGGGCTGATCGCCGCTCGCTATGAGCCCCGGCTTCGCAGGGCTGGTGTCCGGCAATAGATAAAGCCTATATCGCGGCAGCGTGCGGGTCACCTTGAGCAGGCTCGCACCGTGTTCGATCATCTGATGATTGAGCGGCATACCGGAGAGATGCGCGCCAACCACGGCAACACGCACGGTTGAATCGGCAGTGTCGCGAATCGCCGCGGTGGGCGCCGGCTTGGCGAACCGGGTGGCGCCTAGCGGTACGCCCGCAGCGCTATGCAGCCGATCGCCGAATTCGCATAACAACGGTTCGCTGAAAGCCGGCGCAATCAATGTGATGCCCGAGGGCAATCCGTCTTTGCGCATCCCGGCAGGTACTGCGATGGCGGCGAGGTCGAGCAGGTTCACGAAATTCGTGTACGCCCCGAGGTTGGAATTGAGTACGATCGGATCGGCTTCGACTTGCGCAATCGTATATATCGACGGCGAGGTCGGCACGAGCAATGCATCGATCCTGGCCAATTCAGCGTTTACGCGCTGCTTTAACGCCTGCAACTTGTACGTCGCTTTGAACGTATCGACGGCGGAGTATCGGGCGCCGGCCGCCGTGATTTCGCGAGTGACCGGATGCAGGTCTTGTGAATGGCCGGCGAAAAAATCCTCGATGCCCGCCAGCCGTTCTGCAATCCAGGGTCCCTGGTATAGCAGCGCGGCGGTTTCTCGAAACGGCGTGAAGTCGATTTCGATGATGTCCGCACCGTTTTCCTGCGCCAGCGAAACGCCGCGTTCGAACATCGCGGCGGCTTCAGCATCGCCGCAGAATTCGAGCTGCGATCGGCCTGGTACGCCGCAACGAAGCGGCGCGGCGCGCAAATGATGTGAAGGCATCAATGGGCGCGAATAGACGTCCGCCGGGTCCGGGCCGCGCGCGACTTTATAGATATCCCAGGCATCGCCCGCGGTCAGTGCAAAGATCGACACGCAGTCCAGCGTGCGGCATGCCGGCACGACGCCTGCAGTACTGATGGCGCCGCGGGTCGGCTTCAAGCCGACGATGTTGTTGAGGCCGGCGGGGACGCGGCCGGAGCCGGCCGTATCGGTACCAAGCGCAAAACTGACGAGGTTGAGCGCCACGACGAGCGCCGAACCTGAGCTCGAGCCGCCGGATATGTAATCGGGATTGAACGCATTGGCGCCGGCACCGTAGGGCGAGCGCGTGCCGACAAGCCCGGTCGCAAATTGGTCGAGATTGGTTTTGCCGATGAGCATTGCGCCGGCATCGAGCAGGCGTTGCACCGCGGTGGCCGTGGTGGTCGCCGTGTATTTGAAAGCGGGGCAAGCGGCGGTCGTCGGCAGTCCCGCGACGTCGATATTGTCCTTGATCGCAAATGGAACACCATACAATGGCAACTTGCGCCCATCGGGAAGCGATTCCAGCCGGCGCGCTTGCGCAAGCACCGCGTCGTCGGTTAAACGATAGATCCAGGCATGATGCGCGTCGCCTTGGGCGGCGGCGGCGAGCACATCGCGCGCGACCTGAATCGGCGTCAGTGAGCCGTCGTGCAGGCGCTGGCGGATTTCGCGGAGTGTCAGGGGGTAGGAGATGGACATGGGGCGTTGTTATCGCATGAAACCCTGACCCGAGCAATGCGTATGCCATGTCGGCATTAGTCTTTGGCAGATGACTGAAAGTATCAACAATGGCTCTATTTCGCGGCATGGATCGCGCGGCGCTCGACGCTGCGTATAACAACAGCGCGGCTGTCAGCAACAGCACCGCTTTGATGGCGGATTTGCGCGCTCGCAGTGACCGGCTGCGCAGCGAGATGCCGCGGCATGTCGATCTCGCCTACGGCGACGGCGAGCGCAATCGTATCGACTATTTTCCCGCGGCTTCGCGTGGCCCGCTTGTCGTGTTCATACATGGCGGCTACTGGCAGATGCGAGCCAGGGAAGACTTCAGTGCGCTTGCGCGCGGCCCGCTCGCCCTGGGCATTCATATTGCAATGGTCGGATACACGCTGGCGCCGGATATTTCGCTCACGGGCATAGTGGCAGAAATACGCAGCGCCATTCGGTGGCTCACGCAGCGCGCCGAAGACTTGGGTGCGGATGCCGATCGAATTTATGTTTCCGGCTGGTCGGCCGGTGCGCATTTGACCGCATGCGTTCTCGATGAACCTGCCGTCAAGGGCGGCCTTGCCATCAGTGGGATTTACGACCTGGAGCCGATGCGCTGCTGCTACATCAATGACAAGCTCAACTTGAGCGAGGAAGAATTGCGGCACCTGAGCCCGCTTAAGCAGATATCGTCTGCATCCGTCCCGCTGACCATCGCGTGCGGCGGCAGCGAACTGCCTGAATTGCGGCGGCAATCGGCTGATTACGCCGCTGCGCGAGCGCGCGCAGGACTGCCGGGCCGTATCGTTGAGATTGCCGGATGCAACCATTTCACCATCCTCGAAGAACTGGTGAAGCCGGCAGGCGCGTTAACGTCATTGCTGCAGGAATTGGTCGAACCGTAGTTTAACGGCCGCGGTTTTTTTGTCGGCGCACCTGGGCGGTGCGTTCGATGCACGAGCGCACTGCAGCGGTGCGGCGCTGTGGCCAACGTCAGTTGAAACCTCGCTTAAACAAGCCATTTTCGTGATGGCATAACCCTTGCTGATGACAATTGCATGCGTCGCCCTGACGCTCAACCTAATGTGGAGCGATGCAATGAACTCAACCCGAAAAATTTCCGGCTTGCTGCTGGCTGTAGTCATCGCGGGTGCCGGCTGGACGGCATCGGCGCAAGCGGCAGACCGCGTGATCAAAGTCGGGACGCTCAAACTCATCCATGCAATCACGCCGTATTTTTACGAAAAATTCACGCCGCCGGGCTACAAGATAGAAGTGATCCCGTATGAAACGCCGACCGACGGCAAGAACGCAGTCGTGACGCGTTCCGTTGATTTCGGCACCTACGGGCTCGCCGCGGCCACGCTGGGCGGCGCGGCAGGCGAACCAGTCGTCATCATCGGCGCCCAATGCAACCGCGGCATGGCGGTCGTCGCCGGTGCGAAATCGGAAATCAAGTCGATCAAGGATCTCGCCGGCAAAAAAGTCGCGATCCTGCCGGGCTCAACCCAGGAGGTCGTCATTCTCGACCGCCTCAAAATGGAAGGCATGTCGATCAAGGATATTCAGCCGATCCGCGTGTCGTTCAGCGATATGCCGGCCGCGCTCGAGCGCGGCGACATCGATGCGTACGTCGGCGCCGAACCCGGCCCGTCGATCAGCGTTGCGAAAGGCGTTGGGAAGGTCGTGGAGTTTCCGTATTCGACACCGACCGGGTCGGTCAACATGGTCATGACAACGCACGAGCAGATGATCAAGGAAAACGCCGAGCTCGTGAAAGTATTTCTCACCATACATCGCAAGGCCACCGAGTATGCGATGAGCAACCGCGCGGCTTTCGTCGACATGGCGTCGCAGAAGCTTGGCCAGCCCAAACCGACCATCGAAATCGCGGCGCCGAACGTCGAACTCACCTGGAACACGGACGCCAACTGGGTGACGCGCGCGAAATACTACGGCTCGGAAATGCTCGATAAGAAACAGATTCGCGCATTGCCTGACTACGCAAAATTCATCAACACGAGTTTTGTGGCGGAACTGGCGAAAACAAAATAGCCGCGAATTCCGGGGGAAGCGCCATGGAAAGCGCAATTGAAGCGCCGGTGAAAGCGGCGTCCGAGCCGTGGGTGCCGAAGCTCAAACGCTGGCTTACGCCGCTGGTGGTTCCAGTCATCTTGTTAATCGGCTGGGACTTGGCCGTACGCATGACGGGCACGCGGCTGATACCGCTGCCGCGCGATGTTGCGATCATGCTCTACGATTTCACGTTCGGCGGTATTTACGACGACGCTTTCAGTAAAAGCATCCACATTCATTTCTGGAAATCGGTGCAGCGGGTCTACGGCGGCTTCTTTGCCGCTGCCGCGATCGGCATCCCATTGGGCCTCCTGATCGGACGCATCAAGTTCTTCCGCGAACTGGTCGATCCGACATTGCAAATCCTGCGTCCGGTGCCGGTCACGGCGTGGCTGCCCTTGTCGATGATTTTTTTCGGACTTGGCCCGAACGCGGCGATCTTTCTCGTGTTTCTCGGCGCGTTTTTTCCGATCGTGCTCAATACGACTTTCGGCGTGCGCTCGGTCGATAACAAATTGTTCGAAGCCGCGTCGATGCTTGGCTGCAACGGCTCTTCGCTATTTCGCCAGGTCGTGCTGCCTGCGGCGACGCCTTCTATATTCAACGGACTCCGGCTCGGCCACGGCTTTGCGTGGATATTGATCGTTGTCGGCGAAATGACGGGCGTTCCCGAAGGGCTGGGCGCGGTCATCATGGACGGCCGTAATTTGTCGCGCACCGACCTCGTCATTTCCGGGATGATCGTGATCGGACTTGCCGGATTTCTGTCTGATCGCGCGATCGTTGCGCTCAACAATCGCCTACTCGCATGGAGCCCGCAGCATCATGCATGACAGCGGCCTTCACCGCAGCGCGCGTCCTACGCTGGCCATCAAGGGTCTGTCCAAGAAATTTTCGATCGGCGGACAGACGGTCGAGGCCTTGCGCGACGTTAATCTGACGATCGCCAAAGGCGAGTTCGTGTGCTTGATCGGCGCCTCGGGCTGCGGCAAGTCGACGCTGCTGCGCATAATTGCCGGATTCGAAACGGCGTCCGCCGGTTCCGTTGATATGTACGGCGCACCGATTACCGGGCCTGGCCCCGAACGCGGAATGGTATTTCAGGATTTCGCGTTGTTTCCGTGGCTCACGGTCAAAGAAAACATCGCCTTTGGTCCGAAGCAGCGCGGCCTGCCGAAAGCCAATCTCGATGAAGTCGCCGCGCGCTATACCGATATGGTCGGACTGACCAAATTCGCGAACTACTATCCAAGCCAGCTTTCCGGCGGCATGAAGCAGCGCGTCGCGATCGCGCGCGTTCTGGCGAACGATTGCGAAGTGCTGCTGATGGACGAGCCGTTCGGCGCGCTCGACGCGTTGACGCGCGAAAAACTGCAGCAGGAATTGCTCGAGATCTGGGAGCGCACCAAGGTCACGGTAATTTTCGTGACGCATTCCGTTGAAGAAGCGGTTGTGCTGTCGGACCGCGTCGTCGTCATGACCGCGGGACCCGGCCGCATCGAGCACGATGCGCGCATTCACCTGCAGCGTCCGCGCGAAGTGTCGGCGATCGATTTCAACCAGGTGCGGCGTGAAATCACGCAGCGGCTGACGAGCCACGTCGGCGTCAAAAGCATTCCTGCGGCTGCCTAGCGTTCGCAAAGCGCCGCCGATATACCTGAAGAGCCGAGTCCCGATTAGAATATCGCCTGGTTGCCGCATCAACGGCGGCCATCGACGGCGGAGGAGTAATGCGGTTCTGGGTTGCACGAGGGTTGGCGGCGGCGCTCGCATTGACGCCGCTCATGGCAGCGGCACAACGCTATCCCGAGAAGGCAATCCGTTTCATCGCGCCGTATGCACCGGGCGGCGCAACCGATTTGCTCACACGGACACTCGCCCAGAAGCTGACCGATTCGCTGGGACAGACCGTGGTTCCGGACAATCGCCCGGGCGCGGGCGGCAACGTCGGCGCGGAAATTGCTGCCAGGTCGCTGCCTGACGGATACACAATCCTGCTGGCGCCGGTCAGTCCGATGGCGATTAACGTCACGTTGTACGGCAGCAAACTCCCGTTCAATCCCGAGAAGGATTTCGCGCCGATCACGCTCGTCGCCAAGGTTCCGCTCGTGATCGTGGTGAATCTCGGCGTGCCGGCGAAGACGCTGCAGGAATTTATCGCGCTCGCAAAATCGAAACCGGGCAAGCTGACCTACGGTTCTTCAGGCAACGGCAGCTCGAATCATCTGACCGGCGCGATGCTTATGAGCGCCGCGAAGCTCGACATGGTGCACGTGCCGTATAAAGGCGGCGGGCCGGGCATGGTCGCGCTGCTCGGCGGCGAAATCGACATGATGGTTGCGCAGATTCCATCAAGCCGGCAGTTGCACATGGCCGGCAAAGTGCGTGCGCTCGCGATGTCGGGCGCCAAGCGTTCGGCCGCGCTGCCCGACGTGCCGACCATGATCGAGGCGGGATTACCGGGTTTCGAAGCGACGTCGTGGTACTGCGTCGTCGCGCCGGCCGGCACGCCGAAAGCCGTCATCGACCGGCTCAATACTGAAATCGTCAAAGCGCTCAATACGCCTGAGATGCGGCAGCGACTCGCCGACGACGGTGCCGAAGTCGAGCCGTCGACGCCGGCCGAACTCGCGCGTTTCGTGCATGCCGAGATCGCCAAGTGGGCGAAGGCCGTCAAGGATTCCGGTGCGAAGATCGATTAACAACAACGACCGGCGTTTGCCATGTTGATCTTCCGCCAGTTGTTTGATGCGCAATCGTCGACTTACACCTATCTGCTCGGCGACAGCGTCAGCGGAGAAGCGCTGTTGATCGATCCGGTTTTCGAGCAGGTGCGTCGCGATGCGGCGTTGATCCATGAATTGAATCTGCAACTGCAATGGACGCTCGATACACACGTGCACGCCGACCATGTGACGGGCGCATGGTTCATGAAGCAACGGACCGGGAGCCGCATCGCGCTCTCTGCCGGGGCCAAGGCGACAGGCGCCGAACGACTGCTTGTCCACGGCGACAAAGTGCCATTCGGCAAGCGCTACGTCGAAGTGCGCGCGACGCCGGGCCATACCGACGGCTGCATCACTTACGTGCTCGACGATCACAGCATGGCGTTCACCGGCGACTGCCTGCTGATTCGCGGCAGCGGCCGAACTGACTTTCAGCAGGGCGATCCGCGGCGCATGTTCCAGTCCGTGCGCGAACAGATTTTTTCGCTGCCTGCGGCGTGCCTCATATATCCGGCGCACGATTACCGCGGCGTGACAGTGACGAGTGTGGACGAAGAGCGCCGCCACAATCCGCGCCTCGGCGGCGACGTCGGCGTCGATGATTTCGCCGGCTATATGGACAATCTGAATTTGCCGCATCCGAAGCAGCTTGACGTCGCAGTGCCGGCGAACCTGAAGTGCGGTGAATTCGCCGGCGGGCACGCCGGCGATTCCGACCCGCAGTGGGCGCCGCTGACTTTTACGTTCGGCGGCATCTGGGAAATTCGGCCGCAGGATTTCGAAGAGATCGCCGAGCGCGTTGACCTGATCGACGTGAGAGAAGCCAATGAGTTTAACGGCGCGCTGGGCCACATTCATGGTGCCAAGCTGATTCCGCTTGGCGCGCTGAAACAGCGTCTCGGCGAAATCAGCCGCGATAAACCGGTCGTAACGGTATGCCGGTCCGGTGCGCGTTCGGCGCAGGCGGTCGTGATGCTGCAGAAGGAAGGTTTCCGCGAAATCGCGAATCTGCACGGCGGTATGCTGCGCTGGCGAGCTGAAGGCTGTCCCGCCGAGGGTGGGATATGAACGGCCGTCTGATTAAACGCCGCATGCTGACTGCGGTCATGTTGTGCTCGCTTAGCTTGACTGCGTTCGCGCAAACTTATCCGGTCAAACCGGTTCGCTACATCGTGCCTTTCCCGCCGGGCGGCGGGCAGGACCTGGTCGTGCGCGCGCTCGCGCCAAGACTGACCGAGGCGCTCGGCCAAACGGTGATCGTTGATAACCGGCCGGGCGCTGCCACGATGGTCGGCGCCGAGCAGGCGGCGAAATCGCCGCCCGACGGCTACACGCTGTTCAACGGATCCAATACGACGCTTTCGATCAATCCCAATCTGTACTCGAAGATTCCGTACGACCCGATTAAGAATTTCGTCGCGGTCACGCAAATCGCGTCCTTGCCGAACCTGCTCGTCGTGCATCCGTCGCTGCCGGTGCGCACTGTCAAGCAGCTTGCGGCACTCGCGCGCAGCCGGCCGGGGCAGCTCAATTACAGTTCGTCGGGTGCTGGCACACCGGCGCAGCTCGCGGGCGTGATGTTCGGCGACGCAGTCGGCGCAGAACTCGTGCATGTACCGTATCGCGGCACCGGCCCGGCGCTGACTGCTTTGATCAGTGGTGAAACGCAAATAATGTTCGGCAGCATGACAGCGACACTGCCCTTCGCAAAAAGCGGCCGCGTGCGTTCAATCGCCGTCACCAGCTTGCGGCGTTCGGCTGCCGCGCCTGACCTGCCGACTGTAGCGGAGTCCGGCTATCCCGGCTTCGAAGCGATCACGTGGTACGGGCTCTTCGTGCCGGCGGGAACGCCTGCCGCGATCGTCGCCCGGCTCAATACAGAAACGGTGAAGATTCTGCGCACGCCGGATTTTCGTGACTGGCTGATTGCTCAGGGCGCCGATCCCGCAGCCAGTACGCCGGATGAACTGGCTGCTTTCGTCAAGACGGAACTCGTTAAATACGCGAAGATCGTCAAAGCGTCCGGCATGAAGCCGGATTAGGTCATGGTCTTGCGTTGATGGCAGAGAGCGGGACAAAGCGGACATCGCTGCGCGGAGTGCAAAGGCTGATAGCCGCGATCGCGCTCGCGAGCGCTTGCAGCATTCCATTCGCTGCCGACTGGAAACCCGAGCGCGCGGTGGAAATCGTCGCCATGTCGGGGCCGGGCGGCGCCAACGATGTCATCGCACGCACGCTTCAGCGTGTCATGCAGCAAAAAAAGCTGGTCGACGCGCCGATGACTGTCGTGTCCAAGGTCGGCGCCGGCGGCGTGCTCGCGTGGAGCTATCTGAATCAGCATGCGGGCGACGGCGGTTACATCTCGGTCAGTCCGATCAATCTGCTGATCGAACATATTCTCGGCGCCAGTCCGCTGACGTACACGGATGTCACGCCAATCGCGCAACTCTTCAACGAATACGTTGCGTTCGTCGTCAAGGCGGACAGTCCGTTGAAAAGCGGCCGGGACGTTGTTGCCAGGCTGAAAGCCGACCCGGGTGCGGTCAGTTTTGCGATTGCCGCGGCGCTCGGCGGTTCGAACCACATTGCGACGATGGTCGCGCTCAAGAGTGCGGGCGTGGACGTGAAAAAACTGAAGTTCGTCGTGTTCAATTCGGGCGTGCAGTCGCTGACGAACGTGATGGGCGGGCACGTCGATGTGGCCGCAGTGCCGGTATCCGGCGCAGCGCCCCTGGTGGCGGCCGGCCGCTTGCGCGTAATTGCCGTGTCGTCACCGCAGCGATTGACCGGCGGATTTGCCCAGGTACCCACGTGGAAAGAACAGGGTGCCGACAGCGTGTTCTCGAGTTTGCGCGGCGTGATCGGGCCCAAAGCGATGACCGCCGCGCAGATCGCCTATTGGGAAAATGTGCTCGCGCGCGTTGTCGAATCCGACGACTGGAAAAAAGAAATCGAGACCAACTATTGGGATAACCAGTTTTTAACGAGCGAGCCAACGCGCAAGTTGCTGAAGACCCAATACGACGAGTACAAGAGCGTGCTGGTCGACGTGGGCCTTGCGCGATAAATAACCAATGAAGGAGTTTCTGCAGTGTCAGCACTCGATTTGAAATCATTTTTTTTCCCCGCGAGCGTCGCGCTCGTTGGTGCAACCGACGATCTCACGCGCTTCGCCGGCCGCGTGCTGATGCGCATGATGAATTTCGGCTACCAGGGCAAGGTCTATCCGGTCAACCCGCGCTTCAAGGAAGTCCGCGGCATGACTTGCTATGCGAGCGTGCGTGATTTGCCGGCAGCGCCCGATCACGTCGGCATCGTCGTGCCAACCGAACGCGTCATGAGCGTGCTTGAAGATTGCGCAGCACGCGGCGCGCGCTTCGCGACGATCTATTCCGGCGGCTTTGCGGAAACCGGCACCGCTGAAGGCCGCGCGCTGCAGGCGCAAATTACGGGATTCGCGCGCAAGACAGGTATGCGCATCATGGGACCCAATTGCAACGGCATGGTGAATTTCATCGACGGCTTCGCCATGACGACTTCGGCGACGGTCGCCAAGCGCCAGCCCGCAGGCAATGTCGGGGTGGTCGCGCAAAGCGGCGGTGCAGGCCAGGTCAACGTGATGTGGCGCGCGCAGGAGGCGGGTGTCGCAATCAGCTATGAAGTGAGCTGCGGAAATTCGGCCGATCTCAACATCCTCGACTTCATCGAATTCATGATCGCCGATGCGGCGACCGACGTCATTATGGTGCTGGCCGAAAATATTCCCGATGGCGCGCGCTTGCTCAAAGTCGCCGCGTTAGCGGCGCAACGCGAAAAGCCGATCGTGATGGTCAAGCTCGGGCGCACTGAAGCCGGCAGTCATGCGGCGGCGTCGCACACCGGGGCCATGGCCGGCGCCGATGAGGTCTGCGATGCGGCGCTGCGCCAGTGCGGCATCATCCGCGTCGACGACTGCAACGAGTTGTATGAAACAGCGATGCTGTTGCGCACGAAACGCTGGCCGCGCGGCTCACGCGTTGCCGGCACCACCATTTCAGGCGGCAACGGCGTGCTGCTGGTCGATCTTGGCGCGAATCTCGGCCTGAGTTTCCCGGCCTATGGCGAAAAGACGCAAGCGGCGCTCGCAGCAGTATTGCCCAAGCATGGCACGACCTCGAACCCGACCGACGTCACCAACGCGGCGATCGGCAACCCGGACATGTTCAAGCGCTGCATCGAAGCGATTGCGGCGGATGAAAATGTCGATGTCGTTGTGCCGATATTTACTTTGTCAGTGGCGACCGACGTGCGGCAGGCGGCCGAGGCATCGAAGCGTTCCGCGAAACCGATTCCGATCCTGTGGACCGGCGCGTGCAATGACGATCCCGCATTTACGGCTAAGAGTCTCGCCGCTGAAGGCGTGCCAGTCTATCGCAATACGCTGAGTTGCCTTAAAGCGGTGGCGGCCGCCGTACGCTACGGCGCGTTTCTGGCGCAAAAGCAGCCTGCCCTCTCAACGCGGCCTGCGGGAATTGACGTCGCAGCTGCCCGTCGTCAGCTCGACATGGCAATCGGAACGCTGACCGAGCGCGCGAGCAAAGCGGTGCTCGCTGCGTACGGATTTCCGGTGACGCGCGAAGCACTTGCGCGCACCGCGGACGAGGCGGTCAAAATCGCGCGCGATTTCAGCGGCGAGGTCGCACTGAAAATCGAATCGGCCGATATACCGCACAAGACCGAGGCGGGCGCGATCCGCTTGCGAATCAGCGGCGATTCCGAAGTGAAAACCGCTTACGCCGAAGTGAGCGCGGCTGCGGCGTCCTATAAGCCAGCGGCAAAGCTCGATGGCGTGCTGGTTCAGGAAATGGCACAGCCGGGCCTCGAGTTCATGCTGGGGCTGGTCAGCGATCCGGTATTCGGCGCGGTCGTGGTCGCGGGCCTGGGCGGCATTCATGTCGAAGTGCTGCACGACCTCGCGTATCGCGTTGCACCCATCGATCACGCCGGCGCGCGGGCGATGCTGGGCGAACTGCGCGGCTATAAAATGCTCGAAGGTGTGCGCGGCGCGGCGGTGCGCGATGTTGATGCGCTGTGCGACCTTATCGTGCGGCTATCCTGGCTTGGCAGCGACTGCGGCGATCAAATCGCCGAGCTCGATATCAATCCGCTGCTGCTCTATGCGCAAGGAGACGGTGCGCGCGTCGTCGATGCGCTGATCGTCAAGCGCACACTAACCGCGAATACGTAGAAGAGGAAAATCATGGAAACGACCGCATTAAACATTGAACTCAGCGATGAGCTGCGCGCGATGCGCGACGCAGTGCGGCGCTTTGTGGACAGGGAACTCGGGCCGTGGGCGGAGGAGATCGACCGCATCGGCGAGATTCCGCCGGGCTTGATCGAGCTCATGCAGAAAAACGGCTACTGCGGCATGCGTCTGCCGGTCGAGTATGGCGGCGGCGGCCTGAGCTTGTTTCAATACTGCATCGCGCTCGAGGAGTTCAGTCGCCTGCATCGCGCGTTTACGATTGCGGCGAACTATTCGAGCGGCATGACGCCGATGGCGATTACGCGGAATGGCACGCCGGCTCAAAAAGAGAAATTCCTGCGCGGGTTTGCGGCCGGTAAATTGAAATCGGCATTCGCGTTGACTGAGCCCGAAGCCGGTTCCGACGCTGCGGGCATGCGCACGCGCGCCGAGAAGAATGCAAAGGGCTGGATGTTGAACGGGCGCAAGCATTACATCAGCGGCGGCCACATCGCCGACGTGATCATGGTGATGGCGGTGACGGACGCGGAGAAACGCGCTCGCGGCGGCATTACCGCTTTTTTGGTGGAACGCGGCACGCCGGGTTTCGAGGTGACGCGCGTCGATACGACGATTGCCACCGATTCGATCAAGCTCGCTGAACTTACGTTTGAAAATTGCCAGCTGCCGGAAGATGCGGTCATCGGCGAAGTCGGCGCCGGCTTCAAGGTGGCGATGGGTTCTCTGAACGATGGCCGGATGTCCGTATCATGTTCGTGCGTGGGGGCGGCCGAGTCGCTGCTTGAACGTTCAATCGAGCACTCGAAGGTGCGCCGCACGTTCGGCAAGCTGCTCGCTGAGCGTCAAGCTATCCAGTGGATGCTCGCCGATTCCGCAGTCGATATCGCCGCCGCGCGCGCGCTGTGCTACGACGTGCTGCGCCGGATTGAGAAGGGGGAAAGCGTTGGCTCGGCCGGCAGCATGTGCAAATTATTCGCGTCTGAAATGGTCGGCCGGATTGCGGACCGCGCCGTGCAGATACACGGCGGCATGGGCGTGATACGCGGCTTTCCGGTCGAGCGGTTTTATCGCGACGTGCGTCACTATCGCGTTGGTGAAGGCGCCTCCGAAATCCAGCGCATCGTCGTTACGCGCGATTTGCTGCGCGGCGTGAAGATCACGGACTGACCGTGGCGATCAATCTCAATGCCGCCATTGCCGGTATTGGCGAAAGCCGTGTCGGTCGCGTTCCTGATCGTTCTGCGCTCCAGTTGCAAACCGATGCCGCGCAGGCGGCACTCGCCGACGCCGGCCTCAAGATGTCGGACATCGACGGCCTGCTGACGACACCGGTGCGCGTCGAGCATTGGAATATGCCCTGCGGGGTCGTCGCCCATCATCTCGGCGTGCATGCGAAGTACCTGTCCACGGTCGATATTGCCGGTGCCTCGGGCTGCGGCATGATTCACCAAGCCGCGATGGCCATCGCGTCAGGACAATGCACGACGGTCCTGTGTGTTGCCGGCCAGAACCTGCTGACGCACAGTACGCGCGCGAGCGCCGTCAAGAGCATGGCTGAAGGCGGCAGTGCGCATCCGCAGTTCGAAGTGCCTTATGGCCCGCTCGTGCCTTCGCTGTATGCACTGGTCGCGCAACGCCATATGCACGAATACGGCACGACGCCCGAGCAGATGGCCGAAGTGGCGGTCACGCTGCGTAAACACGCGAGCCTCAATCCGAACGCGCACAAACGCGAGTTGATCACGGTGAATGACGTGCTCAGCTCGAAAAAGATCGCGTCGCCGCTGCACATACTCGATTGCGCAATTGTGTCCGACGGCGCCGCGGCGGTGATCGTGACCAGCGGCGAACGCGCGCGCGACCTGAAGAAAAAGGCCGTGCATCTGCTGGGGCAGGGCTACGGTTGTCGGCACAGTCACATTGGCGATACCGAGCTGACGACGACCGGTGCCGTCGATGCGGGAAAAGCGGCCTTTCAGAGTGCGGGACTCAAGCCTGCCGACATGGATTTCGCGCAGATCTACGATTGCTTCACGATCACCGTGATCGTCGAACTCGAAGATCTCGGCTTTTGCAAGAAAGGCGAAGGCGGTGCGTTCGTGCAAAACGGGCGCATCGGCATCGGCGGTGAACTGCCGGTCACCACGCACGGCGGCTTGTTGTCGGGCGGGCATCCGGGTCTTGGCGGTGGTTTTTTTCACGTCATAGAAGCGGTTCGCCAGTTGCGCGGCGAAGCGGGCGAGCGGCAGGTCAAGGATGCGCAGCTCGCTCTCGTTCACGGCAACGGCGGCGTTATCAGCATTCATTGCACTTTGATTCTTGGCGGAGCGGCGGCATGACACAGCAAACGACTGAACTGTTCGCGGCTGATCGGCCGTTGCCGTCGCCGGATGCGGCCACAACGCCGTATTGGGATGCCGCGCGCGAAGGGCGGCTCGTGATGCCGCGTTGCGAGGACTGCGGCCGTTATCACTTTTACCCCCGAACTTTGTGCCCGCATTGCAGCTCGCCGAAGCTCAAGTGGACCGACGTAAGCGGCGATGGCGAAGTGTATTCGTTTACCGTCATTCATCGCGCGCCGAGTCCTGCGTTCGCCACCGCCGTTCCGTACGTTGTTGCATCCGTAAAACTTGCCGAAGGCCCGCACTTGATGACGAATGTCATCGGTGTTGCACCCGAGGCGGTACGCGTCGGCATGCCGGTCAAGGCCATATTTCAGAAATTTTCTGAACAAATCACATTGCCGATGTTTCAGCCGGCGGGGAAATCATGATGCGTGCAGTAGTAGTAGCGTTTGGTATGGCGCTTGCAGCCGTCGCGGGAGCGCAGTCGTATCCATCTAAACCGGTCCGCTTTGTTTCGCCGTATCCGCCCGGAGGCGCAAATGACATCCTCGCGCGCATCATCGGCCAGAAGCTCGGCGAAAATCTCGGTCAGCAGATGGTGATTGAAAATCGCGGCGGCGCGACCGGCAACATCGGCGCCGAATACGTTGCCAAGGCAGCACCCGACGGATACACGATTTTGATGGGCCAGGCGAGCAATCTCACGATCAACGTGAGCCTGATGAAGATGCCGTACGATCCAATCAAGGACCTGGCGCCGGTTACGCTGGTCGCGACGACGCCGAACCTGCTCGTCGTGCATCCTTCGCTGCCGGTGAAAACGGTGAAGGACCTGGTCGCACTTGCGCGCGCCAAGCCCGGCTCAATTAACTACGCCTCGTCAGGTAGCGGCAGCGCCGGTCACCTCGCGGGCGAACTCTTCAATCGCGTCGCGAAAATCGACATGGTGCATATTCCGTACAAAGGCGCGGCGCCGGCATTGACCGACGTGGTCGCAGGCCAGGCGCAGATTTATTTCACGTCGCCGATTTCCGCGCAGCCTTTCGTCAAAGGCGGTCGCCTGCGCATGGTCGCCGTGACGAGCCTCAAGCGCTCGGCCTCGATGCCGGAGATTCCGACGGTCGCCGAATCGGGTTATCCGGATTTCGATGTCGTGTCGTGGTGGGGCGTGCTGACGCCAGCGGCTGTGCCGAAGGACATCATCGGCAAACTGCATACGGAAATCGTCAAGGTGCTCGCGTTGCCGGAGATCAAGGCGAAGTTCGCGGATCAGGGGGCGGATGTTGCGAGCAACACGCCCGAACAATTCGCTGCGTATATCAAATCTGAAATTGCGAAATGGGGCAAGCTCATCAAGGAGCTTGGCGTTAAAAGCGAGTAATCGATGCGCTGACCGCCTGCGGGGCGGTGTGCGTCAAGCGCGCTTGCGCAGGAAAACATGGGTCGCGCGTTCTCCCGCGACCGATTTTTCGCATTCATAGCCGAGCGCGCGCAGATCGAGATCTTTGAGCAAATGCTCGCCGCTTCCCAGCAGCACCGGACTGACTGCAAGGTGCAATTGGTCAATCAGCGCGGCATTCAAATATTCCCGTACGGTCGCGACGCCGCCGCCCAGGCGCACATCGCGCCCGCCGGCCGCCGACTTTGCCTGTTCCAGCGCCGAGTGGATGCCGTCGGTGACGAAGTGAAACTCCGTGCCGCCTTTCATCGCGAGCGGCGCTCTTGCGTGATGCGTCAGCACGAAAACCCTGGTGCGATAAGGCGGCTCGTCGCCCCACCAGCCTTTCCAGCTGTCGTCCGGCCACGGGCCGCGCACCGGCCCGAACATATTGCGGCCGAGGATCCACGCGCCGATGCCGGCAAAACCCTGCTCCGCAATCTGGTTGTCGATGCCGGTTTCGCCATCGTCGTGGCCCTGCATCTTGCGCCACAGGCGGGTGGGTAAAAACCATTCCATGAGTTCCGGGCCGGCGACGCCAAGTGGATTCTGCAAATCCTGTCGCGGGCCGGCGCCATAGCCATCGATGGAAACCGCAAAGCTCTGAACGCGTAGTTTTGACATAGCGGCTCCTTAATACTCGACCGGTACCGGGTCGAGGCTGCGCCACATGTACCACGTCGCGACCGAACGCCACGGCTGCCAGCGCTTGGCAAACGTAATGAGCTGCTTTCGCGTGCGCGGCTTGCCTTTGTAGTAATGCCGGCTCACCGCGTTTTGCAGTCCGATGTCGTCGAGCGGCAGCACGTCCGGGCGCATCATATAAAAAATCAGAAACATTTCCGCGGTCCAGCGGCCGATGCCGCGAACCTGCGTGAGCTCGGCGATCAGCTCTTCGTCGCTCATTTCGTCCCAGCGCCCGACACTCAGCTTGCCTTCAACGAAGTGGTGCGCAAGGTCGTGAAGGTAAATGACTTTGCCGCGCGAGAGTCCGCATGCGCGCAACGCATCGGCGCCGTGCCCGCGCACGGCTTCAGGGTGCATCGCCGGCACTGCGGCGATCAGTTTGTTCCAGACGCTTTGCGCTGCCTTGACCGAAATCTGCTGGCCGACGATCGACCGCGCCAGCGTGTTGAATGCGTCGCCGCGCGAACGCAGCGCCAGTCCTTTTGAGTTGGCGACGAGTTTGCGCATCACCGGATCGTTCGCCGCGAGTTCGCGCGTTGCCTGCTTCCAGTAGTCAGGTGGCTTCATGTGATTGGAGTTGATTTGGAGCGGTTGATTTTACGCCGATGCCAGGCGTTTACCGTGTAACAGCGCCACCCCAGCCGCACGAGTGGATAGCTGAGCGCCGCAAGCAGCACGGCAAGCAAAGGTATGCCGATCAGCAGCGGCTTGCCGATTGACGTGAGCCAGTGCAGCGCCGCCGGCAGCCACTCGCGAAAACCTTTGCCTTCCAGATGAAACGCAAGGTCCGGCAACGCGGCGCTGTTGTCCATCACGACAAGCTGCCCCAGCTTGAAAGCGAGATAGTAGAGCGGGACGATGGTGAGCGGATTTGAATAAAGCGTGACGATGACCGCAATCGGCAGGTTAACCTTAAAGCCGATCGCGAGCAGCGCGGCGAAGGTGAATTGCACGGGGTTGCTGCCCGGTATGAGCCCCGCGAACATGCCCACTGCAACGCCGCCCGCCACCGAACGGCGGTGCAGATGCCACAAATTGTGATGGCCCAGCAGCGATCCGAACCGCGCAATATGACGGTTTTCGTTGATCGTCGAGTGGGACGGCAGGTATTTTTTAAAAAATTTGCGCGGCATGGCTTTATGACATTCTACCTACTGAAGTGCCTCGCCCGGCGTGTACTACCAAAGTCTTACTCCCAAAAACGTTAGCGGCGCGTTATAGGCACAGACACCGTCAACCCGGGATTCGTTCATGCGCTTATACGTACTCGGCTTTGCTCTCGGTGTGTGGTGGCTGCAGCAGCAGGCGCAGTTGCCGCCTGTCCATGCTTATTGGCTTGCGCTGCCGATTGTGTTTGCCGCATTCGCCGCCATGCCCATATATTCGCTGCCGTGGCATTACGTCCGCCGCATTGCGGCGATCGCATGTTGCATTGGCTGCGGCGTCGCGTGGGCTGCATGGCTCGCGCAGTCGCGACTGGCCGATGAGCTGCCGGTCGCGTGGGAAGGCGAGTCGATCGAGGTGGTCGGCGTCGTGTCGGCGATGCCGCAAGCGTACGAACGCAGCGTGCGATTCGAATTTGACGTCGAGCACGTGCTGACGCCGGGAGCAGACGTGCCGACACATATTGCAGTCTCGTGGTGGGGCACGCCTGAACGCGGCGCGCAGCGCGCAACGCTTCCTGCTTTGCGCGCAGGCGAGCGCTGGCAGTTGACGCTGCGCCTGCGCCGGCCGCATGGCACGCTCAATCCGCATGGCTTCGACTACGAATCCTGGCTGCTCGAGCGGAACATTCGCGCCACCGGCTATGTCCGTGCGGGACCCGACAATCGACGCATCACGACGTTCGTTTCGCGGCCGCAATACTGGATCGAGCGCATGCGCGAAGCAGTGCGCGCACGCATTGAGATGGCGCTGACCGATTCGCCCTACGCGGGCGTATTGACCGCCTTGGCGGTCGGCGATCAGCGTGCAATCAGCCAGGCGCAGTGGCAGGTATTCACGCGCACGGGCGTCAATCATCTAATGAGCATTTCGGGCTTGCATGTGACGATGTTGTCGGGGCTCGCCTTCGCATCGGTGTTCGCCTTGTGGCGGCGCAGCGCGCGGCTTACGCTGCGCTTACCGGCATTGAAGGCCGCCACCATCGCCGGCTTGCTTACGGCCGTTGCGTATGCGTGGCTTGCGGGATTCGCAGTGCCGTCCCAGCGCACTGTTTACATGCTTGCAGTCGTCGCGATCGCGCTGTGGAGTGGGCGCGTGAGCTCGGCATCGGTTGTGTTATGTGCTGCACTGTTCGTGGTGCTCCTCGTTGATCCGTGGGCGGTGCTTGCTCCCGGCTTCTGGCTTTCGTTCGGCGCGGTCGCTTTGATCATGTTCGTTACAACCGCACGCATTGCGCAGGAGCATTGGTTTCTGGCGTGGGCGCGTGTGCAATGGGCAATCACGCTTGGGTTGATTCCACTATTGCTTGCGCTGTTCCAGCAGATCTCGCTCGTATCACCGGTCGCCAACGCCATCGCCATTCCAGTCGTGAGTTTCGTGGTGGTGCCGCTGACGTTACTCGGCGTGGTGCTGCCTTTCGACGGAGTACTGCATTTGGCGCACGCGGTCATGTCGGCGTGCGGCACTATGCTTGAATGGATGAGCGCATTGCCGCTCGCCGTCTGGCAGCAGCACGCACCGGTGCCGTGGACGGTGGTCGCCGCCATGCTCGCGATAGTCTGGATGCTGCTGCCGCGCGGATTTCCGGCGCGCTGGATCGGCGTTGCCGGCTTGCTGCCGATGTTCCTGATCGAGCCGGCGGCGCTCGCCGAAGGCAGCCTGAAATTGACGGTGCTCGATGTCGGGCAGGGTCTGGCGGTCGTGGCCCAGACGCGCAGTCATGCTCTGCTCTATGACGCTGGGCCTTCCTACGGGCCGCAGCTCGACAGCGGCAATCGCACCATCGTGCCCTTCTTAAGGGCGAGCGGCGTGCGAACATTAAGCGGAATGGTGATTACGCATGCCGACAATGATCACAGCGGCGGCGCAAATTCCGTGCTGCAGGCGATGTCACCGCAATGGCTGTTGACATCGATGGCCGCCGGTCATCCGTCGATTGCGCAGGCCGCGGCAGCCACGCGCTGTGAAGCGGGTAACCGCTGGCAATGGGACGGTGTCGATTTCGAGCTGCTGCATCCGGCGCGTGAAAATTACGCGCGCGAAAAATTCCGCGGTAACGATCGCAGCTGCGTTTTGAAGATCACAGCCGCCGGTCGCAGCATATTGCTCGCAGCCGACATCGAGCAAAAATCCGAACGCGAAATGCTGGCGAGCGCGGGCGACAAGCTGCGCGCGCAAATCCTGCTGGTGCCGCATCACGGCAGTCGCACTTCTTCGTCCGCCGATTTCGTGTCGCGCGTGAACCCCGACATCGCGCTGGTGGCGGCGGGATTCCGCAATCGTTTCGGCCATCCCAAAGATGACGTGCTCGAACGCTATCGCATGCTCGGCACGCGGATTTACCGCACTGACCTCGATGGCGCGCTGTTGATCGAGATGGGCGGTGACGCAATCAACGTTCAGCGTTATCGCGCGCTCTACCGCCGGTATTGGCACTCGGCGCTCGAGAATCCCGACTTGCCGGACGATGACATCGAATGAGCGCCGGGCGAGCTCGAGCCGAATGACGGCGCGCGGGCACTGCTAGCGGGCGCGCAGGATCACGCCCGGATTAGTGAACGTGTCCCAGATCCACGGCCGGCCGTCCGGTGCGACGCCGACGAAATTTGCCGGCGTGCTGACTTGGTCGAAAGTCAGGCTGGCGGGGTTCCACTTGGCGGGATAAAGCGTACCGCCGATGTCGGTCGTGATGTAGATTGTTCCGTCGCGTCCGCCGGCAAGATCGGAAGCAAGCACGTCGCGGTTAAGCGGACGTCGTTCGGCTACCCGGTTGACGATCTGCCGTACCACGTTCGAATTGTCGATTACCCAAACGTCATTCGTGCGCGAAACGGCAACCTTCAGAAAGTTGCCCGGCAGCATTTTGGAAAACGCCGTTGTGCCGGCGGTGCGTCGCCACAGAGTGCCGACCGTGTCGATTGCGTAGACGCTGTTGTCGGGGCCGATGGCGATGCTGCGGTTCATGCCGCCCGGCGGCGGCTGCGGCGCAGGGATCGGCAATTGAAGTGTCTCGTAGTTGTTGCCTGAACGTTGATGAAAAATCTTGCCGTCGAACTCCGAGCTGAGTATCCACAGCGTGCTGTCCGGCCCGTACATCGCGTAGCGAATGTTGCCGGCAGGGAAGCCGGTAATCGGTACGAATGTTTTTTTGGTGCTGTCGTAGCGAAACAGGTTGGTGGAAGCGGAAAGCAGAAGAACGGTGCCGTCCGGACCGATCGACATCTTGTCGGCGCCGGGCACCGGTATGCGGTCGAACAGCAGGTTTTTCGAAAATGCGAAACCGGATCCGGTCGTTGTTGTGTCGACCGGCCCGATGGCGCCGCTGCCCGTGGTCTGGTTCGATGTCGTCGATGCCTCGAGCAGGTCGGTGCTTTCGTCGCGCGGAAAGTACGCGGAGGCGTAAACGCGACCGTTCGCGGCGACCACCCACGGCCGGCCGTGCGGACCGACCGCTACCGAACTCAGCGGCTGGCCGAGCACCGGAATGACGTCCCACGCATCGAGCGATTTGCGCAGCAGCCGCAGGTAGCCGTCGAGGGTGATGACAAACACTGAACCGTCGGGACCGATCGCGAGGCTGCGCGCAGTCTGAGTAAAACGCTGGCAGTTCGCGGTCGGACAGCGCGCCACATAGGCGTCTCTCAGCAAACCCCATGGCACGCCGTCGGGCGCTATCGCGACGGAAACGAGATTGCCTGGTCCCGGCACCTGCAGCAAGGTGTCGACCGCGCGATCGTATTTAAACAATGCGCCGTTCGATTGCGTGGCGAATACCTCGCCTTTGAGTCCGATCGACAAGTCCGAAGCGGTGCCCACGATCTGATGCCAGATGCTGGTGTCTCGGCGAAATACACGACCGAGCGAATTGACTCCCCATAGATTGCCGTCGGCTTCAACCGCAATCTTCGCAAACGTCCCGGGATAGCTTAGGAAGCGGTTCTGCAAGTTGCTCCAGCGCCCGATGTTGCCGCTATTGTCGAGTGCGAAGACGCTGCCTTCGCGGGCCGCGATGGTGAGACTGGCAGCGGTGGCGAGCGTGTCTATCCATACGAACGGTGACGCGTCGGTCGTTTGCGTCGCCGGAGTGATCGCAACGAACGCGGCGCCGCGTAGTTCGCGCGCCGCGCCGGCGGGCGTTGCGCTCGTTACCTTGCGCTTGCCGAAAGTGATCGAATCGGCGTTCGGTGCACGTTCGATCCGCACCGATTTCGACTGCATCGCGGCGCGCGTCATAACGGTGCCGTTCGCCGTGGCGATCCACGCGACGTCCTGCGGACCGATGGCGAGGGCTGCGATATTCGGTGGCGCAGTTTCCGGCTCCCACACGCGATTGAACGGGCTCCAGCGTTGCAGGATGCCCTCGCGGTCCACCGCCAGCATACTGCCGTCGGTGCCCGAGGCGAGTTCGCGCGCGCTGCCTGCAACCGGGTCGAGTTTACCGTCCTGCCAACGCACGATATTGCCATCGGCGAGCGCTACCCATGCCGCGCCGTCGCTCGCCAGTGCGACGCGCCGGCCGTTCACGACGGCCAGCACTTCCCATGCGCTGGTTGCGGAAAGTTTGCGCACCAATGCGCCATCGTTGCGGATTGCGTACGGAAAGCCGCTGGAATCGACGGCAACGTCCAGTGCGCGCAATCCTGAAAGCGCGGCGCGCATGCCATCGAAATAGGCGAGTTCGCCGTCGCGCCGGACTGCGAAGTAACGCCCGCCGGGCAACGCAGCGACACGAGTGCCTTCGCCGGCGACGGGTGTCCACGCCAGTTCGGCGCTACGCCACGTCCACAGGCTGGCATCGCGACCCGCGGCAATCAGGAATCCATCGGCAGCGACCGACAGTGCGACGGCATTGCCGCCCACGCTGTTCCACGATTCGGAGACGACCAGGCCCTGAGCGCCGGCGTGGTGCGCGACGACGCAAAACAGGCACCAGAGAAAGCGCAACAGGCGCATGCCGGCGTCGCTGTGCGCCTAGATGAACAGGCGGTTGATCGTTTGCTCGATTTGCGCGCCGTGACTTTGGCGTTTGTCCCAGCGGTCCGACCTGACGTCGCCCAAGCGAAATTCGCGCATGAAATTGTTGTTGCGGTGTAGTTGCTCGCGCACTTCATCGGCTACCGAGCGCGGCCGGAACCAGTCGGCGTTGCGGCCTTCGAGCTGCATCAGGCTCTTTTCATACTCGTTCATGTTTTCGATGCCCGCCTTGCGGTCCTCGGGCGCCTGCGCGCTGTAGATCGGGCGGCGCGGCGTCAGTAAAATCAGCACCGACTTGCGGTATTCGCTGCGGTTGCGCTGGGCGAAGAACAGGTTCACGCCCGGGATGTCGCGCAGGCCCGGCACGCCGTCGCTCGATTTGGATATTTCGTTCTCGGTCAGGCCGCTCAAAACGAGCGTTTCACCAAAACGCAGCACGACGTTCGCATTGACGTTCGTCTTGCTGGTGTCGAGCCGGAACTGGAACACCACCGAACTGGACGGCGAGGTGAGGAAAGTGCGTTGGGCAGCGACTTGCAGGCGTACTTTGCCGTCCGGCAGAAAATCCGGACGCACCGCGAGCTTGACGCCGATCTCCTGCTTGATCGACACCGAATCGCCGGCGCCGCCGGAGACCGCCGCCGCCTGGATCTCCGACCCAGAGAAGAAATCGGACGTCTGCCCGGCGAGGGCGACCAGGCTCGGCTTGGCAATGACTTCATCGCGCGCGTTCAGCGCGTTGGCGATGTTCAGCGAATAAGTGATCGATGGCAGGCGCAGGGCGCTCGTGATCGTTTGCGTTTGCACGTTCTGCGTGGCATCGACTGTGTTGCGCACGCTGTTATTTGAATAGGCGAAGCCCGGCGTGTTCGTCAGCGGATCGCCGAATTGCAGGCGCAGTCCGCTGAGCAGATTGACACCGTAATCCTCCGTCATGTTTTCAAGCGTGCTGATCAGCACGACATCGACGACCACCATCTTGTCGTCGACAAAGGCAGGCGCTGCGGCTTGTTGTCCAAACCCCGGCTGTCCCGGTTGCGGAAATCCACCGGACTGGGGAAATCCGCCTGCTTGCGGAAAACCGCCGGACTGGGGAAAGCCGCCACCTTGCGCTGCGGGGAAGCCGCCGGATGGCGGAAAGCCGCCGCTTGGTTGAGGGAAGCCCGGCGCGGACGGGGATGGAAACTGGGCGAGCACCGTCGGGGCGTCGCCCGGTGCAGTCCGATAGTACTGGCCCCAATCTTCGGTGCGGCGCTGTATCGCCATTACTTCCGGCGCTCCGGCGGTAGCGCGCAATTCCGCCAGCGTTCGATTCACACCGGCGTTGTCGTTCAGCGCGGCCTGGGTCATTACAGCGGCGCGCAGGTAATCAAATTTTTGCGCGCGGTCGGGCGCGACTTCGCGCAGGCGCTTGAGCGCACCCTCCGCGACGCGGGGGTCGCCGGCGTAATAGGAAGCGTATGCCAGATCAAACAGCTGTTCGGGATTGCTGCGCTCGGTGGTCGCGGCACTCGCCAGGTGAGCCTGTGCCAGCGCGTACTTGCGCTGGTCGAGATAGCAAAGTCCCATCTGGTAATCGGCAAGCCAGTTCGCCGGATCGAAACGTAATGCGACGCGATAGCCTTCTTCGGCCAACTCGAACTTGGACGCATCGCCGGCCAGCGCCATCAAGTGATAAGTCAGTGCATTAAGCAGGTGTATTTCACTGCTCGTCATGTTGAGCTTGAGCGCAACGTTGAAGATTTTGGAAGCCTGATCGAGCTTGCCCTGCTTTAGCGCCTTGAGTCCCTCGACGACAATCTTGCGATCGTTGCTGTCGGCGAGTTTCAACGCGGTATCGAGCCGCACGTTCGCGAGCGCGGGCACAATCGTGGGGCCGGCAGGTTCAGTTAATGCGCCGAGGCCGGATTGATTTGTGAACGACGCGCAGCCGCCCAGTGCAAGCGCGACCAGTACCGGAAGAATGGCATTTTTAAAGGGGGGCATTTGACCGGTCTAGGCCTGCAAAGATAAGGGACTCGCATTGGATACCGAAACGCTGCGATTGGCAACTACCGTTGCCCCGTTAAACGCTGCCTCGGAAAAATATTTATGATAGATGCATGGAAGCCATTTTTAATGCGCTGCTTTTTGTGTATGCTTGGCGGCAATTTTTCTTGCCCAGGCGTCTGCTGACAAGCATGGCTTTCCGAAACTCCGCTCCTTTATTTGCCGCATTACAACGGCTGTTACTCGGCCTCGCCGGGCTGTTTGTTGCTGGCGTCGCCTTCGCGCAAGTAGAGGTGCTGGACGCTTGGTACGGCACACCCGTGCTGCAAAGCAGAACAATCGGCGGCGTCGCGGTGACCGAGCGCATCAGAAAGAACACGCAGAACAACGTCATCGTCGTGCCGGCCAACATGAACGCATTTTTTGGCGCCGATCCGGTGCCAAATCAGGCAAAGGGCGTAGTCGTAACGGTGCGTGTGCAGGGCCAGACCGCCAACGTTGCACAAAATGAGGGCAAAGAGCTTCGTTATCCGGGCGTCGTCGGCAGGGACTATTTCGTTTACGTGGCGCCAGCCACGGCGCCGTCGGCTGCCGCTGCGCCGGTGGAAATCCTCGATGCGTGGTACGGCACACCGGCAGTTCAGAGTAAGACTGTCGGTGGCGTCTCCGTGATCGAACGCGTCAGAAAGAACATGCAGAACAACGTCATCGTTGTGCCTGCCAACATGAATACGTTTTTTGGCGGTGACCCGGCGCCGAATCAGCAAAAAGGTGTGGTGATCACCCTGCGTACGCAGGGTCAGACCGCGAGCCTGGCGCAGATCGAGGGCAAGGAATTCCGTTACCCGGGTGTTACGCCGCAAGACTATTACGTGTACGTGGCGCCAGCGTCGCCGCCTGCGCCCGCCGCGACTGCACAGGGTCAGCCACCGACACCGCCCGTCAATACGCCGGCAAGCAAGCCCGTTCCACCCACTCCAGTGATTGTGACAGCTCCGCCACCCGTCACTCCAACGCCAAGGTCCGCTGTTCCGCCGACGCCAGTCATCGTGGCTGTTGCGCCGCCGAAATCTGCGGAGCAGCTCAAGTTCGAGGCTGATCAGCAAAGGCTCGCCAAGGAAGCTGCGGACAGGGCGGCAGCGGGCAAGGCAGCGGAGGATCTCAAAGCAAAAGCTGCGGCTGCTGCTGCGGCGACTACCAAGGTGAATGAGACGAATGCCGCTGCAAACATCAACCTCGAGCTCTCTTCTGCTTTTGGCATATTGCAGGCGGCTACAGACACTAATATCGGCAACCTCGCCGGCGCGCCCAGCAATCCATCGTTGCTCAAGACGCTCACCAGCACTACCCCGACCGCCGGCGGCAAACCTTCGATCCAGACGACGGCTGCCAATCAGAATGCGGCGCAGGATGTTTTCGAGAAAAAGCTCGATGCCTCACGCGCGCGGCTGGCTGCATTGTCGACTGCCAGCGGTAACTCGGTGGTCGAAGGCTACTACACGCGATATGAAGCGCTCACCAAACGTTTCGCAGACGAACTCGACAAGGCCGAGGCCGCAACCGACAACCTGACCATGCCGGTTGCGCTGCAGACGCCGCCATCGCTTATTTGTCCAACCAGCAACGGTGCGGCGAACGCCGAATTCTGCTGGCGCGACAGCGCTACGCGCGGTGTCGGCACCGTGCCTATCGACTGTCCCGCCGGCACGGACAGGATCGGTCTTTTCTGTTACGCGCAGTGCAAGCCCGGCATGAAGCGCGTCGGCTTTGATTGCCACTCGACCTGTCCTGCCGGCTGGCGCGACGATGGTCTGTTCTGCCGCCAGGCCGAATACGGCCGCGGCGTCGGTTATCCATGGAAGGGGCAGGATGGTTTGAGCAACGGCGGCATGATGAATCGTTGCGAAGCCGCGCAGGGGGCCGGCAAATGCGAGATGTGGGGAGCGATTTCCTATCCCAAATGCAAGGAGGGTTGGGAGCCCTTCGGCTGCTGTCTTTGCCGGCCGAAGACAACGCCGAATTGCTCGGCGATGGGCCTGGGTGGCGGGTTCGATCTTTCCTGCGGCAAAAAGATCGAAATCGGCAGTCCCAAGGTTGGCAGATGTCCCGCAGGCAAAGAGATGGATGCGGGACTTTGCTATAGAGCCTGTCCGCTCGGTTACGACGGCGTGGGCCCGGTTTGCTGGGCGAACGCGCCCAAAGGATGGTCCGCCTGCGGAATGGGCGCGATCAATGGCGGCTCGGCCGATTGTGCTAAAAAAATCAGCAGTCAGGTCACTGCAGTTGTCGACGCGGGAATCAAGATTGCAACTGCCGTGGCGACCGCCGGCGCGCCGATCGGGCCGGCGAATGCGGCGCGGCTGGCGCAATTGAAAGAACAGTTTGCAAATCTGAAAAAATTGAAAAAGGCGGCTGCACCGGTCGGCTTGGTTGTCGTAGTCACCAATCTGGACCCCGATCCGGGCCTGCCGGAATTCGCCAACCTGGCCAACAACCTCGAGAAAAAGATCGACGCCATCGTGACGGACGAGGACATCGCGCGGCTTACGATGGAAATTGCGGCGGCAACCTTGCCAAGCGGCGGCATTACTGGCGCGATTGGAGCGACTGCAAACCTTGCGGCTGCTTATACGTATCCGAAATGCAGCAAGTATTTTCAGCCCGGCACCTGTACTCCAGCGCCGCTGCCAAAGACCGCGGAAAAAAAGACGCAAGTGCAGATTGCTCTCGAAGAGCAGGCGGCGGCCACCCTCAAGGTTGAAAGAAAGCTGGCCCTGCAGGAGCAATGCAAGATCTGCACGGCACCATTGGCGCAGCTGGACTTGTCGACTTATTGCAATTCGCTGGATTATTGCGCCAAGACTTGCGATCTTTCTCCCGAGTATGAAGTCAGGCTCTTAAACAAAGGCGCCACTGCCGCGGAATACTGCCGTGCGGAAAAAAACCTGCTCGACTATCCGAACTGCGAGCGCATCGTTAGCTCCTATTGTCCGGCAGACGCCAAATCATGCGCTGCCCTGATAAACAAAAGTTGCGGCCCACCGCCTGCCGTGCTCGTGGCAACAGCAGTGGATCGTTCAGGCCCGCCCCCGGTACCGGCGGGCGGCTGGCCCAGCGATTGCGCGGCGACGATAGACCCGAAGAAACCGCAGGATTTTTACGACCAGCATAAATGCATGCAGCTTTCCGTCGTGAGCGGCGATGGCCAGGCAGGGCAGGGCAACACATTTGCCGACCTGAAAGTCCGGCTGCGCTGGCGCGACGGCACGCCCGTACCGGGTTACCCCGTTTATTTCGGGTGCGTGCCGGTCGTAACGCCGAAAGACATTAGCAACGTGCCAACCCGCAACAATTGCCAGGTCAACAATGACTGGCAGGACGACAACATCCGCAAACCTATCCTGACCGGCGCTGATGGCGTTGCAACGACGAAGGTTAGCGGACAGGCACTTCAATTCGGGGCGCCATTGCGGGTCGTTGCGGAGGCGGGCGGCTTGAGTGGCCAGCTTAAGGGATCCCAGGCTGATGTGCAGTTTCCGGGAACCCGGGTGGACTATGTCAAGTTTGCCACCTACGAGTGGCCGCCGTTTCTGGGCGGTGGCGTTGTCGGCGCCGGGTATTCCAACGCCTATGTCGACCAGAAAACCAACGCGAGCTTCATCACTTACTTCAATTTGATCTTGCTGAAGCGGTAAGCAGCGGTCCAGGCTAAGCAGGCCTTCTGCGCAGTTTCGCCAGCGCGTGGTCGTGCGGTCGCGACTGCAGGATCATCGAGCAGACGGCTCCGATCAGCGCCATGAACATATCTTCCTGCGTGTCCCAGGGATTGCCTTGGGTCCCCAGGAATTCGTCGGCGCCCTGGCCGAGCGCGAGCGCCGTCCACCATTCAATCAGCTCGTAGCACGCGCTGATCGCCATCGCCACGCAGACACACAAGAACGCCAGGTAGCGGCGATTGCCGATGCGCGCTGCGCGCTGCGCGCACCAGCACTTCGCGCGTGATCAGGGCCGGCACGAACCCCTGCATGAAATGGCCGATGCGGTCGTAATTGTTGCGCGCGAAGCCGAACCACTCCTGCATCCAGAAGCCGAGCGGGACGCGCGCGTAGGTGTACGCGCCGCCCCATATCAGCACCAGCCCGTGCAGCATGATCAGTACGAACAGGATTTGCGTGACGCCGTCGCGGCGATCGAACCACAGGAGCAATGGGGCGCCCACCAGGATCGGGAACACTTCGAGCAGCCAGGTGGTGCGATCGAACGGTGCGAACGCAGATGCAATCAGCGCGAGCGCCAGCAATGCCAGTGTCGCGCGTTTCAAAGTGTCGGTTGGAAAGGGTGTCACAGAAATTCGATCAGCGCGTCAATGACGTCGTCAAGCTGATCCGGCAGCAGCGCGTGCCGGCTAACGCGCGCTAACGCGACGGTTAAAACTTCTTATGAAACGTCACGCCCGGCGCGCGATTGGGCTGCTGCAGTCCCAACACGCTACCGGGGCTCAGTTCGATAATTTTCGAGGCATTGAGATTTAAACCGACGCCGACGCCCCATTCGTTTTTTTCATCGATCGGCACCATGAAGCTTTTCACTTCACGGTTGTAATCGATGCCGAAAGGCAGGCCGGTGGCCGGCGCATTTTTTATCGTGCTGGGCTTCAAGCCAAGATTGCTGGTGCTGAATCGCGAGCGCAAAGTATCGGCGTCGAGATTGATCGGCGGGTGCAGGTCGGCGGGCGGCGCGAGGTTTTGAGCAAAAGCCGGTGCTGCCAGCGCGGCCGCTGCGGCTGCGGCGATCAATATCAGGGATTGGAACATTCGTGCACCCCGTTCAACCTGGTCTTGTTTTACCGGACGCGGCAAGGTCCGGCAGGAACCGCATTATCGGGCCAGTAACGTGACTTACTCAACCAAATTGTGTAAGTCTTACCGCCTCATGTAAGACGGTCGCATCTGATCAGATGATCGTTGATCAGCCCGGTCGCCTGCATGAATGCATAGCAGATGGTCGTTCCGACGAAGCGAAATCCGCGTGATTTCAGGTCTTTACTCATTGAATCTGAGATCGCAGTCGAAACCGGAACCTGCCGCGCGTTGCGCCAGCGGTTAACGAGCGGCGAGCCGCCAACGAATTGCCATATATAACGGTCAAACGAGCCGAACTGCTGCTGCGCCGCAATAAACGCGCGTGCGTTAGTGACGGTCGATTCGATTTTCAATCGATTGCGCACAATCCCGGCGTCATTCATGAGCGCGGCAATTTTTCTGCGATCGAAGCGGGCGATTTTTTTAACATCGAAATTGGAAAATGCCGCGCGGTAGGCTTTGCGCTTGTTGAGTATCGTGCTCCATGACAGTCCGGCCTGCGCGCCTTCGAGCGTCAGGAATTCGAACAGCGCGCGGTCATTGTGTACGGGGACTCCCCATTCCGTGTCGTGGTAGCGCGCCATCAACGGGGATGAATCAGCCCATGCGCATCGTTTGGTCATAGTCGAGTGGCCTTGTCCGTTTGAATCGCGGTTGCTGATTATCGCAAATGTGCAACTCGCGTAAAATCGGGCGCATTCCACTTCATATCGAAATTAAAGCGGCATCGACGCCAACCATGGTTCGCACTTCACATCTCAGTCTCGTCACGGCGCCCAATAGCGGACGCGGCACCGCATGGCTCGCGACCCTCGGCAACGATTACGCCGCCGCGGACGCCGCGTTATTGGCGCGCGTCCTCGAATGGCTGAACCCGCGCTTGCACGAGCATGCCGCGAAAGGAGGCGAGCCTGCGATCGAGCACGCGCTCGGCGTCGCCGCGATATCGCAAGGGCTCAGGCTCGATGCGGAATGCCTGATGGCGAGCCTGCTGGTGCAGGCGGCTGGAAATCACGATGCGCTCGTCGAGATCCGTGACAAATTCGGTGCGCGCGCGGCCGAACTGGCGGATGGCGTTGCGCGCATGGCGTTGATCGAGATGCTCGACCCGCGAGCAACGCGGGCTGAAGGGCCGGCGCAGCTCGAGGGACTGCGCAAGATGATGCTGGCTATGGCGCAGGACGTGCGAGTGGTCCTCATCAAACTCGCAGACCATCTGCAGTCGCTGCGTTATGTTGTCAAATGCGACGATGCGCAGTTGCGGCATGACATGGCGCGCCTGACTCAGGACATTTTCGCGCCGCTCGCCAACCGTCTTGGCGTGTGGCAACTCAAGTGGGAACTCGAAGACCTTGCGCTGCGCATACTCGAGCCGGACGCATACAAGCGCATTGCCGGCCTGCTCGATGAAAAGCGCAAAGGCCGCGAGAGCTATATCGAAGCGGCGATTGCGCGCCTGAGCGGAGAATTCGTACGCGCCGGGATCAAAGCGGAAGTCACCGGCAGGCCCAAGCACATCTACAGCATCTACAACAAAATGCGCCGCAAAGCCGTCGCGTTCGACGCGGTGTATGACGTGCGCGCCGTGCGCGTGCTTGTCGGCGACGTTGCCGATTGCTATGCGGCACTCGACCTCGTGCACCAGTTGTGGACGCCGGTGGCGGGAGAATTTGACGACTACATTGCAAAGCCCAAGGGTAACGACTACCGGTCGCTGCACACCGCAGTGGTCGGCGACGAAGGCAAGCCGCTCGAAATCCAGATCCGCACGTTTGAAATGCATCAGCATGCCGAGTTCGGCGTCGCTGCACACTGGCGCTACAAAGAAGGCTCGCGCCGCAATGCCGGCTACGACGAGAAAATCGCGTGGCTGCGGCAGGTGGTCGAATGGAAGGACGAGGTCGCCGATGCGGCCGATGTGACGGCGGCCTTCCCGCGCGACCTGTTCGCCGACACCATCTACGTGCTGACGCCGCAGGGGCGTGTGATTGATTTGCCGCGCGATGCGACGCCGATCGATTTTGCGTACCACGTGCACACGGACCTCGGTCATCGTTGCCGCGGTGCGCGCGTAAACGGCGCGCTGGTGCCGCTGAACACGCCGCTCGCGAATGGCCAGCAGGTCGAGGTCATTGCCGCGAAGCAGGGCGGGCCGAGCCGCGACTGGCTCAATCCGGCGCTCGGCTTTCTGCAAAGCGCGGGTGCGCGCGGCAAGGTAAGGCAGTGGTTCAACCGCCTTAACTACGAGACCTCGGCCGCGGAGGGCCGCGAACTGGTCGAGAAGGAATTACAGCGACAGGGTATGACTGCCGTCAATCTGGATCAACTTGCCCAAACATTCGGTTTTGCTAAGGTCATGGATTTTTTCGCCGAAGCAGGGCGGGGCGAAATCAGCTCGCGCCAGCTGCAGATTGCGCTACGCGAAGAAGACACGCCGGCCGTAGTGGCCGACGAGCAGCCGCTCGTCAAGAAACCTCGCGCGCAGCCGGGCGGCATTTTGATTGTGGGCGTCGATAAGCTGCTGACGGTGCCGGCCGGATGCTGCAAGCCGGCGCCGCCGGATGCGATTATCGGCTTCGTGTCGCGCGGGCGCGGCGTTTCGATTCATCGTCGCGGCTGCGATAACGTCAAGCGCCTCGCGGCTGAACGCCTGATCGCCGCGGACTGGGGCGTCGCTGCGGATGCGACGTTTCCGGTTGACGTTGTCGTGGAAGCCGGCGATCGCACCGGCTTGCTGCGCGACATCACCGAAATTTTTTCCCGCGAGCGTGTCAACGTGACTGCAACCAACACGGCAAGCCGCGACGCTTCGGCGTTCATGCGGCTCACGGTTGAAATCGCGAACGTAGCCGAGTTGAACCGCGTGCTTGCGCTCGTGCGCAACGTGCCGGGCGTGACGCGCGCGATTCGCGCTTAATCCACTAAGGTCAGCGTCAGCGGGCCGATGGGCAGTCCGCTGATTTCTGAAGTCCAGGTTTCTCCTGGCGCAATCGGCAAGGCGGCGGTTAACGTGCCCGTGGTGATGATTTCACCGGCCGCAAGTCCGGCGAAACTCGGCTGCGATGCCACGATCTCGGCAAGAAACGCGAGCGCAAGTGCCGGATGATCGAGCGCATTGCTGCCTACGCCGCGCTCGCGGATTTCTCCGTTGCGAGACAAAGCCACCTTGCAATCCCTGATTTGCTTTGCAAGTTCAACAACGTCGTCGGGTTTGATCGTGCAGGGCTCACCGACAATCAATCGCCAGTGAAACGACTGATCTGCAGCCGAGTCGGCCGATTTGAATTTCCAGTTCGCAAAATGACAGACGACTATTTCGAAGCTCGGCGCGAACCATTCGACCGAGCGCAGGATGGTCGCGACGTCTTTGCATCCCACCGGTACCGGAGAACGCAGCTTAAACGCGATCTCGGGCTCGATACGCGGTGACGCACTGCCGCGCAGTGAAACGGTCGCGTGATTGTGTTGGGCATGGATGAGCGTCGTGTCGTAAATATGCGCCCAGATCGGGGAAGTCGCACCGTATTCAGCCCAGATGTTGCGATTGGTGAAACCGATTTTGCGGCCGACGCGGCTTTCGCCGCGCGCCGTGCGAAGCTCGACCATCTGCGCGGCAACTTGATATGCGGCGTCCCAGTCGAAGGCGGCATTCTGTTCGCTCGGTGCGCGAGTCAATGCGCCGCTGTCATAAGCGGCCAGCATTTCACGCGCGATCGTTGGGTCTGGTTTCATGGCGTCTCTCCAATAATTTTGTTACGTCGCGCAGCGAAAGCCGATATTGTGATGCCCCGCCGCAGGATTGCGCGACAAGTTGCCGCCGCGTTGCGTGGCGGTAATTTGTTCAGCGGGTGAATCGTGGCCGCCGCCGCGCGTGCCGCGGACCGGGCCTGCTTTCAGATCTTCGCGGCCGTCCTGAGCACTGTATGGATAAGGCCGGTAAGCGCTCGACACCCATTCCCAAGTGTTGCCCGCCATGCCAAGCACGCCATACGGACTCGCGCCCGACGGAAACGCATTTGCAGGCGCAGTTTCATTAAAGCGTGCGCCGAACTGTGCGCGGGTGCGATCCGGCGCGGCGTTGCCCCACGGATATTTTCTTCCATCAGTGCCGCGCGCTGCTTTCTCCCATTCCGCTTCGGTGGGCAAACGTTTGCCGCGCGAGGTGCAGTAATCGCGGGCGCCTGCCCACGTTGGTTCAACGGCCGGATGATCTTCAAAGCCGCGATCCGCGGCCCACTGCGTCCCGTGTCGATGGATGCGCGCGTCGCCATCGTCAAAATCATACAAGCGTTCGCCGGCTGCATTGTGCGTACCGGCTTGGTTCAGAAACGCGGCGAACTGCGCATTGGTCACCGGCAGGCGGTCGATGGAAAATGCGGCGAGCTCAATCTGATGTGCCGGACGTTCGTCAGCCGGGCCTTTGTCGCTGCCCATGCTGAAGGCGCCCGCAGGAATACGCGCCATGTCAGTGTCGACGTCAGTCGCCGCCGCGTTAAACGCAAGGACAAATGCGATACAGGGCAACGCAATTTTCAAGCCGCGCCTTCGACAACGATCATTTCGGTCTTCGCCGTGCGCTGACGCAAGGCTTTCGCTTCGCTATATTCCGCCGAGGACCACCATTCCCTGGCTTTGACCACGCTCGGAAATTCCAGGACGACGACGCGCTTGGGTTGCCATGAGCCTTCAAGCGTTTCGCAAGCGCCGCCGCGCACGGCAAATCTGCCGCCGAACGCGGCCAGCGATGCGGGCACCATCTTTTTGTAGTCGTCGTAACCGGCGGAATCAGTCACTTCAACTTGCACGATGACGTACGCGGACATGAGAAACTCCTTTGGAATACGCAGAGCAGGCAGTTTGGTGCAGGAAATGCACTATAAGATGCTCAACTGCCGCTCGCAACAGCACGCTGCGTCGATTGAACCAGTGCGCCGCATCAGGTAGAATGCCCCGCTTTCAGGCGCGTAGCTCAGCTGGTTAGAGCACCACCTTGACATGGTGGGGGTCGTTGGTTCGAGTCCAATCGCGCCTACCAATT
>JAQGMI010000001.1 GCA_028292435.1 Betaproteobacteria bacterium
CGACCGGCCCTTTTCGTCGACCGCGCAGACTTCGCCGTCGAGCCACGCCGATTTCAGCTTCAGGCGTTTTACTTCGGCGACGATCGCGGGGAATTTGGCGGTCCACTCTTTGCCGTTGCGCGAATACATGCGCAACCGGCCCTTCTCGATCCGGCAGAGCATCCGATAGCCGTCGTACTTCACTTCATGAATCCAGCCCTGGCCCGAAGGCGGCGCTTTGACGAGCGTCGCAAGCTGGGGCGCAAGCGTCGCCGGCATCGATGCGCGGCGCGCGCCGGCCACGTCTTTGACGGCGATCGCCGCTGCAGCCGGCGATTTTTTCACCGCCGCGGTTTTTAACTTCTTCGCAGCGATTTTTTTGGGTGCGCGCATTTTCGTCACGTCAGTGGCGCCCGCCTTCACGTTTTCGGCAAGCGAGCGGTTTGAATGCCATTCTCGGTCGTTGGCGGCCGCAATCTCATCGATGCTGCGGCCGGTAACGACGCTGCCCGGCTCGCTGTCGACGATTTTTGCCGACTCGCCGCGCCGCGCGGCCTCGTCGCGGTCTTTGATCAGCAACCACGCTTCAGCCTTGCCGCCATAGCGATCGCTGCGCGTGCGCACGAGCGCCCACCGCCCGCTGAGTTTTTTACCGTGGAGCTCAAATTTGAGATGACCTTTCTTATAGCCCGCTTCGGGATCGCCGATTGGTTCCCACGTGCCGTTGTCCCACAGCATGACCGTGCCGCCGCCGTATTGTCCCTTCGGAATCGTGCCTTCGAAGTTGCCGTACTCGAGCGGATGATCTTCGACGTGCATGGCAAGCCGCTTGTCGGCCGGATCGAGGCTCGGTCCTTTCGGCACCGCCCAACTCAACAGCACGCCGTGCAATTCAAGCCGGAAATCGTAGTGCAGATGACTCGCCGCGTGTTTCTGAATCAGAAAACGCAGCTCGCCTTTTTTGCTCGTGCCGACCTTGCCCGGCGGCTCCGGCGTTATCTTGAAATTACGCTTGGCGTTGTAATCCTGCAGGCGCATTGCGTTGGATCCCGCGGTCCTGAGCTAAGCGCGTTTGCGTTTCGCCGTCTGCCGCGCGGGCCGTGAAGAAGCGACTGCGCGCAGCGGCGCGCTCTCCTCCTTGGTCCGCGGGTGGGCGCCGGCCCGGCGCGGCGCGCCTCCAGTAGCGATGCTCTTCTTGAGCAGCGCCGCGAGATCGATAACTTGCGCCGTGCGCGGCGGCGCTGTCTCGTCACTTGGTGCGGTGAGCTCGTGCGTCTCACCGCTCTTGATCTTCTCCTCGATGCGGTGCATCAGGTCTTCGTGGTACGTATTTTTGTATTGCGCGGGATTCCACTTGTCGCTCATGCCCTCGATCAACTGCTTCGCGAGATCGATCTCTTTCGACGTAACGCGAACTTCTTTCAGGCCCTCGGCGGGCAGTTCGAGTCCTTTGCTTTCTTTCAACTCGTCGGCATAGCGCAGCGTCAGCAGCATCAGCGCGCGCCCGACCGGCTGCACGGCGACGAGGTGCGGCGTTGTGCGCAGCACGAACTGCGCGATGGCAATGCGCCCGGTCGAGCGCAGCGTCTCGCGCAGCAGGCTGTAGACTTTTTCGCCGCGATCGCCCGGCACTAGGTAATACGGCGACTCGAAATACTGCGGCGACACGTCTTTCGCCGGCACGAACGATTCGATGTCGATGGTGCGCGACGCCTTCACGTTCGCTCGCTTGAAATCTTCGTCGGACAATACGACGTACTGTCCCTTCTCGTACTCGTAGCCTTTGACGATGTCGTTCCACGCGACTTCCTTACCCGACTCCTTGCTGTACCGCTTATAGCCGACCGGCGAAAAATCGCGCTTGTCGAGCATCGAGAACTTGAACTCCCTGCGTTCTTCGGCGGACACGATTTCGACCGGAATGTTAACGAGGCCGAAAGTGATCGCGCCTTTCCAGATTGAGCGGGCCATTTCACGTCTCCGGTTCGTTAGTCGTTGCTACGGTGATGCATTCGACACAAAAGCCGCCGCGCCTCATCACAATCAGGTAGCCGCAACCGACACAGGGCTCGAGCGCAAATTCGTCTACTTTGCCGCAATACTTGCCCGCGCATTCAGGCCGGTCGCAGCGCTCAAGATCCATCGGGCAAATCGGCATGCAGTTGGCGTCGATGTAGAAGGGCCTGCTATTATTCCGGCGCTTGCATAAGGTGTCTGTCGGCCCATGGCTGACGCCACCGTCGGAACAACGCGGAGCGCCGCGTATTTGCCCGGCATGCCGACACCCGATTCAAAATCTGGCCGACGCTGGATTCAGCGACGCTCCGCTAATAGCGAACGCGGTCCTGCGCTTATCTTCGAACGCAAACGACGAACTTCAAACTCACTACCGCGCAAAGGAGGTTCACATGTCCGCTTTCGCTTTCCGGCCGATGCGGCCACTCGCAATTGGAAGCGCCCGGTGGGTGCTTTTACTAACTGGTTTCATTTTGCTCACCGTCGCGGCGGTATCGCTGGCGGCAGGCAAGCCGGCGAGTGGCGGCGCGGAGGCCGCGGCGCCGGCCAAGCCACCCGGCCAGACCCGCTTCGGGCTCGCGTCGTATTACGGCAAGGGACTTCAGGGCAAGAAAACCGCCGACGGCGAGCGGTTCGACAAGAACGAGATTTCCGCGGCGCATCCGACCTACCCGCTCGGCACGCGTTTGCGCGTGACGAACCTGCGCAACGGCCGCAGCGTTAATTTGCGCGTGAACGATCGCGGCCCGACCAAGCCCAACCGCGACAAAGGCGTCATCATCGATTTATCGGAGCAAGCGGCGCACGAACTCGGTTTCGCGCGCCAGGGCAGGACGCGGGTAAAAACCGAGGTGCTCGAGTGGGGCGAAGAAAAACCGAAAAGCGCGGCGGCCGCCGAGCCTGCGTGATCCAGGGAGGGTTTATGCCTGACGCTTGGCGGGGCCGCCGGACTGCGCCTGACGAATGACGTCGTTGATCTCTTCCATGTCGATGGGTTTGACGATGTGCGCGTTGAAGCCCGCCAACAGCGAACGACGGTGATCGGCCGTCGTACCGTAGCCGCTCAAAGCGATGATGCGCGCGTTTTTGGATGTCTCATCCTTGCGCATGCGCTTGGCGACGTCATAGCCGCTCAGTCCGGGCAGGCCGATGTCCAGAAAAATAATGTCAGGCCGGAATTTTTTCGCGGCTTCGAGCCCCTGCGGGCCGTCGTACGCAACATGTGCCTGGTGTCCCATTAAGCCCAGCAATGAGCCGAGGGTCTGCGCGGAATCGCGATTGTCGTCGACGACGAGTATTACGCACTTGGCCACTTGATCTTCTTCAGCGCCGGCTGCTGGCAGCGCTGTCGGTGCCTCGCTCGTGACTGCGACCGGCAAACGCACGATGAAGCGGCTGCCCTGCTGCGCACCGCCGCTTTCAGCGCGCACCGTGCCGCCATGCATGCCGATCAATCGTTTCACCAGCGTGAGGCCGATCCCAAGCCCGCCGTAGGGTCGCTCGAAAGAGCTGTCGCCCTGCACGAACATGTCGAATATGTTGTCGAGCATTTCCGGCCGAATGCCGATGCCGGTGTCGGTGACGACGATCGCGAGTTCGCCACCTTCAACTGCCGCCGACAATGAGACGTGGCCGCCCGGCGGCGTGAATTTGTTCGCATTGTCGAGCAGGTTGGTGATGATCTGCGCGAGTCGCGCCGGGTCGACATCGAGGTAAACGTCCCGCGCCGGCAGCGTCACCGTCAGCTCGTGCTGGCTTTCGAGGGAATGGCGGATTGCGTCGAGCGCGCTTTTGACCACCGTTGAAAGCGCAATGCGTTCGCGCCGCAATTCGATTTTGCCGGTATCGATGCGCGAAACGTCGAGGAGATCGTCGACCAGCCGCTGCATCTGCGAGACCTGCCGCTCCATCACTTCGTGCGCATAGGCCGTGACCTCGGGATTCTGGCCGGCGCTCTTGATGATGTGCAGCGAGTTGCGCAGCGGTGCTAAGGGGTTCCGCAGTTCATGCGCCAGCGTGGCGAGGAATTCGTCCTTGCGTTTGGCCGACGCGCTGATCGCCTGGTACAGGTTGGCGTTCTCGAGCCCAATGGAGACACGGCGCCCGAGTTCGCACGCCATGGCGAGATCGGCCGGCTGATAGCAGCGGCCGGACGAACTGGTGCCGAGCGTGAGAGTGCCCAATACCTTATTGCGCGACATTAACGGCACGTAGATATAGGAACGCAAGCCGGATTGACGCAGGGCGTCGAGGCGTTCTGCATCGCCGGGCCGCTGGTCCGGCCGCGCGTCCCATACATTTGAAATCAGTTCGGCGTGGGGGTACGCATCGACCGCAGGTCCGGCGGCCGGATCCAGCATGCCCTGCTTCTGCGGATCGACATGCGAACTCGCGACCCGTTTTTGCCGGCCCTCGCCGTCGACGATGTCGAGCGCGCACCAGTCGGCGATCGCCGGCACCACGACGGCCGCGACTTTCTGCAGCGTCCCCGTCTGGTCCGAAAGTTCGGCGAGGCCGTCGGCAACCCGCGCCATGAAATGCTCGCGCTCTTCGCCCTGCTTGCGCTCATTGATGTCGATCACGATTGCAATCGCGCGCTCGGCGGCGCCGTAATTGTTGCGCACGACCGAGATCGAATTGCTTGTCCATACGATGCCGCCGTCAGGGCGGATGAGGCGCTTCTCGATATTGAACGGCACGCCCTCGGCCACCATGCGGTCGAACTGCACGCGGCAGCGCGGCGCATCATCGGGATGCGTGAGTTCGAACAGGCTCATTTGCTCGATCTCGGTCGCCGGCCGCCCGAGCAGTTCGCTGTAGCGGCCGTTCGCGTGCACGATGCGCCCGGTCAGGTCGAGCTGCACGATGCCGGCGGTCGCCTGATTGACGATGGCGCGAAACTTCTGTTCGCTTGCGAGCAGCCGCGATTCGCTCTGGCGCAGCCGCAGCAGCGTGCGGATGACCGTGATCAGGACGATGGATTCCGTCGGTTCGGTCAGGTAAATGTCCGCGCCATGCTCGAGTCCCGCGGCCTGATCGCCTTCAGTCACGTGCGTCGCAGAAATATGCACGACGGGAATTTCGCTCGTCAGCGGGTCGGCTTTGATGCGCCGGCATACCTCGAGTCCGCTGATGTCAGGCAACTGGACGTCGAGCAGCGCGATGTCCGGCCGCTGCTCACGCGCGATGCGCAGCGCTTCCTCGCCGGTGCGCGCTTCCAATACTTCGAAGCCCTCGCGCTTCAATTCGCGGGTGCGTATATAGCGCGCGGCCGCGTTGTCGTCGAGATTTAGTATGCGAAATGGCTTGTTCATCACGGCTGGGCCGCCTGCGCCATCGCGCCGGCGACGGCCTCGAGCAATCGGTCGTTAAGATTGTATTTCGACATCAGGGAACCGGCTTGCAACGTGAGGACCCCGAGTTCCTCGTCCGTCAGGGAGCCCGACGTCGCGATCAACACCGGGAGACTGGCCGTCGCTGGATTCTGGCGCAATTGGTTCAATACTTCACGGCCGTCAATGTCCGGCAGGCCGAGATCGAGTACCACGAGCGACGGCGCCAGCGTTGCGGCGGCATGCAGGGCTTCGCACCCGTTCGCCGCCTCCATTACGTAATAGTCGCGCTCGAGAATCCGCTTGATCGTATAGCGCAGCGATGCCTCGTCCTCGACCACGAGGATGCGCCGGCGCGTCACTTCGTTCAGCTTCTCAAGCAATACCGCGCGTTCGACCGGCTTGTCGAGCGATGCATCGGCGCCGAGCAATTCCGCTTTGCGTGCGTCCGTCACATTCGAGATCATGATGACCGGAATGCCGCGCGTCGTTGCATCCTTCTTCAGTTCACCGAGCCAGTGCCAGCTGTCTTCGCCGCGGAAGATGATGTCGAGAATGATCGCGGCGGGGCGCAGGTTTTGCAGCATCCGGCGCGCCTCGCGCAGAGTGCGCGCGGGAAAAACCTCGTAGCAGGTTTCGCGCAACACCTTGGCGTAAAACATCTGATCGACCTCGTCATCGTCGACGACGAGCAGCGGAATTTTCATCGCATTGGCGACCGGCGCCAGCGCTTCCGGCAGCGCCTTGACGGCGTGATCGGCGAACTGGGCCGGTATGCTCGCGAAGAACGTCGACCCTGTGCCCGGCTCGCTGTCGAGCCCGATGGTGCCGCCGAGGAGCTGCGCGAGCCGGCGGCACAGCGGCAGGCCAAGCCCGGTGCCGCGGGCGCGCGACTGCAATGGATTTTTGACCTGCGTGAATTCTTCGAAAATCGTCTCGTGATCTTCGGGGCGGATACCGATACCCGTGTCGGCTACTGAAAAAGTCGCGTTGCCGGTTTCGTTGTCATAAGTGGCGCTGACGCGGATTTCGCCGTGTTCGGTAAACTTGAGTGAGTTGGAAATGAAGTTGCGCAGGATCTGCGAGACCTTCGCTTCGTCCGTGTAAAGCAGCGGCATGCCCGCGGGTTCGACGAATTTCAGGTTCACCGAGTCGCCCACAAGCAATGGCCGCAGCATGCCGCGCAATGCGCTGAACAGCGTCGGCACCGACACTTCCACCGGATGCACTTCAATCTTGCCGGCTTCGATCTTCGCGAGGTCCAGCAGGTCGTCGACGAGCACGCGCAGATCCTGGGCGGCTTTCTCGATGAACTCAACCTGCTTCTCCTGCTCGGAGGTGAGGTCGCCGTCGCCGCGCGCGAGCAGGATTTTGGACAGCGCGCGAATCGAATTGAGCGGCGTGCGAAATTCGTGGCTCATGTTCGAGAGAAAGCGCGACTTCATCTGGTCGGCGCGACGCAGGTGGTCCGCTTTTTCGTCGAGTTCCGCATACAGCGCAACGACGCCGCGATTGGTGTCTTCAAGCTCGCCATTCAACTGCGACAGCTCGTCCTGGCGCTCGCGCAGCTCGCTCAACGCGCGCACAAGCTCGCGGTTCTGCTGCTGAATCTCTTCGAATGGCGAGGCCGACGGCTCGGCCGCGAGCGTGCGTGCCACCGCGGCGATGCGCTCGGCGTCGAAGTAAGGACTGCGCGCCGGAAGAATCTTCTTGAGCATGACTTCAGTGCCCTTGTCTCCGGTGCGCACCTGGCATTGATCCATCAAACGCTGTGCGCCGATGAGTCCCATGCCCATTCCGGTGCGCGAGCGATAGCGGCCCGCGAGCACGGCGTCCAGATGCGGAATGCCCGGCCCCTTGTCGCTCACCCGCACGAGCAGCAACTGCGGCGCCGATTCGCCTTCGATCGAAAATTCGACTTCGCCGTCGCGCGCATAGCGGCGCGCATTGCGCGCAATTTCAGATACCGCGGTCGCGATGCGCGTCTGGTCCTGCAAATCGTAGCCGAGCGCCGCGGCAACCTGGCGCGCGGCCTGCCGTGCACCGACCACGTCGTGGTCGGTCGCGGCAGCAGTCCTGAGCATGAGGTTCGCCACGGTCAGTTCGCCGGATTGCGCAGCACAAGCACGCTCGTGTCGTCGCGCTGGCGGCTGTGATCGCGGAACAAGACGGCCGCAATAATCGCCGGGTGCCGGTTGACGAGCCCCGGATAATCGTCGAGCGTCCAATGCGTCGTCAGGCCGTCGCTCGCCATGATCAGCAATGCGGCGGGCGGAAAGTCGAATTCGAATTGCTGGATTTTTCGCGCGTTATGACCGAGCGTGCCGTTGTGCGACATCAGCTGGCGCGCTTTGTAATTCGAGTACACAAGGCCCGCAATGTTGCCGATGCCGCAGAATTTCCCCGCGCCCGCTTTCCAATCGACACTCGCGACTGCGCCGGCGCCGCCGCGCGTGCCGGCTATCGCCGCATGAATTTCTTCGATCATCGCCGCCGGGTCGCGCGGTGGCAGCGCGGACAAGAGGTCGGCGGCGGTTTGCGAGGCGATGGCCGCCTGCGGGCCGTGACCGAGGCCGTCAACGACGAGCACGTCGCAGCTGCCCTCGCCAGTGGTGATGGCACACGTGTCGCCGCATACGACCTCGCCGGGCTTGGGTACGGTCGCCACGCCCCATGAATCGGTCAGTTTTGGTTGAACGTCCGCCCACACTTCGAAGCGCGAGCACGTACCTTTGCCGGGCTGCGAATAGATTTCGAAACCGGAAGTCATACGTTTGATCGAGCCCAAACCGTTGCCTGGCGTGCCGGCGGTCGAGTAACCGTCTTGCATCCCGCTTGCAATGTCGCGCATCCCCGTACCGCGATCGACGGCGACGATTTCAACGCCCGAGCTGGCGCCGGCGTCGAGGGTGCGTGCAAATATGCGCCCGCCGCTGCCATGCTTGACGATGTTGGTCGCAGTTTCTGTCACCGCGAGCGCGAGCTTTCCAGCCGTCTCGCTGCCAAAACCCGCGGCGGTGCCCAGCGCCGCGGCTTCGCGCCGCACCTCGGCGATCTGACTGCGCTCTTCGACGACCACGCTGATTTGCCTTATCCGCGCCATCGCACGATCACGATCCGCGTGCCCGCGCCAGGTTTTGAATCGATCTCGAACTCGTTGCACAATCGCTTGGCGCCGCCGAGACCGAGCCCGAGGCCGCCGCCGCTGGTGTATCCGTCCTTCAGCGCAAGGCTTAAATCGGCGATGCCCGGCCCGTCGTCGACGAAAGTCAGGCGCACGCCGCGACGCATACCGTTTTCCACCGCCTCGAGTTCGACTTCGCCGCCGCCGCCGTAGTCGAGCGCGTTGCGCCCGAGTTCGCTCGCGGCGGTAACGATCTTGGTTTGATCGACAAGGCTCAGGCCCTGCGCAACAGCGAGTTGACGAACAGCGGAACGCATGCGAACGATATCTTCCGAGGCGGTCAGCCTCATGGTTGTGGCGCTCATGGATGGCAGGCCGGCCGCCTCACGAGCGCTGCAGCAATGCCATGCCCTTTTCGACGTTGAGCGCCGTCAGCACGCCCTCCAGCTGCAGGCCCAGCTCGACCAGCGTGATGGCGACCGAGGGCAGCATGCCGACGACGACGGTGCGCGCGTCGAGCACGCGCGCCATCGCTGAAATATTGGCGATCATGCGGCCAATGAACGAATCGACGACGTCGAGCGACGAGATGTCGATCAGCACGCCTTTCGCGCGCGTCGCCGCGATGCGGTTGGTGAGGTCGTCCTGCAGCGTCATCGCCAGTTCGTCATGCATGTCGACCTGGATCGAGACCAGCAGGAAAGAACCCATCTTCAGGATCGGGATGTGTTCCATCGATTCAAACGGCGGCAACGGCGTGTTTGCCGAGCCGCTTCAACGCAACCGCGAGCGCATCGGCAAGCGTCGCCTTGGTCGTCACGGCGCCGAGATCGACGCCCAGATGCACGATGGTCTGCGCGATCTGCGGCCGAATGCCGCTGATGATGCAGTCGGCGCCCATCAGCCGGGTCGCCGCGATGGTTTTCATCAGGTGCTGCGCGACCAGCGTATCGACCGTTGGCACGCCGGTGATATCAATGATCGCGATTTCAGAACCGGTGTCAACGATGCGCTGAAGCAGGCTTTCCATCACCACTTGCGTGCGCGAGCTGTCGAGCGTGCCGACGAGCGGCAGCGCGAGAATGCCGTCCCACAACTGCACCACCGGCGTCGAGAGCTCGAGCAGCTCCGCTTCCTGGCGGCCGATGATCTCGTTGCGCGTTTTCTGATACATCTCGGTCGTATAAAGCCCGAGCTGGTCGAGCAGCGTCGTCGCCTGCCACAATTCGGCGGCGAGCGTCTCGGCGTTGTTGCCCGCTTCTTTGCGCAGGCGGTCGAAGACCGGCTCCTTGAGCGAAAAAACGAACATCGCGGTTTCCGTCGGCGTGAAGCCCTGCAGCGCGCGCGACGACGATATGGATTTCAGGTAATCGCGTGCTTCGTCCCACACGTCGCTTTTGATGTCACTGCCAGCCCCTTTTTCGACGGCGGTGCGCACGACGGCGAGAAATTTTCGCGATTGATCGCGCAGCTCGTTTTCCTTAATCAGATCCTTTCGTGAGATGAGCGCGTGCGCCTGCCCTTTCATCCACGCATCGAGCAACGAATCATCACCGGCTTTCAGGATGGCAAATACCGAACTCCCAGTTTGGGAACTCATATAAAACTCCGTCTCTATAGCGACGCTAGCGCGAGTCGAGTTCGCGGTCGGCAACGCTCTTTTATTAATGTAACGGGAATACTTTTTAACCGATTCGCGCTCGCGTGTCACGCCCGCCAGACACGCTAATCGTTGTAAAGTTTACAAACGCCGGCAGCATATGACAATAGGATATGCATTCGCCATCAGGACCGCCGCAATCTTCGAAGGAGAGAAAACCCGAAAGTTCTGCGAAGCTCGCGACAGCGATGCCACGCTGGCGCAGTCGCTTAAATGCGGGGCGGATCGCTGTCGCGCGACAACTGACGATGCGCCTTGATCGCGCCGATAAATTCTTCAGCCGCATTCGCCGCATCAGCACTCGCGGCGACAATCACACCTTCGCTGCTGACGTCGATGCCGGCGCGCTCCAATAACTGGCGCGCGGCACCGAATGCGAGCATGGCCTTGCAGTGCCGAAACTGATCTTTTATGTATTCCATCGTACGGCCATCGGCAGCCAGGATCTCAATGGCACTCTCGCCGTCGGGCAACACCAGCGCATCGAATAACACCGACGGCGCGTTTTCCATCGATTTGTTCGCCTCGATCGTCCCCTCATCGGCGTTGAACATGCCGACGCGAGGACCAACCCAGTGCACCACCGCACCCGCCTCGACTAATGAAGCCTGCACCGCTGCCAGCGGCGAGCGCACCACGCCGTTGGCAACCACTATCGCAATTTGACGCGTGCGAATGCCGCATTCGCCGGGTAACGCGAGCAACGATAACGCGGGTGACTTTTTGATTTCAGGCGCCGAGGCTTTGTCCAGTGCTTTCGGCAGTGCGGCCGGCACATTGATACCGAGCCCGTCCGCAACTTTCGCAGCGAGTTCTGGTGATGCGTTCACCAGCGACGCGACCATGCGCTCGCGAATGGCCGGCACGCCGACCTTGCTCAGTTCAAATCGGAACGCCGCCGCAATGTGCGCTTTCTCAACTGGCGACTGGCTTTCGTAGAACAGCGTTGCCTGCGCATAGTGCTCCGCGAATTTCTCCGGCTTGCCGCG
>JAQGMI010000032.1 GCA_028292435.1 Betaproteobacteria bacterium
TTCCGGTTAAACGATTCCTTGCGCAGGCTTCCTACAATCACTGCAAACGTCCTTGCACTCATGGCTGTAATCCTTACTCGATGGCGCCGAAGCGCGAATGGCTACAGCATAGGATTGCCGGCGCCGGCAACGGTTCCGTCAGGCCTGCATCTTTGGGATTTCGGCTGACGCGCGTCGTCAGCGGTTCAGTACCTCGATGCGAGCGCCCTGTCGCCAAGTTCTACTGGCGGTCGCTGCCGTCCGCCATCTCAAGCCAGTCGAGCTCCTGTTCGACCCGGTGGAACGCGTCATCGCCGATCGCTTCGGTGGCCCGCATATCGAAAAGTGCCTGGCGCGCTGCCTTCAATGCGATGCGACGCAATGCAGCGGGCGCCGGACGCGCGGCTGTGGATGCGCGCGACTGGTCCAACAATCGCACTTTGAATTCCAGCCGGAGGAAATCGGCGAGCGGAGACTTTTCGGATTTCAGGCTCCCGAGCGCCGCGCGCAGGGCGGCCTCGCGGGCAGTGGTCAATTCCCGGCCGACCGGGTCACCGTCATGCAAATCGAGCGCGCGCAATAGCGGCTTCAGCGTAAGGCCGTGAATGACCAGCGTGCCGAGCACAACCGAGAACGCGGTGAGCACGATCAGGTCGCGATATGGAAAGCCTTCCGGCAGCGCGAGCGCCGCGGCGAGCGTCACGATGCCGCGCATGCCCGCCCACGAAATGATCAGACCGCTGCCGATGCTCGGCCGCAGCATCGGCCGCGGCGGATTGAATCCGTATTGCGTATTGGCCCAGCGAGCGACGGCGTTGAATGACATATGCCATACCAGGCGCACCGCGATCACCGTCAGCAGCACGGCGCCGGCCACCATGAAATAGCCGGCGCGGTCCGCAACTTCGAGGCTTGCAAAAATCGGCCGCATCTGCAGGCCGATGAATATGAATGCGAGTATGTTGAGCGCGAAGACGGCGGTCTCCCACACCGCCGAGGTGGGAATGCGCGTGCTCGACGCAATTCGTTCCGGCGCCGTGCGCGCGAGCGTCATCGCGCAGCAGACGGTCGTCAATACACCCGACAAGCCGATTCTCTCCGCAACGAGCCACACGCCGAAAGTGCTGACGAACTGAAGAATGATCGAAGTGGGCACGTGCTCGACGCGCTCCGTGATGCGCAGGATGAGCCAACCGAACGCCGGGCCCGCAATGACGCTGCCGACGACGGCGAGCAGGAAAGCCGGCGCGACGGCGGTCAGCGAAAAGCTGCTGCTGGTCGCCGCCACAACGGCAAGGCGATAAATCAAAAGCGCGCTCGCGTCGTTCAGCAGGCTTTCGCCCTCGAGTATCGTCAGCAGGCGATGCGGCGGTTTCAATTGCCGCAACACCGCGGTCGCAGCCACGGCGTCAGGCGGCGCGACGACTGCGCCGAGCACGATCGCCGCGGACCATGGGATCGCCGGGACAAGCGAATGCACAACCCACGCCACGGCGGCGGTCGTGAGTCCGACCGCGACGATGACGAGACTCGTTACGGGCAGCCAGTTGTCCCGCAGGTCCCGCAAAGACGTATCGTACGCGGCATCGAGCAGCACCGGCGCGACGAATAGCGCCAGCGCAACTTCGGGTGGGATCGTAAACACCGGCGCGCCCGGAACGAAGGCGAGTAATGCGCCGCCGACGGCGAGAAACACCGGGTAAGGCGCGCCAACGCGGCGAGCAGCGGCGGCGAGCAGCACCGCGGCCACAAACAATCCGAGCAGTTGTTCGAGTCCGACCATCAGCGCATGTTAGCGACTTCCGCGGACTCGCACGCTGATGACGCCGCTTACATTCGCATGACGTGCACCGGAATCGGCGCCGTTCGTCCCGCAGAAATCACGCGACGGCCGGCATATGCGCGAGCAGCTTGTCGAGCGTGATCGGGTAATTGCGAGCGCGCACACCCGTCGCGTTGTAGACGGCGTTTGCGACCGCCGCCGCGACGCCGCAGATGCCGAGCTCGGCCACGCCTTTCGCTTTCATCGGCGATGAAATGGGATCGGTCTCGTCGAGAAAGACGACGTCCTGATGCGGAATGTCGGCATGCACGGGCACCTCGTAACTCGCGAGGTCGTGGTTGACGAACATGCCGGCGCGCTGGTCGATTGCAAGCTGTTCCATCAGCGCGGCCCCGACGCCCATCGTCATGGCGCCGATCACCTGGCTGCGCGCCGACTTCGGATTCAGAATGCGGCCGCATGCGCACACGGCGAGCATGCGCCGCACGCGGATTTCAGCCGTCGCCGCATCGACGCCGACTTCGACGAAATGCGCGCCGAACGTCGACTGCTGATATTCCTTGTCGAGCTTGCCGTATTCGATGGTGTCCTCGGCGACGAGACCGCCCTCGCCCGCCGCCTTGCCGAGCGCAACGCTGCGATCGCGCACGCGCACCTGGCCTTGCGTGAACATGGCGTCTTTGACGTCGAAGCCGGCCTTCTGCGCGACAGCCTCGCGCAATTTCATGCAGGCTGCGTAAACACCGGCGCATGCATTGTTGCCGCCCCATTGCCCGCCGGAGCCGCACGAGACCGGGAAGCTCGAATCGCCGAGCCGCACCACGACTTGCCCGATGGGCACGCCCATCATTTCGGCTGCCGTCTGCGCGATGACGGTGTAACTACCGGTACCGATGTCCGTCATGTCCGTCTCGACGGTCACAATGCCGCGGCCGTCGAGGCGAACGCGCGCGCCGGATTTCGTGAGCAGATTGTTGCGGAACGCAGCGGCGACCCCGATGCCGATCAGCCAGCGACCGTCGCGTGTTTTGCTCGGCGCGGCATTGCGCTTGTTCCAGCCGAAGCGCGCGGCGCCCTGCGTCAGGCATTCATTGAGCTGGCGCTGCGAAAATTTGCGCCCCGGTTTTTGCGGATCGACCTGTGTGTCGTTGCGGATGCGGAACTGGATCGGATCCATGCCGAGTTTTTCGGCCATCTCGTCCATCGCGATCTCGAGCGCCATCATGCCGGGCGCTTCGCCGGGCGCGCGCATCGCATTGCCCTCGGGAAGATCGAGCGCCGCCAGCCGCAGCGCGGTCAGGCGATTGGCGCCCGCGTACAAGAGCTTGGTCTGCTGCGCGGCGGTCTCGGGTTTGCCGCCGGGCAGGTTCCCCGACCAGCTTTCGTGCCCAATCGCGGTGATCTGTCCGTCGCGTTCGCAGCCGATGCGCAGGTGCTGGATGGTCGCCGGCCGGTGCACCGTGTTGTTCGGAATCTGCGCGCGCGCGAGATTCACTTTGACCGGCCGGCCGGCGATGCGGGCGCCGAGCGCGGCCAGCACCACATCGCTGCGCAGAAACAGCTTCGCACCGAAGCCGCCGCCGATGTAACTCGAGACGACGCGGACTTTCTCTTTCGGAATGAGGAGCGTCGCGCTCAGATCGCGCACCGCCCAGCCGACCATCTGGTTGGAGGTCCACACAGTGAGCGCATCGCCCTGCCACGCCGCGATGGTCGCATGCGGCTCCATCATGGAATGCGATTCGTCGGCGGTGGAATACCAGGCGTCCAGTTTCGCGGGCGCCGCGGCAAACGCGCCGGCGAAATCGCCGACCGTATCAATCGCAGGGCCGCCGCTGCCTTCTTCGCCGGGACCGATAGGCGGTGCAGATTCAAGTTGCGCGGCGAGATCGTAGCGGCCTTTTTCCGGCACGTAGCGCACGCGAACCAGCCGCGACGCGGCGCGCGCCTGCTCGAAGGTTTCAGCAACGACGAGCGCAATCGCTTGGTGATAATGTTGAATCACCGGGCCGCCGAGCAGGTCGGCAAAGTTCGTTTGCGCTTTACCGAGCTTGCCTGCATTCTGCCAGGTGACGATTGCAACGACGCCCGGCGCGGCTTTGGCGCGGACGAGATCGATCGAGCCGATGCGCCCTTTGGCGATCGCGCTGCCGACGATGTACCCATAGGCTTGGTTGGGCGCGACGTCGTGCCGCTCGTACGCATAAGGGGCGCTGCCGGTCGTCTTAAGCGGGCCGTCGATGCGGTCGAGCGGTTGGCCAACGACCTTGAGCTGGTCGATCGGATTGGTAGTGGCGGGTGTCTCGAATTTCATGTCTGACCCTTCGCTTCAGCGAGCACCGTGGCGAGCGTGCGTTCGACCAGCGGCAATTTGTATGCGTTCTCTTTCGTCGTGTGCGCGCCAGCCATCAACTTGGCGGTCACCGCTTTCGCGCCGCGCGGCATCTCCGCTTCCGCCGCTTCAACGCGCCACGGCTTATGCGCAACCCCGCCCACGGCAACGCGGCCGCTGCCATCGCGCTGCACGATGGCAGCCACCGATACCAGCGCAAAGGCATACGACGCGCGGTCGCGCACCTTGCGATAAAGGTGGGTGCCGCCCACGGGTTTGGGCAGCGTCACCGCCGTAATCAACTCACCGGGCATCAGCACCGTATCGAGCTGCGGCTTGTCGCCGGGCAGGCGGTGGAATTCGGCGATGGGGATTTTTCGCGTCGAGCCGTTCGGGCGGATCGTCTCGACCGTCGCGTCGAGTATGCGCATCGCCACCGCCATGTCGCTCGGGTGCGTGGCGATGCAGTTGCCGCTCACGCCGACCACCGCATGCTGTCGGCTGAAACCGCCGATCGCGCTGCAGCCGCTGCCCGGCACGCGCTTGTTGCACGGCTGGTTGGTGTCGTAGAAATACGGGCAGCGCGTCCGCTGCAGCAGATTGCCGCCGGTCGTCGCCATGTTACGCAACTGGCCGCTGGCGCCGGCAACCAGCGCGCGAGTCAGCACGCCGTAGTCGCGCCGCACCGTCGGATCGGCGGCGAGATCGGTGTTGCGCACGAGCGCGCCGATGCGCAGGCTGCCATCCGATGTTTGCTCGATCTTGTCGAGCGCGAGGTGATTTACATCGATCAGATGCGCCGGCGTTTCGATTTCAAGTTTCATCAGGTCGAGCAGATTCGTGCCGCCCGCGATAAATCTGGCGCCGTTGACGCGCGCGGCCGCCGCCGCTGCATCAGGCGCCGTGCGCGCGCGTTCATACGTAAACGATTTCATGCTTTGCCTCCGCTCACTTCGGTGATCGCGTCGACGATGTTGGAATAAGCGCCGCAGCGGCAGATGTTGCCGCTCATGCGTTCGCGCAGTTCCGCCGCAGTGAACTGCGGCTTCGCCATGAGGTCGGCGGTCACGTGGCTCGGGATGCCGGACTTGATCTCGTCGAGCACCGCCACCGCCGAGCAGATCTGCCCTGGTGTGCAATAGCCGCATTGATAGCCGTCGTGCTTAACGAATGCCGCCTGCATCGGATGCAGTTTGTCGGGCGTGCCAAGCCCCTCGATCGTCTTGATCTTGTCGCCTTCGTGCATGACGGCGAGCGTCAGGCACGACACCTTGCGCCGCCCGTTAATGATGACCGTGCAGGCGCCGCACTGTCCCTGGTCGCAGCCCTTCTTGCTGCCCGTGAAATGCAGATGCTCGCGCAGCGCGTCGAGCAAAGTCGTGCGAGTGTCGAGTTCGAGTTGCTGCGGTTTGCCGTTCACTTCGAACGACACTTTCGACATCGGCGGCGGCTTTGCGCCGGATTGCTGCGCCGATGCGGACGGCGGCCATGCAATTACCGCGGCCGACGACGCGCCGGTGACCAGAAACTCCCGGCGCGTGAATTTGAGATCCGAATCGTCCATGAGCATGTTCCTTATCGCAACTATTCCGACTTGAGCGACGCCATGTCGATCGAAAAGCGATACTTCACGTCCGACTTCAGCATGCGCTCATAAGCTTCGTTGATCTTCTGGATCGGGATCACTTCGACGTCGGCGGTGATGTTGTGCACGCCGCAGAAATCGAGCATTTCCTGCGTCTCTTTGATGCCGCCGATCATCGAGCCGGACAAACTGTGCCGCCCGCCGATCAAGCCGAACGCAGAGACGGCAAGCGGCTTTTCGGGTGCGCCCACGAGCGTCATGTTGCCGTCGCGCGCGAGCAGATTCATATATGCATTCACATCGTGGTCGGCGGCGACGGCGTCAAGAATGAAATCGAAGCTGCCGGCGTGCTTCTGCATTTCGTTGCTGTTGCGCGAGACGACGACTTCGTCGGCGCCGAGCCGCATCGCATCGTCCTGCTTGCCGGGCGAAGTCGTGAACACGACGACGTGCGCGCCGAGCGCATGCGCGAGCTTCACGGCCATGTGCCCAAGTCCGCCGAGACCGACGACACCGACTTTCTTGTCCTTCGTAACATCCCAGTGCATCAGCGGCGAGTAGGTCGTAATGCCGGCGCACAACAAAGGCGCGGTGCCCGCGAGATCGAGATTCGACGGGACGCTTAAGACGAAATGTTCATCGACGACAATGCTGTCCGAATAGCCGCCGTAGGTAACGCCGCCCAGATGTTTGTCGGGACCGTTATAGGTGAGCACGGCGCTCGGACAGAATTGCTCGAGATCGGCCTCGCAACTTTTGCAACTGCGGTCCGAATCGACGAGGCAACCGACGGCGGCAAGATCGCCGGCCTTGAAAGTGGTCACGCCGTTGCCCACTTTGGTGACGCGGCCGACAATCTCGTGACCCGGCACGCAGGGATAGGTGGTCGGCATGAAGCTGTGCCACTCGTCGCGCACCTGGTGAATATCCGAGTGGCAGACGCCGCAGAACAGAATTTCGATCTGCACGTCGTTTTCGTTCAGATCGCGCCGCGGAATCGTCGTGGACGCGACTCGGGACGTTGCACTTGCAGCGGAATATGCTTTTGCTTTGTACGTGGCTTTCGTTTGGGGCTGCTTGGTTCTTTCGGTAGTGGTGTCAGGCATTTTGGTTTACCCCTGCGTTGTGTGGTTGATCGGTAACTTCTTTATCGTCGTCGTTTGATTTCTGCCCGGGTGCTGCCGTCGATTGGATCAAGCGTCGCGGCCTCAATCGGGGCGTTTATCCGGCCGCTTTCGTCGTCGCCGCCCGATACTGTTCATCGGTAACTTTTTCCAGCCACTCGACGACCTTGCCGTCGAGCGCTTCCTGAATGGCCATATGAGTCATCGCCGTGTTGGGCATCGCGCCATGCCAGTGCTTCTCGTTCGGCGGGCACGAAATCACGTCGCCCGGCCGGATAAGCTTTACCGGGCCGTCCCAGCATTGAACAAGCCCGCAGCCCGCCGTCACGATGAGCGTCTGGCCGAGCGGGTGCGTATGCCAGTTGCTTCGCGCGCCCGGCTCGAACGTGACGCTCGCCCCACTCGCCCGCGCCGGAGGCGGCGCACTAAAAAGGGGATCGATTCGAACCGTCCCGGTAAACCATTCTTTCGGCCCGGTGGCCGAGGGCTGCGAACCGCCTGGCTTCATCTCCACTTGTCAGACACCTCTCACGTTTCGATTCAGCGCTCGTCTCGAACGATTTTGGTATGACAACGGGCAGACAGTGTTATGCGACTCGATTGCGTGAAAATCTTTCGGAATCGCAAATAAAAATCGCGCGCCCGTTATCGGCTTCCGACACCACAACGCGCGTTTAACCGATTGACCAGCGCGCCGACAGTTTCTAGCCTGCGTACCTTTCCGCCCGTCGCTTAAGCGCGACGCTCGTCTTTCATCCAATTCGGAGGCCCCCGCCATGCCCATAGAACAATTCCAGATTTGTATCGATGCCTGCAACGATTGCGCCGCGACATGCGACTACTGCGTAGCGTCGTGCCTGAAAGAAGAGAACATCCAGATGATGACGCGCTGCATCGAGCTCGACATCGATTGCGCCCAGATTTGCCGGCTTGCGGCGGCATTCATGTCGCGCGACAGCGATTACGCGGCGGAAATCTGCGATCTGTGCGCCCGCATCTGCGAAGACTGCGGCGAGGAATGCGCGAAGCATCCGATGCAGCACTGCCAGGAGTGCGCCGAGGCATGCCGTCGCTGTGCGGAAGAATGCGGGACGATGACGGCGACTGCATAGCACACTGCCCGCCTCTGCGGCGCCTTGGCGCCGCTGAACACCAGTACGAGTGATCCGCGTCTGGACACGGCGCGCGCGACCTGATGCAATACGGGACTTTTCCCGGAGGAGTCCCGATGATTATCGATTCACAAGTCCACTGCTACGAAGCCAATACGCCGCAACGTCCCTGGCACAATGTGCCGAACTGGCCGCCGCATGCCACGGGCGACGAGATGGTGGTGGAAATGGACAAGCTCGGCATCGACGGCGCGATCTTCATCTCGTCGTTCTCGATGTACCAATACGACGCGAGCTACGCGGTCGAAGTGCAGAAAAAACATCCGGGCCGCTTCGGCATCGTGAAGCCGGTCAATCCCGACGACCCCAACGTCGCCGACGTGATTGCGGAATGGAAGAAGACGGCGGGCACGGTCGGCATCCGCATCATGCTGCCGAAAGAAAAAGGCCGTAAGGCCGACGATCCCGGCCTTGACCGTATCCTGAAGGCGGCGGTGAAGTACGATCTGCCGGTCAACATGCTGTGCTGGGGCAACATCGACGTCGGCATTGCCGTCGTCGATCGCCACCCCGACACGCGCTTCATCATCGACCACATCGGCATCATGCAGCCGCGCACGCCGGAACAGCTCGCCGCGGAGCCGTGGGCCGACCTGCCGAAAGTGCTCGATCTCGGCAAGCGCAAGAACGCCGTCATCAAAATCAGCGGCGCCTGCACGCTGTCGAAAAAACCTTATCCGTACGACGACATCTGGGACCCGCTCGAAAAAATATTCAAAGCTTGGGGTTTCGACCGCTGCCTGTGGGGAACCGACTGGACGCGCGCCTTCGCCGTCGCCAACTACGAGCAGGCCGTCACGCCGTTCCGCGAGACGAAGAAGTTAAGCGACAGCGAGCGCGCGATGCTGATGGGTGGCGCGACGGAAAAAGCGTACCGGTGGGCGCCGAAGAAGCGATAGGTCTGCTGCATAGACAATAAAAGCAGACACAAAAAAGCAGAGAACGGACGACGCCAAAGCGGCGTCCGTGATTATTTCCCACTGGAGGAGCTTCACCGATGGCGATCATCGATTCACAGATCCACGCCTACGAGGCAAACACACCGAAGCGGCCGTGGGCGAGCGTGCCGGATTCGCCGCCGAGCGCAACCGGCGACGAGCACGTAGCGGCGATGGACAAGCTTGGCGTCGACGGCGCGATCTTCGTTTCCTCGTTTGCGATGTACCGGTACGACTCGAGCTACGCGGTGGAAGTGCAGAAGAAGCACCCCGGCCGCTTCGCCATCGTGAAGCCCGTCAATCCAGAGGATCCGAAAGTCGAAGACGTCATCGCCGAATGGAAAAACACGCCCGGCGCCGTCGGCATCCGCATCAGGCTGCCGAAAGACAAAGGGCTCAAACACGACGATCCGGGTCTTGACCGAATCGCGCGTGCAGCGGTCAAGTACGACTTTCCGATAAATTTCCTGTGCTGGGGCAATATCGATGTCGGCACCAAAGTGATCGATCGCCATCCCGACACGCGCTTCGTCGTCGACCACCTCGGGATCTTTCAGCCGCGCACGCCCGAAACGCGTGCTTCCGAGCCGTGGGCCGATTTGCCGAAAGTAGTCGACCTCGCGAAGCGCAAGAATGCCGTGATCAAGATCAGCGGCGCTTGTACGCTCTCGAAGAATCCCTATCCGTACGATGACATCTGGGATCCACTGGCAAAGATATTCGACGCGTGGGGCTTAGAGCGCTGCCTGTGGGGCACCGACTGGACGCGCGCCTTCCCCGTCGTCAACTACGAAAACGCCGTTAAGCCTTTTCTGGAGACCAACCGGCTGAGCGACAGCGAACGCGCGATGCTGATGGGCGGCGCGACGGAAAAAGCGTACCGGTGGGCGCCCAAGAAAAAGTAAGTGCCTTGATCAAACGTGACGGGCGCGCGGTGAGCTTGATCATGTCGCGAATCCTGCCTGGCCTTGCGTGCCTGCTGATGCTCGCGTCGTGCGCGAGCACGCCAGCGGTTGCGCCCGTCGTGCGCTCCGATCTCGCGCCGACCGGCAAACTGCGCGCCGGCATCAATTACGCCAATTCCGTCATTGCGACCAAAGACCCGGTCAGCGGAGAACTGCGCGGCGTATCAGTCGACCTGATGCGGGAACTCGCCCGCCGCATCGACGTCCCGCTGGAGCTTGTGGGGTTCGATTTTTCCGGCAAGATGGCTGACGCATTGAATGCGGGCGAGATCGATGTCGGCGCGCTCGCTGGCGGAAGCGGGACGGGCCGCGAAAGCAGCATGGACTTTACCGCGGGTTACCTGCAGATCGAGGCGACGTTCTTGGTGCTGCCGGGCTCGCCTGTTCGAACGGAGACCGACGTAGACCGCGAAGGCGTGCGCGTTGGCGTTGCCGCCAAGAGCGCATTCGAGCCTTATCTGGCTCGCACCTTGAAACGCGCCCAACTCGTGACCGGCCCCGGCAACCCGACCGCATTCGAATTACTGCGCAGCGGAAAAGTTGAAGTGCTTGCCGGTTTGCGGCATCAGCTTATCGAAGTGCGGGACAAGCTGCCGGGCTCGCGCATACTCGAAGGCCGGTTCCTCGTCGTTGAGCAGACATTGGCAGTGCGGAAAGGCCGCGACGCCGGCATCGCATATCTGCGTCAATTCATCGAGGACGCGAAGAGCTCCGGCTTCGTCGCACAGTCGCTCGCGCGATCCGGCAATGGCAATGTGCCGGTATCGCCTCGAGCGACTGAATGACAATGGCAGTAGCTGGCGGCTAACTTCAATCGATCTTGGGATGATGGTCGGTCCAGCATGTCGCGGCTTCATAGGCTGCCGCGACCCCGTAGAGCAGAGGCTCACTCCAATGCGGCCCCGCGAACTGGACACCTGCGGGGATTCCCTTGCTATCGAATCCCATGGGTAGTGCCAGCGCCGGCGATCCGGTCAAATTGTGTATGCGGATGGTGCCCGCGCGAACGTCGACGGGATCGTCGTAGAGACTTTGCATCGTTTCAGCATCGAACTCCTTGGCCGGGCTGACGATGGCAATAACCCCCGAAGCAAATATCTCGCGAATCTGCGCGCAAAGGCGTAACCGCGCTTCCCTTGCCGAGTTCAATTGCTCTTCCGTGAACGTTGCCGCCCTGAGGACGCGCTCGCGAAAAGCCTTTCCAAATTTTTCAGGATGCAACGCGAGGTTCTCACGATGGTATTCATAGGCCTGACGCGTCACGAGCATTGCGCCAGCCTGCAACGCGGGGCCCAGACCATCGACCTCGATCGCTTCGATTTTTGCACCGAGATCCGTCAGCACGCGTAACGCTTCATCGAATACGCTGGCGACGCTCGCGTCCATGGGGAGCGATTCCAGAAAACGGCGCGGAACGCCGATCTTCACTCCGCGAAGATCCTGTCCGATTTCGGCACCGAACTCCGGCACGGGCCGATCGACGGACGTTGGATCCTTCGCGTCGTAGCCTGCGATCGCCTGCAGCATGAGCGCGTTGTCCCGCACGGTGCGGGTCATCGGTCCAACATGATCGAAATCCGAAGCAAGCGGAATGACCCCATACGAGCTCACTCGCCCATAGGTCGGTTTCATGCCCACAATGCCGCACACGGCTGCCGGGTGACGGATCGACCCGCCGGTGTCGGTTCCGATGGCGCCAAAACACATTCCCGCCGCGACCGCCGCCCCGGACCCGCTGCTCGACCTTCCCGGCGCATAGTCCGGGTTCCACGGGTTGCGCGCGGCGGGGAACGGCTCATCCCGCACCGGGTTCCCGTAAGCAAACTCGTGCAGCGATGTCTTACCCAGCAGGACGGCGCCTGCCGCACGGAGCTTTTCGTACACCGGCGCATTTTCTGCGGGCACCCAGTCCTGCAACAGCCGCGAGTGCGCCGTCGTGCGTATGCCAAGAGTCCAAACGATGTCCTTAAGCGCGATTGGGATCCCGTGCAATGCGCCGCGATAATTTCCCGCGCGGATCTCGCGCTCAGCGATTGCGGCGTCCTCGACCGCCCGATCGGCGGTGACGGTGATGAACGCATGCAAGCGACTATCGAGCGCCTGGATGCGATCGAGGCATTCACGCGTCAGGCGAACAGGCGAAAGCGCACCGGCGCGGACGCGCTCCGCAGTATCGGCCAGGGTGCAATAGTGCAGCGGCATTGCGATGCCGGCTCCCGGTCTCATTGATCTATTTGCACATTGGCATCGACGATAATCTTTGCGAACTGCTTCGATTTCATGCGCACGAATTCGCGGAACTGCTCCGGCGTGTTGGGCGAGGGCTCGAATCCCAAGTCCCTGAGCTTCGCGCCCAACTCGGGCGTTCTGAACGCCTGAACCGCCGCGGCATTGAGTTTTCGCATAACCGGATCGGGCGTGCCGGCGGGCGCATAAAAGCCGAAGAAGTTAATGAACTCATAGCCCGCCATCGGCGGATATTCGGCGACTGCGGGCACGTTCGGCAACGTTGATACGCGCGCAATCGAGGTGACGGCGACGGCTTTCACCTTGCCGCCTTCAATTAGCGGCAGCGTGGCGCCGATGCTGGACAGCGTCATCGTAACGTGCCTGCCTGCTACGTCTGCGAGTTGTTGGGCCGCCCCTTTGTAAGGCACATGATTGACTTGCACACCCGCCATCTTGTTGAAGAGTTCCATACCGAGATGGGTCATGCCGCCCGCTCCCGTCGAGCCATAGCTAACCGTTTTTGGATTCGCCTTCGCGTACGCAATAAGTTCCTGAACGTTTCTTGCCGGGACGTCGGCATTCACGACGATCACGCTCGCCACGTTCACCAGGTTGGTGATCGGCGCCAGATCTTTTTCCCAATCGTACGGCATGACCTTGTATAGGTGGGGATTGACCGCCATCTCACCGGATGCAACCAGCAACGTATAACCGTCAGGCGCCGCCTTCGCCACAACCCGCGTGCCAATCATGCCCGCGTTACCGGGCCGGTTGTCGATGATTACGGATTGTCCCAGCGCGCCGCGCAAGTGCTCACCGAGCAGGCGCGCGGTGATATCAGTGCCTCCTGCCGCGGAAAACGGGACGATGATCTTGATTGGTTGATTCGGGTATGCGTCCTGCGCAAAGCCCGGTTCTGACAGCAACATTGACACAGCAACGGCCGTGCTGACCTTATATAGCGCGACATGAAGTCTTTTCCTCACGGCCCCACCCTCCCAATGATATGACTCGATAGAATTCGAAAGATCGATGCGTGCATTTTCGTATGTTCAGAAGTTGTTCGTGGCGCGTCTCATGAATCTACTTTCCCGCCTCGCGATGCGCGAAAATATGCGGACCGATTTCGGAGACCCGCCGCGCGCCTACGTAGCCGAACGAGCGCTCCATTTCATCTGAAAGTATTTTGATCGCCCTCGCGGCGCCGGCTTGTCCGCCGCATGCAGTGCCGCAAAGCGTCGCCCTGCCGACCAGCACCATCTTTGCACCGAGCGCCAGCGCCTTGACGATGTCGCTGCCGCGTCGAATGCCGCTGTCGAGTATGACAGTGCAGCGGCTGCCGACGGCGTCCACGACCTCCGGCAGCATGTCGATCGTCGCGACGGCGCTGTCGAACGCGCGTCCGCCGTGATTCGACACGATCACTCCATCGGCGCCTGCACCGACGGCGGCCTGCGCCTGCTCACCGCTCAATATGCTTTTGACGATGAGCTTGCGCGGCCAGAAGTCGCGCAATTTTTTTATGTGTTCCCACGTCATCGCCTGGAATGCTTTCGGCCGCGTGCGCGTCTTGCCGTCGAGGATGGTATGGCGATAGCGCGCGGGAAAGTTGGCGTTCGTGGGCAAGCCTTCGTTCATGACGTACTGGCGCATGACGCGCCACATCCAGCCGGGATGCATCGCCATGTCTACCGCTGCGGTGACGTTGGGCTTGAACGGAAACGAGTAGCCATTGCGCTCGTTGTGCTCGCGCCCGCGGCCCGGTGCGGCGTCGATCGTAACGACGAGCGCCTCCCAATCCAGGTCACGCGCACGCGCGACCATCTCGTAAGAGCCCGCCTCATCCGCCCACGGGTAAAGCTGGAACCATTTGCGCGCATCGGGCAATTTCTTGCTGACTTCCTCCATGGAGGTCAGCGCACCCGTGGCCAGCGTGAAAGGAATGCCCGCCGCGGCAGCGGCCTTCGCGAGTTCGAGTTCGCCCTGATACCACATCAATCCGGCGCTGCCCGTCGGCGCGATCCCGAACGGCAGCTCGATGCGCTTGCCGAAAATTTCGGTGCCAAGATCGCGCGTCGACCAATCGTTGAGAAAGTGCGTGCGCAGCTTGATGCGCTGAAACGCCGCCCGGTTTTCCTCGAGCGAAATCCCGTCCTCGGTGCCCTTGTCGACGTATTCGAAGATGCCCTTGGGCAGGCGACGCTGCGCAACGTCGCGCAGGTCGAAGATGTTGTAGCAGCGATCCAGGTTTGTCATTGGATTTCGGTTGAACGCAACCGGCTAGTAGGAGATGCCCGGTATCGAACCGCCGTCGATAGAAATGCTCTGCCCCGTGATCGCCGATGCATGCGGCGAAGCGAGGAACAGCACCATCGGCGCAATGTCCTTCGGCTCGACAAGACGGCCAATCGGGAACTGCTTGATGAATCCCTCTTCTGCTTTCTGCTCGCTCACGCCAAGTTCTTTCGCGCGTGCGGCGAGGCGCTTGGGATAGCGATCGGTCTTGGTGAAAGGTGGATGCACGGTGTTTGCCGTAATACCTTGGTGCGCCACCGTCAAACTGAACTGCTTGACGAAAGCGATGATGGACGAATTGCCGAGCGCACTCGGTAGCGCGGTGGCCCCGGCCTGGCGCGCGGCGCCGCCGGCGATGCAAATCACGCGGCCGCGCCCCGACTTCCGCAGGTGCGGCAAGGCAGCGCGAACGCAGCGCATGTAAGCGAGCGTCTTGCCCTGCAGCCGTTCCATCAGCCCGTCGTCATCCAGCGTTTCGATATTGCCGCTGATCGAAGTCGAAGCGTTGTTGACTAGCACGTCGAGACCGCCGAACGCATCGACCGCCGCCTGCACTGCGCCGATACACCCCTCCGCAGTGAACAAGTCGACCGCGATGGACTTCGCCTTGACGCCCTTCGCCGCGATCTTCGCTTCCGCTTCTGCGAGTGCAACCTTGTCGCGGCCGCAGATGGTGACGTTCGCACCTTCCTCCGCAAAAGCCAGCGCGATGCCGAGTCCCACGCCACGATTGCCGCCGGTGACCAATACTGACTTGCCCTTAAGATCAAGATTCATGTCCTGCATCCTTTCGGTTTCATTGTGTTCGATGGTGTTTATGCTCGCCCGTTTTTTCGGCGCAGCGAGAGTCTAACTTAAGCGCGACCGTGCTGCCCCGCGCGCACTGCATCCGCGGCGAAGCCGCGTGCTTCGGCTGACATTCAGAATGACTTTCTCGGAACGCCCGAAGGCGTTCAGTCACTCGATGATGTTGTCGGCAGCCACCAGCAGACTCTTGGGTAATGTGATTCCGAGGGCCTTCGCCGTCTTGACATTCACGAAGAGTTCGAAGCCCTTGACCTGTTGAACGGGAAGATCGGATGGGCGGGCACCCTTGATGAGCCGTCCCGTGTAGACGCCGGCGATGCGGTGCGATTCGAAAAAAATGCCTCCGTAGCTCATCAAGCCACCGCCTATGGGGAAATCGCGCGTTTGCATAATTGCGGGCAGCCGATACCTTAAGGCGAGCGCCGCAAGCGGCTCGCTATGCAGCGCGAAATAGGTGTCGGATGCCACGACGAGGCCGGCCGGATTCAGCGCCCGCATCTTGTCGAATGCAGCGCGGAACTCCTGCTCGCTGGCAGCGCGAACAATGTAGATCTGCACCTTCAACTCGCGCGCCGCCGCCTCGGGGCGGTTTAATTGCGACGCCGTCGTGGGACTCGTCGGATTGACAAGAACAGCAATAAGACGAGCAGTAGGTATTACCTCGAGTAGCAACTGGAGCCGTTTCGCACTCAGATCGACATTGAGCGTGGCGACTCCGGTGAGATTGCCGGTCGGGCGACTCAGGCTCTCCACTAAACCAAGTGCAAGCGGGTCGCCGCCCATCTCGAAGACGACTGGGATCGAGGTCGTCGCTGCCTTAGCCGCGAGTGCTGCGGGCGCGCCCCCTGGCGCGACGATCACGTCAACACGCCGACTCACCAGTTCGGCGGCGAGCGAGGTGAGGCGGCTGTGCTGACCTTCCGCCCAACGAAATTCTATTCCTGTATTCAGACCCTCGACGTAGCCGGCCTCAGCGAGTCCCTGACGGAAGGCACGCAAGCGGCTTGCGAACGCGGCCGGGGATTCGGCGCCGAGATAGCCGATCACCGGCAGCGCTGATTTTTGCGCCCATGCCCGGAACGTCGCCAGGAACGTACCTGCCCCAACCGCCACCATGAAACTGCGCCTGCCGGTGAGGTAAATCATTCGAGCACTCTTGGCTGCACACACCGACATATATATTAGCAAGCTGAAACGATGTCAGCATCGTTCAGGAAATTCTCATTCCAATATCGCGCGCCTGGCGTTCTTCCCAACGACTGCGCTCTTCGTCGTAAACGAGGCCGCGGATGCCGCCGCGCACCGTACCCGGCTCGATGCTGCGATAGAGATCGCGCCAGCTCTCCGGCAACCGCGCACTGTCGGGCGGTGCGAGCCACAAGCGGTACAGCAGTCGTTTGTTCGCCAGCTCATCGTGGTCGACGAACTCCGTGCGCGAATGCAGCGTGACGTGGCTGCTGATGATCTGCAAGTCACCGGGCTCGAGCCACGTCGAGTACGCAAGGTCCGCACGCCGCACAACTTCGTCGAATCGCTCGAGCGCCGCGCGATGTTCGGCCCCGAGCTTCGGCGCACCGGCAATCTCCTGCGCGGAAGTCATGCGATTCCAGTTCCAGCGCCCGCACAGTCTGCCCTCGGCGACATCGAATACCGGCATCACAACGAACGGACTTTCGTCGGGCGCCTGCTCGCCCTGCCGGCCAAATGCGAGCGGCTCGTGCAGCCATGGTGCGAGCTGCGGAAATTCCTCCTGCATCATGCGATAGCCCGCGAGCGAGCTCGCGACGATCGACATGCCGCCCGACACCGAGCGGTTGTAGCAACTCAGGAACACAATGTCGGACGTATCGGTGTGGTAATCGAGCTCGGCATTCGACGAGTAGCCGCGGCCGGTGCCGGTGCGATAGTCCGCGCCGGCGTCGCGCACGCCAGAGATGTAGTGCGTTTCCTTTCCCTGCGGCCGCGCGACGCCGGTGTGGAGTCCGAGCACCCACGTCATCAGCTCGAACTCCTTTTCGCTCACGCCCTCACGCGGCAGCCCTCGTACGAGCGCGATGCCGCGCCCGTGCTTGACCTGCGCCAACGCGCGCTCGATAAGCGGCCATGCGCTGCCGGGATCGAATTCGTCGCGACGGTAATCAAACAGCTTTTTGTCCGGTAAGTACGCCGCGCGCACGGCACCGATGAGATCGCGCTGCGCACGGTCATCGAGTTCGAAAACCCAGCCGCGGTCGGCGACAAGTTCGTCGACGCGCCACGCGGCCGGGCAATCTGCGAGATAGGAAGGAAGCATGGGAAACCAGCCCGGGAGATCACTCAGCCGCGTGCTGGAATATCCTGCGTTCGCTTCTCATTGACCTTTATTACGTGTTCCTTATAGGCCGGCCGTGCCGCGAGCCGCTCATACCAAGCGCGTACGTTGGGATGCGCGGGCAGCGCTTCCTTGGGGGTCCAGGTGAACCACCGATGCGTCAGGGATCCGGCAGGGATATCGGCCATGGTGAACTTATCGCCGCACAGGTACTGCTTGCCGGCAAGATGCTTCTCGAGGATGTCCATCCACTGCACTTGGGACTTGGCCGCAGCCAGGATGGCTTCGGGCTTTCTTTTGGCTTCTGGCCCGAAATAATTTTGCAGATAAATGCTGTTGAAGCCCGCGAAGTTAAGCGAACTCCAGTCCATCCATTTCTCCGCGTCGGCCCGTTCGCGCGGCGTGTCGGGACATAGATTGCCGAGACTGTGCTTCATGCACAGATAGCGCACCACCGCGCCCGACTCCCAAAGCGTCCAGCCATCGTCCTCCTCGAGCGTCGGCAGCCGTCCATTCGGATTTTTGCGCCGGTACTCGGGGTCGTCATTGCCGCCGAAGTCACCGCCCCAGTCGATACGCTCGTGCGCAATCCCGAGTTCGCCTATGCACCACATCGCCTTGATGACGTTCGAGCCGTCCGCGCGCCCCCATATTTTCAGCATGCTTTCTCCTCGCCTCCATGATTGAGGTTCGGAGTATAACTTTTACCTGCTGGAAATTGTCGCCGGAAGTGCGGCCGGATAACAGCGTTTCACGCGTGCGCTCGGCCTTCGCTAGCGGCGGCGGGGTTCACGTGACCGCGACGCCGTTTTAAGAAAGCGAGCAGAGCGAAGCCCGCCATAAGCATTGAATAAGTTTCCGGTTCAGGCACTGAGAGAACAGTGATCGTGGTTGTGGATGGACTAAACCCGCCGATTAGTGAGTCAACGCCCGAACTGATGACAGCGCCGGTGCTGAGTCGCGTAAAGACAAAGGGACGCGTGTAAAGCAGGCTCCCCGAAACGCTTGGATGGTACACCCCCGGATTTTCGTACGTGAACGTCGCACTTCCGCTCGAGCCTTGTCCCGAAACGCTGTCGCCGTCGCCGGACGAGATCGTAAAAAGTATAGCCTGGACGCTCGAGGGGCCGGTGACCAGTCCGCGATCTCCTTGTGCGCTCGAGCTGATACAAATGTCGCACCCACCGTGAACAATCCCTCCGGTGAAAGAGAGCGTCGCGGAGTCCCCCGCCTCGATAGTTGCCGGCGATGCCGTCAAACTGGTGGAAGCGAAAAATATTATTGGCTGCTCGAACTGCGCATGCGCTTGCATGCTCGCCGCAAGATAAATCAAGCCGCCCAGCAAAACACGGCAGAGACTGGTTGGAAACATGCGACACCTCTATCAACGAAACAGCGATTTCAGCTTTTTGCGCCTCGCAAGCAGTGCGATTAAGGCGAGCCCTAAGAGCAACATGCCGTAACGGTCAGGCTCCGGAACCTGGGTCAGGAAAACGGCGGTGCCCGTGGTTCCGTTAATCGAGACTTGCATAAGGCCGCCGGCGCCGGGACTGATCCAAAAAGGGACTGTGAACGGAGGCGGAAGAGGCGCAAGTGCAGTTGTGAACTGGAGGTCAACAACGGGCGCTCCAGTGAGTGGATCTTGCGTCAACGAGAACTTCGGCGCGGGTCCGCCTTCTACCGTGACGAACGAGCCCTCGGCGAGCGGGTTCAACGCACCGAGGGGGTTCGGGATGCCGTTAATAAAGGTCGCTACCGGCCCGATGATCATTCTGACGGTTGGAATATTGCTCGAAAAAAAGAACGCGCTGCCGTTACCCTCCGCAATACCCGCGACGTTGATAGACATATAAAGCGAATAAGGGTCGCCCGAAGGATAACCGGCACTCGGAATCGCAGTAGTAATCCCGTTCAGCAGAAACGCTGACATATCCACATACCCGCCGGCGCTGAAGACGCGAGAAGGATGACCGTCCGGTGCGATGCTCGATCCCGGGCCAAACCCGAATTGCAAATATGAAGTGAGAAGCACTGTGTCGAACGTGAATGACGGCGCAATGGCTGACGGCATCCACGTTACGTCGGCCGGAACAAAGTCCGCCTTCACAACCTGGGCCCCCACAAATAAAAGCGCCGCGAGCACGACTGCAGTGAGCGTCTTCACTTGCCGCCTTAACCTGACAATGAACTGTCATGACATGCTCTTTTGCCGCATCTTACTGTCAGGTTTTGGCTGATTCCTCCGTAAGGCGTCCTCCCGTCTGACAATGTCATAGGGAGAAGAGAAGATAGCGCGGGATTTCAAGGAAGAATAGCGCGTGCCACGCCGTTCAAGCGCGAGCAGCGATCGGATGTCAGTCGCCTCAATGTTACCATTTGAAAAACGTTATCCGGCGGGGACGTCATGATCACGCACTTCGAAAGAGTATCGGAGCTCGGACGTTGCAACACTCGAGCGGCTCCACGGCCGAGCGTGCGGCATGCGCAACATCTTCACGAATCAGCACATGGCGCCGCGCTTCCTGATCCCCGACTGCGGCCAGACGCTGCGCGTCAACGGGCGCGCCTCTATTTCGACAGCGCCGACGTTGCTCCAGCGCTTCACCATAGGTGACAAGCTGCCGCGCGGTAGCTTGCTTGCATGGGCGGGCTGTATAGTGGAGATTCTTGAGAGAGGAACTGAAGTGAGGCGACGTGTCCTGATCTGCGCACTTATCGCTTTGACGCTGACAGCCCGCCACGATCAAAAAGGACAACGTAAAGGCTCTGATGGTGCTGCAGGATCCGATGTTCCTTACGCAGCAGAAGCTGATTGTCGGCTTGGCGGCAAAAACCCAGATCCCTGCAATTTACGGCGTACAGGACTTCGTTGAGGCTGGCGGTCTCATGTTTTACGGCGTGGATCTTTCCGAAATGTACCGACGGGCTGCTAGCCATGTTGACAAGATCCTCAAGGGAGCCAAGCCTGCGGATCTGCCGATCGAACAACCTACCAAGTTCGAACTCGTGATCAATGCCAAGGCCGCTAAGGCGCTCGGCACTAAAATTCCCGAGTCGATTCTGCTGCGTGCGGATAAGCTGATCGAGTAACACTGAGACTGTTCGTTTTCCTGCGGCGCAGCGTACACGAATTGTACTGACCCCATTTTTCTCTATCGACTGGAACGTCATGAACACGCACTTCGAAGAGCATCGGATTTCGGACATTGCGACACTCGAGCAGGTATACGGTTACGCGTCCGGGCCGGCGATCGAGAAAGAGATCGACTACATTCACCCGCACTACGGCGCGCTCATTGCCGCTTCTCCGTTTGCCGTCCTCGCGACATGCGGTCCCGACGGCATGGATGCCTCGCCGCGCGGCGATCCCGCGGGCTTCATCGTCGTCGAAGACGAGAAGACGCTGCTCGTCCCTGACCGGCGTGGGAACAACCGCATCGACAGCATGCGCAACATCCTCACTAATCCGCACGTGGCGCTGCTCTTCCTGATTCCGGGCTGCGGCGAAACTTTGCGCGTGAACGGGCGCGCCCATATCTCGATAGCACCCGCGCTGCTCGAACGCTTCGTCATGGGCGACAAGCTACCGCGCTCGGTGATCGTCGTTGAAGTCGATAAAGTGTTCTTTCAGTGCTCGAAGTCGATCATGCGCTCGAAGCTCTGGGACGCCAGCCGGCACATCGACCGCAAAAGCCTGCCCAGCACGGGGACGATACTCGAGGATGTGAGCAACTCGAAGATCGTGGCGCTGGACTACGACAAGGCCGCGCCGGAGCGCTTAAAGGCGACGATGTATTGAGCGACTGCGCCGGGTTCCTCCCAAAGTCCCTTTCTTGACCGATAGGGCTCATATTCCAATCGGGTTTGGTCGTACCGTTACAATTTTCAGCAATTTCCTGACAGATGCGTCGTCTTCCGACCTGCAGAATAGATGCAGGGAGATTTGAAGGGGGCGCACGATGAAAACGATCACCCGGTTTACGCAAATTTTTATGTTCTTACTGGCGGCAGCTTCTTCGCCGCCAACCGTCGCTGCCGAGACCGGCCTTGTTGTCTGGAGTCTTGGCAGCGGAGTCAATCTTTTTTACCCTGAAACTCCCACACCGATAGGGGTCGCGACCGGGACGTTCACATACGCTCTCGGCGGCGGCCCCACCGATTGGAACATTCAGACGCCGGCCTTCCCTCCGATCATCAATTTATTTTTCGGTCTGCCGGGGCAGACATTAACACCTGCCAACTCGAGTTCGGCGGGCTCGATTTCGACAGTATTTCGATTGAGTATTCCATCATTCAATACATTCATGTTTGAGGTCGAGGCCGAGTCTTCAAGTGTTGTTATCCCTTTCAATCAACCGGGATCGATGGTTCCATTGGTGGTGGCGCACTACGCAAGCGGAATAGCTGCACTGAGCAATAATGGCTTTGGATCTGGCGCGCAGACCCCCATTATCGGTGTGCTCGCCGTCCCGGAACCTCAAACCTACGCGATGTTAGCCTTGGGACTTGGAGTTCTGGTGCTGGTCCGGCGCCGCACGCCAACAACCGCATAGACAGCATGCGCAATATCCTCAGCCGGGAATCGTAAAAAGCTTTTTTCTTCCGTTGTCGATTTGGGTTGGTCCCGAACGACTAAAGCTACAGACCAACCAAACGGAGATAACCATGAAATTCATGATGCTGATGATTCCCGCTGCTTACCAGGGCGGCAAAACGCCGCCGGACTTCAGACCTGACCGGAAAGCGATGGAGGCGATGGGCCGGTTCAATGAAGAAATGAATAAAGCGCTGAAAATCGAATCGCTTAATGGCCTGCATCCGCAGGCCAAAGGTGCGCGGGTGTCGTTCGCGAAAGGCAAGCCCACTGTAATCGATGGACCGTTCATCGAATCGAAAGAAGTGCTGGGCGGTTACTGGCTGGTGGAAGCGCCGTCCAAGGAAGAAGTGGTGAAGTGGGCGCAGCGCTGCCCGGCGAACGAAGGCGACACGATCGAGATCCGGCAAATCTTCGGGCCGGAAGATTTTAGTTAGGCTTTATGCCACAACGGCGTGAGCTTCGAGACGGCCGCCCCCTTCAGGGGCGATAGCATCTTTCCTAAGTCAGGCCGACACCCATACATGCGAGAGAAAAATCATTAGCAAAGTATTCGTTGTCAGTAACCAAGTCTAGCTGGACGCGCGCAACGTCTTTGCTGCATCCACCATGTTCCTGAGCGCTGGAATAACTTCGCCCCACTGACGCGTCTTCAGCCCGCAATCGGGGTTCACCCACAAGCGCTCGCGTGGAATCCTTTGGGCGGCCTTCTTCATGAGCTCCACGATATCTTCCTGCGTGGGGACGTTGGGCGAGTGAATGTCATACACGCCAGGTCCGATCTCGTTTGGATAATTGAAGTTGTCGAACGCATCCAGCAGTTCCATGTCGGAGCGCGAGGTCTCGATGGTAATGACATCGGCGTCCATGTCGGCGATGGACGCGATGATGTCATTGAACTCCGAGTAGCACATGTGAGTGTGAATTTGCGTCTCATCGGCCACGCCGTTGGCGGTAATGCGAAAGCTTTCCACGGCCCAGCCCAGATATTCCTGCCACTGCGATTTTCGCAGCGGCAGGCCCTCGCGCAGCGCCGCCTCATCGATCTGGATGATGCGCACACCGGCCTTTTCCAGATCGAGCACCTCTTGCCGCATGGCCAGCGCGAGCTGCATGCACGATACCGACCGCGGCTGGTCATCACGCACGAAGGACCAGTTAAGAATGGTCACTGGGCCGGTGAGCATGCCCTTCATCGGTTTTTGCGTCAGCGACTGGGCGTACTTGGTCCATTCCACGGTCATAGCCTTTTGGCGGGTGATGTCGCCGAACAGGATGGGCGGCTTCACGCAGCGTGAGCCGTAGGACTGCACCCAGCCGAATTGGCTAAAGGCATAGCCGTCCAGTTGCTCGCCGAAATACTCAACCATGTCGTTGCGCTCGGCCTCGCCGTGTACCAGCACGTCCAAACCCAGGGCTTCCTGTTCGCGGACGCTGCGCGCGATCTCTTCCTGCATAGCCCTGCGGTATGCTGTATCAGCGAGGCGGCCAGCTTTGAATTCACTGCGCGCGTGACGGATTTCGGCGGTCTGTGGAAAGGAGCCGATGGTGGTCGTGGGGAAGACCGGCAATTTGAGGAGCGAAGACTGCTTTTTCGCGCGCGCGGCATAGGCGCTTTTACGTTTCCCCAGCGACGCATCGAGCCCGGCGAGGGCCGCTTTTACGTCGCGCTTGTTCACGCGCGGCGAGGCGCTGCGAGCAGCGACGGCCGCGGCGTTGGCGATCAACTCCGCCCTCACCGCCTCACGCCCTTTGTTGAGGGCTATGGCCAACAATTTCAGTTCATCGAGTTTTTGCAGCGCGAAAGCGAGCCAGGATTTGATTTCTGTGTCTAACTTGTGTTCGCCGGCGAGATCCACTGGCACGTGCAGCAGCGAGCAAGAAGGCGAGATCCACAAACGTTCGCCCATTCGCTGAGCGATGGGCTCAAGCCAATCGAGTACGGCGTTGAGGTCGGTTTTCCAGATATTGCGGCCATTGATAACACCCAGTGACAGCACCTTGTGCGCCGGCAGCAGATTAAGGAGCGGCTGAACGTCCGATCGGGCATGGATAGCGTCAATGTGTATGCCCGCTACCGGCAAATTAGCGGCCAGATAGAGATTGTCCTGCAGCGCTCCGAAGTAAGTGACGAGGAGCAGCTTCACCCGCGCGGCCTTTAAGTCGTGATACGCGGCGTTAAACGCGTGCTGCCAGTCTGCATTCAGTTCGGTAACGAGCACCGGCTCATCGATCTGCACCCACTCGACGCCTTGGTCAGCCAGCGTTTGGAGGAGTTCGGCATACACCGGCAGCAGCCGTGGCAGCAGGTCCAGCCGGTTTGAGCCGTCTTTGGCTTTGCCCAGCCAGAGATAGGTCACCGGTCCGACGATTACCGGCTTCACAGTGATCCCTTGGGCTTTGGCCTCGCTCAACTGTTCGATCAGGCGCGAGGCGTCCAGCTTGAATGCGGTTTCGGCGGTGAACTCCGGCACGATGTAGTGATAATTCGTATCAAACCATTTAGTCATCTCACCGGCGTGCAGGCCGTAGCAAGTGGCGGTGTGTGCATCTGACGATTGCGCAGAGCGGCCGCGCGCCACGCGAAAGTAGTTATCGAGACTATCGCCGTTAAAGCCGCGGACCCGATCGGGAAGATTGCCCAGCGTAAAACTCATATCCAGCACGCCGTCATAAAAAGAAAAATCCCCCGCCGGAACTAGGTCCAGCATGGCTTGGTCATTCCAATGCCGTCGGCGCAGTTGCGCGCCCAGCGTCTTCAGTTCATTGCGGGAAGACTGTCCCATCCAATAGTTTTCCAAGGCGAACTTCAACTCGCGCTTGGCGCCGATTCGTGGAAATCCAAGGTTGTGGGTAATCGCCATGATCCGTTCCTTTAGAAACAATGGCGCAATTGTAGGGGTCGCCGAGCATGATAAAAAATGGTATTAATTCATTTATGCATGATTTTCATTCATAGCAAAAAGGTCGGTAACGATGGCTATCCTCGAGCGCATACATCTGACTGTGATGCAGGAGGTCAAGCGGTCAGGTTCCCTGACCGCCGCGGCGGAGCGCCTGTTTTTGACGCAGTCGGCGCTGAGTCACAGCATAAAAAAGCTTGAGAACCAACTGGGAATCGAAATCTGGCGCCGCGAAGGCCGCAAACTTTATCCCACGCAGGCCGGTGAATATCTTCTGAGTGTGGCGAACAGGCTGCTGCCTCAACTCACCTACGCTGAAGAACGCCTCTTACAGTACGCGAAAGGTGAGCGAGGGAACCTGCGCATCGGGATGGAATGCCACCCTTGCTACCAGTGGCTGCTGACGGTGGTATCGCCTTTCCTGAAGGCTTGGCCGGATGTGGATGTGGACGTCAAGCAGAAGTTCCAGTTCGGCGGCATCGGAGCCCTGTTTGGTCACGAGATTGACATGCTCGTGACGCCTGACCCATTGCGCAAACGTGGGCTTCGCTTTGTGCCTGTATTCGACTACGAGCAGGTGCTCGTCGTCGGACGGGAGCACCCGTTTCGGAAGCTTAAGTATGTTCGTCCTGAGCAACTCGCCGATGAGGTCCTCATCACTTATCCAGTGGAGATCGACCGCTTGGATGTCTACAACCAGTTTCTCGTGCCCGCGGGCATCACTCCCCGCCGGCGCAAAGAAATCGAAACCACCGACATCATGTTGCAGATGGTGGCCAGCGGTCGCGGCGTGGCAGCATTGCCTCGGTGGCTGGTTGAAGAATTTTCCCCAAAATTACCCGTGTTTCCGGTACGGCTTGGAAAGCGTGGCATCCCCAAGCAGATATTCCTCGGCATGCGAGAGTCAGACGTCGAGGTGAACTTTCTGAAAGCTTTTGTAGAACATGCCCGCCGTCGGACAGCACCGCGACGCCGTAACAAGCAGACTTAGCCTGGTGAATTCAAAAGGAGGACACGGTACAAGCGGTGCGCGACCTGTCCCCTGTTGTTGCCCTGCTCCGGAACGCCGCTGTCGACCCATTGCGGTCAGGGAGCGTGACACTTAGCTGCAATTCGCAGCCAACACCTGACCGCCTTTTCGGCGTGCATTAGCGATTAATCGGGGCGGACCTTTTTACTTCGGCAGCGCTGCGAAGAGCGGCTCGAGGATAGCGGCGCCTAGCTTCCGGCTGCGCGCGCCGCTCCATCCAAACTTCGGATCGGGCATGTCGGCATTGTCCTTGAACGGCATCTCCAGCGTCAGCGAGAGACAGCCGTAGGTGTGCCCCACCCACTTTGAAGCGAGTTTCAGCGCGTCCGTCTGATATTTGCTGGCCGGGTAGCCATGCACACTTTGGAAGTCGGGGTTGACGCGCTTGAAGTGCTCGATGAAATCGTCCTGCGCCTTGCCCTGCTCGGGAGTGAAGCCGGGCAACATTTCGGAGCCGGCCACGAAGACGTAGGGCAGGCCCTCATCGCCGTGCGCGTCGATGAAGAGATCGGCGCCTGTCTGCTGAATGCGCTCGCGCACCAGAAACACTTCGGGGCTGGTTTCCATCGACGGCGTCATCCATTCCCGGTTGAGATTGGCGCCGGTCGCATTGGTACGCAGGTTGCCACGCACGCTGCCGTCGGGATTCATGTTCGGCACGATGTGCACCACCGCGCGCTCGAGCAGGCGGCGCGACAGCGGGTCCGCGCGATCGAGCAGGCGGTCCAGCAGGCCTTCGACGAACCACTCGGCCATCGTCTCGCCCGGATGCTGGCGCGCGATGACCCAGATCGTTTTCTTCGCGTCGCCGCCCGCCGACACGCTGACCAGGTCCATGTCCCGCCCCTCGACCGTGGCGCCCAGCCGTTCGGTTCTCGCCAGCGGTGAATCGCCGGCGCGGCCGATCAGCGCCTCGTGGCGTTCCTGCGAGTAGGGCTCGAAATACGCGTACCAGACTGCATCGCGCTCGGGCGTGTGCTCGATCGCCATCACCGTGCCGTCGTAGCGGGTCGGTACGCGGAACCAGTTCGCGCGGTCGTACGACGCCACCGCGCGATAGTCCTTCCACCCGCCAGGATAGGTGCAGGCGTTGGCGTTACGGAAGGTGAGCGTGCAGGCGACGCCGCGCGCGCCCGACAGCCGGAAATGAAACCACTGCCGGAACTCGGCATGCGAGTCCTTGCGGATGTCGAGCACGATCTCGGCCGTCGAGCCAGCATGGTGAGAAGAAACAAACTCGATGGCGCCGGAATCGAAAGCGCAGGAGATGCTGGGGATATGTGTGTTCATCCCCCGAGTTTACCAGCAGCGTGACGCGCTATCGCGCCTGAGGCCAGACCAGAATAATAGGGGACAGCTCAGACCACGGTTTTGTTATTTGATTATCGCGCGTAGTCCTGTGCGGGAAATGAAATGCTAGTAGGACTTCGCGCCGGAAATTTTCACGAGCTTCGCATATTTTTCGAAATCCTGCGCCATTACGACGGCAAACTCGGCGGGCGTGCTGCCGACGGTCTCGGCGCCGCCCTCCTCGAGCGACTGGCGGACCTCGGCGGTGTGCAGCGCTTTAACGATTTCCCGGTTGAGCAAAGCGACCACCGGCGCCGGCGTTCCCGCCGTCGTCAGATAGCCGTGCCACAAACTCGTATTGAAGCCGGGGTAATACGAGGCGATTGCCGGCACGCCGGGTAAGGTCGGCAGAGGCTTAAGGCTCGTCACCGCGATCGGACGCATGCGGCCGCTGCGCAGATGGGGTATGGCCGAATATACGGTGGTGATTCCCATTTCAATTTCACCCGACAGCAGCGCCGTCATCAACGGCCCCGCACCCTTGTACGGAATATGCACGTTATTAAGGCCCGCAACTTTGTTGAACATTACACCGGTCAGCTGGTTGGTCGACCCCGCGCCGGTCGAGCCATAGTTGAGCCCGCCATTTTTTTTCGCGAGCGCGACCAGTTCCGGCACGGTCTTCACGGGTACTGATGGGAATACGGAGATTAAAAGAGGAAAACTCCCGACCAGCGAGATGGGCGCCAGATCTTTCAATGTGTAATTGACGCCGGGATTGATCGACGGATTTACCACCACGGAATTCGTGCAGTACAGCAGCGTGTAACCGTCGGGCGACGCGTGGGCGACGGTCTCGGCGGCGATGATGCCACCGCCGCCCGCGCGATTATCAACGACGACCGTCTGGCCGAGCGACGCAGTCATGTGCTGCGCGTACTTGCGCCCCAGAATATCGTTGGCACCGCCGGGCGAGGCCGACACGATCATGCGAATGGTTTTGTGCGGATAGTCTTGCGCGTATGCCGGCGCGCCTGTTGCTAGCGCGCCGAAAGTGATTGCCGTAATTGTTTTGTAGACATTCAACATGTGAAAGATTCTTTCGATGAACGGGGGGAATGACTGGATGCTCTCTTTTGATGCGGCTGGCACCATTCACGCGCCATCGTTCGGCGCACAGCGGCGATGTCGCGCTGAGTAACGCACCGCGAGCATCACGAAGCAGGATGCATGCCATTTGTTCCATACTGCGCCCGAGCGCATATCCGGAGGTGGCGATACCGGAAGAAAAATTCGGTGCGGGGCTGAACGCCGGGGCGGCGTGCGCGCGGAACTTCGCGGACTATTATTTAGCCATTCCGAGTTCGGCGAAGGAATAATACGGGACAGTCTGTCCCCTATTTTCCTGGTTCCCCGCTCGTCGTCATTGGCGCTTGATGCCGGCCGTCTTGATCACAGCCGCCCATTTTGCGGTTTCGCTGCGCAGGCGTTCGGCGAATTGCTCTGGCGTGCCGCCGCCTCCGACGCTACCTTCAGCGATGTATCTTTCCGACACTGCCGAGGCCATAAGCGCCTTGTTAATCTCCGCGTTCAGGCGCAGAACTATGTCGCGCGGCGTGCGCGCCGGCAGCACGTAACCGCTTGATGGCGCCAATTCGTACCCCGGCACACCTGCCTCGGCGATGGTCGGTACGTCGGGCACGAGCGCCGAGCGTTTCAACGTCGTGATACCCAGCGCGCGCAGACGCCCCGAGCGGACATGCGGCAGACTCGGGCCGAGGTTTTCGCAGATAACCTGCACCTGCCCGGCGATCGCGTCCGTTACGGCCTGCGGCATGCCCTTGTATCCGACCTGCACGATCTGCGTGCCGGTCATTATCTTGAACAGCTCGAGCGCCAGGTACTGGCTTCCGCCAGGGGCGGCGCTTCCGTAGGAAAGCTTGCCCGGGTTTGCATGCGCATGCTCAATAAGTTCTCGCACCGACCTGACAGGCAGCGAAGGCGTAACCGTCAATAAATTGGAGCCGAGAGGCAGTTGAACCACCGGCATAAAATCTTTCACGGAGTCATAGGGCAATTGGGCAAACAGGCTCGGGTTAATGACGAACGGAAATGCCGCGGTGCCAAATGTATAACCGTCGGGCGCTGCCTTCGCGATCATCTCGTAACCGATAATGCCGCTCGCCCCGCCGCGGTTGTCGACCACCACCTGTTGCCCCATTTGCTTGCTCAGTTCACTGGCGATGAGGCGCGC
>JAQGMI010000091.1 GCA_028292435.1 Betaproteobacteria bacterium
ATCTTTTCCGATGCGGCGGCCACTTACAGGAGAAAGCCATGACACGCCTACTGCCAGCGCTCTATTCTTTTCTCATCGCATTTTCGGCGTTAGCCGAGGACATTAAAGACGCGCCGCCCCCGGCGCAAACCGACGTCCTTGGCATCGCTTTATTCTTCGGGATCTTTATTGCGTTGTGCGTCGGGTTCTTCGGTTACATGTGGTGGAAGCACAAGAACGGCAAAGAAGAATAAAGCCACAAGAACATCTCTTTGTAATTACGCGGTCTGCAAACGCCGCGGACTTGGTCTGGACACCGCCGTGCGCCGGCATGCCGGGTTACTTCATGCGGTATCGCGCGACGGCTTTTTTATCCCAAGTGAGCCCGTTGCCCGGCCGCGGCGGGATGATCGCATTGCCGTCGACGATCTGAAGGGGCTCTTCAACGATCGTGCCGGCCCAATCGACGTATTCGAGCCAATGCGCGGTCGGCGTGACGGCGAGCAGATGCGCGCTCACTTCCGGAAACAAATGCGATGACATGGGCACCGCGCGCTCCGCCGCAAGTGCGGCCGCATTTTTCCAACCGGTCACGCCGCCGATGCGCTCCAGATCCGGCATCACGTAATCGCAGGCGTGCACTTCGAGCGCCTCTGCCATTGCGTGCGGTTCCGAAAAATTTTCCCCGATCTGGATCGGCGTGGCGAGTTCGTGTGCGAGCGTGGCACAACCGCGGTAATCATCATGGCGTATCGGCTCTTCGATCCAGGCAATGCCGGCACTGTCGAGCGCGCGGCCGCGCACTAACGCTTCTTCGACCGACAACGCCTGATTGAAATCAGCCATGATCTCGATCGCAGCAGGCACGCGCGCTCTGACCGCCTCGAGGGCCGCCATATCCTCTGCCAGCGTCGGATAGCCAAGCCGCAATTTGAGCGCGCGAAATCCGTCTTCAAGTAATTTATCCGCTTCGTCTGCGAGCGCCGCAGCCGGCATCAAGCCAAGTCCGCAACTGTTGTAAGCGCGCACGGGGCGCATCGAACCGCCGAGATACTCGACGAGCGGAACGTTCGCGGCAATCGCCAACGCATCCCAGCACGCGGTATCGAACGCGGACATCGCCATGCGCACGATGCCCTGCACCCCGATCAGGCGGAAACGTTTGGACAGCAGCGCCCACAGTTCGACCGGCACAATGGCTTTGCCTTTGACGGCCGCTTCGACGGCACCGAGCAGGCTGATGATGGCGGGCGCCGCCGCCGGCACGTAGCAAAAAAGGTAGGTGCGTCCAGTAATGCCCTGTTCGGTGTCGACATCGACCAGCAGTAGCGGCGCTGCGTGCACTGCAGCGGCGCTGGTGCCAAGCACGAAACGCAACGGCACTTCGACTGCAATTGCGCGAATAGCGCGCACGTTCAGTACGGGTCTGTCTATCATTTCACTGCGGTGCGGCCTTCCGAGTACAGCGAAAGAATGTCCCACACAGCCCTGTTCGCCGGCGTGGCTATACCGACAGCTTCGCCCAGGGTTACGACGCCGCCGGCCAGCCACTCTACCTCGAGAGGATTGCCGCGCTCGAGATCATGGTGCATCGATGAGGTCATGGTAGCGGGCACGCTATGCGCGAACTTAAGCCGGTCATCTGCGTAATCGGCGGGCAGATCGACGCCGTGCGCACGTCCGACCGCGACGACTTCGGCAAAGAGCGAATGCAAAAACGCACGCGCGCGCGGATGGGCGCGAATCGGCCCGATCGTCGTGCGCATCGTCGTAGTCGTTCCGGATAGACCGACGAGGAATGTGTACTTTTCCCACAGCGTTCGGCGGATATCGCCCGACAATTCGGCCTTGATGCCGGCCGCGAGCAGCGCGGCCAGCAGCGCTTCGGCGCGCGCTGATTTTTTGCCGTCGTATTCGCCGAAGACGACACGCTGCATGGGGCCCACCTGCAAAATGACGCCGGGCCGTGCAACGTGCGTCGCTACGTACGCGACGCCGCCCATGATTTGCGCCGCCGGATAATGCTTGCGCAGGATATCGTCCTTGATCACGCCGTTTTGCAGCGACAAAAGCGCCGTTTGCGGGCCGACGATCGGTTTCACCGCAAGCGCGGCCGCTTCGGTATCCTTCAATTTGACCGCTATGATCACAAGATCGACGATGCCGATGGTAGACGGATCTTCCGTTACGTTCACGTGCGCCACGTTGATGTCGCCCTGCTCTTTGTTCTCGATGGTGAGCCCGTGCTCGCGCATCGCAGCCAGATGTGCGCCGCGCGCGACGAAATGCACGTCGCAACCCGTGTGCGCCAATCGACCGCCGTAAAAGCCGCCGACGCCGCCAGAACCCATTACCGCAATTTTCATGATTACGTTTCCCCTCCCGCCAGCACTTCAGCGATATGCAGCACCCGCGTTTTGGTGTCGCCCTTGCGCCGCAGCCGGCCTTCGATGTTGAGCATGCAGCCCAGGTCGCCCAGCACAATCGCCTCAGCGCCGGTCGCGAGCGCGTTTTCGCATTTGTTGTCGGCGATGCGGCTCGAAATGTCGCCGAATTTAATTGCGAACGTACCGCCGAACCCGCAGCAGGCTTCGGCTTCGTCCATCTCTATGAGCCTGAGTCCTTCGATTTTGGACAAAAGCGTGCGCGGCTGATTCTTCACGCCAAGCTCGCGTAAGCCGGAGCACGCATCGTGGTATGTGACGGCGCCGTTGAACTTTGCGCTCAGACGTTCAACCTTTGCAATATTCACGAGAAAGTCCGTCAGCTCATACGTTTTTGCGCACAGTTTCTTGATGCGCTCGAGTTCGGCCGGCTGATCTGCAAACAAATCCGGGTAATGCGTGCGTATCATGCCCGCGCACGAACCTGACGGCGCTACGATGTAATCGCAGGTTTCGAATTCAGCGAGTACTTTGCGCGCGAGTGCCAATGCCGCTTTGCGGTCACCTGAGTTATAGCCGGGCTGGCCACAGCAGGTCTGCCTGGATGGCACCGCAACTTCGCAGCCGGCGTCTTTAAGCAGCTGCAAAGCCGCCACGCCGATACTAGGGCGCATGAGGTCGACAAGACAGGTGACGAATAATCCGACGCGCATGATTTACCGGCCGTTCCGCTCGTGCATTATTGATTCAGCGATCAGGTGATTCATTCATTGTGGGCCGGCGTATCAAGCGATCGAGCGAAAGACCCGGCCCGGTCACTCAATACGCGCATTCGCGAAACTCAATTACACGTTCCGCAGTCAATCCATCAATCGGCGCGCGCGCCGGAATCCTTGACCACTTTGCTCCACTTGATTTTCTCGCGTTCGATGAAGGCCTGGAACTGCTCGGGCGTGCTGCCGATGGGTTCGATGCCGTCCTTCATGAGCCGCTCAGTGATGTCGGGCAGCTTCAGCACTTTGGCGATCTCTCCCTGTAAGCGATTGATGATGTCTTTCGGCGTGCCGCCGGGAACGCAGGCGCCCGCCCATGACACGGCTTCAAATCCCGGCAGACCCGATTCGGCCACCGTCGGGATGTCCTGCAGCGTCGCGAACCGTTTGCCGCTGCTGATGGCGAGCACGCGCAGCTTGCCGGCTTTCACGTGCGGCAGCGTGCTCACGGGCTGGTCGAACATCATGACGACCTGCCCTGCGAGCAGATCGCCGATCGCCTGGCCGGTGCCTTTGTATGGCACGTGCGTGATATCGATGCCGGCCATCGATCTGAAGAGCTCAGGCGACAGATGCGACGCCGACCCGATCCCCGACGACGCGTAGTTGATCTGACCCGGATGCGATTTCGCAAACGCAATCAGCTCTTTGACATTTTTTACCGGCAGTGACGGATGCACCACGATGATGTACGGCAGCGAACCGGTTTGCGTGACCGGGATCAAATCTTTGTCTGCGTTGTAGGGCACCGTTTTGTAAAGATACGGAATGATTGCGAAGTTGCCGGTCGTGCATGCAAACATGGTGTAACCGTCGGGCGGCGACTTCGCGAGGATTTCCGCCGCGATGATGCCGCCGGCGCCGGCCCGATTGTCGACCACCACCTGCTGCCCGAGGTTGTCCGTCATTTTCTGCGCGATCAAACGCGCGAGGATGTCAGTCGAGCCGCCCGGCGCGAAGCCAACGAGGAAACGGATCGATTTGCTCGGAAAGTTTTGTGCCGATGCAGCAGCGGTGAAGGTCAAGGTCAGAAGGAATATCGCGGCGTTGCGCATGGCATTCTCCAGTGAACTGGCAGCGATTATCGCTCATTAGATGGAACGGCGGCGCGCTGCCGATGGGCGAAACGCCTTTGCCTGATGCAGCCCGCGACAGCTCCAGCGCATTGGCCGGATTAATCGCAGCCTTGCCCCGGTGCTGCGTCAATTCATCAGGGTGGCTGCGACGTCCGGCGGCATGTTCTTCTCGGCGATGTCGAGCTGCTCATAAAAAGATTCAAGGTAAGCCTTGAACGATGTTTCGTGGCGTTGCATTTCGACAGCGCCGAAATCCTGCTGCGGCGGCGGCTGCAAATCGAAATGGTGGTAGTCGTCCTGCCCGCGGATCAGGCAAGCCGGCATTTTTCTCGAGCCGATATAACGGGTACGCGTCGGGATGTAGCTCAGCGCGAGGCCGATCCGGCGCTCGGCAGAGCGATTAGGCGCCGATTGGTGCACTGTGCATGTGTGGTGCAGCGAGAACTGGCCTGGACGCAGGATCGCCCGGGCAATCTGCGACTGGTCGAACCATTCGACGATGATCTGGCCGGCGGTATTGACGCTGTTCTGGATCACCCCGCTTTTTTGCATGAGCTGCCCGCGAATGTGGCTGCCCACGGCGAATTCCACGGGTCCGGTTTCAGGCGTCACATCGCACAACGCAACCCACGCCGTGACGTGATCGTACGGGCGCAGCCCGAAATAGGTGGAATCCTGATGCCAGGCGGCGATGCCTTCGCTCTTGGCCTCCTTGATGAAGAAGCGGCTGGTATAGAGCAAGAGGTCTGGCCCGAGCAGATCTTCCACCGCGTCAACGATGCGTGGATGACGCGCAAGCTCGTCGACCCAGCGGCACATGAAATGCCAGTTGCCGCGGTACTTTTTGTCTATCGCCATCAGCGACCCGCCGAGATGCGCCTCGGTCATCGCAAGCTCATCGCGATATTTCTGAACCTCGCCGGCGCTCAGCGCATCGATCGGCGCGAGGTAACCGTTCGCCCGGTAACTTACGATCTGGTCGGGTGTCAGTGCCTTGGTCATGCAAAATCCCTTACTTAAATTGTCGGTCACTCAGCCTTGATATTGGCATCCTTGATCAACTTCGCGTACCTGGCCGATTCCTTGGCCATGAATTCGCCGAACTGCTCTGCGGTGCTCGGCCGAGCCTCGACGCCGAGGTCTCCAAGCCGCGCTTTCACTTCGGGTGTGGTCAGCGCCTTTACCACTGCGGCGTTAACTTTATCGATGATCGGTTGCGGCACACCGCGGGGAAAGAGGATGCCCCACCAGTTCGCCGCCGCAAACCCGGTCACGCCTTCTTCGGCCAGCGTCGGTAATTCAGGCGTAAAGGGCCACCGCTTCTCGCTCGTGACCGCGAGCGCGCGCAATTTGCCGCTTTTCATGTTCATCATCGCCGGCAGCGCGTCCGAAAACATGATGTTGACCTGTCCGCCCATGACATCGGTAATTGCCTGCGCGTTGCCCTTGTAATTTACGGTGACGATATTGACGCCCGCCAGGCGCTTGAACATTTCGCCGGCAAGATGCTGCATGCCGCCTACTCCGCTCGTCGCGTACGTCAGCACGCCGGGTTGCGCCACTGCTGCCGCGATCAGTTCTTTGGTCGACTTGATCGGCGACGTCACAGGAATGACGAGGATGTTCGCGCTCTGCGTAATTTGCGAGACCGGCACGAAATCCTTCTGCCAGTCGTAGCTGACTTTCGATATCAGTGGTTTGGCCACAACGGGGCCGAAATTGCCCAGCAGAAAGGTGTAGCCGTCCGGCGCCTGGCGGGCGGCGAATTCCATGCCGATGGCGCCGTCCCCGCCTGGCTTCGGCTCGATGACAACCTGATGTCCCCAGTATTCCGTCAATTTCTGGCCGACGATGCGCGCCATCACGTCAGAACTGCCGCCCAGCGGATAAGTCACCACGAAT
>JAQGMI010000116.1 GCA_028292435.1 Betaproteobacteria bacterium
CGCCCAATTGCTTTCTTCAAAATGGAGTCCTGTCCCTGCGCGTGGATGATCGACTGCTGGAGCAAGTAGTAAGCGATCCCGGCCATCAACAGTACCATTCCGTAGAGCGCGGTGGGCATCGCAGTGAAATGGTTTTCCCCCATCCATCCTGCGGTGAACGGAAACAATGAGAGCCAGAACAGCAGGTGGAGATTGGCCCAGAGTATCGCGGTGGAAGCATGAAGCATGTGATGATGGTTGTTCCAGTAAATGCCGACATAGACGAAGCTCAGCACATAGCTCAGGAAAACCGGCAGCAGCGGCTTCAGCGCGCCGGCAGTTTCACCGTGCGGCACTTTGAGTTCGAGCACCATGATGGTGATAATGATGGCAATCACGCCATCGCTGAATGCTTCGAGCCGGCCTTTAACCATGACACCTCTCGGTATGGCTGAAAATGGGGACGCTATATTACCCGGGCGCCGCGCGCCTCGAGCAACTCCCGCAACACCGCGCGGTGGCAGTGTGATTCGTCGGCGCAATAGCAACCGACCGAAAAATCAGTTTGATGCGACAACGCAGCGAGCAGATCGAGCGTCGCCCTGCATGGAGGGCTCGCCATCTCGGCGCGATACTTCTGCCTGAACCGGGCCCATTCACGGTCCGTCGTGGCTTTTGTCGCCAATTTGACTGTCTGGGCGCTCGGTGCAAGCACCGGCAGCCAGACGTCGTAATAGTTGCGCGACGCGTACTCCGTCTTACGCACACCCCTTGGCGGTCGCCGTACCGTTCCGATTCTGAGGCCTTCGCCTGCAAGGCGCGCAGAGCCGAGCCTGACTATTCTGATACTCAAGTGCGCACCCTTCGTGTTTCGTCGCGAAAAGTCGACAGCCAGTTTAAGGGCATGCGCCAAGCGGCGTGTAGGAGCAATTGGTAATTTTTCGCCACATGACTCTGCGCTTCGCCGATAACGGAACATTTTCAATGATCGCAGCATCGAACCGTTTTCGACTAATGCATGAGGTCAGGATGGACGCTACTTGGATCGTTTCAGCCAACGCCGGCCGGGCGAGATTCTTCGCTCAGGAGCGTGCCGATGGACGGCTGACGGAAATCAACGACATGGTCAACACCGCTGCGCGCCTGCGTAGCGCGGACACGGAAACCGATGATCTGGGGCAGCGGGCCGCGTCCAATAGCCGCCACAACACAGGCGCGCCAACGCAGCCGAGCGGTTACGAACCCAACCAAACACCGGTCGAACACCAGACGGAAAACTTCGCGCGGGATGTAGGTAAGTTTCTGCTGAAAGCCTATCAGGAAGGCCGGTTTCGGCATCTCGTCCTGACCGCATCGCCGGAGTTTCTCGGCGTACTGCGCGAGCAGCTTGATGCCAAGGTGGCATCTGCGGTGAGCGCGCAAATCAATAAAGACTATACGCAGTTGCGGGCGAACGAGCTGCTTGACCGTATCAAGGCCCGCGAAAAAACTTAATTCGCTGCCGATCCCTTGGCCGGTTTTACGGGCCGCATGCTGCCTGCGATCAACTTGTATTCGAGCAGCCGGCACTCGAGCGCGCCGTTGAACAGCACCGTGCGTTTGGACGCTGAAAGACGAATCAGTTTCGGCAATTGGGGGTCGCCGGTGAAGAGGTAGGCGCGCCAGCCGACAAAGCGCTGCTTGAGCGCATTGCCGAGCTGCGGATAGAGCTCCGCGAGGTCTTGCGCTTCGGCAAGCCGCACGCCGTAAGGCGGATTCGTGACGATAACGCCGCTTGCCGCCGGGGCTGGAATTTCGAGAACGTTCGCTTGCTTTAGTTGAATCACCTCAGTGAGGCCGGCGGCGGTGATGTTGTCGCGCGCATTTTTCAGTTCATCGCCGTATAAATCCGCGCCGTAAATAGATACTGCACCGGCGCGCGGCGCTTCGCGCGCGGTGGCCGCGTCCTTTAACTTTTGCCACTGTGGCGCGTTGAAATTTCTGAGTTTCTCGAACGCGAAGGCGCGGCGCGCGCCCGGCGCGATGTTGAGCGCAATGAGCGCCGCTTCGACCAGCAGCGTGCCGCTGCCGCACATCGGGTCGAGCAAGGCTTCGGTTGGGTTCCAGCCTGACAGCTTCACAATGCCGGCGGCCAGGTTTTCCCGCAGCGGCGCTTCGCCGGTCGAAGTGCGATAGCCGCGTTTGAACAGCGGCTCGCCGGAAGTGTCGATGTACAGCGTCAATTGATCAGCGGTAAGAAACGCATGAATGCGCACATCGGGATTCTGCGTGTTGACACTCGGGCGCTCGTCGCCTTTGGACCGAAACGCGTCGCAGATCGCATCCTTGATGCGCAGCGTTACGAAGTCGAGGCTTTTCAACGGACAGCGCACGGCGGCGAGATTGACGCGAATGGTGCGGGTCACGTCAAACCATCGCGGCCAGTCAAGGCGCAGCGTTGCTTTGTAGATGTCGTCTTCGGTTTTGTATGAAGCATGGGCAACGCGCCACAGAATACGGCTCGCAATGCGGCTCTCGAGATTGGCCTGGTACGCAAGCGTGTAAGGCCCTTCGAAGTGCACGCCACCGTCGGCAGTGCGCACATTGGCCGCATTCATTGCGGCGAGTTCCTGCGCGAGCACGGCTTCGAGCCCGCGCGGGCAGGGCGCGAAAAAGGATTCGGACACTGTTTCGGTCGCCATTGTTCAGAGCCTGACGAAAATTTCGAACTCAACACGCTGCCACGGATTACGATGCTCGAGCAGCTTGCTGATGCGCGCTTCGACTGCGCCGCCGCGGTCTATGTGCTGGGCAACGGCGCGGTTCTCGCGTCGCGGTACATAGCCAAGTGGCTGGCCGCGCCATTCGACGCGCACCGCGTTGCCGTCGTGCCGATTGTCGAGTTCACGCACGAGCGCGAGCGCGTCACCGACTTTCATTTCGTCCCATAACATTTTCCCCTGGTAATACTGAAATCCCGCGAGCGGCGAGCTTTGCACCAGCATGCGAACTTCGGCAGTTTGCGCATGCGACAGCATTGCGCTCGCCGCGAGTATCGCAAACAGCGCTGCTCTAAAAGGGCTTGACGACGACAAGGATGACAATCGCCAGCAGCAGCACGGTCGGAAGTTCATTGAGCCAGCGGTAGAAAACATGGCCATGACGGTTGCCGTCGTGTTTGAAGTCGAGCATAAGCTTGCCGCAATACGCGTGGTAAACGATCAACAGCGCAACCAGCGCAATTTTGGCATGCAGCCACCCGCCGTTGTAGCCATAGCCAAGCCAAAGCCACAGGCCGGAGATCACGGTGAGTATCCCGCCCGGCGTCATGATGCCGTAGAAAAGTTTGCGCTCCATCACCTTGAAGCGCGCGATGCCGGCCGCATCGTCGGCCATCGCGTGATAGACAAACAGCCGCGGCAGATAAAAAAGACCCGCGAACCACGTGACCATAAAAATAATGTGGAAAGATTTCAGCCACAGCATCGGCGTCCCCTTTTGACTCGTCCGGACACTTTATTTTAAAAGCCGCCGCCGCGTCAGCGCGAGCGCAATATAAAACCCGGCGGCCGCATAAACCGCCAGCACCGCGGCATTTATCAGCCACGTCGCCGGCACGGCACCGTTCATGAGCGGCCGCACGAGTGCAACGGCATGCGTGAGCGGCAGGAAAACGGCGGCCTGTTGCAGCGCCGGCGGCAACTGGTCGGCAGGGAAGAAAACGCCGCATACCATCATCATCGGCGTAATGAACAGCGTGAAGTAGTACATAAAGAAGTCGTAGCTCACCGACAGCGCCGTCATGATGAGGCCAAGACTGGCGAATGCGAGTCCGGTCGTAAACATCACGGGTAGCACCCACAGCGCGAGCAGCGAGTGCGTAAAACCGAGGGCGGCAGCAACGAGCAGCACGGCGCTGCCCGCCATAAAACTTTTACTCGCCGCCCAGACCAGTTCCGCCACCATGATGTCGTCGAGCGTAACCGGCGCGTTCATGATGGCGTCCCAGGTCTTTTGCACATGCATGCGCGAGAAACCCGAATACATGGCCTCGAACGAGGCGGCCATCATCGTGCTCGAGCAGACGGTGCCCGCGGCGAGGAAAGCAATATACGAGGTGCCGAACACGTCCGGCAGCATGCGGCCGAGCCCATATCCGAAGCCGAGCATGTAAATCATCGGGTCGGCGAGGTTGCCGAGCACCGATGGCAGCGCGAGTTTGCGCCAGACCAGCATGTTGCGACGCCAGACATGTATGAAGCGCAGGCTAAGGCTGGGCGGCGACCAGATTTTGGCTGAAGTCATATGAAGTGCGCTCAGTCGCGCAAATCGCGCCCAGTCAGGCGCAGAAAGACATCTTCGAGATTGGCCGGGCGGTGCAGGTAACGCAAATCCGGACGCTCGGAAAGACTCGCCAGCAACGGATCGACATCGCGTGCGTAGCAGAACACCGTTTCACCGGTCTGCTCGCAGCGCTCGCACAGCCCGCTGCCGCGTTCGGCCGCCCATGTTTCCGCGCCGTCGCCAAACACTTCGACGACCTGCGGCTCGATATGCTCGGCGACGAGTTCACGCGGCGTTCCGATGGCCATCATGCGGCCGTGGTCCATGATGGCGAGCCGGTGACAAAGCCGCTCTGCTTCATCCATGAAATGAGTTGTCAGGAATATCGTTTTGCCCTGTGCAGTCAGCTGGCGCAGCCGCTGCCAGATCAAGTGCCGCGCCTGCGGGTCGAGACCGGTGGTCGGCTCGTCGAGAAAAATCAAATCCGGATCGTTAATGAGTGCGCGTGCAAGCGTGAGCCGCCGTTTCATGCCGCCGGACAGCGCTTTAATATTGTCGCCGGCGCGATTGGCGAGGCCGGCAAATTCGAGCAGCCCTGGAATGCGCGACTCGATATTTGCGATGGGGAGCCCGAAGTAGCGGCCATAAACGACGAGATTCTCGCGCACGGTGAAATCCGGGTCGAGGTTGTCCATTTGCGGCACGACGCCGACGCGTGCGCGCGCTTCGCGCGCAGACTGCGGGATCGGCAAATCGAACATGTCGATCGATCCGCCGTCCGGCTCGGTCAGTCCGAGGCACAGGCGCAGCGTAGTCGTTTTGCCCGCGCCGTTCGGGCCCAATAAGCCAAAGCATTCGCCGCGCCGAAGTTCGAGGTCGATGCCGGCGACGACCTCGTTGGTGCCGTACGATTTGCGCAATCCGCGCGCGGTGAGATAAGTCATTTGAAGTGCCGCGTCACGATGTCCTGCAGTTGATGCAGGCGGCCGTGAAAAAAATGTTCGCCGCCCGGAATAACCACGACCGCCAGATTTTGGGGACGCGCCCAGTCGAACACCGCCGTCAGCGGCACCACATCGTCGACCTCGCCGTGAATGATCAAGGTGCCCGGCGCGACTTGTTCCGTCGGAAACCGATTGACCGCCGGCGCTACGAGAACCAGTTGGGCGGGACTGAGCTGCTTCGCTACCCGCGTTTGCACGAAGCTGCCGAACGAGAAGCCTGCACACACGAGTGGCAATGGCCCGAATTTCTCCTGCGCGCAGGCGGCAACCGCGATCAGGTCGTCGGTTTCGCCGCGGCCTTCGTCGTGTACGCCCCCGGTGCCACCGACGCCGCGAAAATTCGGCCGTAGCGCAACGTAGCCGAGCGCATGAAACGTGCGCGCGAGCGTCGTCACCACTTTGTTGTCCTTGGTGCCGCCCATCAGCGGGTGCGGATGCGCGATTAATGCGATGCCGCGACGCCCGCCTTCACCTGCACCCGGATCGCTTACATCGACTTCAATTTTTCCTGCCGTTCCGTCGATGAGCAGCCGGTCTGTTTTTACGGGCCTCAAATCTTCAGGCGCTCGACGACGCGACCGTGCTGCAAATGTTCGCTGACGATTTCGTCGATATCTTCGCGGTCAACATAGGTGTACCAAACTTCTTCGGGATAAACCACGATGACCGGCCCCTCATTGCAGCGATCAAGGCAGCCCGCCATGTTAATGCGCACTTTGCCGGCGCCGGATAAACCGAGGGATTTGACCTTTGACTTCGCGTAATCGCGTAATTCCTGCGCGCCGTGATCGTTGCAGCAGGCGTCACCGTTGTCACGCTGATTGCAGCAGAAAAACACGTGGTTTTTGTAATAGCTCATATCGAAAATTTGCCTGACTTGACCATGATTACGCGCCGCGGCGCAAATTGCGGCCTGTATGGTAACCGCAAAAGCTGTCCGCCGACGACAGGACCGGCGTCATGCGACGCCCCGTGCTTAGAGCGCGTTGTACTTGCGTGCGTTCCCTTTGGCCTGGCGCACCGGATATTTCCGCGCATTGACGCGGATCTTGCGGCGCGCCGCCGCAATGGGATCGATCCCGAGTACATCGGCGAGCCGTGTCAGATAAAGCAGGACATCGGCAATTTCTTCTGCCACCGCGTTTTTGCTGCGCACATCGAGTCGCGCGCTTTGCTCCGGCGTCAGCCATTGGAATAGTTCAAGCAGTTCGGCGGATTCGACGGCGAGCGCCATGGCGAGATTTTTCGGGGTATGGAATTGCTGCCAGTCGCGGGCGGCGGCGAACCGCCGCAGTGCGGTGCGCAAGTCATCGAAGGTCGCGGCGGATCGGGTCATATTCGGACTTTCGCGGGAACGGGTTTAGCGCGCGAGACGGGTGGGTGCGGCGCGCAGCAGCGCGAACAGCAATGCCAGCGCGCCAAACGGCCAGCACTGCGAAAGCACGCGCACGATGCTGCTGAAATTGGCGAGATGAGTGGGCGGCAGGCTCGACAAAAAAGCGGGCACAGTCTGGTACGGATTGTCGGGCATGACGTTGATGATCGTAATAACGCCAACCACGCAGGCAATCGCGGCAATCGCCCGCATCGTCGGGGCTGCCCGCATCAACAGCCACACGCCTGTCGCGCCGACCGCGAGGCCGGCTGCGACGCCGGGCGTCAACCATTGCAGCGGATTCGCGGTACGCGTGATCGTGACGGCGGCGATGGATTTCGCGGCCGCCGTCAACAACAGTATTCCCGCCATCACCCGCCAAAAATCACGCCGGGATTGCAAGATCAATGAAATGACGAGACCGATTGCGATGGCGGTGAGCGCAACAATGCCGGCCTCGCCCAGCAGATAAGCCTGCGATGAATGCAGAAATTGCGGTGCAATGCCGAACACGTCGCGCAGATTGCCGCTGCCAAACGTGACGGACGAGGGATGAAACTGAATGACGATCCACAGCAAGATCACGATCAGGCCGCAGTCGCCGAGCGGGCCGGGCCGCACGCGGCGGGCGCGCAGTTGTGCCAGCGGGTTATCCCACGCGGTCAGCAGCAGCGCGCTCATGGCGCCGAGCGCCGCGCCGGCGGTGTTCGTCATCACATCGACGTTTGACGCAATACGCGCCGGCAAAAACATTTGCATGCTTTCGAGCAACAGGCTCAGCAGCGCACCGAGTAAACTGGCGAGAACGAATGCGGACGCGGCAGACAGCGGCGGGCGCAATGCAAAAAAGAGCATCGCGCCAAGCGGCAGGTAGGCGGCGACATTGAGCGAGATATCGGTCGCGGTCATGTACCGCGGCCACGGTGCGGTCAGGAAAGCCAGTACTTCGGGCGGCGGCATGCGCCAGCCGGAAAACGGTTGCGCGCTGGCATACGCGATGACCAGTGTGTAAGCTAACGCGACATATCCCGCCAGCGACGGTTTGATTGAAGTGCGCATTTTATGACGGACTCTCGATCAAATAGCTGGTCCGAAGTAACGATAGACAAGAAGCAATGACCTGCGTTTTCACAAACACCGCTTACAGCCTCGCCACATGACGACATTCTATGATGTTTTTAATGGCGATGCGGACGGTATCTGCGCGCTGCATCAATTGCGTCTGACCGATCCGCGGGCAAGCGTACTGGTTACGGGCGCCAAACGCGATATCACGTTGCTCGACCGGGTTGAAGCTTGCCGCGGCGACCGCGTCACGGTGCTCGATATCTCGCTGGCTCGAAATGCTGCAGCACTCGAGCGGCTGCTCGAACGCGGCGCCAGTTGCCGTTACTTTGATCATCATTTTGCCGGCGAAATCCCGCGGCATCCGGAACTCGAAACCTGCATCGACACGGCATCCGACGTCTGCACCAGTCTGTTAGTCGACCGCTACCTGAAAGGCAGTCGGCGTATCTGGGCCGTGGTCGCCGCGTTCGGCGATAACCTCGCCGCACCGGCGCGTGACGCTGCATCCGCGCTTAATCTGAATGAACTGCAGCTTGCGCAGCTGCAGTCGCTCGGCGAGTGCATCAACTACAACGCGTATGGCGCCAGCGTGGATGATCTTATGTACCACCCGGCTGACCTTTACGAATCCATTTCGCACTATGAAGACCCGTTCCAGTTCATCAGCGGGGAGCCGATTCATGAAGTATTGCGCGCCGCGCGTGCCGACGACCTGTATCGGGCGGGTGAAATAAAGCCGACACTCGCTACCGACCAATCCGCGATCTATGTGTTACCGGACAGTGCATGGAGCAGGCGCGTCAACGGCGCTTTCATCAATCAGCTGGCAACGGTGCATCCTCAGCGCGCTCACGCAGTGCTGGTGGCGGCCGCTAAGGGATATCACGTAAGCGTGCGCTCACCGCTCGAGAATGCACAGGGCGCCGATGCGCTGTGCCGCGAGTTTGGCGGCAATGGCCGTCACGCGGCCGCCGGAATCGATGCGCTGCATGCAGATGACTACGAGCGTTTCGTCGCGGCGTTCGGGAACGCATTCGACCAAATCTGAACGACCGCGCCGCCGGCGAACGAATTACTCCGCTTTGATGCCACCATCGCGGATGACCTTGCTGTACTTCGCGTTCTCGGCTTTGATGAAGGCCGCAAATTCGTCCGGCGAATTGCTAATGGGATCGCCGCCCAGCGAAATGAGCCGCTCTTTCACGCCGGCATCGGTTGCGCCACGCTTCACGTCGGCTTGAACTTTGGCGATGACGTCAGCCGGCGTGCCGGCAGGCGCGAGAAAGCCGAACCATTGCGTCGATTCGAAGTTGATACCCGCTTCGTGCAGCGTCGGCGTTTCAGGCGATGCCGCGCTGCGCTTCGCGGCCGTTACCGCAAGTCCGCGGATGCGCCCGGACTTAACATGCGGAATGATCGGCGCGAGACCGAGTATCGCCGTTGGTATCTGGCCGCCGACCAGGTCGGTGACTGCCGGCGCCGCGCCTTTATAGGGTACGTGCAGATAATTGATGCCGGCATTGAACTTAAGCCATTCGCCGGCAAGATGCTGAGTGCTGCCGGTGCCGCTCGAACCGAATGGCAATCCGCCCGACGTTTTTTTCGAGAGCGCGATCAACTCTCGGACGGTTTTTACCGGCACCGATGAATGCACGACGATCATGTTGGGGTACGTGGCGGCGAGCGAGATCGGCGCCAGATCTTTGAACGGGTCGTAATTCATTTTGGCGTACAGCGCGGGATTCAGCGCGATTTCAGCCGGCGAGCATACGAGAAGAATGTAGCCGTCCTTGGGCGCGCGGGCGACCGCTTCGGCGCCGATCATGCCGCTTGCGCCGGGCCGATTTTCGATCACGACCGTCTGGCCCCAATATTCAGCCAGCTTCTGGCCAAACGCACGCGCGGTGATATCGAGACCGCCGCCCGCCGGAAACGGGACGATGAGCCGCACCGGTTTCGCCGGAAAAGACTGGGCATGCCCGGCCAACGCGGTGAATAGCATGAGCGCAGTGCCGGCGACGAGGCGGATCATCATGGCGAACTCCGTTGAGATTTCGGAAGATTGATACTAAAGCAAAATTCGCGGCCCGGTCAGGTGCTAGCGGCGGAACGTCCGATCCCGAGCAGATCCATTTCAATAGCCGCAAAGGCCGTGAGCCACAACAGCGCATCGTACGCGTCGAACCATTCGCCGCGCCAGCACCACACGAGGACCAGCGTTCCGAGTGACGCATAGAGCAGCGCGGCTGCCGTCTTGAGCGCGGAACGAAACGTCGCGACTTCGCGCGGCCGGCGCACTTCGAATTCGAGCAACATGACGACGGCGATCCAGAGAGCCGTGTTGAGCGCGTCGAGGTCATTGCGCTCGATCACATAACCCACGGCGGCGGTGCAAATGCCGGCCACGGCGAGCAGCCGGGCTGCGCGCATGGCGGCCTCCGGCAGGCGCAGCGAGAAAAATCCGGTTTCGCTCGCGAAGAGCGACAACAGCAGAAGCCACGCGGCTGAGTCCAGTCCTTTGGACAACGCGCCGGCGCAAAAATAATAGGCAGTATTGACCGCCAGCAGGGCGAACACCGCCAGGCGCATTGCGCGATACCACGGCAACGCTTGAGCAATGGCGGACAAAATCGGCGCGGGACAGCGGCGCTTAGTGCGATGCCGGCTGGCGGCGAGCTTGCGCGGCTGCGTGCGGCGCCACCTGGTGCTGAATGATTACCGGCGCCAGCGAGCCTGCGATCATGCCGAACAGCGCGGCACAAAACCCGGCGAGTTGCGGCGGACAAATGGCGTCAGGCGCAATCACTTCAAACCCGATCCATGTCGCGAGACCCAACACGATCGCGGCCAACGCGCCCTGCGTGTTCGCGCGCTTCCAATACAAGCCGAATGCGAGCGGCACGAACGCCGAAACCAGGGTGATCTTGTAGGCGTTCTCGACCATTTTATAAATTGACAGCTGAGAATTTAGCGCGAACAACGTGACTAACACGGTAAAGCACAACACGACCGTGCGCATCAGCTTCAGCAATTGTTTGTCGCTCAGGTGTTTGAGCGCGGGGCGCAAAACGTTTTCAGTGAAGGTGACCGAAGGCGCGAGCAAGGTCGCGCTCGCGCAGCTTTTAATTGCCGACAACAGCGCGCCGAAGAACATAACCTGCGCGAACAGGGGCGCGTGCGCCAGGATCAGGTTGGGCAAGATCAACTGTGATTGCTTATCGCCGTCGATCAGCTTTTGCACGAGTTGGGGATCGATCAGCGTCGCCGAGTAGGCGAGAAACATCGGGATGAACGCGAAGCCGAAATATAAAACGCCGCCCAGTATCGACGCGCGGCCGGCGGTGCGCTCGTCCTTGGAAGAGGCGACGCGCTGAAACACGTCCTGCTGCGGGATCGAGCCCAGCATCATCGTAATCGCCGCGGCGGTGAACCCGAGGACGCCGGCCAGCGTGGCCTCCGGCCAGAAAGACGCGAATTTTCCCGCGGCCGCAGCGTGGTTGACGACCGCACTCACCCCGCCCGCCAGCTGACTCACATCCCAGCCGATGTACAACATGCCAATCACGATAATGATCATCTGAATGAAGTCGGTAATCGCGACCGCCCACATACCGCCCCACATCGTATAAATCAGCACGGTGGAGGCGCCGACGATCATGCCGGTCGATTGCGCCATCGCACCTTCGGAGACGACGTGAAACACAAGGCCCAAAGCGGAGATTTGTGCCGCGACCCAGCCCAGATAGGAAAGCACGATGCAGAGCGTCGTCATGGCTTCGACGCTGCGCCCGTAGCGGTTGCGGAAAAAATCGCCGATTGTCAGGAGCCGCATGCGATACAGCGGCCGCGCAAAGAAAAGGCCGACGAGGATCAGGCACAAGCTCGAGCCGAAAGGATCGGCAATTACGCCGCCCATGCCTTCGCGCAGGAAGGTAGCCGGAATACCGAGCACCGTCTCGGAGCCGAACCAGGTCGCAAACACCGTGGCGGTAACGATGTAAAGCGGCAGGCTGCGGCCAGCGACTGCATAGTCGGCCGTGTTCTTGACGCGCATCGCGGCCCACAAGCCGATGCCGACTGAAATGACCCAATAGGTGATAACGAACCAGAGCAGCATGTCAGCGGCGCATCGGAACCCGGATTAAAACAACGACGGCATATTACACGGCGCTAAAAAACGCGCAAGACAATGAGCGCGACAGTGCCGAGGAGCGTGATGGTGATCGCTGCGAGCAGAACGGTCTGCCGATGGCTTTCAACGATCAGCTGCCGCATGTGCTGCGGCAGCTGATCGCCGCTTTTCTCGCTGAGAAACCGGTGCACGAGGCGCGGAATCTGCGGCACCAGCGCGCTCCAGTAGGGCGCCTCTTCCTCGATATGCCGCACGAGTCCGCGCCAGCCGATCTGCTCTTTCATCCACCGCTCCAGATACGGCTTGGCGGTCACCCACAGATCGAGCTCCGGATCGAGCTGACGGCCAAGGCCTTCGATCGTGAGCAGGGTTTTTTGCAGCATGACGAGCTGCGGCTGCACTTGCATGTTAAAACGCCGCGCGGTCTGGAACAGCCGCATCAGCACGCGGCCGAACGAAATGTCTTTCAAGGGCCGCGAGAATATCGGTTCGCACACCGCGCGAATCGCGGTTTCGAACTCGTCGATGCGGGTATCGGGCGGAATCCAGCCGGACTCGATGTGCATTTCGGCGACGCGGCGATAATCGCGCCTGAAAAACGCCAAAAAGTTCTGTGCAAGATAGTGTTTATCGATTGCGGTCAGCGTGCCCATGATGCCGAAGTCGAGCGCCACATATTGGCCGTTATCTGCAACCAGAATATTGCCTGGATGCATGTCGGCATGAAAAAAACCGTCGCGAAAAACCTGGGTGAAGAAAATTTCAACGCCGGAGCGCGAGAGCTTTTTGAGATCGATACCCTGGTCGCGCAAGGCAGCTACCTGCGAAATCGGCGCGCCGTGCATGCGCTCCATCACCATCACTTCACTGCTGCAGTAATCCCAATGAACTTCGGGCACGCGCAAAAGCGGCGAATCCCGGAAATTGCGGCGCAACTGGCTTGCATTCGCCGCTTCGCGCATTAAATCGAGTTCGTCATCGAGGTGCTTGGCAAATTCAGCGACGACCTCGTGCGGACGCAGGCGCTTGCCGTCCGCCCACAGAAACTCGACCAGACTGGCGCCCGCATCAAGCAGCGCGATGTCATGCCGGATGATCTCGGGTATGCCAGGACGCAGAATTTTGACGGCGACCTCGCGGCCGTCGTGGAGGCGCGCGAAGTGCACTTGCGCGACCGAGGCACTGGCAACGGCAACCGGTTCAAAGTAAGCGAACACCTCGTCGACCGGCCGGTGATAGGCGCGTGCGAGCGCGGCCAGCACCAGGTCGGAGGCAAATGGCGGCACCTGATCCTGCAACTTGGCGAGTTCCTCGGCAATGTCCGCGGGCAATAAGTCGCGCCGCGTCGACAGGAGTTGCCCGAATTTAACGAAGATGGGACCGAGCGCCTCGAGTGCGAGTCTCAACCGCTGAGCACGCGGCGCATCGAACCGGCGGCGGGGCAGCAGCGAATTGAACAGCAATCGCACTCCGCGCACGCGCTCATGACCGAGAATGAATTCATCGAGCCCGAAACGCAGGCTCACAGAAATGATTTTCGCCAGCCTGAAAAAATGCATCCGCGATTGTAACTGCGGGCGGATGTGGGCGCGAGCATGCGCCTGACGCCGCGAAGTCCGGCGCAGAAGGCCCGCGGTAGGCGTTGTACTAGGTCGAAACGCTCTGCTTTTGCGCTTGCTCGAGGCGTTTTTCGAGGCGGGCAACGTCGTCCCGCAGCGTATCGACTTCGCGCACGAAGCGCTCTACATCCCGTTTGCTCGCGATCAGCGGTTGCTCATCGGTCCAGTACGCCGCCATGGCCCGGCTAAATTGGCGAGCACTTTCCTGTTGCCAGCGCCTGATTTCATCAGCGGCGGTAACCATGCGGTGGGCAGCGACATCGCCGACGACGCGGCTCAGGTCTTCTTCCACGTCCCATCGGAGATTTTGTGCGATAAACAGAATTTCGCGCGCGAGCGCGCCGTCGCCGGTGACCGTCACTTGCTGCCACACCGCTGAATCGCCGGCCAGCATCCGCAATGCGATGCCCGGCGTCAGCATGAAACTCGCGTCCGGCGGTGATGCGGCCGGTGCGTCGGTGACTTCGCCGGAGTCGAGTATCGCAAAGGCGACCGTAAACGGGATCAACTCGAAGCGCGCGATCTTGCCGGCGAATGGCTGCAGTCGTTCGCGCGCCCACGAGGCGCTTTTTAACAAATGATTGAGCGCCGCCGCGGTGGGCGGCCGCAATTCGAACATCGGGCCGGCGCGAGTTTGGTCTTGGCCCGTCCCGGTCATGCGCGACTAGTTTTGCTGAATGCCGCCGATCAACCAGCCAGAGCTGCCGTTGACCGGTTTTTCGAGATGCCAGGTTTCGTTAAACGGGGACGCGGTTGCATCGGCTTCTTCGCGAATCATGCCGGCGAACTTGACGCTTGCGACATAGACGTCGCCTTCGGTCACGACTTCGAGCACCTCAGCGTCCAAAGTGACGACGTCGGTTTTTTGCGCCGATGGGCCGCGCGCTTTGATTTCTGCCTGAACCTGAGCATACAGTTCGGGCGTCATGAAATCGCGCATTATTGTGAGGTCGCCTTGATCGTTGGCGGCCTGCAAACGCGTGAAATTAAGCTTGGCGTGTTGCGCGAACTGAGCAACGTCGAAGCCAGGCGGATACCGGTTCGTCACCGGTGCGGCAGGGGCACCGCCACCGAAGCCCGTCGACACGTCATTCAACAATTGCGGTTCGGTCTTGGGGCTACCGCCCGCATATTGCAAAGACTGAGGCTGCGTTTTTGCGCGAAACATGCGCAGCGCGAATATCACGGCTGCCGCGACGAGCAGCATGAGCATGATGCTGCCGAATGCGCCGCCAAACCCGTTGCCCATGAACATCGACGCGAGGCCGGCACCGAGCGCCAGGCCGGCCAATGGGCCCAGCCAGCGGCTCATCCCCGACGGTTGTTGCTGCGGTGGCGTAGTCGGCGCGGCGGCGGGCGCAGCTGGCGTCCCCGGTTTTGCCGCGGGCGCTGAAGGCGTGATCGAGCGCTGCTTCCCAATGCTGCTGCCGCCGCCAAGGCGTTTGGCGTCGGCGTCGGCCATGACGAATCCCAAACCAAAAACGGCGACGAGGATTGCGATCCATTTACTATGAGTAAACATATTTGCTCCAAGCTGATTGACAGCGGGTTTACATTCTATCAACTGATATTGCGGCATTCATTACGGTTTGCAATGCATTAAACATCAAGCCGGCGTCAAAAACACAGAATTAACAGCCGATTTGACGTCAGGCCGGTTAAATAGTTGCCTTAAAATCGCAGCGGCGTGCTGCTTTTGGCGAATATGGCGTGCCGAGCCCGATGACGGGCTCGCAAACGCTATAACCGATAGCCGCGATGCAGGGCGACCACACCCGCACTCAGGTTGAAATACTCAACCTTTTCAAGGCCGGCTAATTCCATCATCGCCTTTAACGCATCCTGGTCAGGATGGACGCGAATGGATTCGGCGAGATAACGGTAGCTTGCACTGTCATTGGCAACAAGTTTCCCGATCAGCGGCAGCACCTTGAGTGAGTACGCGTCGTAAAGCGGCTGCAGCGGTTGCCACACACGTGAAAATTCGAGCACCAGTAGACGCCCGCCCGATTTCAGGACCCGGCGCATCTCGGCGAGCGCCCGGTCTTTATGCGTCATGTTGCGCAAACCGAAGGCGACGTTCACGCAATCGAAATGCGCATCGGGAAACGGCAACGCTTCGGCGTCGCACTGCACTGCAGGCGCAAGCAAGCCCTGATCGACCATCCGGTCGCGTCCGCGCGCGAGCATGGCCGGGTTGATGTCCGTCAGCACCACTTCGCCGCCCGGGCCGACGCGGCGCGCGAACTGGATTGCAAGATCGGCGGTGCCGCCGGCAACATCGAGCACGCGCTGGCCGGGTCGCAAGCCGCTTTGCTCGACCGTGAAGCGCTTCCACATGCGGTGCAGACCCGCCGACATCAAGTCATTCATCAAGTCGTAGCGCGTCGCGACGGAGTCGAAGACGCCGGCGACCCGGCGAGATTTCTCGTCCTCCGGGACTTTCTCAAAGCCGAAATCTGTGGTCTTGGTCATATCCAGACAGTTAACCATGTGCGAATTGCAGGCGGCATTGCGACTTGCGATTCACTCAGTATATTCGCGATATCGTCCGGCGAAATTGACTATTTTTTTTCGCGGCTGGCGCCCGCTTCTTGCATACGCTTGAGGTATTCGGCCCACATATCGTCGTGGTGCAAGCCGAAGTTGTAGAGCAGGTCCCACGAATAAATCCCGGTATCGTGACCATCCGAAAAAACCAGCTGCACCGCATAGGTGCCGACGGGCTCTATGCGGTTGATCGTAACCTCGTGCTTGCCGACCTGCAGCACTTCCTGCCCGGGGCCGTGTCCGCGGACTTCTGCGGAAGGCGAATGCACACGGAGGAACTCACATGACAGGCTGAACGTTTTGCCGTCAGCGTAAGTAATTTCGAGCACGCGCGATTTCTGATGCAGCTTGATTTCGGTTGGCGTCGGTGTGGAGTTGGCGGCAGCGGCCATGCGTTACGTATCCGGCGGATTTTCAGGGTACGCATGATAGCCGACTTGGGACGGCGAGCACTATTTCGTCGTGAAGAAGCAGGGCGACGACGCCCCGCCGGTCAAACGAGCGTGACGGTACAGCGGTCGAAGTCGCTGCCTTTTTCAATCACGTTGATCAGCTTGGCTACTTGTTTCTGTTCGCCAAACAGCTCGACGAAACGTCCCGGCTGATACCAGCCGCTCGGCAGTATCAGGGTCGCCGGGGTCGCCGGCACGGCCATTTCCGGCAGCAGCAGCGCCCGCTCGAAACCGTTGACGCCGGACGGCGCATGAAAATTGGCCGGCCGCGCGACCACGGCGCGCGCGACGCCCGGAAAGAGCCGCACGCCGACATACAAGTCCAACGTCGGGTCGATGCGCAACCACTGCACCACACCGATATAGAACAATTTGCTCGTGCCGCGGCGCACTGCCACGAGCTGGTTGTGACTCATGCGCAACTGCGCGTCAGGTTCGCGCAGCATGCACATGAAACCCGAATTGCTCTGGTTGACGAGTTCCCAAGATTCAACGGCCGAGCTCGCAGTCGATGCAAGCGAGCGTTCCGTGCGCTCGCTGATATGACCGAACAACTGCATGTCGTCCTCTTCCTGCCGCGAAAGCGCGGCGCCCGGCACGCGGAAAGAGCGTCCGCTGATGAAGTAATGAGCGGCATGCATGCCCATGCAGACCTGCGCTTTTTCCTCAATCATGTTGCGTTGCTCGCCGCGGCCGGTCCCGGCGCGGCACCATTGAATGTAAAACAACATCAACAGGTTCTCGCAGCCGGGCTGGCGCGCATCGTCTCCAAGTCCGAGCATTGCCGGCGTCTGGCCTTGCTTGAGCAGTGTGATGTTCTGGCGCAGCGTGCGGCCGATCTGTTCGAGGTCAAGATGCCGCAGCGTGGTCACCGGCTCGAGTTCCTCGTCGAAGCGCGGCCCGCTGCTGCCTGCCACGTCGACGCTTAAGGCGGGAATGGCGGATGGCGGCAGAGGCTGGGCCGAGAGGTTGACCTGGGTCGACCATTTTTCGATCCATCGCGCGAGAAATCCAATTTGACGTGCGGACAACGCGAACGGATTGGCAAGTTCAGCCAATAGCGCCTGGCAGTAAGCGGCGCAGCAGGTGGAATCAGCCTCCTGGCGGTTAAACGTATCGGCGACGACCGTTTGCGTGAATTCACTTTGTTCGGCGAACACATAGAGTTCGTTCAGGAGCCGCCAGCGGCTTGCCGGAACCTGGCGATAAATCCGGTAATACTCGAACATCGCGCAGGCGCTGTAGCGAAGGCAACGCATGACAATTAACGGGCCGTGATTGCGCAGCGCCGGGTCGCCCTGCACATGCGCGTCACGGCACACGAGGTAGGCCTCGATCAACTCCTGCCAGAGTCCCAGCGCGCGCGTCCACAACGTCTCTTCATTGGGGTCGAGCGGCAACGGCTTGGACGTGTACTTAAGCGCGAGCTCGCTTTGCACAAAATGCACCGGTTCCCGCAGCGACTCGAGGACTCGCAGTAACTCAACCGGTGAAATGCCGGCACGTCTGACGAGTGCGATTTGCTCGCCGAGCGAGCGCTGGGCGAGTTGCAGATTGGTGAGCGGCAATGATTCGAGCCAGCGTTTGCAACCTGCGCCGTCAGTGAATTGTGCTTGCGCCGCGCCTGGCGATATCGCTTGATTACTCATGAAGCTCCGCCCCCTGATTAGTGGATGCATCACGGCCGGCTTCGACCGAATCGTCGGCAACGCCACAGGTTGGCGTCACAAACTGATGCATCCCGTTCACTTTCTATCTTAACGCCCTGCTTTCGCACGGGCAATCCAACGTCGACAGACAGTAGCCTAGAGGACAAAGGGTGTATGTGATTAAGGTCACGTACCCACGCTATCTTGCCTCGAAAGGGAATTAATTCACGTTCAACATCCGGCGCTCAACGAACGCAGTTTACTCAGTGAATTTGTAAGACGTTCTCCTACAAGCCGTCTGGTTTCCGCCGCTACGGATGGCGGCGTGCGCTGGCGCACGCCCCACACGGACTCGGGAAAATGAGCATCTTCGATGTCGCGCGCAATGACGTGCCAATGCAAATGCGGCGTCATGTTGCCAAAACTCGCCAGATTTATCTTGTGCGGCTTGAGTTCGTCCCGCATCGCTCGCTCAACCGACAGCACGACGCGGAAACAACGTTGCTGGTCGGCTTCGGAAAGATCGGTCATCTCTTTGACATGCGCGTGCCAAATCACGCGGCAAAATCCCGCGTAATCCGGGTCGGCGACGAGTACGACCCTGCACTTGTCGTCACGCCACAACAATTCGCCGCCAGCGCTTGTGCACAAATCGCAACCCTCGACGTTGCCGGGTTTTGCATCGTCTGTCACAGCAATACTCTCTCAATGCCGCCGCGATTCGCTTTGGCAACATAGTCGGCCATCCAGTTGGCGCCTAGCAGGTGGCGCGCCATTTCGACAACGATGTAGTCCGCGTCGGTGCCGGCGTCGTTCTCATAACGGGCAAGGCCTTGCAGGCACGACGGGCACGACGTCAATACCTTTACTTGTCCATCAAAGCCATCGGCCCGTAGACGCTCGGCGCCTTTGCGCATTTCTTCTTCTTTCCGGAAGCGAACCTGCGTCGATACGTCCGGACGCGTGACGGCGAGCGTTCCCGATTCGCCGCAGCAACGGTCATTGAGTTCGACCTTGGTGCCCATCAATTCATTCACGACTTTCATCGGATCGTAAATCTTCATCGGCGTGTGGCACGGGTCGTGGTACATATAGCGCACGCCGTTGACGCCTTCGAGCTTGACGCCCTTTTCGAGCAGGTATTCATGAATGTCGATCAGGCGGCATCCGGGAAAAATTTTTGCGAATTCGTATTTCTGCAACTGATCCATGCAGGTGCCGCAGGACACGATCACCGTCTTGATATCGAGGTAATTGAGCGTGTTGGCGACGCGATGAAACAGCACGCGGTTGTCGGTGCTGATTTGCTGACCTTTCGCTTCGTTGCCGGCGGCGGTTTGCGGATAACCGCAACACAGGTAACCCGGCGGCAGCACGCATTGCGCGCCGATTTCATAGAGCATCGCTTGGGTTGCAAGACCGACCTGGCTGAACAACCGCTCCGACCCGCAACCCGGAAAGTAAAACACCGCATCCGAATCGTCGGTAACTTTTTGCGGGTCCCGGATGATCGGCACGATGCTCGGGTCTTCGATGTCGAGCAGCGCGCGAGACGCCTGCTTCGGCAATCCGCCCGGCATCGGTTTGTTGATGAAATGGATAATCTGCGCTTTGATTGCGGGCTTGCCGACAGTTGCCGGCGGCTGTCGCGTCTGTGCTTGCGCCAGTCCGAGCGCTTTCACGACCCGATGGGCAAGCCTTTGCGCCTTGAAACCCCAGTCAAGCATGAGCTTGCGCGTGACTTTAATCGTGTTCGGATCGGTCGCATTCAGGAACAGCATCGATGCCGCAGTGCCCGGATTGAATTGCGTCTTGCCCTGCCGGCGCAGAAAGTTGCGCATGGCGATCGACACGTCGCCGAAATCGATGTCGACCGGGCATGGGTTCAGGCATTTGTGGCAAACGGTGCAATGATCGGCGACGTCGCTGAACTCATTGAAATGATCGAGCGAGATACCGCGCCGCGTTTGCTCTTCGTAGAGAAAAGCCTCGATCAGCAGCGAGGTCGCGAGGATTTTGTTGCGCGGGCTGTAGAGCAGGTTGGCGCGCGGCACATGCGTGGCGCAGACGGGCTTGCACTTGCCGCATCGCAGGCAGTCCTTGATCGAATCGGAAATCTTGCCGATCTCCGACGCCTCGAGGATCAGACTTTCGGTGCCGAGCAGGCTGAAGCTCGGCGTGTAAGCGTTGGTGAGATTGGCGCCGGCCAGGAGCTTGCCGCGATTGAAACGGCCGTGCGGATCGACTTTCTGTTTGTACTCGCGAAAACGCTCGATTTGGTCGGCTTCGAGGAATTCGAATTTAGTGATGCCGATGCCATGCTCACCCGAGATAACGCCGCCCAGCGAGCGTGCAAGCGCCATAATGCGGGAGACTATTTCAGCCGCCTCCTGCAGCATTTCATAGTTGTCCGAATTAACCGGGATATTGGTATGCACATTGCCGTCGCCGGCGTGCATGTGGAGCGCAACGAAAACCCGACCGCGCAGCACCTCGTGATGGATTGCATCGATCCGCTCGCGGACCTTCTGAAAGTGCATGCCGCCAAAAATGTCCGCCAGCTGCGCGCGGACTTCGCTTTTCCACGACACGCGAACCGTGTGGTCCTGCAGCGCCTTGAATACGGTGGAGGGCGACGCGCCGCGCGCATCGACGGTGACGTCGGCCGGTAAAGCTGCGAACGGCGCATCCAGGTTGTCGGCGAGCCACTGCCAGCGCTTTCGCGTGTCGGCGATCAACGAGCACGCGCGTTCGACGCGGTCGCCGATGAGTTCCGCCGGCGTGACGGGTACTTCCGTTTGGTGCAGTGGCAAGTCGGTGCACACGAAGTCAGCAAGTGCGGCGAGCAGCTTCAATTTATTGCGTATCGATAACTCGATGTTGAAACGCTCGATCCCATCCGAATAATCGCCGAGCCGGTCGAGCGGAATGACGACGTCCTCGTTGATCTTGAACGCGTTGGTGTGTTTTGAAATCGCGGCGGTGCGCGCGCGGTCGAGCCAGAATTTCTTGCGCGCTTCGCTGCTGACCGCGACGAAACCTTCGCCCGAGCGTGCGTTGGCAATACGCACGACCTGCGACGCTGCTGCCGCAACCGCGTTTTCGTCGGCGCCGACGATATCGCCGAGCAAAATCATTTTCGGCCTGCCGGCGCGCTTTGCCTTGGTCGCATAGCCGACCGCATGGACGTAACGTTCGTCCAGATGTTCGAGGCCGGCGAGCGCCACCGCGGGATTAGACTTGATGTAATCCACAATCTCGACGATGGCCGGCACCGCTTCGCTGACCTGGCCGAAAAACTCCAGGCACACCGTGCGAATCTGCGGCGGCATCTTGTGCAGAATAAAAGTAGCTTCGGTAATGATGCCGTCGCAGCCTTCTTTCTGCATGCCCGGCAAACCCGTCAGGTGCTTGTCGGTGACGTCCTTGCCGAGCCCCAGTTTGCGGAACGCGCTGCCGGGGATCTCGAGCATTTCTTCGCCGAGCCGCGTTTTGCCGTCATTGGAAAATCGCGTGATGCGGAAACGCGCACTGGCGATGTCGTGAATTTTGCCGAGGTTGTGATCGATGCGCTCGATTTCCATCCACTCCGCGTCCGGTGTCACCATGCGCCAGCTCGCAAGATTGTCGAGCGCGGTGCCCCACAGCACCGCTTTCTTGCCACCGGCGTTCATCGCGACGTTGCCGCCGATGCAGGAAGCGTCGGCGGAAGTCGGATCGCATGCAAACACCAGGCCCTCGGCGTCGGCGGCATCCATCGCTCGCCGCGTAACGACGCCGGCGCTGCAGCGCACGAGCGTTACCGGTTTTGTAACGCCCGGCAATTGCGCGTCCTTAATGAGCTCAAGCTGATCAAGCTTTTCGGTGTTGATGACCGCCGAATGTTTCGTCAGCGGGATTGCGCCGCCGGTGTAGCCGGTGCCGCCGCCGCGCGGAATGATGGTCAGGCCCAGCTCGATGCATGCCGCGACGATGCCGGCGATTTCCTGCTGCGTATCCGGATTGATGACGACAAACGGATACTCAACGCGCCAATCGGTGGCGTCGGTCACATGCGAAACCCGGGCCAGGCCGTCGAACTGAACGTTGTCGCGGCGCGTGACGCGCTTCAACCGCTTAACTGTTTTATGGCGCAGCGCCAGTACCGCATCGAACTCCTGCTCGAACGCATCCACGGCGCCATTGGCCGCCTGCAACAGCCTGGTTACCTGATCGTTTGGGTTTTGCCTGCGCACGGTGATTTCGTGCAGGCGGTGGCGCAGCGCTGCGACCAGCAAGGCGCGGCGTTTTCGATTCCCGAGTAAATCGTCCTGCAGATAGGGATTGCGTTGAATAACCCAGATGTCGCCAAGTACTTCATACAACATCCGCGCCGAGCGGCCGGTGCGGCGCTGACCGCGCAGTTCGCTCAGCACGTCCCACATGGCGGGACCTAACAACCGGATCACGATCTCGCGATCGGAGAAGGAGGTGTAGTTGTACGGGATTTCGCGAAGGCGGGCAGTCATGGGCAAAATCGATACGAAACAAAGTATTCTAAGTCAAGATGTCGCACAATTTGTTTCCGGGCATGCCGTGTTGCAATCAGGCGATGGCGGCGGCGATAACAAGGTAACGCGCAAATTTTCCAACGCCCATAAACAGTGCACTTAACCATGGATTCGTTCGCAGCCAGCCGGCAGCAACGCACAGCGGATCGCCGACGATCGGCACCCACGCGGCAAGCATTGCCGGGCTGCCATAACGTTGAACCCATTTAAGCCCTTTAAGTTCGCCGCGCTGGGGTAGCAGGCGACCGATGAGGTAGGACGACATCCCGCCGAGCGTGTTGCCGGCGGTTGCAATTGCGAGCGACGGCCAATAAAGATTGGGATACGCCTTCAGCACGCCGGCCAGTACAAACTCGGATCCGCCCGGCAGCAGTGTTGCGGCGAGAAAGCTGCTCGCAAATAATGCCCACAGACTCGCCGATTCATCCATGGACGCCATTGTTGCATGCACCCGTTCGATACGGCGCAGGTTTGACGCGGTTTAAGCCTATCGCCGATAATTCACGCCGCCGTTCCCGCGTATTTTTCGCAATTTTGAATTCGTTACGTGCTCGCTGATGTGAGATGCCCGCGCGGGTTTACTTTTCTGAATTTCGGTCCTGAAAGGCACGACATGAAATATGTTATCGATTTTGGTGCGATTCCCGCATTGCCGGTCGTCGGCAGCGCCGAATTATTTCCGGTGGGCCGAATTTATTGCGTCGGCCGTAACTACGCGGAACATGCGCGCGAGATGGGACACGATCCGGACCGTGAGCCGCCATTCTTCTTTATGAAACCCGCGAATGCGATCGTGCCGAACAACGCGACGATTCCATATCCGCAGGCGACCAAGGATCTGCATCACGAAATCGAACTGGTTGTCGCGCTGGGCAAAGGCGGCGCCAACATTTCCGTCGACAAGGCACTCGACCATGTGTGGGGCTACGGCGTTGGGCTCGACATGACGCGGCGCGATCTGCAGGGCGAAGCGAAAAAAATGGGACGCCCGTGGGAAATGGGCAAAGCGTTCGACAATTCGGCCCCGTGCACCGCCTTGATTCCGGCGTCGAAAAGCGGGCATCCCGCGAAAGGCGCGATCTGGCTCAAGGTCAACGGCGCGATCAAACAAAAAGGCGATTTGTCCGAGCTCATCTGGAATATTCCGGAAACGATTTCGTACTTGTCGGGGCTCGTGACATTGCAGCCCGGTGATTTGATCTATTCGGGCACGCCCGCCGGTGTCGGCCCGGTCAAGGCCGGCGATAAACTGGAAGGCCACGTCGACGGCTTTGCGGATCTCACGGTCACTTACGCAAAATAGAACAGATGTAGAGGAGGCAACGTGCAATTAAGAACACTCGGCGCTAATGGCCCGCAGGTTTCCGCGCAGGGGCTCGGTTGCATGGGCATGTCGATCAGCTATGGCGAACCGAACGATGCCGAGTCGATTGCGACAATTCATCGCGCGCTCGATCTGGGCGTCAATCTGATTGTCACGTCAGATGCGTACGGCGCCGGCGTCAACGAGCAACTCGTCGGCCGCGCGCTGCAAGGGCGGCGCGACCGCGCGATGGTCGCAACTAAGTTCGGCAATCTCGGTCTCGCCGGCGGCAACCCGGCCGGTCTTTCAGGCGGACATCCGGATTATGTCCCGCAGGCATGCGAGAAATCACTCAAATGCCTGGGCGTGGATGTAATCGACATCTATGGCTTGCACCGCGTCGATCCAGCCGTGCCGATCGAAGACACGGTCGGCGCAATGAAGAAGCTGGTCGAGCAGGGCAAGGTTCGTTATCTCGCGCTATCGGAAGCGGGACCGCAAACCATACGCCGCGCGCACAAAGTGCATCCGATCGCAGCCGTCGAAACTGAGTACTCGCTGTGGAGCCGTGATGTGGAGGCTGACGTGCTCCCGACGTGTCGCGAGTTGGGTATTGCGTTTATGGCCTACGCGCCGCTCGGCCGTGGCTTTCTGACCGCGACGATGAAGTCGCTCGACGCTTTGTTGCCAAAAGATCGCCGGCGCGAGCATCCGCGCTTTAATGCCGACAACATCAAGCGCAATGCGGAACTGCTTGCGCCTTTGGAAAAGATCGCGGCCGAGAAAAAATGTACGCCGGCGCAGGTTGCACTTGCGTGGGTGCATGCACAAGGTGCCGATATTTTCCCGATTCCTGGCACTAAGCGGCGCGCATTTCTTGAGCAAAACATTGCCGCGTTTGATTTGAAGCTCGACGCCGAGGCAGTTAACGCATTGTCAAACGCATTTGCCGCCGGCGTAACGGCGGGTACGCGCTATCCCGAAAAGCAAATGAAGGCGCTGGGCATTTAAGCCCTTCCGGCTCTCGCACCGGGCCCGAACATCGTGACCAAGCGAGATCGCCAATCCGGGGGTGATGCGGTCGTCAGCCAGGAAGCCGTCAATCAGGCGGTGGCATTGCATCGAGGCGGGCAGTTGGCTGAAGCGGTGCGCCGTTACCGGCTGATTCTCGCTACCACCCCCAATCAACTCGAGGTGCTTTTCAACCTCGGCATGCTCGAAGCGCAACGCGGCGCCTTTGATGAGTCGATCCGCTTGATCGGGCGTATCCTCGCGATAAATCCAGATTCGCTCGATGCGCTGATGGCTCGCGGCTCGCTGCTCGCCGGGTTGAATCGATATGACGAGGCATTGGTCGACTACGATCGGGTCGTCACGTTGGCGCCCGAAAATGCGGCGGCGTGGTTCAACCATGGAAATCTGCGTCGACTGCTTAAGCATTACGAGGAGGCGCTCGTGAGTTACGAGCGTTCGCTGGCGCAGGCGCCGCTCGACATCGACGTCCTGACGAATCGGGGCATCACACTCGACGAACTCAAACGCTATGACGAAGCGCTCGCCAGTTACGAGAGGGCGCTCGAAATCAAGCCTGATTTTGTTGAGGCGCTGAATAACCGGGCGAATCTTTTGCTTCGCTTGAAGCGCGCGGCGGCGGCACTGGCCGATGGCGACCGTGCAATCGCGATCAAGCCTGAATATGCTGAAGCGCATAACAATCGCGGCAACGCCTTGTTCGAACTCGAGCGATACGACGAAGCAGTGCTGAGCTTCGATCGGGCACTCGCAATCGCGCCGAGTTTCTGCGAGGCGCTGTGCAACAGGGGCAACGTGCTGCGCACGCTAGGTCGCTTCGACGAGGCGCTGGCGAGTTTCGACCAGGCGTTGTCGATCGATCCGATGTTTGCTGCCGCCTGGAGCAACCGTGGCAACGTGCTGCGCGAACTGGGGCAATTGGATGCGGCCCTGGTCAGTTGCGACCAGGCACTTGCCGGCGTTCCCGATTTCGTCGAAGCATTGAGCGCGCGGGGCAGCATCTTGCTGGAACTTACGCGTGCCGACGAGGCGCTGACCGTTTATGACCGCGCACTTTCGCTCAAGCCGGATTTTGCGGAGGCATACGCCAATCGGGGCAACGCGTTATTCGACCTTGGGCGTATCGAAGAAGCCGCGCAATCCTATGAGTCGGCGCTCGCAATCGAGCCGCACAATGTCAATGCGTACGACAACCTGCTTTATCTGCATGCATTCGCTCGCGACGTTCCGCCAGAAGAAGAGCGCGATCTCGCCGCTGGCTGGGAAATGGTTGCTTTGAATGCCGGCGAGCGGGCGACTGCACAGAGCATCCGGTTATCGCTGAATGGCTTTGCGCAATCCCGCGCCGGCAGGAAGCTGAGGGTCGGCGTGTTGTCCGCAGAGATCGGGCAGCATCCCGTTGCCGAATTCCTCGAACCCTTCATGGAGCAACTGGACCGCGATCGCTTTCAGCTTGCTTTGTATCAGACGGTGGTTCGTCCGGAGGCGCGTGCCGTCCGTCTAAGAGCGCTCGCGGATGACTGCAAGTCGGTTGTCGGATTGTCCGACATCACGGCGGTAAATTTGATCAGAGCCGACAAGATCGACATTCTTATCGATACGACCGGCCATATGAGAAGCAGCCGGTTAGGCATACTCGCGCACCGCGCTGCGCCCGTGCAGTGTCATTACATCGGGTATCACGGTCCCACCGGGCTTTCAGAAATGGATTGGTTCATCGCGGACGAAGTGCTGCTGCCGCCGTCGTATGATGCTCACTTCCGCGAGCGGATCTGGCGATTGCCGCGGATCAGGATGGCTTACCGCGGCGATGCGTCGCTGCCCAACAGTCAATGGCGAGCGGATCCAGATGGAAACATCACGATCGGATCGTTTAACAATCTGAACAAGGTGCGTCAGGAAAGTTTGAGCCTTTGGGCGAAGGTGATGACCGCGCTGCCGGAAGCCAGGCTTTTGCTGAAGGACCGCCGCGCAAGCAATCCGGCAACTCAAGCGCGCATCACCACTGAATTGAGCCGGCATGGTGTCGGCGCCGAGCGGGTCGAATTCATAACCTGGGCGCCCGACTGGCGCTCGCACATGGCGTTGTACGACCGCCTGGATATCGCAGTGGACACGCTGCCGTTAAACAGCGAGACGACCGCGTTCGACGCGTTGTGGATGGGCGTGCCTCTCGTAGGTCTGGAGGGCAACTGGATGGGCGGCAGAATGACGAGCACCATCCTCAACGCTTTGGAAAAATCCGAGTGGATCGGTCGGAACGATGAGGAGTACGTTGGGATCGTCTGCAAGCTTGCGCGCGACATCGTAGGACGCCGGGCACTTCGTCCGCTGCAACGGGGTCTGGTAGCGAGCAGTCCGCTCTGTGACGCAAAAGATCTGACGAGGTCGCTTGAACGCGCGTTCGAGGCGATGTTCGATCAATGGTCAGCACCGCAATGACGGCACCCAACTTGAAGCGCAACGTGGCATGACTGCGTCCAGGCAATTAATAGAGCAAGCCATTGCGTTTCATCAATCAGGCGCTGTTATAGAAGCGGAGGCTTGTTATCGTTCGGTGCTGGCGGAGGACGCGCGGCACTTTGACGCATTACATAATTTGGGTCTGCTCAAAGCGCAGTGCGGTGATTTCGAGCCGGCGCTGACGCTGTTGAGCCGGGCGCTTGAAGTCAAGCCGCAGTCATTGCAGGCGCGGTTGAGCCAGGCGCATGTGCTGCAGGCGCTGGGCCGGCTGGAAGAAGCGCTGGCAAGCTGCGAGGCGGCGTTGAAGGTCGAGCCGGAAGTGCCAGTGGCGCGGTACATGCGCGGCAATCTGCTCTTGATGTTGAATCGGGTCGACGCAGCGCTGGTCGAGTATGACCGGGTGGTTGAGTTGACGCCGGAC
>JAQGMI010000133.1 GCA_028292435.1 Betaproteobacteria bacterium
GTTGATGCGGGATTGACATGGGCAGACTGGCAGGCAAAGTGGTATTCATTACCGGCGCGGGCTCCGGCATCGCGCGCGCGGCGGCGTCGATCTTCGCCATTGAAGGCGCTAAAGTCGCGCTCGCCGAAATCAAACCTGAATTGGGTGCCGCGACGGAGAAAAAAGTTCGTGATGCGGGCGGGGATGCGCTTTTCATACAAACCGATGTCACGAACGAAGCGAGCGTCAAAGCCGCTGTTGCCGCGGCCGTCCAGCGCTTCGGCCGGATCGACGTGCTTTACAACTGCGCCGGCGGCTCGGTCCCGGCCGACAGTTATGTCACGGATGTCGATCTCGCCGTCTGGCAGCACACGATGTCGCTCGATTTACTCGGACCTATCCTGTGCTGCCGGCATGCGATTCCGGAAATAATCAAAGCAGGCGGCGGCGCTGTCATCAACATGTCGTCGGGCGCTGCATTGCGCGGCGGCAGTCCGTCGCATATATACACATCGGCCAAGGGCGCGATCCTCTCGCTTACGCGCGCGCTTGCAGGCGCCTACGCAAAAAACAACATACGGGTGAACGCCATCTGCGCAGGCCGCATTTTGACCGAGCGCATCACCGGCAACTACGGTACGCCGGACAAGCCGGGGCCGATTGCGGATCGCCAGGACGCGGCGGGGCGCAGCAAGGAATACCCGTTCTGGGTCGGCAGACCGGAAGACATCGCGAACATCGCATTGTTTCTTGCCAGCGATGAATCGCGCATGATCACGGGCGCGACAATACCGGCCGAAGGCGGCCGCTCCGCTTACTGAAACGCTTTGGCGTAAACCTACCAGCGAGGATTGCATGGCAAAACATATCGTTTGCCTGACGTTTGACTTCGACGCGATGTCGGGTTTTATCTCGCGCGGCATGACGTCGCCGACGCCGATTTCGCGCGGCGAATTCGGTGCGGATGTCGGCGTCCCGCGGTTGCTCGCTTTGATGAAAAAACATCGCATACCGACGTCGTGGTACGTGCCGGGCCATACGCTCGAAACTTATCCCGACCGCTGCCGCGAGGTCTTCGATGCCGGGCACGAAATCGGTCATCACGGCTGGACGCACGTGCCGCCCGCGCAGTTGACGCGCGAGCAGGAAGAAGCCGGCCTTGTCCGCGCCAACGAACAAATCAAAAAACTGACCGGACGTTATGCGCGCGGCTACCGTTCGCCGTCATGGGACCTGAGCCCGCATTCGGTCGAACTGCTGCTGAAGCACGGTTTCGTCTACGACAGCAGCATGATGGGCGACGATTACACGCCATACCGGGTCCGCCAGGGCGACGTCATCGAGCTCGAGAAGCCGGCCATTTTCGGCAAGCCGACGCGGCTGATCGAGATGCCGGTCAGCTGGACGCTCGACGACTATCCGCATTTCGAGTTCATTCGTACCAAGGACTGGATCCTGCCCGGCTTGATGAACACCGAACTCGTTCTGGAAAACTGGATCAACGATTTTCTTTACATGAAGAAAAATCTCAAGTGGGGCGTCATCACTTATACCTTCCATCCGTTCGTGATCGGCCGCGGTGGGCGCATGCTCATGCTCGAGAAACTGATCAGGAAGTTGAAAGGCGAGGGCGCAGTTTTCATGACGCTCGAAGCTGCGGTCGCCGAATTTGATAAACGTTCGCCATTTGGACGCTGATCGCCAACCGCACATGCGTAAAGGTTCCGTTTTTTATTCGGCGTCGATGGTTGCACTGGCATGCACGGTCGCCAGCGCCGGCGCGTTGGCGCAGACTTTCCCGATTAAACCGATACGCTTCGTCGCCGCGTTCCCGGCCGGCGGCCCGAGCGACATCGTGGCGCGCGCGGTTGCGCGGCGTCTCGCTGATACGCTCGGCCAGCAGGTGATCGTCGACAATCGCACCGGCGCCGGCGGCAACATCGGCGCTGAAATCGTCGCCAAATCGCCGCCCGATGGCTATACGGTATTGCTCGGCGGCAGCTACCTGACGATTGCGCCCGCGCTCTACTTGAAGCCGCCGTTCGACCCGGTCAGAGATTTCGCGCCCATCAACCTGATCGTTTCCAATCAGTACGCAATGGTGTCCCACCCGTCGGTCCCGGCGCGCAATGTGCGCGACTTGATCAAGCTGGCAAAAGCACAGCCGGGAAAGCTCAACTATGCGTCCACCGGCCCGGGTTCGCCGCCACGCTTGTGCGCTGAATTGTTCAAGTCCATGACGGGTGTCGACATCGTCAACGTGCCGTACAAAGGCGCAACACCCGCGCTCATCGACATGATGGGCGGCCATGTGGATCTTTATATCGGCGGGATTTCGGGCACGCTGCCGCATATCGCGAGCGGCAAAATCAATGCGATCGCGGTAACGAGCAGCAAGCGCTCGTCGCAATTGCCCAATGTGCCGACGATTGCCGAAACGCTGCCCGGTTATGAAATCGTCACCTGGTTCGGCTTGATGGCGCCTGCCGGTACGCCTAAAGACATCATCACGCGGCTCAATCAGGCCATCGTCGCCATCGTCAACGAACCGGAATTGAAGAATTACCTGATCGGGCAGGGTGTCGATCCGGTGACGAATACGCCCGAGCAGTTCGCTGCGTATATCCGCAACGAAGTGCCGAAATTCGCCAAAATCGTCAAGGCCGCCGGCATTACGCCCGAGTGAGGCGCTCGCTATATGGGTTATGGCTGCGCTGGGGAAGCGCCCTCATCGCCACGTTGTTGACTACCGCCGGCGTCAGCGCCGCCGAATTAACGGTCGGCTCGAAGCGATTTACCGAATCGTACATCCTCGGCGAAGTCATCGCGTTGAAAGCGAAGCAGGCCGGCGAAGCGCAGGTGACGCTCAAGCCGGGGCTCGGCAACACGGCGGTCGTATTCGCCGCGTTAAAAAACGGCGCCATCGACGTTTACCCCGAATACTCGGGCACCATCGCCTTCGAATTGCTCGGCGGACGCAGCAAGCCCGACGTCGCTGATATCAATCGCGCGCTCGCGCCTGAAGGCCTGGTTGCGTCCGTGCCGCTGGGGTTCAGCAATGGCTATGGTCTCGCCATGCGGGACACCGAGGCGCAGAAACTCGGTATCGCATCGATCTCCGATCTGGCCGGACACCCGGGCCTCACCGCCGGTTTGTCTCAGGAATTCCTCAATCGGAAGGACGGCTGGCCGGCGTTGCAGCGTGCGTACAAGCTGCAGATCAGCACGCGCGGCCTCGATCACGGCATCGCATACGAAGCGCTCGCGGCGGGGCGCATCCAGCTCATGGACGTTTACACGACCGACGCCAAGATCGATCGCCACGGACTGCGCGTGCTTGCCGACGACCGCAAGTTTTTCCCGCCGTATGCGGCGTTGCTCTTGCATCGTGCCGATCTGCCCCGGCGGCTGCCGAAAACGTGGGCAGCCCTGACGACTCTCGATGGTGCGGTCCCGACGAACCGGATGATCGCCATGAATGCGGCCGTGGAAATCGACCGCAAACCGTTTGCTGAAGTCGCCCGCGAATTCGTGGGGCAGACTGCCGGCGGACAAGCTGAGCCAGGGCGAGGCGCGACGGCGACGTTCTTCGGCGATGACTTCTGGCGCTTGAGCGGCCAGCATTTGTTGCTGGTCTTCGTGTCGCTGGCGGCGAGCTGTGCGGTCGGCATTCCGCTCGGCATCTGGGCCGCGCGATCGACGACCGCTCACCGCATCATCCTGCCGGCAGTCGGCGTGCTCCAGACCATCCCATCGCTCGCGCTGCTTGCATTCCTGATCGCCGCGTTGAACCGCATCGGGACGCTGCCTGCGCTCGTCGCCTTGTTCCTCTATGGCTTGCTGCCTATCGTGCGCAGCACGGCGACCGGCATGCAGGAAGTCGCCCGCGGTTATAAGCAGGCCGCAGCGGCACTCGGTCTGCGCGCAGGCGCGATCCTGCGCCTGGTCGAATTGCCGGTCGCTTCGCGTTCGATCCTGGCCGGCGTTCGAACCTCCGCCGTGATCAACGTCGGGACGGCGACGATCGCTGCATTCATCGGCGCCGGCGGTTTCGGCGAACGCATCGTGGCGGGGCTTGCGGTCAACGACAACGGATTGCTGCTGGCTGGCGCGGTGCCCGCGGCGGTTCTGGCGCTGCTGATCGAAGGCGCATTCGGCATCGCTGAGCGCCGGCTCGTGCCGCGTGGTATGCGCGAGCTCGCGAGCCGCCCGTGATGGCAGTTATTCGATTCGCCTCGGCGCGCGACCACATAACCATGACCGCTGGTGAACTAATTTGCGCTTCGGCTTGTCTGTCGCATATCAGATTCGCTTCGCCTTGGAAGGTACGGGGTCTGAGGTATACTTAGCGCTTTGTTTTCGCAGGCTTAGGCCGGCAAAGCACAAGTTTCCAAGGACCGGTTTCATGAGCGATCGCGAAGTCGACCAACAGCTGGTCGAGCGGGCGCAACGCGGTGACAAGAAGGCATTTGAACTGCTGGTGGTTAAATACCAGCGCAAGCTTGCTCGATTGTTGTCGCGTTTCATCCGCGATACCAGCGAGGTTGAGGATGTAACGCAGGAGGCCTTTATCAAGGCCTATCGCGCGCTGCCGTCTTTTCGCGGTGACAGTGCGTTTTATACGTGGCTGTATCGTATCGGCATCAATACGGCGAAGAACTATCTCGTCGCCCTGGGGCGGCGTGCGCCCACGGTGACTGAGATCGACAACGAGGAAGCGGAAGACGTCGAGGTCGGCGAGCAGCTGAAAGACATGAATACGCCAGAACAACAATTGATGACGCGGCAGATCGCCGAAACAGTGAACTCCACGCTGTTGAAGTTGCCTGAAGAGTTGCGGACCGCGATAACGCTGCGCGAGATCGACGGCCTCAGTTATGAGGAAATTGCCCAAATCATGAATTGTCCGATTGGCACTGTGCGTTCCCGGATTTTCCGCGCGCGTGAAGCAATCGCCGGGCAATTACGTCCGCAATTAGGTACCCCTAAGAACAGGAGATGGTAATGGAACGAATCTCTGCATTCATTGATGGTGAAGCGAATCAGTCTGAAACGCACCATGCAATGCTGCGCTTGAAGCAGGACTCAGAATGCACCGAGACTTTCGACACATTCCATCTGATCGGCGACGTCATGCGCGGGGCCCCAGTTTTGCTGCAGGACGACTTCATGGCGCGTTTTCATGCGCGGATGGAACAGGAGCCAACTCAGCTCGCGCCGCGCGTATGGTTGAAAAAGCCGACCCGCCTCGTGCTGTCGGCAGCGGCCTCGCTGAGCGCGATCGGGCTCGTGTTGATCCTGACGGTCGTTGACAATCCATATCGCATGACGGGTGTCGCCAAGGTCGAGACACCTGCTGAGACGCAGGTCGCGAGCAGCGAGCGCCCGGCAACGGCTGCCAACCAGGGCAAATTCAATGAGTACCTGATGGCGCATCAGGAATACTCGCCGAGCAACGCATTGCAGGGTGTTGCCCCCTACGTCAGAACGGTCTCCGAAACGCATGATGGCAACAACCGTTAAGGCGCGCGCGCGCCGGTCGGCCGCTCCGGCTGTCTTCGCATTGCTCGGCGCATTCGGCTGCGGCAGCGGCAGCGCCGCTGAAACTGCACCAGACGCGATGGCATGGTTGAAAAAAATTGCTGCCGCGTCGCGCCAACTCAATTATTCAGGCACTTTTGTATATCAGCACGGCCGCCAGATGGAATCTTCGCGCATCGTGCATTTGTCCGATGCGACGGGTGAGCACGAGCGACTGGAAACACTCGACGGCCCGCCGCGCGAGATCATCCGCACTAACGAAAATGTCACGTGTTACCTGCCCGAGCACAAGACCGTCGTCATCGAAAAGCGCACCTCGCGCCAGTTTCCTGCACTCCTGCCCGACCACCTGACCGGTATCGCCGACAACTATGTCGTTACCAAGGGCGGCCAGGAGCGGGTCGCCGGTTATGATTGTCAGGTCATCGCGCTCGAGCCCAAGGACAAGATGCGTTATGGCCACAAATATTGCGCCGAGCTTGCGAGCGGGCTCGCCTTGCGCTCGCGCACGTTCAACGAGAAAGGCGATCTCGTCGACTTGTTCGTGTTCAATCAGCTGATGATAGGCAACGGCGTAACCAAAGATTTGCTCAAGTCGCGTTATGCAGCGGAAAGCAAGACCTGGCACACCGATACCGCGGCGCTCGAGTTGCGCGAACCAGCCGGCGACAGCCGGTGGGAGTCAAAAGTGACGCTCGCGGGATTTCGCAAACTGACCGAAATGAAGCGTTCAATCCCGGGGCGCTCCACATCGGTCTCGCATATCGTATATTCGGATGGCATCGCCGCCGTGTCGGTATTTCTCGAACCCATGCCCAAATCGCCGCCCGCAGCAGGCGCGACTTATCAGGGCGCGGTCAACATGTACGTAAAATCTTCGAATGACCAGATGGTGACCGTCGTGGGCGAAGCGCCAGCGAACACCGTCAGGCAGATCGCCGAGTCGTTTACCGCCAAACCGCGCTGATCGCGGTATTCAGCACACAAAAATAAAAGCACGACGGCAATAATTTTGTAGTTGAAAAAAAGGGAAGACAAATGTTTAACGGAAGCTACGACTTGAGGGTCTGCATGCCCTCGCGCCAGCCTGTGCGTCAACCATCGTCGCCTGGTGCGCAGCAGGCCTGGAAATGCCTGCTGTTGTTCGCGGCTTTGCTGTTTGCGCCGGCTGCCGTTACCGCGCAGTTGCCGGACTTTACGGAACTCGTTGAAAAGCAGGGCGCGACCGTCGTGAATATAAGCACGACCCAAACCGTGAAAGGGCCGACAGGCTCGTCGCCGCAAGTTCCGCAGCTGCAGGAAGACGATCCGTTTTACGAATTTTTCCGCCGCTTCGTGCCAAATCCGGGACCGCGGGAGTTTCAAAACAATTCGCTCGGTTCCGGCTTCATCATCAGCACCGACGGCTACATTTTGACTAACGCGCACGTGGTCGAGGCCGCCGACGAAATCAACGTCAAGCTTAACGACAAGCGCGAGTTCAAAGCCAAGGTCATCGGCAGCGACAAGCGCACGGACATCGCGCTGATCAAAATCGATGCGACCAATCTGCCGGCAGTCAAATTCGGCGATCCCAACCGGCTCAAGGTCGGCGAATGGGTGATCGCCATCGGTTCACCGTTCGGCTTTGAAAACACGGTGACCGCCGGTATCGTCAGCGCCAAAGGCCGTTCATTGCCGCAGGAAAATTTTGTGCCGTTCATCCAGACCGATGCGGCGGTGAACCCCGGCAATTCCGGCGGTCCGCTGTTTAACATGCGCGGCGAAGTAGTCGGCATCAACTCGCAGATTTACAGCCGCACGGGCGGATTCATGGGCTTGTCGTTTTCAATTCCGATCGACGTTGCCAACGATATCGCGACGCAGCTGAAAGCCGGCGGCAAAGTCACGCGCGGGCGCATCGGCGTCGTGATTCAGCCAGTGACGCGCGAGCTTGCCGAGTCGTTCGGCTTGCCGAAACCCGCGGGCGCTTTGGTCAGTTCGGTCGAGAAGGGGAGCCCCGCCGAAAAAGCCGGCATCGAAGTCGGCGATGTGATTCTCAAATTCAACGGTAAAGATGTGACTTCGTCCGAAGACCTGCCGCGATTGGTCGGCGGTACCCGGCCGGGCAACAAGGCAACCGTGCAATTGATGCGCAACAAAGCGACTCGCGAAGTCGCGGTAGCGGTCGGCGAAATGCCCGACGAAGCGCGCAGTGCTCAACGCTCGCAGCGGCGCGCTCCGGGCGCCAAACCGAGCGAATCGGTAAGCCGTCTGGGCATGACTTTATCCGAGCCGACGGCCGAACAGCGCAAGGAATTGAAGATTGCCGGCGGCATTCTGGTCGAAGACGCGCAAGGTGCTGCAGCGAAGGCGGGGATTCGCCGTGGCGACATCATTCTAGGCGTCAACAATCAGGACGTGAAATCGCTCGAGCAATTCACGCAGCTGATGACGCAATTCGAAAAAGGCAAAATCGTCGCGATGCTCGTGAGGCGCGGCGGCAACTCGCTATACATTCCGTTTCGCATCGAGTAGGAGTGCCTAGCACGATGAAACACGTGTGCGTTGCATCCAGAATTGGGGAGGGCAAGGCGCCCGGTGAAGGCAA
>JAQGMI010000142.1 GCA_028292435.1 Betaproteobacteria bacterium
TGCCAGACGGTGACTTCGAAATCCGGGATGCCGGATTCGATGATCGTAGGCAGGTCGGGCACTTGCGGTGCACGCTTCGCCGACGTGACGGCAAGCGCACGCAGACGTCCCGATTTGACGTGGGGCAGTGGCCCCGGAAGATTGAAGAAAAACGCCTGAATTTCGCCCGTGATCGTATCGATGTAGCCCTGCGATGAATTCTTGTAAGGCACATGGATGAGGCTGATGCCGGTCACCGACATGAAATATTCCATGGTGAGATGCGGTGACGCGCCGGTTCCCGACGATGCAAATTTGAATTTTCCGGGATTGGCCTTCATGAGCTTGACGAACTCGCTGACGTTTGCCGCCGGCAATTTTGGCGTTACGCACAGGATGTTGGGCATCGTCGCGTAGAGCGAGATCAGCGTGAAATCACGCAAGTGGTCGTAGGGCAGTTTCTTGTAGAGCGCGGCGGTGATCGCCTGATTGATTCCGTAAGTGAATAGGGTGTAGCCGTCGGGTGCGGCTCGCGCGCCGAGCTCGGTGCCGATGATGCCGGCGGCCCCCGCACGGTTATCGATGACCAGCGTTTGTCCCCAGGCTTCGCTGAACTGCTGCGCGAAGATGCGTCCCACGACGTCGGTGGATCCGCCCGCCCCGAAGGGTAATATCAGCCGCCCCGGTTTAGACGGATACTCATCGGCGGCATGTGTGGCGTCCACGCACAACAACAGGACCGTGATCAAGAAGCAACAATATCTCGAGGTGCGAGCAGCGGTCATCGTGCGCCTCCTCCGGTAGTGATGCCTGATATTCGCGAAACATCGTAGCACTGCCAGGGTGCTTTCGAGGTCCCGTTTACCTCCTCAACTCAAGTCGGATGCCATCGGCTGCGCACGCGCCGCAGTCGCAGGATGCTCCGTCGCCGCATTGCGTCCCGCGATGCGCCCGAAGGTAATGCCCTCTGCGAGATTGCCGCCGCCCTGATAGACGAACTGGAACACCGAACAGATTTCGCCGACCGCGTACAGTCGCGCGATGGGCTTGTCATCCCAGTCGAGCACCCGGCGCTGCGCATCGGCGCGCAAACCGCCCTTCGTGTTCGGGCCGCCCGGATACAGCGGGATCGCGTAGAACGGCGGCTCGGTGACGGTGCCCATCGTGGCCGGTTCGCGCTCGAAGTCGGGATCGTGTTTGGCGGCGCAGTATCCGTTCCACGTTTCAATAGCATGGGTGAGGGCGGCGCCATCCATCTTGCCGCGATTGTCGGAATGCTCGCGGATACGCTGCGCCAACGCTTCGAGCGTGTCGCCGCTCAGGATCCAGCCGTTACGCAGGGCGTTCATGTTGTCCTCGCCCCAGTCGATCTTGTTGTAAGCCGCCGCGCCCACGCTGACGATCGGGCCGCGCCGCATCATCACCGAGTCGAAGATCATCCACGACGGAATCCGCGGATAGCTCAACGTCTCCGTGTCGAACTTCAGCGCTTCCTTGTAGAAGATGTAGCGGCTGGGATCCTGCGTAATCCGCCGCTCGGATGCATAGCGACGACCATGATTGTCGACGACGATTTCGTTGGGCTTGCCCACGCCCGACGTATTCAAGCCGATGCGCAGCCCATGCCGGCGCTCGGGGATCGCGCAGATGACGCGGCCGGCGATGCTCCCGACGCGAGACAACGCTGCGCCGATGCGCAGCGCCATGCGGATGCCATCGCCGGTGTTGGCAGGAGAGCCGTAAAACGCCCAGCCCTCGATTCCCGGCCCATCGAGAAACGCCTTGCGCATGCGCGCGTTGTACTCGTAGCCGCCGGAGGCGATGATCACGCCGCGTCGCGCCCGGTAGGTCACTTTCTGGGAGCCGCGCTCGGCTATGACGCCCACGACCGCGCCACGCTCGTCGAGGATGAGGTCCTTTGCGGAGACGCCGTAGTGGATCGGTATGTTGCGGGACTGGACGCCGGTCAGCATGCAGGCGTGGAAAGCCTCGCCTGATTGTTTCGCGAACTTGGCCGTGTCCTTCGTCCGGCCGGTGAGCGCATCCTCGTCGTACTTGCCGGTGTAGGTGCTGCGCACGCATGCGTATCCGGACTTCTCCGCGCCGGGAAACTCCGGAAAGGCGGCGTTGGCGGAAACGACTGTCTTGAAGCCGGGATCGAGGCCGCGCATGAACCCGGCGTTCTGCGGCGAATGTCGCGCCCAGAGCTCGGCCAGCTCATCGGCGAACTCGCTCTGCTCGCCTTCGAGCTTGTGCGGAAGATTGTCGCCGCTGAACATCGCCTTCGCGTACGACTTGAGCGAATCGAAATCGCCGCCGGGGTCCGGGCTGTGAAAGCCGCCGCCGCTCATGCGCGTATTCGAAAAGTGCGCATCCTCCGGCTGCTTCTCCAATATGACGACCTCGGCGCCGAGATCGCATGCCTCGATCGCGGCGCATCCGCCCGCAGAGCCGAAGCCGATGATGATGACGTCCGCTTCGTGCTCGGCGGGTTCGTTCAATTTCATGTTCTGGATTACTCCATCGGTTACGTAAACCGTTCGCCCTGGGCCCTTCGACAAGCTATGTCGTGAGCATCGTCTAAGGTGCAGGACACGCAAACCATCCCGTGCGACGCACGCCCGATCGTAACATCGCGCTAAAACGTTACGACGAATTTCGATGCGCCGGCCTCGCAGCTCGGACTCGTGAGTAGCAGGCCGGAGGCGTTCGCTTCGTTCAGTGCGAAGTGAGTCGCAGAGAACGTGAGTGCTTCAGGCGATTGGCGAGATCAGGAATGAGTGACCGGAGTCACAAACTCGCAGCACAAAAAATTCGTGCTGAGGAGCGGCGGCCTCTCGAGGCGCGAACAACCGCCGCAAAAACTATTGGGTAAAACGCTGGCGGCCTGATTGGGGCCGCGCAGGCGGCATCGCGGTCGCGCTAGTGCTGCTGAGCGGCGAGCTCTGAGGTGATGGTGACTGCGATTTCGTCGAGATCGGCTTGCGTGATTCCCATCTGGTGGAGTGCGAACGCGCTGCCAAGGTCCCATTCAGCGCTGGTCACGCCCAGTTCCTGTTTGACGAAGATCGACTCGGCGGCAAGTGTGAGCGCGATGTGCTGCAAACTTTCGATGGGGATGGCGGCGCCATTGGTCTGCAATTCGGTATAGTCGTGATGACTGAGCACGGCCAGGCAGACTCCGTCCGGCAGCAACCATGTCTTTGCCATCTGATAGCCGACCCACGCATGGTTGACTGCGTAACGTAAGTCCTCGCGGGCGGTTACGCTCGCGTCGCCACGCCGCTCGGCGTCTGCGAATACGGGTTCATAATTTTTGAACTTTTGCATCATGGCCAGCATGCCGCAGTCGCGGAACAGGCCGAACGTCTGCAGTGCATCGCGGTTGACATGCTTGAAGTGGCGCACGAGAAGGGCGCTGATTTGTGCGATGCGCGATGAAGTGTCCCAGAACTCATCCATCAGTTCGCTGGTCCCGCCGGGGAAGGCCTGGCGCAACAGCAAACGGGTCACCAGTTCCGCGACATGGCGCAGGCCTAGCAATGCGATCGCCTGTGGCACCGACGTCGCTTTGCTGCTCAAGCCGTAAAACGGCGAATTCACCGTTTTTAGCATCGAGGCCGCAAGGCTTACGTCGCCGCCGATCAGTTTGCCGAGCTTCGCGAAATCGGGTTCATCGCCGCGCATTTCCTGCATCAGCTTGGTCAGTATCATCGGGCACGGCGGGATTCCGATGTCCTTGACGATCTGCTCCGCTTCGCGGTTGAGGACTTCGAGATAGGTTTCCATACGAGTCAGCCGGCAAAAGTTTGAAGTCGAAGAGGCGCCCCTCTCCCGGGGACGCGTCGATAACCTGATATCGGCCGACCGCGGAGGATCTTGAGGAGGAATTGATGCGGTGGAATATGTGAGCTCACGCCGATCGACGGTTGTCAGTCGAGTTTCGTGAACGTGGTGATGGTGCCGTCGTCTTCCTTGACTCGAAATTCACGCGGGGTGGAGGACAGGATCGGGTCCCAGTCGTGCCCGAATTGGGAATCGATTTTGTAGCTCCACGTGATTTTGGAGCCCTTCACCTTCCAGACGCCGTACTGCAAAACGCCGCCTTCATCCGTTTTGATCTCCCATTCGCCGTTCGCGTGCAGGTATACCGGCGTTGCGAGCCTGGTCGAGCGCCATTTGCCGACGAAGTTTTTTTCATCGATGGCGCCTTTGCAGGAGCTCAGCAGGACCAGAACACACACGGCTGCAAGTACGGAACCAAACGGCTTAAGAGTCCCGGTGATAATGCTCATGGCTTACTGCAATCCGAGCCGTCGTCTTTCATTCTCGATGCGCGCGCGTTCCGCTTCCTCTTTCATACGCAGCTCCTGGCGTGCTTTTTCAGCCGCATACCGCGCTTCTCGTTCGGCTCTTTCCTGCTCTCGTCGAAGGTTCTCGGATACCTGCTCCCCAAGCCTCCTCGAGTCCTCGACGAAGCGTTGATACTCGAGCTCTTTTCGTTGCACTTTTTGTTTCTCGAGCGCCGCTTCACCCTCTGCTTTTGCGGCTCGGCGGTTTTCAGCCTCGAGCAACTCGAGCTCGACCTTGCTCTTCGGCCTGACGCCATGTTGCTGGTAGTACTCCTGGATCATCACTTTTTCGCGGGCTTTCTCTTCCTCTTGCGCCGCCTGCCGTGTGCCGGACGCGGCCCAGAACAATCCGAAGAGGAGTGCGAAGACGACGGTCACTACGGCGCCCAATGCCGTGAAAGTCGCCCTGACACCCTTTGCCACCAGCGCCGCGAGCTTTTTAGGCGTGGTCTCGACCTGCAGCGAAACCGCGTCGGCCTTGAGAACAGCGGCCTCGGCCATGAGTGAAGCGGCGTCGGCCTTCAGAGAAACGGCTGCGGCTTGCAATGACAATGTTTCAGGCGGCGCCAGCGGTGGGGCGACTGCGAACGCCGCACGTAGATTCAGCCGCGAATCGTACGCCTGACGCGACTTGTCGTTCGAAAGCGTCTGGTACGCCATCTTCAGCACTTTCGCTTGCACGTCTTTACTTTCGGCCGTCAGGCCGCTCGTATCTGATTCGAGTTTTTGAGTGGCGCGCAGATATGCGGCCTCAAGCTCGGAAAACGACGCATCGGGCGACACGTCGAGTAAGTCGTAGAGGGATTTCTTGCCAGCCATTTCTCTGCCCACATGCGATCCA
>JAQGMI010000024.1 GCA_028292435.1 Betaproteobacteria bacterium
CGCATCGTATCGTTGCCGCCTGCGCCGCCGCGGGCGGGTTCCGCACTTGAAGTTGCCTGGTGGAGTTTGCAATTACGCTTTTGGGCATGGCGCAATGACGGTTACAGCGGACCGAAGGCGCACGTGCGCATGTTCGTCAAATATTTCGCGCCATCGCCGAATTTAAGCCTTCCGCATTCGGTTGGCCTGCGCGCCGGTTTGATCGGCGTGGTCAACGTGTTTGCAAGTTCCGATATGACGGGCAGCAACCAGGTCGTCATTGCACATGAGTTGTTGCATACGTTCGGCGCGGTCGATAAGTACGACCCGGCGACGAACCTGCCGTTGTTTCCCGTGGGTTATGCCGAGCCGAACGCGCAGCCGCCGTTGCCGCAAAAGTTTGCCGAAATCATGGCAGGCCGGATTCCGTTGTCGCCGACGAGCGCCGAGACGCCCGCCGGTCTCGATGAAACGATGATCGGTGCGCAAACTGCACGCGAGATCAGCTGGCTGAAATAGGGAAGAGCGGCACTGCTCAGAGGCCGCGCAGGATGGCGGCACCCTTGGCGAGCGTTTGTTCCGATTTCGCGAAACAGAATCGCAGCACTTTGTCGCAGTGCCCGTCGTGATAGAAGACCGATAGCGGAATTGCCGCGAGCCCTTTTTCTTTAGTCAGCCGCACCGCCAGATCGGTGTCTTTCTCGTCGCTTACGGCGTCATACGCAAGGTTCTGGAAAAACGTCCCGCGCGACGGCAGCACGCGAAAACGCGAGCCTTTGATCCCGGTCAGAAAGAAATCGCGTTTTTGCTGGTAAAAAGATGCGAGCGCGAGATAGACGGACGGGTCCTGCATGTAATCCGCGAGCACGTATTGCAGCGGCCCATTGGTAACAAACACGTTGTACTGATGCACTTTTCGAAATTCTGCCATAAGCTCACGCGGTGCTAGCACATAGCCCATTTTCCAGCCGGTAACGCTATAGGTCTTGCCGAAAGACGAGACTACGAAGCTGCGCTCGGCTAAACCCGGGAAGCGCGCCACGCTCTGGTGCTGGTGGCCGTCGTATATCAGGTGTTCGTACACTTCGTCGGCGACGACAATGATGTTGGTATTGCGCAGAATGTTTTCGAATGCGCGCATGTCTTCCGCGGAAAACACGCTGGTGGTCGGATTGTTCGGCGTATTGATGACGATCATGCGCGTCTTCGGCGTGATCGCGCGCTGCACCGCTTCCCAGTCAATGCTGTAATCGGGAAATTGCAGTCGTACGTAAACCGGTCGCCCGCCATTGACTTCAACCGCCGGCGCATAGCTGTCGTAGGTCGGCTCGAACAACACGACCTCATCGCCGGGGCGCACAAACGCAGTGATTGCGGTGAATATCCCGTACGTGGCACCCGGTACGATGGTCGCCTCATGCTCGGGGTCGTACGTCGCGCCATAGAGCGCCGCCGCCTTTTCGACGACGCGCTCGCGCAGCGCCATGATGCCAGCCGACGGCGGATACTGGTTCAGGCCCGCGTTGAAATATTTGGCAGTGAGCTCGAGCAGGCGCGGCGCACAGTCGAAATCCGGAAACCCCTGCGACAGGTTGATTGCATTGTGCTCCTGCGCAAGCTTCGACATGACGGTGAAAATCGTCGTGCCGACATTCGGCAGCTTGGACGCGATGGCTTTGGAGTAATTAGGCATCTTCGGCGCTTGCAAATAGCGCCAGTATAGCCGCCATCACATCCGCACCGTCGCCGGCCGCCGCGCGTTGCGCCGAAAGCGCTTTGCAGTCTTCGGCATATTTCTGCAGGCGCGCGAGCGCGTGCTGGCGCTGCTCGCGCGTCAGCAATTTGTCGACTGCGACGTAGAACGCCAGCCGCTCGTGATAAACCTGCTCGGACACTCTCGAGTATTCGGGCGAGCGCCCGGCGTCCCATTCCACCAGGAAATGGCGCACATTCGACGCGAAATCCGCTTTGGCGTGACGCGTGTTGAGGAGCTCGATGAACTCGCGCTGGCGCCGCATGCGGTCCTGATGACGCAGATGCTCGATCAACGGAATCGGCGCGAGCAGGGCGGCGATTTTCTTTTCCTGATGGTCGCTCAGATTGCCGGCCCACTCGTCGATCTGCTTCAACATTCGTTTTAGCCGCGCGCGTTTTTGTTTTTCGATGCCGGCGTCGAGTTCATGCTCCTCCGCGAATTTGCGGTTGTCTGTCACAAACTGCTTTTGCAGCGAGACGATTTGTTCGGTCCGGAGCGTCGCGAGCAGGTCGGCGGCGTCGGCGGCGCCGCGATTCGCGACGATGCGATAACGCGAGCGGAAGCCTTCGGCGAACCACGCGACGTCATCCACTTTCAGGCCGTGTTCCGCCTTGTCGATTGCGGTCGTCAGGAAGGTCGCATATTCGGGCAATTGTTCGGTGCGGTGCCAGGCGAGCAGGCGGTCAAGGCGTGCGGAAAAGTCACGGCGCTGGTCGCGGTCGAGGTCGAAATAGCTGTTCGCGCGCCAGGCGAGAATGATATCGGCCTGCTGATAGCCCAGGCGCAGGCCGGTGCATCCGGCGAGCGTGGCGGCGACGACGAGAAGCGGGACGAAGATGTGGATGATCGCGTGCATCTACAGGCTCTGGATCAATTCGACCATACGCTTGCGAGTGCGCTCGTCGGGCAGGCGCCCCGTGCCGGCTTTCAAGTTGTCAGTCATATGTCGCACTTTGCCTGTTCCGGGGATCACACAGGTAACCGCCGGGTGCGCGATGATGTATTTCAGAAAAAACTGCGCCCAGCTGTCGCAATCGAAATCGGCTGCCCATGGCGGCAGCTCGCGTCCCTTCACTTTCGGGAAAAGTTCGCCCTGCGCGAATGGCCGGTTGATGATGACCGCGGTTTTAGTGTCCGCAGCGACTGCGAGCAGGCGCTGCTCTGCTTCGCGTTCGGCAAGTGAGTAATTGAACTGCACGAAATCGTAGGTATTCGTTTTAAGCAGTTTTTCCAGGTCGCGATATGCGCCCGAGTGATAGTGCGTGATTCCCATGTAACGAATGGTGCCGGCAGCCTTCCACTCCATGAGTGTTTTGGTATGGGTCGCGAGATCAAGCAGGTTATGTATCTGCATCAGATCGATGCGACGGGTGCGCATCAGGCGCAGCGAATCCTGCATCTGACGTACGCCGCTGTCGCGGCCGCTCGTCCACACCTTGGTGGCGAGAAATACCGAGTCTCGCAGGTTGGTTGCGGTGACAAGGTCGCCGACGACCGCTTCGGCGCGGCCGTACATCGGTGAACTGTCGATCAGTTGGGCACCGGCGCCCGCGAAAGCGGTCAGGACGTCTTTTAATTCCGTGAGCTCGGGCGCGCTGGGTGCTACGTCGAGGACGATATAAGTGCCCAGTCCGATCACCGGCATCGCTTCGCCGCTTTTCGGGATAGGTCGCTTTATCAGCGGCGTCGCCGCCTGGCTTGCGGTTGGAGGAATCATGGTCATCAGAGTGCCGGCCCCGAGCATCGTCAAGGCGGAACGGCGAGAGTAAAAGTTGGAATTCGATACGGTCATAGGCACTAACGCGCCTGCACGGTTAAGCGCGAAGTTTAAGCTGAACTAGCGTAGGTCGGCGTTCATTTTACGCCGCCTGCCCACTGCAGAATCAATTCATCCGGATGTACCGGCCGGCGTTTGCTCGAGTGCGATTCGCCGCGCGCGCTCTTCCTGCGCGCGGCCCAGGGCGAGCGCGAGCACGAACCATGCAATCGCAACGGGTACTGTCGCAAGGGAAATGGTTGTCAGTTCAAACCCGGCGCCTCGCAGCGTCGCGAACAGCCAGCCGTTAGCCGCATCGGCGCCGCGGAAAACGACGATATCGATGATGTTCTTCGCTTTGTACTTTTCCGTGCGGTCGACCACAGTGAAGAGCACTTCGCGCGCGGGATTCGACAGCGCAAAGTTGGCGGTACGCTGAATCGCCTGAAACGCAATGACGACAGCCAGCATTGGTGAAAAAGCGAGCACGAGAAACCCAAGCGCAAACACCAGCGGCAGAAACGCGGCGGCAGGTCCGACGCCGAAGCGGGTAATCAAGCGTCCGGTCGCAAAGAATTGCACGATGATCGTCAAGATGCCGATTGCCAGGTCAATGCTGGCGAAAATGCGGGTACGTACCGCTGGATCGTCAGATGCCGCCGCCACAATGTTCGCCTGCTGAAAATAAAGAAACGTGCCGGCAAGCGACAGCAGAAAGACCCAGGTCGCGATGCCGCCAAGATAAGGCGAGCGTAAAACCATCACAATGCCGTCCCACCACCCGCCGCCAAGCGGCGCGGCAGGACGCTCATTTGTTATCGGCGCTGACGCCGTTTCGGGCGGCGATACCTTCAACTTTGGCGCCGCCGCTTCGAGGCGACGCGCGCACAGGACCGCGAGTTCGAGCAATACCGCCGCGACGATAAGCAGGTTCACGGGGCCCAATGGCACGGCCAGGCCGAAGGTTATGGCCGGACCCGCGAGGGCGCCGGCACTGCCGCCCGCCGCGATGAAGCCGAACAAGCGCTTGCCTTGCTCGCTGGCGAAGAGATCCGCCATGAACGACCAGAACACGGAAACGGCGAACAGGTTGAACACGCTGATCCAGACGAAGAACACGCGCGCGACGAGCGGCTTGTCAACGTCAAAGACCAGCAACAGCCAGAAGATTGCAATGTTGGCAACGAAGAAGTGATACACGAGCGGGATGAAGCGCGCGCGCGGGAGGCGCGCAACCAGCGCCGCAAATACCGGCGCGACAGCGAGCAAAACCAGAAACGTCGCGGTAAACAGCCACGGCAGATTCTTGACGCCGCCGGCAATCCCCATCTCGTCGCGCAAGGGGCGTAGTACGTAATAACCGGCCAGCAGGCAGAAAAAATACGCAAACGACCAGGCAAGCGCGCGTCCTTCGCCCGGTCGGAGCACTACAACGCGGGCAAGCCAACGTTCGACTGGCGCGGCACTCATAGCGCGCCGCCGCGCGAAAACAGGGCTGGTTTGATCAAGATCAGGACTTTCGTTTTCCGGGCGCTACTTGTCGACCGCCGTTAACTAAGCAGACGCTCGAGCGCAATTGGGCATGAACATACAGTAGTGACGCGACTACTGTTGCGCAAGTTTCGAGGAATGGCGGCACGCTCGCGCGTACGCTGCGCTGAGCCAACAAAGACTGGGCAAAAATGATGTGATGCACCATTTCGAGTCTGCTGCACGTTTTTAGTGGATAAAACCGACAGTAAATGTTACTATAGATATGATATTAAACATAAAACTGTGGAATGGAACTTGCGTACTCATTGGCTGTCGGACATCACAAGATGGTGAAATATGGACGAAATATGTGTGCTGCAACATTAATGATTTTTAGAAGGGAGTCGGCATGATCTTGGACATCTTGTTCCACGCAGGCCAAGCCATGAGCTTGGTCGGTCTCGGGTATGGAGCTTACTTGTCGATTGGATGCAAAGAGGCGTCGGCAACGACGCAAAAAACGCGCTGGCACCCGGATTCGCTTCACGGCCTCGGGCCGGCCTGAGCGCGCATGTCTGCAGTTGTACAAAAATTAACTTCAGTTCAGCGGCCGGAAATGTTTCGGCATCTGCAGACGCTGTCGTCCGAAGACAGGCGGCTGCGCTTTGGGACGTACATGCTCGACATGGCGCTCGAGCAATATGTCGATCGCATCGATCTCGCGCATGACAAGGTGTTCGGCGTGTTTGGCCGCGATATGTCACTGCTCGGCATGGCTCATCTTGCGCTCGACCGCAACCGGCGTTACGCCGAGCTGGGTTTGAGCGTCGAGCCCGCGCATCGCGGGCACGGCCATGGGCTCCTGCTGCTCAATCGCGCCAAATTGAGCGCAGTCACGCGCGGCTACACGACGCTGTTCATGCATTGCCTGGCCGAAAACAAAATCATGATTCACCTTGCACGCAAGGCCGGGCTAAAACTGGTTGCCGAACAAGGTGAAATCGACGCACACCTCGAACTTGAATCGACGAGTCATGCCGCGCTCGCGCGCGAAGCGCTGGAAGACCAGATCGCATTCGCCGATCTGATGTTCAAACAGCAGTTCAAGTGGCTGTTTAAGCGGCCCAGCGCGGCCTGACGCACCTGCTTTTCCGCGGTTGACCATGCCGGCTTCACGCCGGATACTGTCGCCAATTTCCGCAATGGGGGGTGCTATGAATGCCAGCGTGCGCGCTTTGACGGCGCTTTTCATATTGTTCCCGGCTGTCTTTTCGCTGGCTAGCCACGCCCAGCCATATCCATCGAAACCCGTCCGCATCATCGTGCCGTTCGGTGCCGGCGGGCCCGCTGACATTTACGCGCGTTATCTCGCGCAGCGGTTGAATGAACCGCTCGGCCAGTCGTTTGTCGTTGACGATCGGCCGGGTGCGGGTTCGATCATCGGGACTGATCTTGTCGCGAAGTCGGCGCCTGACGGATATACGCTGCTCTTGATGTCGAACACGCATACGGTTAACGAATCGCTGGTGCCGAAGAAACCGTTCGCGCTGATGAAGGATTTCGTGCCGGTTGCGCCGATTAATTATTCGGATCTCGTGCTCGTCGTGCACCCGTCCGTGCCGGCGAAATCAATCAAGGAATTTATTGCGCTCGCCAAGACCAAGCCGAACGGCATGAACTACGCGTCGTCGGGAACGGGCACGCCATACCATATGGCAGGCGAATTGTTTAAAGCGATGGCGGGCGTGCAGATTGTGCACATACCGCACAAGGGCAGCGGCGAGGCGCGCACGAGCGTTATGAGCGGCCAGGTCGAAATGATGCTCGACGCAATCACGACTATGGCGCCGATGGTCAAAGGCGATCGCGTGCGCGCGCTCGGCACGACCGGATTGAAACGCTCGGCCGTGTTGCCGGCGGTGCCGACGCTTTCGGAAGCGGGCGTCAAGGATTATGAGGCGACGATCTGGCTCGGCATCATGGCGCCGGCCGGCACGCCGAAACCGATCGTTGACCGCCTGAATGCCGAGATCGTTAAAATCGTGGCACGCCCCGACGTGAAGAAGGCCTGGAACGAGCAGGGCGCGGAACCGCTATCGATGACGCCGGCTGAATTCGAAAAATATCTGAACGCCGATATTGCGAAGTGGGCGAAGATCGTACAAATCTCCGGCGCGAAACCGGATTAGTTACGGGATTGAGCGACGAGGATTGAATCTGGCGAATTGCATCTGACCGTTTCCTGGCTGAGTCCTCGGCGATTCACGATCCACAATCATCAATTCAAAGGAATTTTATGCGGCTGGTAACTTTCTCTGATCCGAAGGGCATGCGTATCGGCGTGCATGATGCTTCGTCGAACACGATCGTCGATCTAGCCGCGGTATCGCGCCTGCCTAAAGACATGACGAGCTTCATCGCGCTCGGCAAAAACGGGTTGAAACGAGCGCGTGCAGCGGTGAAAAGCGGCGATGGCCGGATTGCATTCGACAGCGTGAAATTGCACGCGCCGATTCCGCGTCCCGCCAAAAACATTTTGTGCGTCGGCAAGAATTACTACGATCACGCCAAAGAATTCCATGACAGCGGGTTTGACGCGAGCGCTGGCAAAGATGCAATTCCGGAACTGCCGATCATCTTTACCAAGTGGCCGAACTCGGTGATTGCGAACGGCGAGCCGATTCCGAGCTATCTCGATTATACGAACTCAACGGATTACGAAGGCGAATTGACCGTCGTCATCGGGGAAGCCGGCCGCGGCATCACGAAGAAAAACGCCTTCGATCACGTGTACGGCTACACGATCATCAACGACGCAACCGCTCGCACATTGCAAAATCAGCACAAGCAATGGTTTCTCGGCAAAAGTCTCGATGGCTATTGCCCGATGGGCCCGTGCATTGTGACGACCGACGAAGTGCGCGACGTGGCAAAAATGCAACTGACGACGCGCGTGAATGGCGAAGTGCGTCAGGACACGCCGGTCAGTCAGCTCATATTCGACATTCCGACGCTGATCGAAACGCTGTCGCGCGTGATGACGCTTGAGCCGGGTGACCTGATCGCAACCGGGACCTGCGCGGGCGTCGGCATCGGCTTCAATCCGCCTAAATTTTTGAAAAAGGGCGATCGCGTCGCGATCACGATCGAGCCGATCGGCACGCTCGAAAATCCGGTCGATTAGCCCGGCGACGGGCGGCGCCGGGGTATTTCGGTAGAATCGGCACTCGGTTTTCGCACTTATAACAAGTCCGGAGGAGTCATGCCTCGTATTGTGATTGGCGCAATGCTTGCGCTCGCTTGCGTTCAGGTCTTCGCGCAGGACGCGTATCCGTCGCGCCCGGTTACGCTGATCGTGCCGTTCCCTCCGGGAGGCGTCGCCGACATTACGGGCCGGCCTACCGCCATTGCGCTTGAAAAGATGCTAAAGCAGCCGGTCGTCATTGCGAACCGGCCAGGTGCCGGCGGCGCAGTCGGTAATTCGCTCGTCGCGAATGCGAAGCCGGATGGATATACCCTGCTTATGGCGCTGTCGAGTATTTCAGTCATACCGGAAGCGGACAAGCTGTTCGATCGCAAGCCCGCCTACACGCTTGATCAGTTGATGCCCATTGCGCTCATCTCGGCCGACCCGACGATACTGGTCGTGCACCCATCGCTGCCGGTCAAGTCGCTGAAGGAACTGATCGCACTGGCGAAATCCAAGTCGGGGCAGATGTCGTTTTCGACGTCGGGTATCTACGGCGCACTGCACATGCCGATGGAAATGTTTTTACACGCGACGAATCTGAAGATGCGCGCGGTGCACACCAACGGCGGCGGCCCGGCGATTACGATGGTGCTCGGCGGTCACGTCGAGATGACGGTCGGCGGTCCCGCTGCGATTGCAAGTCATGTCAAAGCCGGACGCTTGCGGCCGATCGTCGGCTGGGGGGCGAAGCGGCACGAGTCCTTTCCCCAAGTGCCGACGTTGAAAGAGCTTGGCTACGATGTCGAGTACTACATTTGGGCGGGCATGTTTGCGCCTAAGGGCACGCCAGAGGCGATCATGAAAACGCTGCGTGATGGGGTACGCAAAGCAGTGGATGATCCGGAATTCAAGTCGACGATGGTGAAAATCGAATCGCCGATTCAATACCTCGACGCGCCTGAATTTGCCAAGTATTGGGCCGCTGACGCCAAGCGGCTTGCCGATGCGGTGAAAGCCGTCGGCCGCGTCGAAGAGCATAAGTGAGCGAGTCTCAATGAGCAGTGCCGATATGCGTGACGCCGGCGGCGCGCCCGCGCGCGGACTGCGCAGCGATGTGGTCGCCGGCATCGTGCTCATCGTCATCGCATTGCTCGTCGCGTGGCAAAACCGCGCATACCCGCTCGGTCATCTCGCAGAACCCGGCCCCGGTTACATGCCGTTGATGATCTCCGGTGCGCTTGGCGTGTTCGGTCTGCTGATTGCGCTTCGCGCCGGATCCTCGCCGCTTTTCAATGCACTCGATTGGTCGGAAGGCAAGCGCGGCGTCGTGATGTTGCTTGCCTGCGGCGCGGCGGTGTTCGCGCTCGAGCGCATCGGCTATCGGCTCAGCATGATCGCGCTGCTCGTGTTCATGCTTGGCGTCGTTGAGCGTAAGCGCGTTGTGCCGACGCTGCTCGTCGCCTTTAGTTTTGCGTTCGTCTCATACTGGCTGTTCGCGACGCTGCTTAAAGTGCAGTTGCCGCGCGGTCCCTGGGGGCTGTGATGGAAGGCGTGGTCGCCAACCTGATGCTGGGATTCTCGGTTGCATTGCAACCGTCGGTGCTTGCCTATGCATTCGCAGGCTGTGTGATCGGCACACTGGTCGGCATGCTGCCGGGGCTGGGTCCACTCGCCGGGATCAGCTTGTTGCTGCCGGCAACGTTCGGATTGAATCCGATCATCGCAATCGTATTGCTCGCCGGCGTTTACTACGGCGCGATGTATGGCGGTTCGACGACTTCGATTTTGATGCGTATCCCGGGCGAAGCGGCATCGGTAATGACCTGCATCGACGGCTACGCCATGACGCAGCGCGGGCGCGCGGGGCCGGCGCTAGCGATTGCGGCGATCGGCTCGTTCGTGGCCGGTACGCTCTCAGTGGTCGCGCTCATGTTTCTCGCGCCGACACTGGCGTCATTTGCGCTGCGCTTTGGGCCGCCCGAATACACCGCATTGCTGCTGATGGGATTTTTTGTGCTGTCGTATATGAGCGGCGGGTCGATGCTCAAGACGCTGGCGATGGCAGCAGTGGGTCTTTTGCTCGGCATGATCGGCATAGACGCGATGAGCGGCTACACGCGCTTCAGTTATGGCGTCATCGAACTGTCCGACGGCATCGGCATCGTGCCCGTGGCAGTTGGCTTATTCGGGCTGTCGGAAATCCTGCTTACGGCGGGACAGGCGACACCGCCGCCGATCCAGCGCCCGACGCTGCGTCAGCTGATTCCCTCGCTGGAGGAGATGAGACTGTCGATAGGTCCGATCGGCCGCGGCAGCTTCGTCGGTTTCCTGATCGGCATCATTCCCGGCTCGGCGCATATCATTTCGTCATTCGTGTCGTACGGCATCGAGCGCCGGATCTCGAAGCATCCCGAGCGTTTCGGCAAAGGCGCGATTGAAGGCGTGGCCGGTCCCGAATCCGCGAACAATGCGGCAGCAACCGGCGCATTTGTCCCCATGCTCGCGCTCGGCATCCCGACCGGACCGATCACCGCAGTGATGCTCGCCGCGATCATGGTGCATGGCATTTCACCGGGGCCGATGCTGATCACGCAGCAGCCCGAGCTCTTCTGGGGCTTTGTGGCGAGCATGTATGTCGGCAATGTCGTGCTGCTCGTCCTGAATCTTCCGCTGGTCGGCTTGTTCGTGAACCTGCTGCGCATTCCTTACTCGTATCTGTATCCGACGATCTTGTGCTTCTGCATACTCGGCGTGTATTCGGTCAGCAACAGTGTCGTCGATGTGTGGATCATGCTGGTCACGGGCGCGTTTGGTTACGTGCTGCGCAAGACGGGGTTCGAGCCTGCGCCGATCGCGCTTGGGCTCATCCTGTCGCCAATGCTCGAGCTATCGGTGCGCCAGTCGCTCGCGATGTCGGGTGGCAGCTACGGAATTTTCTTCGATCGACCGATTGCGGTCGCGATGTTTGCGGCGGCGGGCGTCTTGATTCTGCTTGGATTGAAGCCGTTGTTTTCCAGGCGCAGTGACTGGCGCGAAAAAGTCGGTCTCGAAGACCAGGTTTAGCGACAACGCGGAGAAGCAGCGCATGCGTCACATGCTCGTTGCGTCAATGATATGCGTTTGCGCCGTCATCACTTATCCCGCGCATGCCGCAGACGATGTGTGGTCCGCGTCGTACGATGCCGCCGCGCAAACGCGCTACATTCCGCTTGAACTCATTCTCGGCGCGCGGTGGGACGGTAAGCGCGAAATCGCCATGCCCGAAGGGAGTTTTACGGAAAACGCCGAGCGCAATCCAAGCACCTGGCGCGGTCCGACAACCTGGTTGCATCCGGACACCGGCGCGACGCTGCTGGTTTACGATCGCGGCCGGCGCGGTGTCGGCCAAAAATTCGCGCTGCGTTCCGACAACACGGCGATCGGCAGAGTAGCGGACAGCCGCTATGGCATCAGCAGCTGCGATCAGGAAGCGAAATATCCGCTCGGCGTATGGAAGCAGGGTGAAACGCGCGAATTCCGCTATCGGTGCTGGTACGGTAGCGGCGAGGCCAAGCGCCTACGGGCCACGAGTTCCCTCATCACCATCGAGCAGATCGATTTCGAGTTCGCCGGCGTGCGCCACGCATTGCAGGTGCGATGGATTCTAAAAGAGACCGACAATCCGCGTGAAATCGACAACCGGGTCTACGTCTTCGCACCCGATCGCGGCGCAGTGTCCGTGCGTTGAGCGGTCGCTCAGGCGGGCGGCGTCGAGCGTTGGCCGCCGCCCACCGCCTTTTGCATCAAGACGGAATCGACCCAACGCCCGAACTTGTAGCCGACCGCCGGCAGCAAGCCGACGCGTTCGAAGCCAAACTTTTCATGCAAGCGTATCGAGCCATGATTCGCGCTGTCGCCGATGACGGCGATGATCTGACGGCGGCCGGCCGCCGCGCAACCGTCGATCAGCGCGGGCATTAATGCGCTGCCAATGCCTTGCCCAACATACTCTTGATCGACATAGACTGAATCCTCGACGGTGTAGCGATAAGCGGGGCGCGTCCGATAGACGGCGGCGTAAGCGTAACCTGCAATGACGCCATCGGCTTCGGCTACCAGATACGGCAGGGCGAGCTCGCGAATCGACGTAAAGCGACGCAGCATCTCCGCGTCGTCGGGCGGCTCCGTCTCGAAACTTGCCAGTCCATGCATCACATGGCTGCGGTAAATCGCCGTGATCCGCGCGATGTCGGCGGCGTAGGCTGGCCGTATGACCAGGCGGTTATTTGTAGAGCTCACGTTCGAACCGCGGATAAGCGGACGGCGAAATGAAAATGAAATTCCAGTCCAATGGTGTCATCGCGAAGTCCCAGGATGGCGTCATGCGGCGCTTGCGGGCGCGGCATCAAAACCCGATGATAACGTTTCCGGACGGCTTATCAATCAGTCATAAAGGGGCGCACTTGAAATGCGGATCGTAATCACCGGCGGCGGCGGGTTTCTCGGTCAACGCGTAGCCCGTGCGCTGCTTGCACGCGGCGGGCTCGGTGCGAAGCCGGGCGGCGCTACGCAAATGAGCGAACTCGTACTCGTCGACCAGGTTATGCCCCAAGGCGGCGTGTCCGGTGAAAATGTGCGCTATGCAACAGGCAACATCGCCGACCGCTCATTTATCAAACGTATTTTCGCGCCGCAGACCGATGCGGTTTTTCACCTGGCAGCCGTCGTGAGCGCCGGTGCGGAAGCGGATTTCGACCTGGGCTACCAGGTGAATCTCGATGCCGCACGCCTGGTCTTCGAAGCGTGCAGGGCGCAGCCGCGGCCGGCGCGTCTTGTTTTCACGAGCTCGGTTGCGGCATTCGGTGGCGAGTTGCCGGCGGTGATTGTCGACACAAGCGCAGCAACGCCGCAGTCGTCGTACGGCACGCAAAAAGTCATTGGCGAATTGCTGGTCGCCGACTACACCCGCAAAGGCTACGTCGATGGCCGCTGTATCCGCTTGCCTACCATCGTGGTACGTCCGGGGCGGCCCAATCGTGCAGCGTCGGGTTTCATGAGCAGTATTATTCGCGAGCCGCTCAACGGCGAAACCGCGATCTGTCCGGTGCCCAAAGAGGCGGGCATGTGGATCTCGTCACCCGAGCGCGCGGTCGAGGCGCTGGTGCGGGCGATGGAGATACCGGCGACGGAATGGGGCGCAAACCGGATTCTGAATGTGCCCGGGATCACCGTGACCGTTGCCGAAACGCTTGCCGCGCTGGAAAAGGTGGCGGGCGCGCAATACTTGGCCCGGGTGCATTTCGAGCGCGATCCCGGCATCGAAAAAATCGTTCTGACATGGCCTGCGCGGTTTGCGACGGCGCGCGCGAACGCCATGGGTTTCGGCGCCGACAGCGGAATCGAGGATGTCATAAAGCTCCATATGCGCGCGCTCGCACAGTGATGCGCTCCGCACGCCGCTGGTTTACCATGGCGGTTTTGGGGAGTGCTCATTTGCGTTCCACCCTTTATATAATGCTCCTCCTGAATTGCGCGCCGGCGGCCGCCGCGATGACCTGCGATCAATTGGGCAATATCGCGTTGGCCACCGAGCAGTACCGCAATCAGGGCGAACCGTTGCAGGTACTGTTGAGCGAAGCGGACAAGCTCGGCGACGACGATAAACTGACCAAACCGGATCTGGAGCGCATTAAAAAAACCATCCAGGACACGTACGATCGCACCCGCACCGCGCTCGAAGTACGTAAAGAGTGCAAGGATGTGCCAGTCAAATGAGTCGAGTCAGTCAAAAAAGGGGATCCAGTTGAATCGATGCAAGGCAGGTGGCTGACGCCATCGACCGGCCAGGCGACGAATTCGGCTTGAAGTTTGTAAAACCGCAGGACTTATTCAACTCAGGAGGAAACGATGCGATACGCTATGCGCAACATTGTGGCTCTGTTGTCAGCACTCTTACTGATCGCCGGTTGTGCGACACCGCCCGATCGCGCAGCAGGCGCGAGCGGCGGCACTGAAGTCTGGTGGCTGGGACAATCGGCCATGCGCATCACCACGCCGACCGGCAAAGTCATCATGGTTGACCCGTGGATACTCGGCAATCCCAAAACGCCGGCGCAATTCAAGAATCTCGACGCGCTCGGCAAGCTCGACCTGATTCTCGTGACGCATGCGCATGGCGACCACAGCGGCGATGCGGTCGCGCTCGCAAAGAAGAACAACGTGCCGGTATGGGCGCCGGCGGGGCTCAATCAGCAATGGCAGACGCTTGGCGAACTGCCGGCCGAGTTGTCGCCGCGCATGAATAAAGGCGGTACGATTTCGCCGTTTCCGGGCGTGAAAATTACGCAGGTACATGCCGAGCACAGCTCGGAGATCCTATGGACCAACCCGGTGACCAAAAAGCAGGAGACGCATTTCGGCGGTGAGCCGGTTGGTTTCATCATCGAGATCGAAAACGGCCCGCGGATTTATCACATGGGCGACACCGGTTTGTTCGGCGACATGAAACTGATCGGCGATCTCTACAAGCCGGATCTCATCATGATTCCGATCGGTGGCCACTTCGTCATGAACCCGCGCGACGCTGCCAGGGCCACCCGCGAATTCCTGCAGCCCAAGTATGCGATTCCGATGCACTATGCCAGCAACCCCTTCCTCGTCGGCACCCCGCAGGAATACATGGATGCGCTCGGCAACTTTCCGGTCAAGGTTTTCCCGATCAATCCCGGCGACAAATTACGGTTCTGATCAGTCGGCAGTCATTCCGGCGCTGGCCGGAATGACTGCTGTTCCACCGCAATCGAACAGCGGTAAATGTGCGGCAGGGGCGATCATATGAATAGAAGTGTTGCAGGCGTGGCGGCGCTGATGCTGGCGGCCGCTTTTTGCATTCCGGCGCATGGCGCTGAAGAAAATCTGAAAACGGGCGGCCCTTATGTGCCGACGCCGCAAGTGGTCGTCGATGCGATGTTACGCATGGCGAGCGTTAACGAAAAAGACTTTGTGATCGATCTGGGATCGGGCGATGGCGTCATCGTGCTGACCGCTGCTCGCTATTACAAGGCGAGCGGCATTGGCGTCGACATCGATTCCGATCTCGTCAGGCAATCGAACGCGAGCGCGCAAAAATTTGGCGTCGCCGAGCGTGCCAGGTTTCTCCAGCAGGACGTGTTCAAAACGGATCTCGGCAAGGCATCGGTCCTGACTTTGTATCTGCTCCCGGCAATGATGATCAATTTACGCGCGAAGATATTCAATGAGCTTCCACCGGGTGCGCGCATCGTGTCGCACGATTACCATCTGGGCGATTGGTCGCCCGATGATTCACTGAGTTTCGACGTGCCGGAAAAGGAAAGTGTAACCGGCGTTCCGCGCGCCACGGTCATGCTGTGGTATGTGCCCGCTCGTGCTGCCGGGACCTGGGAAGTCAAAACGGCTGCCGGCGAAATTTACCAGCTTGCGCTCAAACAGAAATTTCAGGTACTCGATGGAACTGCGAGTGCGGCCGGTAAGCAGGTCAAAGCGCAAAGCTTGTCTCTGCGCGGCAATGACATCGGATTCGCGCTTGCGGACCTGAAAGGCACGGCGCGCTTTAGCGGCCGCATCGATGGCGAAGCAATGGAGGGAACCGTTGAATTGCCGGGCGCCAAACCTCAGCGCTGGACGGCGATGCGGACTGCGGTGGCAAAAGTTATCGCTGAATAGCGTACAGCGGCGGATTGTCAGGGTACGCTAATGGCCGGCGTATAGACCCGTGCGGTTTGCATGCCCGAACCCAGATTGTTGCCCATCGCGCCTTGTCCGCCAGGCGTAAAGTTCTCGACAACCGCGGCACTGATAGTGCCGAGGAATGCGGAACGGGCCGCGGCGGGATCGGCGTATTTCAGTTGCCCTGCCAGCACGCGAATTCCTTCCAGTCTCAACTCTCCGTTTATGATGACGAGACCGCAATCGAACCGAGATTTGCCCGGCTCGGGACTCGCAGCTGCATTGACGTCGAGTCTGGCGCAAAATTCGAGCGCCGACTCTTGTGCGAATGTCGACGTTCGGTAGCGCGAGGCATTAGCCCAGAGCGGGATGCCATTGGGGCCGACGCCCATCGCCAGCGCGCTCGCCCAGCCCGAGCCCTTCAGGAATCGCTCGAATTTAACGATGCTCGTAAGCTCGTCATCGTTTTTGATATCAAACAGAATCGCGATCGCTTTCGCGTAGTCGAGTTGTCCGGACAGGCTTTCGACGAGCGCAAGCCGCTTGTCCCAGTCTTCGATGCTATCTTTGCGCGTGATTCCAATCGGCGCGATCGGTGGAGTTACGGGGCTGGCGGTGGGCGCCACCGTCGCTACCGTTGCAATCACCGTGGCCGGCGGCTGCGAGCTAACCAGCCGAATCAGTTCCGCGCGCAGCTTTTCCATTTCCTGCTGCAGTTCGATCCGCTCGCGCTCGGCGCGTCGCAATTGTACGTCGACGGCTGCCGACTTTGCATCGGGCCGGAAATAAAATTCAGCGGTCATCGATGAGGACTCCCACGGCACCTGCGTGTTTCCGGATGACTTGAGCACGCCGATGCGGACCTGCTTGAACACGTCTTCGATCTTCAGCCCCGGAATCGCAATCGCCTTCAGGAGCTCCGAGGTGTAGAGGCCGTTCGCGCCGGCGCCGTCCGCGGCGACTTTACCGGGTGCCGTCGCGTAGGCGAGGAAGGTGCCGAGCGGTGCGTCGATTTCGGCAAGGCCGCCGCTGTTGCCGCGGCGCACGAATGGATTATCGCGACAGGCATCGAGGATCACCACATTCAGGCGCGTGATCTTCAGCTGTTCGAAGAGCCGTTCGACATCGATGCCTTCGGTGGCGACCATGTCTTCGTTGTCGATCTCGGCGTCCACCGGGATCAGGAAATTCTTGCCTTTGACTTGCATGCCGTGGCCGGCATAATAAAAAAGCGCGATGCTGCCGGCCGAGAGCTTGCCGCGGAATTCGGTCAATGCGCGCGTCATGTCGCGCCGATTCGCCTCAGTCTTCACGATGACGTCGAAGCCGACCTCGCGCAGCATGCTCGCCATGGCGTTCGCATCGTTGACCGGATTTCTGAGGCGTGCAGTCGGGTATGCGCCATTGCCAATGACGAGGGCAATCTTGTGGTCGGCTGC
>JAQGMI010000167.1 GCA_028292435.1 Betaproteobacteria bacterium
CGAGGCGAATTTCGCGAGCACGATGCCGCATGCCGGGCAGGCGGCCGGCGAGGACTGATCGGCAGGCAGCGGCGCGTGGCCGCATTTCGGACAGACGGGATAAGCCATCAGTGCCCTCTCCCCTTAAACAAAAGGCCGCTAAAGCGTCGGATCACCGGCTCGATCAGCCGGGTTCCAACCCGTGTTTTTTGATGATGGAGGCCGCACCCGGCGCCGTAATGTATTTCACCAGCGCCCTGGCCCCGTCCGCTTCCTTTGCGCCGGTATGAATGCCGGTTGAGAACATCGTCATGCGCTGCAGTTCGCCCGGCAGCGGGCCGACATAATCGATACCGGCGAAATGCACGAGTTCGCTGATCTGTTGAAAGCCGATCTCGGTCTCGCCGTCCGCAATCAGTGTGCCGACGAAGACGCCCGACGGCGTCTGCTTCAGCTTGCTTTTGACTTCGGTCGCGATACCCAGCTTGTCGAACACGCTGAGGATATAAAGCCCGCTGGGGCCGGTCGAGTAGCCGATCGATTTTGTCGCCAGCAAAGCGCGCTTGAACGCATCGACTGAACTGATATCGGGCTTCGCTGCGCCTTTGCGCACCGCCATGCCAGTGCCGGATTGCGCGAAATCGACGCGGCTGCCGGCAGCTGCCTTGCCGAGCTTGATCTGCTCGTCGATCGCCGGGCCCGCCATGATGATGACGTCGAACGGTTCACCGCCGGCCAGCATTTTTTGTACGTTGAGTGTGCCGGAAAACGTCGTCGTGACTTTATGGCCCGTCGCCTTTTCAAATTGCGCGACCAGCTCCTGATACGCTTCCTGCGTCGCCTGCGTCGACACGACCTTGATTTCCCCGGCGCTCGCCGCGATTGCAAACACCAATGCCCCTGCGGCAATGACGATCGACACGGTTTTCATGCGCACCTCCCCGATAATTGTTTGCTGACGACCGCCAGTCTAGGCGACTACCAGTCGCGGCGATAGCCCGTGCCCAAACAGATTACTTTTGTTGGAATGCCTTGTACACCAGGCGTTGCAAAGGGAAAACGGCCCCGACGTTCAACGTCCAGGCATTTTGCGTTGCCGATGGTTTAGTCGCCTTTCTTTGCTGGAATCGCGCTGTGAGCATCAGACTCCATCGTTTTTTTGCCTGCGTTTTGCTCGTGCTGCTGCCGATGCAGGCACTCGCGGCGACGGCCATGTGTCCGCATGCGAAAGCGGCGCCGACCGCCGCGATGGAAGCCATGGAACATTGCCCGCAAGCCACCGGCGGCATGGATAACGCGCCGTCGACCAGCGACGGCAGCCAGCAATCGTGCTGTGCGGGCGTCACCTGTGCGATGTGCTCCGCTCTGTTATCGATGGCATTACCGTCGAAGTCCATCGCCGTGCACGAGCAGTCGAATTTCTTCGTCCCCGCGCAATACGTCTCCTTCATTCCCGACGGGCTGCAACGCCCGCCTGCCATCCTCGCGTAATTGAGCTGCGCAGCCATCGGGCTGCGCTCCAATCCTGGTTTACGTTTCCTGTCCGGCCACTGGCCGGCTTGAAGCATTACGCATAAGGATGCCGAATGAGAACCTCAGTACTGAAGTGGCTGACGCCGGCTATCGCAATCGCCGCCGCATCCACCGCGCACGCCGGACCCATGGGCTTCAAGGATTCATGGATGACCATGGGCGATCTCGGTCCGAACTGGCAGGAGGTCTGGGTGAACTACGCCGTCACGCCGCGCGACGCCTTCGGCGCCGGGCTGGTCCAGATGCGCTCGGACGACGGCACGAAGCGCCGCGAGCTGAGCGAAGTCACGTACACGCGGCTGCTCAACCGGTGGAACGCGAAGGAGGCGCAGGCAAACGTGTGGCTGGTCGGCGGCATCGGCGCGGTGCAGGGCAACGATTTTAAAGGCAGCAAAGTTGCCGTCACACCGGGCATCCAGTTCGATTTTGAAACCACGCGTATTTACTTCGCCACCACGGGCCAGCTTTATCGCGCGCCCGGACTCAATCATGACTATGCGTCGGTACGCGCGGGATTTTCGTTTTACGAAGTCGATTACGAGCAGACCCAGCCGTGGCTGATCGTGGAGGCACGGCGCATGCGCGATCTCGCCGAGAAGGCCGAGATCACGCCGATGCTGCGCCTGATCGACAAAGGCTACTTCGTCGAAGGCGGCGTCAACAACTCGCACCAGCTCCGCTTTAACTTCATGTACATTTTCTAAAAAAGGATTAATCGTGAAAAATATTCTGACAATCGTTGCACTCATGCTCGCGTTCATCAGTACCGCCGCCCATGCCGCCGTCCAGACCATCAAAGCAGAAGTCAACGGCATGGTGTGCGCGTTCTGCGCGCAGGGCATCGAAAAGAAAATGCGCTCGTTGTCTCAGACCAAGGACGTCTACGTCGATCTCAAGAAAAAAATCGTCGCCGTGGAATTAAAAGACGGCCAGACCCTGTCGCATGACTCCGTCACGGCCCTCATCAAGGATGCCGGTTACGATGTCGCCAAAATTGAGACCATCAATGAAACTGCGCAGCAGGTGAAAGCCGCCAGCCGCGGCAAAAAATAAGTGGACGGCCAGACGCAAAGCCGGTTCGCTTCAATACTGTCACTGTTTACCAGTGGCAGCACCCTCATTTGCTGCGCGATTCCGTCACTGCTGGTGGCGCTCGGGGCGGGCGCGGCACTTTCTTCGTTGGTGTCCGCGGTGCCGCAACTCGTTTGGGTTTCTGAAAACAAGGTAAGCGTGTTTGCGGCGGCGACCGTCATGCTCGCAGCCGCCGGATTCATGCAATGGCGCGCGCGAACACTGCCATGCCCTGCCGATCCGGCGCTTGCAGCAGCCTGCACGCGAACACGGCGAATTTCAGTCCGGGTTTATTTCATTTCGCTTGCGCTCTATGCGATCGGCGGCTTTTTTGCTTTCGTGGCGCCATTGCTCGTTGAGTGACGCAGGGTTCGTTACCGCATCAATTCAACTTCATTCCCGATTCCTGCACGACTTTCGCCGTCTTCTCGACTTCGATCCTGATTCGCGCGGCGAACTCTTCGGGCGAGCCGCTCGTAGCTTCCATGCCCTGCAGCACGAGCAGGTCCTGAAAATCGCGGCGCTGCACCACCTTCATCGTCTCAGCGTTAAGACGATTGACGATCTCGCGCGGCATGCCCGGCGGCCCGAGGAGACCAAGAAAAAACGTGGCGCTGAAGCCGGGCAGGCCTGATTCGTCGATCGTCGGCACTTCGGGAATCGAGCTCACGCGTTTCAGGCTGCTGATGCCGAGCGCCCGCAGCCGGCCGGATTTCACATGCGGCATTGCGCCGAGCGGATTGCCGAACAGTGCCGACACCTGCCCTGCCATCACATCGGTCGCCGCGGGACCCGCGCCCTTATACGGTATGTGCACGATGTCGATGCCGGCGGCGGAACGAAACATTTCGAGCACCAGATGCCCGGCCGACCCGCTGCCGGCGGACGCGAAATTGAGCTGGCCCGGTTTCCCCTTGGCAAATTTGATGAGGTCGCCGGCGCTGCGCAACGGCAGCGACGGATGGCAGACGAGCAAGGTTGCGTATTCGCCAATCGGCGAGATCGGCGTGAAATCGCGCTGGAAACTGATCTGCTTGTGCATGAGCGTCGTGACGATCAGTCCCGATCCCGCGACGACCAGCGTGTAGCCGTCCGGCGAAGAACGCGCGACATATTCGCCGCCGGCCATGCCGCCGCCGCCTGCGCGGTTTTCAACCACGAACGATTGACCGAGACTCTCCGTCAGGAATTTGCCGACGTATCGCGCGAGCGCGTCGTTACCGCCCCCGGGTGCGAGCGGAACGACGAGACGCACGGGTTTTGCAGGATAGGTCTGTGCGCACGCCATGCCGCCGGTTAAAGCAACGATCGCCGACAACACTGCAAGCGGCGTTTTCATGCGCAGCTATTCCTGAACGACCGCTTCCGGCACGAGCTTGCTCGGCAGCAGGCAGCCTTTTCGCGCGCGATGCACGATGTACTTTTGCAATTCCTGGCCCGCGACGCGCACGGTCTTTTCCTTGCCGCTTTTGGTGACGCCTTCGACGCTTACCGACTTGCGGTTGGAGAAACCGACCGCCTTCATCTTCTCGTTATCGTCGAGTCCCATCAGCGTAACACCGCGCCCTCGCGCCATCTCCTTGAGTTCGGATGCGTCGAACAGCAGCATGCGGCCGTTTTCCGACAACGTCACCGCCAACTCGGCTTTTGCCGGCACCGGCGCTGGACGCAGCACTTCGTCGCCCGCTTCCACACTCATGAAGGTCTTGCCCGCGCGCACGCGCGTGAGCAGGTCTTCGGATTTGGCGATGAAGCCGTAGCCGCCCGACGTCGCAACGAGATAACGCCGTCCGGGTTGCGCATCGACAACGTGCGCAAGCCGCGCACCGGGCGCCAGCTCGACCAGCGAATTGAACGACACGCCGTCGCCTTTACCGCCCGGAATATCAGACGCTTCGACGCTGAATGAGCGGCCGGTCGAATCGATCATCGCGATCGAATGGATTGAGCGCGTCTCGAAAGTCGCATAGGCCGCATCGCCCGCTTTGTAGGTAGTGCCGACCAGGTCGAGCGCATGCCCCTGGCGCGCGCGCACCCAACCATTGCGCGAAACGATCACCGTTAACGGTTCGTCAACGATCTGGCGCTCGAACGTGGCGCGCCCGGCTTCTTCGATGACCGTGCGGCGGTCGTCGCCGAACTGCTTCGTGTCGTCGCGGATTTCCTTGACGACGAGCTTGCGCATCTCGGTGTCGCTGGCGAGCAGTTCCTTGAGTCCTTTGCGCTCGGTCTTCAGCTCTTTGAGTTCATTTTCAATCTTGATGCCCTCGAGACGCGCCAGCTGGCGCAGACGGATCTCGAGGATGTCTTCGGCCTGGATCTCGGTCAGCTTGAAGCGCTCGATCAACGCCGGTTTGGGCTCGTCAGACTCGCGGATGCACTTGATGACTTTCTCGATGTTGAGAAAGACGATGTTGCGGCCTTCGAGAATGTGGATGCGGCGGTCGACCTGCTTGAGACGGAAGTTCGTGCGCCGCGTGACCGTCGTGACGCGAAACTCCGCCCACTCGCCGATGAGATCGCGGATGTTCTTGCGGCCCGGCCGCCCGTCGAGCCCAAGCGCCACGAGGTTGACCGGAAAATTCTCTTCGAGGCTGGTGTGCGCAAGCAGGAGCTGCATGAATTCGTCGGGGTTCTGGCGCGACGAACGCGGCTCGAGCACGAGACGCACCTTGTTTTCCTTGTCCGATTCGTCGTTGGCTTTTTCGATTGCGCCGAGAATCAGCTGCTTCAGCGTCGTCTGGGTCGCGCTGATCTTGCCGTTTTTGTCCTTGGCTTTCGGATTGGTGATCGCCTCGATTTCGGACATGATGCGGTGCGCTGAAGTCGTCGGCGGCAATTCGTAAACGACGATTTGCCACTGGCCGCGCGCCAGCGTCTCGACTTTCCAGCGCGCCCGCGCGCGCAGCGAACCGCGCCCGCTCGTATACGCTTCGACGATGGCCGCATGCGGACTGATGATCTGCCCGCCGCCCGGAAAATCCGGCCCCTTGATGATGTCCATGACTGCGGCTACGGTGGTCTTGGGATGGCGCACGAGCTGAATCGCGGCTTCGGCGGCTTCGCGCATGTTGTGCGGCGGCAATTCGCACGCCATGCCGACCGCCACGCCCGACGCTCCGTTCAACAGCAGCATCGGTAACCGCGCCGGCAGCAGTTCCGGTTCCTGCAGGCGGCCGTCGTAGTTGGTCGTGAAATCGACGGTGTCCTGATCGATCTCCGAGAGCAGCAGGTCAGCGAGCGGCGTCAGGCGCGCCTCGGTATAGCGATAAGCCGCCGCCATGTCGCCATCGGGCGAGCCGAAATTGCCTTGGCCGTCGATCAATGGATAGCGAAGTGAAAAATCCTGCGCCATGCGCACGAGTGCGTCGTAAGTCGAAGAATCGCCGTGCGGATGATATTTGCCGAGCACTTCGCCGACGATGCGCGCGGATTTTGTGTGCTGTACACCCGAGCGCAGGCCCAGTTCGTGCATCGCGTAAAGGATGCGGCGCTGCACCGGCTTCTGGCCGTCTTGGACATTCGGAATCGCACGGCCGCGCACCACGCTCATCGCATACGTCAGGTAGCTGCGTTCGGCGAACGCCGCCATGTCGACCGTATCGTCGCCGTTACCCTGGGATTTGGTTGTGTTGCCGCCACCCTTGCCACCACCACCGCTCGCGTCGGCAAACAAATCCGGTGTCGCATCGTCCGGCTTGCCGCTCGGATTCTTCGTGCTGCCCTTCTTCATACGTCAGCCTCTACCTGATCGCCATTTTCTTCCATCCACGCGCAGCGTGCCTCCGATTCGCGCTTGGACATCAGCATGTTAAATAGCGCAAGCGTTGCATCGCGATCCTCGATGCGCACCTGCAGCAGCCGCCGCGTAGCGGGGCACAGCGCCGTTTCCCACAGCTGCCCCGGATTCATTTCACCTAGGCCTTTGAAGCGCTGGATTTTAATCGCGTCAGCTTTGATGCCGTCGTCGCGCGCGCGATCGACAATCGATCTACGTTCTTCTTCGTCGAGCGCATAAAGCTTTTTCGCCGGCCGCTTGCCTTGCGCCGGAATGTCGATCTTATAAAGCGGCGGGCTCGCAATATAAATGTTGCCGTTCTCGATCAATTTCGGGAAGTGCCGGTAGAAGAGCGTGAGCAGCAGCACAGAGATGTGCGCGCCGTCGACGTCCGCGTCGGTCATCGACGCGATTTTTCCATAGCGCAGTCCCGACAAATCGGGGGTGTCCGTGTTTTCGTGCGGATCGACGCCGATCGCAACCGCGATGTCGTGAATCTCGGCATTCGAAAACAGCAGCTCGCGTTTCACTTCCCAGGAATTGAGCGCCTTGCCGCGCATCTTGTAGATGGCCTGAAACCGCTTGTCGCGCGCCTGCTTGGCCGAGCCGCCTGCCGAATCGCCTTCGACCAGGAACAGTTCGTTGTCCTTGATGTCCGTCGTCTCGCAGTCGGTGAGCTTTTCGGGCAGCATGACGACGCTCGACGATTTCTTGCGCTCGACTTTCTGCACCGAGCGCGAGCGCTCGACCGCCTGCCTGATGACGACTTCTGCGATCTTGCGTCCGAAGTCGACGTGCGTGTTGAGCCACAGCTCGAACGGATCGCGCACCATCGTCGCAACGAGCTTGAACGCATCGCGGTTCGACAATTTTTCCTTGGTCTGCCCGTGGAATTGCGGCTCGAGCACTTTGGCCGACAAAAAGTAAATCGTTCGCGACCACAAGTCGTCGGACATCAGCTTCACGCCGCGCGGCATCATGTTGTGATGCTCGGCGAACACTTTCACGGCTTCAAAAATACCGTCGCGCAATCCGGATTCGTGCGTGCCGCCCGCAGGAGTCGGGATCAGGTTCGCGTACGACTCGCCGTAGCCTTTCGCCTCGTCGACCACCGCGAATGCCCAGCCCGCGCCTTCGCCGACCGCATAGCCGTTCGCTTCCTTGACGTAATTTTCACCGTCGAAAATGTCGGCGACCGGCTCAGTGTCGGCCAGCATTTCCTTCAGATACCCTTTCATGCCTTCCGGGTAACTCCACGTGCGGCTGGTGGTTTCCTTCGGGCCTTCGATCGACAGCGATACCTTCACGCCGGGCAGCAGCACTGCTTTCGAGCGCACGATGCGCTCGAGGTCGGGCAGCGAGATTTTCGGCGAATCAAAATATTTTTTGTTGGGCCAGATTCGCAATGACGTGCCGCAATCTTTCGCCGCGACACTTTTCATTTTCTTCAGTTTCTGCGTGACAACACCGTCTTCAAAGACGATGCGATGCAGTGCGCCTTCGCGCTTGACTTCGACTTCCATTTTTTCGGACAGCGCGTTGGTCACCGACACGCCGACGCCGTGGAGTCCGCCCGAAAACTTATATGCGGCGTCGGCGGCGGTTTTTGAAAACTTGGCGCCCGCATGCAACTCGGTGAATATGAGTTGCACTGTCGGAATTTTTTCAATCGGGTGAATACCGACGGGAATGCCGCGGCCGTTGTCGGTTACGGTCACCGATCCGTCGCGATGCAGCGTGACGTCAATCTGGTCGGCGTGTTCGCCGAACGCTTCGTCGGCCGCGTTGTCGATCGCTTCCTGAATGATGTGCGTCGGATCCGTCGTGCGCGTGTACATCCCCGGCAGGCGCTGCACTGGCTCGATGCCGCGCAGTTTCTGGACGGAACTCTCGTCGTATTTCTTCACTGCCATGGTTCGAAAAATTCCCGGGCTGAATCAAAATATCGCGGATTGTACCGCGTGTCAGCGCCCGCACAACCGGAATCGAGGGTTTTTCTCTGTAAATACCTGAACTGCGACAGTAAATTTCCCGCATAGGTCGCGGGTATTGTGACAGTTCAACTCAACCCGTTGCCCGATTGAGCGAGATGCAAGACGCGCTGCGCACGCGCAGCACCGCTTCCTGCCGGTATTTTTTCTGATACAGCGATGCGACTTCGCCGATCGCCCTGCCGGTTTCCGGCGAAGCGGAGTGGACGACCTGCAGCACATAAGTGCTTTCCGATTCAGTCACGCCGAGATTGTTGCGCCACTGGCCTTCAGCCTTGAACGACGTCGAGCCGTCGGGAAAGCGCGGGGAAATCACGGTATCGCGGAACGCGAACCACTCTTCGGCGCTGACCTGGCCGCCGCCCGGAATGTTAGTGCCAAAATAAACCGTTTCGGCGATCGAGCGCTCTTCGCCCGGCAGGCATTCACGCCGCCCTGCCCCGCGCATCCAGCCAGGGACGACGTCGACATCACAAGCATTGCCACGGAAAGCCGCATGGTTTCCTCCCTCGGGCATCAGCGCATTCTACGTGATACAAATGAAGCGCGGTTCAGTCGTATACTTGTCCGGCCTTTTAATTCATTCGCGTCATCATGCCCATCTTCGAATATAAATGCGGTTCCTGCAGCAACGAGTTTGAGAAACTGGTGCGGGCGTCGTCGCCTGCCGCCGAATGCCCGTCGTGCCAGGGCACCGACCTGCACAAAAAGCTGTCGACTTTTTCGGCGGTTTCAAAATCGGCGTTCGGCGCCGTTTCGAGTTCCGCAACACTGGACACGCTGCCCGCAGGATGCGGAACCTGCGGCAGCCCCGACGGGCCGGGCTCCTGCCAGTTCTAGGGCTCGGCCGCAGCAGTTCGTAGCGCATTGCTGCGCGCGAACTGTCGCCACCCACGTCACGCTTAAGCCTTGGACGGCCCGAGCGCGACAATCGCATCCATCACCGCGGCAATCGTATCCGGCTCGCGCGCATTGAATTTTTCGCGCAATCCCATTTTCGACACGTCCATCAGCTTCGCGCGCGTCGACTTAGTCATGCGTGTGGACGAATCGAGCGAGTTCAGCAGTGCCAGCACGTCGGCCATTTCATGAATGCGGCGCTCCGCATGCACGGCAGTGCCGCACACATAGCGCTTCATGTTTTGCGCGAACGGCCGCTCGTCGAACGAGCCTGCGATATCGGCCGCCGCCGCTTCGAGCACGCCGTAACGATGCGCGACTTCGAGGCACTCGAGCAAGACTGCCGACAAGCCTTTCATGCACACGCTGCGAATCAGTTTCATCGCGCTGGCGCCGCCTGGCTTGACGCCGACGACCTTGACGTTCATGCCGTACGGCTCCATCAGCACACGGAATGCTTCGGCGTCCGCGCCGCTCGCGCCGATCACGCCTTTGATGCCGTTGAGCGGCACCGGGCTCATGATCGCCGCATCGACGAAGCGGGCCTTACCGTCGAGCAATTGCGCGATGTCTTCCATCGTCTTGACCGCGGCTGAGCTCATGTCGACGTAGATCTGCCCGGGCTGCAGGTGCTTGCTGATTTTTTTTGCCGCCGCAAGCGCTGCTTTGCCCGGCGTCAGCGCGATGATGACGTCGGTGCTCTTGCACAGGGCACGCATCGTTTTCACGAGCGTCACGCCAGCCGCCGCTGCCTCCGCATGCAGTGCATCGCCCGGCTGCGCTTTCGCGCCCGAGCGAGAGTACGCAACGATGCCGGTCAGCCCTGCGGCCGATAAATCCTTCGCGAAGCGCACGCCGGCCTCGCCAAATCCAAGTATTCCCAGTTGCAATTGAGTCTCCCGTTTATCGAAGTTGAAATTATTTAAAGTAACTTATTTTCGCTTAGGCGCCAGCATGCCCAGATCGATTGCAGCGCCCATCGCGGCATAACCCAATCGGTTCGGGTGCAGTTTATCGCCGGCGCCCCCCGTCGTGCTTTCGGGTAAAAATTCAGCACGCATGCCGCCGGTTTGCGGATCGAGCGTTGCGCGGTCGAAATCGACGACGCCATCAAACAGGCCCGACGCGCGGATGAATTCGTTAAGCGCTTTGCGCTTCTCATCCTGTTCGGCGAATCCATGCGCCGCGCTCGAACTGCCGAAAGCGGACGTGACGGTAGCGCCGATCACTTTCACGCCCGGGATGCGCGCGCGGATGCGGCCGACGATCTCGCGCATGCCCGCCTGCACGGCTTCGAGTGTCGCGTTGCCGTTTTTGCTGAAATCGTTGATGCCTTCCAGCCAGATCACCGTTGAAACACCCGACAAGCTCAGCACATCGCGTTCGAGGCGTTGCCCGGCCGCAGGCCCGCCGGGAAAAGGTTTTTGCGGCGTGTATTCGGCGGGGCCGACCACCTGATTGCCGCCGATGCCCGCGTTCACGATCGACAGACGTTCGCCATATGTGGCATGCAGCCGCCGCGATAAGACATCCGGCCAGCGGTCGTCGCCATTCAGCGTCGAGGCCGTGCCATCGGTGATCGAATCGCCAAACGCGACAATTGCGCTCGTGTCCCTGCCCATTTGCATGTCGAGCGCATCGAGAAAGTACCACGAGGTGGTGCTGAATTTGAACGGCGCTTCGCTTTCGACTTTGCCCTGCGCGCCCGCGCCCGGTGCCGTCAGGTACGAAGTCTGCAATGCTTTCGCATGCCACGTCATGCGGCCGCTCTCGCCGGCGACATGAAAGCTGACGGCGAGTTTGCGCCCGGCCAATGCAGCGGCGGAATTCTTTTTAACGAACGGTAAAGCGACCGCATCGCTCCATACCGATTCGCCTGGCGGAATCGTAACCGCCGGCTTTCCGCCAAACGTCACTGCCCGATTGGTGCCGCGTACGATCTCGGCGCCCGACAATTGCAAACCGATGTTGACACCGTCGAAAATGACCGGCGCCGTACCCAATGCGTTCGACAGCCGAATGCGCGCTTTCGGCCCGAATACATCGGGGCGCACAATCATGCGCAGACTTTGATCGCGCGCGCCGGTTTCAGGCGATGGAAACGCGAGACTCAGATTGGGCTGGGCCGATGGATTGCCGACCGGAAAAGGGCCGTGCACCGACGCCGTCCAGCTCGCGACCCAATGGCTTTGGGATTTTCCGACGTCTGCTGCATGGACGCCGGCAATGCATAGTACAAGCGCGGTCACAACGAATACACGCATGATTTGTCTCCCCCGCTGGTTGTGCGAAACGCCCGAACGTGTGTCAGCCGTTTCATTATATTGGTTACACTGCCTGTTTACATCCTGGAGTTTATTATGCCCACCACCACTGAAAAATTGATCGCGCGCAAAGAAGGCGGCATCGGCTGGATTATTTTCAACAATCCGGCGAAACGCAACGCCATGTCGATGGATATGTATGAAGCAATGACCGCTGCGCTCGAAGACTATTCACGCGATCCGGCGGTTCGGGTCGTGATCCTGAAAGGCGCGGGCGACAAAGCGTTCGTGTCCGGCGCCGACATTTCCGAATTCAAGGAAAAGCGCTCAACCGCCGAGTCGACCGAGATTTATCATGCCGCGTCCGAACGCGCCGCGAAAACGCTGCGCGACTGCCCCAAGCCGACGATCGCCATGATCCGCGGCTTCTGCATGGGCGGCGGCATGGGCACCGCGGTGAACTGCGATCTGCGCATCGCATCCGACGATTCGCGTTTCGGCGTACCGGCAGCGAAGCTCGGCGTCGGTTACCGCTATGAGCGCCTGAAACATCTGGAAGCGCTCGTCGGCCCTTCATTCACGATGGAAATTTTTTACACCGGCCGCCAGTTCACCGCACAGGAAGCGCTGACGATGGGACTCATCAATCGAATGCTGCCCGTCGACGAACTCGAGCCCTACGTGCTGAACTACGCGAACACGATTGTGAACAACGCACCGCTCACAATTGCGGCGGTCAAAACGAGCGTCATGCAAATGGGCAAGGCTGAAAGTCAGCGCGACATTGCGCTGTGTGACCGAATGGTCGATGCATGCTTCGCGAGCAAGGACTACATCGAAGGGCGCGATGCGTTCCTGGAAAAGCGCAAAGCGGCGTTTCAGGGGAGATAATCGATCGACGTTTGGCGCGTTCAGAGCACGCTGGCCAGCCGCGGCGCCGTGGGATGCACCGTCGGGCGCGACATGAACCCCCTGAACAATTTGTTATGCCTGACTTTCGATTTACTCGACCTTGAGCCCGCGTTCCTTGACCACTCGGCTCCACTTCTTGAGTTCGCTGTCGATGTGGGCGGCAAATTGCTCGGGCGTGCTCGCAATCGTGCTTAAGCCGCGATCGGCGAAGAGTTTCATCTGATCGGGCGCCGTCATTGTTTTTTTGATTTGCTCATTGAGCTGCATCACGATCGCGCGCGGCGTGTTTTTCGGCGCAAGCACCCCGTGCCAGGTGGTGAATTCGTAACCCGGCACGCCGGCCTCCGCGACTGTATTCAGGTTCGGCAATATCGAGACGCGCTCCGCGCTGGTGACGCCTAACGCGCGCAACCGGCCCGAGTTCACATAACCGATTGCCTGCGAGATATTGGGAAACGTGATGCCGACTTCGCCGGCGATGACCGCCATGTCGGCCGGGCCGCCGCCCTTGAACTGCACGGCGACGATGTCAACCTTGCCCAGCAAATTAAAGAGTTCGCCGGCAATATGCGGATTCGTCCCTGCGCCCGCGGCCGAATAATTGAGCGTGCCAGGCCGGGCTTTCGCCAGTGCCAGCAACTCACGCACTGAACGAGCCGGCACCGACGGGTGCACGACGAGCAGCGACGGCGACGACGACAGCAGTGAGATCGGCAGGAAGTCTGTCCTCGCATCGTACGGTACGCGCGAGAACAGATACGGATTTACGACGTACGGCACGGTCACCGACATCAGCGTGTAACCGTCGGGCGCCGAGTTCATCACAACCTCGGCCGCGATATTGCCCGATGCGCCCGAGCGATTGTCGACGATCACCTGCTGACCGAGATTTTCGGAAAGTTTCGGCGCGAGCATGCGCGCGATCACGTCAACGCTCCCGCCCGGCGGAAAGCCGACGATGAGACGGACCGGTTTGGCCGGATAGTTTTGCGCGAGCGCGTGCGCGGCGCAAAGCGCGACCGCAGCGATTGCCCAGCGGCCGGCGACGCGCTGAATTGGGCTTCTCATAATGACTCCCCTTATTTTTGTATGAAACGAAATGCCTGACTAAGCAATCCGCACCATCGTGACGCCGTTCGGCGGATGATGCAAGGTGCACGCTCAAAGCAACGCGCGTTTAGATGATTCGCATTTAAGCGGGTTGCGTCAATCCAGCCGAAGACGCGACTCGATCGGATGCACGAGGCAGGCATCCATACGCAAACTGCATCTTCATGCGTTCAGCGGCTGCTTGCTGCAGTCGGCGGCCCGGAAGCCGCCAATGCGGACGACTTTTATGCGGGCGATGCGCGCTTTTCCCGCCGCCTCGCCACCAAACCAAGCAGCCCGAGTCCCGCGAGCAACATCGCATAGCTGTCCGCCTCCGGAATCGCAGCGGCTACGAGGAATCCGCGGATTTCGCCATTCGGAAAAGCCGTCGTGTGGACGTTCAGATAAGTCAGGCCATTGAGCAGGCCGTTGATCAACGCCGCTTCGGCGCTCGCGAGCGATCCTTGCAGCGTCACGAATGCCGGGTTGTAAGTAGACGCCTGGGTCAGATCGAAGGTCTGGTCGTAACTTCCGCTTAACACGCCGAGCGGAAAGCCCGGAAAGGTCGGCGTGGTCGTCGCGACGCCGGCGTTCATGTCTGTCGCCAGCGGGCTCGGCAGGCAGCAATGAATATGCGAAGCCGTCGTTCCCGACGGCGCACCAGCGGCCGTCGTCGGTACCAGGCCTGAAAAAATCACGTTCACACGCAAAGTCTGTGCAGCAAGATTGAGATCGACGTTCGCGATGCCTGTTCCCGTCGACACTGTCGGCGGCACTTCATTGGCGGGCGACAGCACCGTAGTCAGGTGGACAACCTGTGCTCTCGCTGCGGACGCCGACAGAATTAGAGCGGCAACAAAAATGGACGCAAATCTGGAAAGCCTCATGGGGAACCTCCGCGCGGGGGAGCAGCGCGCACGACATGTGCGGCCGAGATCACCACGTTAGGTCACAAATGCGGAAGCCGGCTATCGGCAAATTGCCGATATGAACGTCGGAAGGAACCGTCAGACAGCCGTGTGGTGGGGCGAGGCCGCCGCTCACGAACGCAGCCAACGCCAAGGTGCCAATACGCGCTATCGGCCCTTCCATTGCGGCTTGCGTTTCTCGAGAAACGCGTTGATGCCTTCTTCGGCATCCTCGGCGAGCCGGTTGCGCACGGCGGCTTTCCCGGCGTATTCATATGCGCTCGCAAGATCAAGATCGAGCTGGCGGTAAAACGCCTGCTTGCCGAGCGCCATCGTGAATGGCGACTTGTCCGCAATGCCTGCCGCGAGTTCGTCGACCGCGCGATCGAGTTCGGCGGCGGGCACGACGTCATTCACCAGGCCGAAGCGGAGCGCCGCTTGCGCATCGACCAGCTTGCCGGTCAGCAGCATCTGCATTGCGTGCTTCGGCGCCATCGCGCGGCTGACTGGCACCATCGGCAGGCAGCACCAAAGACCGATGTTGACGCCGGGCGTCGCGAATCGGGCAGTGTCGGCAGCCACGGCAAGATCGCAGGTCGCGACGAGCTGGCAGCCGGCGGCGGTAGCGACGCCCTGGACTTTCGCGATGACCGGCTGCGGCTGCGCCACCATCGTCTGCATGAGTTTGGCGCAGGCAGTTGTGATTTTCTTGGAAAATTCCGCGTTATTGTTCGCGATCCCTTCCTTCAGATCGTGTCCCGCGCAAAAGATGGGACCGCCGGCGGCGATCACGATGACGCGAACGGTTTCGTCGGCAGCAGCGGCGTCGAAGGCTTGCTGCAGCGTTTCGATTAGCTCGAGCGACAGGCTGTTGCCGACATTGGGCCGGTTCAGCGTCAGCGTCAGCACGTAATCGCGCTTCGCCGTAAGCAAGACCGGCCCGGCCGACGCTGATTTGATTGCACTCTGAGTGGCCATGGTTTGCTCGTAACGTGAAAGATTTAATACGTCAAAAGTCTAACACTAGATCTGGCGTTCCTGCGCCGTCCAGTAACGCGCGCGCACCTCGCGCCGCAGAATCTTGCCGTAGGTATTTTTGGGCAGGTCCTGGACGAACTCGACCGAGCGTGGCCGCTTGTTCGACGGCAGCCGGTCGCGGCACCAGTCGAGCAACGCCGCGCTGTCGGCCGTCGCGCCGTCGCGCGGGACGACGACCGCGTGAATGGTCTCGCCCCAGGTGTTGTCGGGAATGCCGACGGCAACGACTTCGAGCACCGCCGGATGCGCGTACAAGACTTCTTCGATCTGGCGCGGAAAAATGTTGCTGCCGCCCGAAAGGATGATGTCGCGCTTGCGATCGGTTAGGTAAAGAAACCCTTCTTCGTCGATGCGGCCGATGTCGCCGGTGCGCTGCCATTCGCCAATGCGCAGCTCGGCCGTCGCTTCGGGCTGGTCGAGATAGCCAACCATCACGTGATCACCGGTGACGACGATTTCGCCCTCTTCGCCGCGCGGCAGTATCGTGCCGTCCGCGTCTGCGGTTGCAATCCGGCAATACGTCATCGGCACGCCTGCGGACGCGAGCCGCCGATCATCGCGTGCCGCGACCGCCGCACCGATCTGTTCCTGCGTGAAGAAGGTGCATTGCTGGGGCGCTTCCCATTGCCCCCACCCCGAGCAAAAACGCGGACCCCAGCGTTCGACGGCATCACGCAAACGCGGCACGGAGATCGGCGCGCCGCCGAAGCGGATGCTGCGCAGCGTCGACAGATTGCGGTCTTTGCCGTCCATGAGTTCGACCATCTTTGACCACATCGTGGGCGCAAGCCAGATCGTCGTGACGTCGTCGCGTTCGAATGTGTCGAGCGTCGTTGCGGCATCGAATCGTTTCAGGAACGTCTGCGGCACGCCGCGCGCAAGATGCGCGAACGTGAGCGAGCCCGATGCATGCGACATCGGCGCCGCGTGCAGCAGCACGTCGCTTGTATCAGATTTCGCATATGTATCGACCAGATGATTGCGCACCACGGCGAGCCAATTACGCTGGCTCAGCACGATGCCTTTCGGCTTGCCGGTTGTGCCCGAGGTGAAATAAATACTGTGCCAATCGTTTTCATTGACCACGTGCGTTGCCGGTGCCGCCGCTGCGCGCGAAAGCACAGCTTCGTACTCCGCGGCCCATGTAGTCGAGCCGCCGATGCAGATACAGAATTCGAGCGTCGGCACGGCGCCGCGGATTTCATCGACCTGCTGAATAAATTCCGCGCCGAAGACGAGCAGCCGCGCCTGGACGAGATTGAGCGAGTCGATATGCTCGGCGACGCTGTTGCGCGCATTGAGCAGCGCGCGCACGTAGCCGAACTTCGCGGCCATGACATCGAACTCGATCGTCTCGATACCGTTGTATTGCAGCGACGCGATACGCGACTGCGGCTGCAGACCGAGTGCAATGAGCGCGTTGCCCAGCCGGTTGGCGCGCTCGTTGAGCTGACCGAACGTTACTTTGCGCTTTTCGTCGAACGCGGCGACACGATGGAAATGCCGCGCGGCCGCGTTCTCAAGCAGATAGCCGAGGTTCAAATTGCACCGCTTTTAACTGCCTTTTTCGCCATCGATCGGCGCCAGAAACAGATCTTTCCAGGAGGCCGGAACGTCCTTGATGAGGCCCATCTTTTTCATGTAGTCGGCATAGACCATCATGCGCTGCGGCACGACGGTGAATTCGCCTTTCGGATCGCTCAGCATTTTCACCATGCTGGCGCGCGTTTCGTTTTTGTCCTTGGTAATTTCCAGGAAAGCATCGGCGGCGGCCGCCTTGTCGCGGTTGATCAGGTTGGTCGCTGATTTGAACGCCGCGAGAAACGCCGCATAGACTTTCGGATTGGCATCGCGAAACGACCGCTGCGTCGCGATGAGAATCGTCGTCGCCGGGCCGCCGAGGACCACGCTCGAATCGAGGACGGTTCTGACGCCGGGCTGCGCAATCTCTTTCGAGTGAAACGGGTCCCACGTGAAATGACTGGTGATCTCGCTGCGCTGCGACAGCATCGCGGTCAGCCCATCGGGATGCGACATCGAGACGGTGAGCCGGTCGATGTCATGGCCTTTGCCCGCACCCCACGCCTGCTCTGCTGCGATCTGCAGCATCAGCGCCTGGTTCGAAACCTTGACCGCCGGCACGGCGATCTTGTCGCCTTCGCCGAAATCCTTGATCGACTTGACGTTCGGGTTGCGGGTATTCAGATAGAACGGAAACGCGCCGAACGCGCAGACGCCGCGCATCTCCTGCGGCGTGCCGACGGTTTTCGACCACAGCGTCAAAAACGCAGTCGTACCGAGCGCCGCAAAATTCAATTTTCCCGATAACAACGCATCGTTCATCACGCTGCCGCCGCTGTACTGCACCCAATCGACCTTGAGTTCGGAAATGCCCTGCGCTTTGGCTTCTTTCTCGATCAGCTTGTCGCGCTCCATGATCATCAGCGCGAGATAGCCGATGCCGTACTGGCGCGCGACCGTCACCGTAGACACCTCGGCCAATGCCACGCCCTGAACCGCCGTCAGGCTTATTATCAGCATCAACAACATCGATATTCGCGGCAAATTCATGACACATTTCTCCTCGTTCGCAGGCCTCATCGGGCCATATTTCGCGCGCTCCACGATCAATGGCGCGCATTCAGGGTCGCCTATCTTAGGGGATTCGCGGCGCGCGTGCTTACCGCCTGACCGGCGAACGCTTAGTTGATTTTTATGTTCGCCCGCGTCACGACCTGCCGCCACTGTTCGATCTCTTTCCTGATCTGCTCGAACAATTGCTCGGGTGCGCCGCCTGAAGGCGATACGCCGTCGGCCTGCAGCCGCTCGCCGGTTTCTTTTTGCTTGAGCGCCTTGTTCATTTCGCTGTTGAGACGCTCGACCACGGGACGCGGCAGATTTTTCGGCCCGATCAGGCCGTGCCAGTTAGTGACTTCGTAGCCGGGCACGCCGGATTCGGCAATCGTCGGCAGGTCGGGCTCAGCGGCGATGCGTTCGGGCGTGCTGACCGCGAGCGCGCGCAAACGCCCGGCTTTCGCCTGCGGCAAACCAACCTGCGAAGTCGCGAACACAACCTGAATTTGTCCCGCGATGAGGTCGGTCATCGCCGGCCCGCCGCCTTTGTACGGGACGTGCGTCATCTGGATACCGGCCATGTACAAGAACAATTCCGTCGTCAGATGCACGATTGCGCCCTGGCCGCTGCTGCCATAAACAATTTGAGCGGGTCGCGCCCGGGCGAGCGCGATCAACTCTTTGACATTCTTTGCGGGCAGCGACGGATGCGTGACAAGAATATACGGTCCACGCGCAACCTGGATCACCGGCGTGTAATCGCTCGCCGCGTCGAACTTGAGCGGATACAGGCTCGGGTTGATCACCCAGCTCGGCGAAATCATGATCAGCGTGTAGCCGTCAGGAGCCGAGCGCACGCCGAATTCATAACCGAGCGAGCTGCCGGCGCCCGCACGGTTGTCGACGATCACCTGCTGACCGAGGCCCTCGGTCAATTTATTTCCCATAAGCCGCGCGACAAAATCGGTACCGCCGCCGGCCGCGGCACCGACGATCAGCCGGATTGGTTTTGCCGGATAGTTCTGGGCGGTCGCCGGAACTGCGAGACAACACATGAGTGCGAGGAGTAAAAAACCCCGCCGCTTGCCAGTAAAAAGAAAATTCATGTCGAGGGCCGCGGCGAACTAATCGATTTTGATGCCCGCTTCCCTCGCGAGCTTCGCCTTCTTGTCGAACTCGATCTTGATGTAAGCGGCAAATTCTTCCGGCGATGCGCTTGATTTCAACTCGACGCCGCGCTCGATGAAGCGGTCGCGCAATGCGGGCGTGCGCACGGCCTTGCCGATTTCATCCTTCATGCGCACCAGGATTTCGCGCGGCGTGCCGACGGGCGCGACGAGTCCGTTAAACGTGATGTCTTCGAAGCCCTTGGCGCCGGCTTCGTCGATCGTCGGCAGATCCGGAAACAGCGGCGAGCGCGTGAGGCTCGATACCGCAAGCGGGCGCAGCTTGCCGGCCTTGATGTATGCCTCCGACGTACTCACCTGGTCGAACATCAGCATCACCTGGCCGCCGATGACGTCGATGAGCGCCTGTGAATTGCCTTTATACGGTACGTGCAGCATCTTGACGCCGACCTGCCGGCTGAAAAGCTCGGTCGCCATGTGGCCGGTGCCGCCGGGTCCCGACGTTGCGTACGTCAACTGGCCGGGCCGCGCCTTGGCGAGCGCGATCAATTCCCTGACGGTCTTCACCGGCAGCGCCGGGTTCACGACGAGCACCTGCGGCACGAGGCAGGTAAGCGTAATCGCGGAAAAATCCTTGAGCGGATCGTAGCCGGGATTGGTGACGATCGACGGCACCATCGCGAACGTGTTGGCAACCGCGAGCAACGTATAACCGTCGGGCGGCGCTTTCGCCGCAAGTTGGGTGCCGACAAGACTGCTCGCACCCGGGCGATTTTCGACAATGATCTGCTGACCCATGTTGTCAGTGAGTTGCTGCGCAAGCGATCGCGCGACAATGTCGACGTTGCCGCCCGCGGCGAGCGGCACGATGATGCGCACGGGTTTAGTGGGATAGTTCTGCGCATGGACGCCGGTTGCAATCATTGCGATCGCCAATGCCGTCAAGCCAAAGACCGCTTGTTTTTTATTCATGACTTGTGTGTCTCCTCACTGTTGCAGTTTCCAATTTCCCGGCTGCTCGTCTATTATCGCAGACCTTCGCGCCGTGACTGCTGGCGCGACGTTTCGAAAGCGCGAATTGACCACCGATAGCAGCCCGTCGCCCGCACCATCAGAACAATCTTTCGCGGCGCTGCGTCACCCCGTCTTTCGCGGGTACTTCATCACCTCGGCGCTGGCGATGATGGCCGACAGCATCGAGCACGTCATCAGCTACTGGATGATGTTCGAAAAATTTCACTCGCAGGCCCTGGGCGGTTTTGCCGTCGTGTCGCACTGGCTGCCGTTCCTGCTGTTCTCGGTGTACTCGGGTGCGCTCGCCGACCGCTTCGATCCGCGCCGCATTATCCAGCTCGGCATGGTGTGCTTTATCTCCGTGTCGCTGGCATGGGGTTACCTGTTCATCACCGACTCGCTCGAAATGTGGCACGCCATGGTGCTGCTCGTGATTCACGGCTTCGCTGGCGTACTGTGGGGACCCGCGAGCCAGCTTTTCATTCACGACATCGTCGGTCCGCAGCAATTGCAAAGCGCGGTGCGCCTCTCAGCCACCGCGCGCATGCTCGGCTTGCTGATGGGGCCTGCCGTCGGCGGCGGCCTCATGCTCGCGTTCGGACCTGAGCGCGGGATACTGTTTAACGCGCTGATTTATGTGCCGCTCGTGCTATGGCTGTGGAAAGCGCCGTTCAAACCGCGCGAGCATAAAGCCAGTCAGTCGCGCGGGCTTGCGGATATCGTAGCCGTGATTCGCGCAATCTCCGGCAACCGCACCATCGTTTCGATGACGCTGCTTGCCGGCGGCGCTTCGCTGTTCGTCGGCAACGCATACCAGGCGCAGATGCCGGAGTTCGCGCAGGACCTGGGACACGGTCATGCAGATATTGCTTACAGCCTGCTGCTGGCCGCCGATGCGGCCGGGTCACTGATTGCCGGCATCGTGCTCGAAAGCCGCGGCCTGATGCGCGCGAAACCCAAAACCGCATTCATCCTCGCGATGCTGTGGTGCATTGCCATCGGCGGCTTCGCGGCTTCGACCGCCTATCCCATTGCGTTTGCGCTGCTGCTCGTCGCCGGCTTCGTGCAGCTCTCGTTTACTTCGATGGCGCAAACGCTCGTGCAGATCAACGCACCCGCCGACATCCGTGGCCGCGTGATCGGCCTCTACAGCATGGCGGGTCTTGGCATGCGCGCGTTTTCGGGCGTAACCGTCGGCGTGTTAGGCGGCATGATCGGCGTGCATTGGTCGCTCGCGTTGAGCGCGATGGTGCTGCTGGGCATCGTTTGCGCGCTGATGGCATTCACATCGCGCGGGGCACCGGCTTAATCCTAGGTCAGTAAAGCGCTAACCGAAGGACGCAAAGGAAAACCTAGCTTCGAACGGCCTGGTTTCAATGCAGAACGATTGAAGCCTTCCTTCGCGTCCTTTGCGTCCTTCGCGGTTCAGGATTGCAGTTCTAGCGCACGGATTTTGCGACCCACTTCTCGATGAAGTCGGCGATCTCGAGATTGTTCTTCTCGATCATCAGCATGTGGCCGTTGCCGCGAATACCGACGTCTTCAAGCCGCACGAACGAATTGGGCACCCCCGCCTGCGCGAGATATTTCGAAGTGCAGTGATCGTAGACGGCGTGGTACGACGATTCCGAGGCGAGGATCAGAACCGGAATGCCGACAAGGTTTGTCAGCTTGCGCGCGGGTTCGGCCTGCAGCCGGCAGCGCTCGAGATTCGGGCCGTCGGCGGTTGCCTGCTGCACGACGCTCAACTGCTTGGCTTCCGTGATGGGCGGATTGTAGGTCATCGGTATGTCGGTCACGCCCCATAGCCGCGACGGATTGGTGCTGAACACTGCGTCCGCAAACGGCGGCCCGCTCGGCTCCGCGGCGATGATACCTTTGACGAGCTTCGGCCGCGCATCGGCGATCGGCCAGCCGATTGCGCCGGATTGCGAATGCGTCATCACGATCGCCGGACCGATTTTGTCGAGCAGCGCCGCGCCCGCGTCGCGATTCAATTCCTGGGTAACTGCGTTCACACCGATGTATTGGACCTGGGACGCATAGAACTGATCGAAGGTCGGATCGCCGCGCTGACCCGTGCCGGGCCATTGCGTATGCAGCTTCGCCTGCGGCCACAGGTTGTGCTTCTCATGCGCGGTAAAGCGCTGCTCGAGCTGCGCCGCCGAAAAACGAATATTCGGTCCGAGCGAATCGAGATAGGCCGAGCGGCCGCGCGCCGGCTGATCGACGACATAAACCGCATAACCGCGCTCGACGAAGAATTGCGCCCAGCCTTTGCGGCCATCGGGCGTGCCGGTGAAATTGGTGCCGGTTTGCGCCGCGCCGTGAATCATCACGATCGGGTAAGGATGCGTCTGCACCGCGGGCAGGTGATATTCGACGTACATCTGCCGCGCCATCATCGGTCCCTTGTCGGTATCGATGTAGCGCCCGCCGACGAAGAAATAACCGTCGCGCGGCTTGTCGCCGCTGTCAGAGGTGGTCGCGCAGGCTGCGAGGAATACGAGCGCGCTTATCAGTGCTGCCTTGCAGGTCGTTGCCATTTTATTTCCCCCTTCCGGAAGATTCAGTTGCTTACAGCGTCGTTGTTTTAGTCCCATCCTAACCTTCCCCCGCATGCAGGGGAAGGGACGCCGGAAGAGCAAAAATTTCCTGCCTTGCGCGGCGGCGCAAGGACGGGGATCGCAGGGTTTTAATCCGCCCGCATTCCCGCCGCCTTCGCCACTTTTGTCCACTTCTCCGTCTGCGCGACGAGAAAAGCGCCGAACTGCTCGGGCGTCTGCACTTCCAGATTGGTGCCCTGCGCGAGCGCCTTTTCTTTGACGTCTGCATTCTCGTTCACGCGATTGAATTCGCCATTGAGCTTGGCAATGAGCGGCCGCGGCAAGCCGCGCGGCGCAAGGATACCGTTCCAGGCGGTGACGTCGAAGCCGGGCAAACCGGATTCGGCGACGGTCGGCATATCGGGTAATGCCGCCGAACGCTTTGCGCTGCCGATCGCGATGCCGCGCAGCCGCCCGCTCTGAATCAGCGGCACGCACGGCGGCAGCGACAAAAATGCCATTTGCGTTTCGCCGCCAATCAGCGCGGTGATCGCGGCGGCGGTGCCCTTGTATGGGACGTGGATGATATTGGTGCCGGTCATCATCTTAAAGAGCTCGCCCGACAGATGCGCCGTCGCGCCCGTCGTGCCGCCTGCATAGTTAAGTCCGCCGGGGCGCGCTTTGATGTACGCAATCAGCTCGGTCACCGTCTTCACCGGCATGCCCGGGGCGGTGACGAGCACGCTGTCGGTGAGCCCGATGAAAGCGACCGGCGTGAAATCCCGGAGCGGCTCGAACGTGAGTCGCGCGTGCAGCATTTTCATCAGCGACAGGCTCAAGTTGCCGAACAGCAGCGTGTAACCATCGGCCGCGGCATTCACCACAGTTGCCGCCGCGATGACTCCACCGCCGCCGGGCTTGTTGTCGACTACGACTGCCTGCCCGAGGCTGTCGGTGATGCGCTGGCTGAACGTGCGCGCGAGCGCATCGGTCGTGCCGCCCGGTGGAGAAATGACGACGAGCCGGATCGGCTTGACCGGATAGTTCTGCGCAAACGCCGCGCCTGCTGCAAGCGCCGCGGCCGCAAATACAAGGCCGCGCGCAAGCAATGTCATTCCCAGATCCGCTCGGGCAGCGGCAGGCCTTTCAGGTCTTCAGCGGTGAGGCGGCCTTCGGGCGCGATGCCGAAACGGTCGAGCACATCGGCTAACTGGCGCACGTGCTGCGCCGAATGCCACGTCGAACGCTCGAACACTTCGTGCAATTCCTGCGTGCCGTACGCGGTCGGCACCGTCTGCGCGAACGAAATGTTTTTCGATGCGTCCCACCACGCGTTCAGCCGCGCAATCACTTCATCGCCATAACGCGCGATTTCATCGCCGGATTTGTATTTCTGCTCGTCGGCGGCGGGCACGTTGGTGTTCGACGGCGAGTATTCGATTTTCTCGTTCACCGCTTTGAGGTAAGCGTCGGCGATATAAAAAACATGCTGGCCGAGAATACGGATCGGCCGGTGGCGATTCTCGACCGCCGATTCGTTGATGCGCGATTGCGGAAACTGGCGCAGATGGCGCTGCGCCGCACGTAGTGCGAGCACCCATTTATGCAGAATCTCCGGCGGCGGCAGTCGCTTGTGCCCGGTTTTAACGCCGACGAATTTAGCGACGTCCTCGAGGCTCTGCCCCATGACGAATTCGCTGCCGCGCGCGACGACCGGCAGGTTGCGCACGCCAAGTGCCAGCAGGCGATCGCGTCCGCCCGGCGTGTTGATGACGTCAACGGCTTCGAAGTCAATGCCTTCTCGCGAAAGAAACTCTTTCGCCCGCAGACAGCTGCTTCAGCCAGGCTGGGTGAATAAAACGAAACGTTCGGTAGCGGTGAATGTTGGCATGACGGCCTCCTGATGGGCCGTCCATGCTACTAAAAAAACGCGCGGTGCGCTTTTGGGTGTCGTGAGCGGCTAACGGTGCGCGGTTTGCAGCGTGGCGGGCGAAGAATCGTCGATCGCGAAGAATTCGCGCGCCGATTGCGTCTCGGGCAGGATGACGACCGTCGATTCACCGTTAAAAATGGGCATCAGCACGTTGTCGAGAAATTCCGGCAGCACGTTAATGCAGCCGTAAGTGACGCGCATGCGCTCGGCCTGAGCCGACTGCAGGTTCTTGCGGCGCCATTCGGCCGGCGCACGATGTATCAGCAGGTTGGAGTTCGCAAGTTCGGCGAAGCGAATCGACGCGCCGTACGCAGGGCTTTGATAACCGAGCGCCGGGAAAATGCCCGCCGGCGTGATCTTGTCGGCGGCGACAAGCTGCTCCCAGGTCTTGTCCGCCTGCTCCTGCGTCATTTCATCAGTGCGCATGGCGCCGTACAAGGCACGGCCCTTCGCGATCAACTCCCCAGTCTCGCGAAACGCAAATATCAGGCCGTGTGCCTTGTCGGCAATGATGAATGGACGTCCGTCGTGCTTGTCGTTGCGCGTGACCCAGTCGGCTACGAGCTTTACATCGCGGGGCAGCGCAGCCTCTATTACGGGCTGCGCCGGCCTGACCGGGTAATCGACGTAAACGCGCTTGGTTGTGTTTGCGTGCCCCCGCTTGCCCGACGCCGCATCCACCGGGTGGTGCGTTATCAACAAGATCGAAAACGCGAGAAAAGTGAAGAAAGGCGCTTGAAATCGCTGAAAACGGGGGTCCCGCAACGCAAATTTATGCACTTTGTAAATTCTTCACCGGTAGGATTTCGAGCTTCAATACGTAGGCCTGATGCTCACGCCCCTGTAGTGAAAATCCTACATCAGCTTTGTTACGAGAAAAAAAGATTTTGTATTTCGTCCTACAAACTTTGTAGGACTAAAAAGCGGCTGTTGCACCGATGCAGACGTGAACTACAGCTTTACTTCGTGAGCCAGTCCGTCAATTGCCGCGCCGCTTCGGCGCCTTTGAGCTTTTCTTCCGCTTCGAAGTCGCCGGCCTTGTGCTGCGGATACACAAATATTTTGAGTTCAGGCAGACCAAGTGCCTTCGCCTGCGCGCGCGCTGCCTTCTCGAAGAAATCATTGACGAACACGACCGTCGGATGTCCCGCCTTGGTGAGAAATATTCCGTCGCGCACGGCGCCGGAGGTGCAGGAGCCTCAGGCGCCGACGCCGACCAGCGCGAAATCCGATTCCTCGAGCAGCTTCAGCGCATCTTCGCGCGGCGCCGGCGCCCACGTATTCGTTTTGTAAACGCGCTTCACGCTCGACGGATTCAGCGTCTTGCCGATTTCTTCTTCGAGCCCTTCCCAGAACGAAAGCGCCGATACGTGCTGATTGAATATGCAGCCCACGCGCTTGCCGTTCAATGTCTCGAGCACTCGCTGCGGTTTTACTTTGACTTCTTCGATTTCGCCCACAGGGTCGAATAGTTCGATCATTTGATTCTCCAAATCAATGTCTAATACGGTTTAAGCGGGGAAAACGACTTTTCTGGTCTGCGTATAGCCGCCCAGCGTGCCCCAGCCGGAGCACAGCGCGCAAAATCCGGCGCCCGATCCCCAGCCGCCGCTCACTGCAATCGTCAGATTTTCGAGCGAGCGCACCCACGGCACACGCGCTTCGTCGTCGTTCGGATCGACGA
>JAQGMI010000035.1 GCA_028292435.1 Betaproteobacteria bacterium
GATTCTCGCCTACAGCCGCAGTCAGCGCGGCCAGCGGGCACCCGTTGAGGTCGCTCATGTTGTTGCCGAAACATTAGAGCTGGTCCGCGGGTCGCTGCCCGCCAACATCCGCCTCGAGGCGAGCGCCTCCGAGTCGCCGCTGGTCGTGATCGGCGATACGACCAAGCTGCACCAGGTCGTGATGAACCTGTGCAGCAATTCAATTCAGGCGATGAGCGCAGGCGGCACCTTGCGCGTGGCGCTCAAGGCCGTAGATATTTCCACCGAACTAGCGCTCTCACACGAAACGCTGAGGCCGGGCCGATACGTGCGCCTCACCGTCGAGGACAGCGGATCTGGCATGGACGAGGCGACGCTATCTCGCATTTTCGAGCCGTTCTTCACGACCAAGGAGATCGGCCGGGGAACCGGTCTCGGCTTGTCGCTCGTTTACGCAATCGTCACCGATCTGTCCGGCGTGATCGACGTTAAGAGTGCGGTCAAGCAGGGCAGCACGTTTTCGATCTACCTGCCGCTGGCGGAGATTGCGCTCGCTGATGCAGCCGAGGAGGAGGGGCCGCTGCCACGCGGCAACGGCGAGCGTGTGCTGCTGGTGGATGACGAAGCGCCGTTGCTCGCCGTAACGGCCGAGGTGCTCACACGGCTCGGCTATGAACCGGTGTCATTCTCCGATAGCGAGGCAGCACTTGCCGCGTTCGAGACTACGCCCCGACGCTTTGACGTCGTTGTCACCGATGATCTTATGCCGGGGCTCACCGGTACCTTGCTTGCGAGCGTAGTACGCCGCCGCCGGCCCGACTTGCCGATCATCCTCATAAGCGGCTATAGCGGTTTGATCGGGACGCACCAGGCACTCGCCGCCGGTGTCAGTGAACTGCTGAGCAAGCCGCTGCAGTCGCGCGAGATCGCGACGACGCTCGCGCGCGTTCTGCACCACGCGGCCTGAGCCGCGAAACTACCCGTTCGCATTGCTTCAAAAGCTCTCAACGGACGTTGTTGCCCGGGCGGACCACCTCGAATACTGACGCGCGCTCGAAATCGCCTGGAGTAAGGTTTCGGTGGTCCATCGTGGCGGTGGTGCGATCGACCCGCAGCGGGACCGGCAGGATCGGATAACCGACCAGCGCAAATGCGTTTGCCAGCAGGCTGCAGCAAATGAACCGCGTGGCGCTGTTCGCCATGGTGTTCGGCGTTGACCGCAAACGCGCCGGCAGCGGCAACAGGTTGCGTCCGAGCACCAAGGCATGCGCCAGGTCATATTCGCTGCCGATTCGGCTTACGACCCATTCGGCCAGCCGGCAGCGATCCCCGTCGTTCAGGCCGATGGGCCGCAACACGCGAACATCCAGCGCGTTCAGTTCGGAAAGCCGGATCGATCTGACGCCGGCCACGATGTCGGCTTCGACGATGCACAGGGGATCCGGACCCTCTTCAAGCGGACCCACATACATCGAAACGTGCGACCAGGTTGATTGTGTCATACGTTTCACGAGCGCCGCGACACGTGTATTGCCGCCGCTCAGTAGCACATCACCGCGATCGAGTATCGCGGCAAGTGATTGCAGATCGGTGGTTGTTGCGCGACTCGAGTGTTTGACCGGCTGGGCAAGGTAGAGCACCAACTCGCTAATCACCCGGGCGCGCATGCGGGCAAGCAGCATCATTGCGCGCGCGACCCAGGGTAACTCCCTGATGATTCCCTCGACGTGGAAACGAACGCATCGATCGCCTGCCATCGCCAGCAGGTGGAGAAGGATGCGGCCTACGCAGAAGCGAGCAAGAGTAACCATGGATCTGATTGTGCAGTCGCGCGACGCCGCAACGGTGTCGAACCAGCGCGCAATCGTTACACCTGTGATCGACTTTGCGATCCTGGTTTGGAGTCTGTCGCACCGCGCGTCACGACTGTAATCAAGGGGCGTTATTCCGTAACGCATTTGAGATGACGCCGTCGCACGCTGGTAGCCATCAACAAACCCGTTGAAGGAGGCTCCCAATGAAAGCGCTAGACGACACCACCGGTATTCGCCAGAGTCTGATCGCGGCAACCGATCTCGCCGCATGCGTCACCACGATTTTCGAGAGATATTCCATTTTGTGCGGGTTCACCGTGCAGCCACACGCCACGCTGACTACGGACCGCGCGATGGCGCAGCTCCCGCGCGGATTGTCGCTCGCCGACGTCGAGGTGAGCAGCCCGCCCGGTTATCGCCCCACGCAAGAGTTTTGCAACGAGATCGCGGCCATGCTGCTCGACCTGATGGACGAGCAGCCCGCGGTGCTCGATTTCCTGTCCGGTTGCACGTTTGCGCGGACATTGCACTGAACGTCCTCAAAAGGAGATAACTCATGAGCCATCAATTGATTCATTCCGATGATCTCGACGCTGACATCGACGATCTCGCGCCGATGCACGAGATTGAGTTCGAGGAATCAGACGATGTGGAAACCGCTATGGAAGTGGAGTTGTTGCTGTCTCAATTGCACGCAACCCGATTCTCGGGCTATTGAGAAGCCTGAGCTCGTCCGGCGCAGAACAAGCGCGCCGAAAGCGCGCGCAGTCCGGGCTCACACAATAAAGAGTGAGTCAGGACGAGCGCTCTGAACCTTGGGGGCAATGGCATGTCCGATTTTTACGGACCGGCCAACGAGACAGAGAGCGCGCAACCCTATATGCCGCGCTCGACGCGGGCGTCGCGTTATGAAAGGAGCGTAGTCATGTACCCCATCAGCGCATATCCCCTCAAGATCGTTGCCATTACTGCCTGCTGCTTAAATTTATTGCTGCTTGCCGGCGAACCAGCTTTCGGCCAGGTGCTGAAAGGCGCCGCGGCGATTGGCAGCTGGCAAGATGACAAGCCGGGGGTCAGGCGCTTGCTCACGCCGCAGGATCTGCCGGCCATTGCCAAGCCCACCTATGGTGCGGCGCAGGTGGTGGCGATACCCGCGGGCGCCCGCCCGCAGGTTCCGGATGGTTTCTCGGCGGAACTGGTGACATCGGATGTGCACAAGCCGCGGGTGATACGCGTCGCGCCGAACGGCGACTTGTTCGTCGCCGACAGCATGTTCAACGCGGTACACGTGTTACGCATTCCTGCGGGCAGTGCCAAGCCGGCGAAACACGCGGTATTTGCCCGCGGGCTGAAGCAGCCGTTCGGCATCGCGTTCTATCCACTCGGGCCGAACCCGCAATGGGTCTATATCGCCAACACCGACGGCGTGGTCCGCTTCCGCTACAAAAACGGCGATCTCAAGGCGACCGCGAAGCCGGAGCGCATCGTCGCGGGGATTCCGTCGGCGCATCACTATGCGCGTGACATTGTCTTCTCGCCGGATGGAAGCCGGCTGTTCTTGTCCGTCGGCTCGGGATCGAACGTTGCACTGGACATGTTTCCCGAGCCGCACTGGACCATGATTCCAGAGCCGCGCAACGTCAACGGTCTGGCGGAGTGGGTGAAGTTGAAACCGCTCGGTGCCGCCTGGGACACGGAAGAGCTGCGCGCGAATGTACTGTCCTTCGACCCGAACGGCAAGAATCTGAAAATCGTCGCGACTGGTTTGCGCAATTGCGAAGGTATGGCGATCCAGCCCGTCACCAAGCAACTGTGGTGCATCGTCAACGAGCGCGATGAACTCGGCGACAACACGCCGTTTGAATACGCGACGCATGTCGTTGAAGGCGCGTTCTATGGCTGGCCTTGGTACTTTGTCGGCGGACACGAAGATCCGCGGCATGCGGGCGCGCGGCCCGATCTCAAGGACAAGGTTACGGTCCCTGACGTGCTGATGCAGGCCCATTCGGCGCCCCTGCAGATGACCTTCTACCAGCGCGACAATTTTCCCGCCGGGTACAAGGGCAGTGCCTTTGCAACCATGCACGGATCCTGGAACCGCGACAAACGCACGGGATACAAAGTCGTGCGGCTGCTATTCGACGGCAACGGCAAGCCCACCGGCGAGTATGAGGATTTCATGACCGGCTTCGTGGTATCCGACACCGAGGTGTGGGGGCGCCCGGTCGGTATTGCAGTGGCGAATGACGGCTCGCTGTTCGTGACCGAAGACGGTAGCGGTACCATCTGGCGGGTCGCCTATCAAGGAAGCGCGCAATCCCGCTGAGTCACTGCCGCATTAGTCCTTATGAAAGCTCGAAATGCCTTACATCAAGCTAGGCCCTGCCGTCTAATAGCTATTTAGATCAACGCACGATTATTGGAGTTTGGATATGGATCTTGGACTGAAAGGAAAACGGGCGCTCGTGACAGGCTCAACGGCCGGCATCGGACTCGCATCCGCACGTGCGCTCGCGCGCGAGGGCGCTTACGTCTGGGTGAATGGCCGGACTCAGGCGCGAGTCGAAAGCGCGGTAGAAAATTTGCGACGTGAGCTTCCCGGCGCGACCGTCAGCGGAATCGCGGCCGATCTGAGCAGCAGCGCAGGCTGTGAGACGCTGATCGGCCAACTGCCGGAGGTCGACGTATTAGTCAACAACCTCGGCATCTTCGAGCTGAAGTCCTTCGAGCAGATTTCAGATGAAGACTGGATCCATTTCTTCGAGACCAACGTACTCAGTGGAGTCCGGCTTTCCCGTCACTACGTGCGCGGGATGCGATTGCGCAACTGGGGGCGAATCGTTTTCGTTTCGAGCGAATCGGCTCTGCAGATCCCCACCGAGATGATCCACTACGGAATGACCAAGACCGCGCAGCTCGCTGTGGCGCGCGGGCTCGCCGAGACACTCATCGGCACGGGCGTCACGGTCAACAGTGTGCTGCCCGGCCCCACTGCGTCCGAGGGCGTCGGCGGATTTGTCGCGCAGATGGCTGCGGAGCGCGGCGTCGACGTCGCGACCGTGGAACGGGAATTCTTCGCGACGGCGCGTCCCTCCTCGGTGCTTCAGCGATTCGCGACACCGGACGAGGTGGCGGCGATGATCGCATATGTCTGCAGCGTCCCGGCGTCGGCGACCACCGGAGCGGCGCTCCGGGTCGACGGCGGTGTAGTGAGGGCGATCGCGTGAGCGGTCTAACCCTTTCGTGCAGCTGGCGGCAAACTTCACCGCGCCAGTGTAACTAGCACGCGTTAGCCCCCCAACCCTCTATGCAAAGGAGAACAACGATGATGCTCGATTGGAACGCTTACCAACAGCAGCTCCTGGCCGGCATTGGGCAGATTGGCAAGATCAGCCCGGACACGGTCCGCGGTTATCGCGATCTTAGCGACGCTGGCAACAAAACCGGAAAGCTCGACGCGAAAACCCGCGAGCTTATTGCGCTGGCCGTTGCTGTCACCAGACAGTGTGACGGCTGCATTACCGTGCACACGGGCGCGGCCGTGAAGCAAGGCGCAACACGCGAAGAAATCGCCGAAGCGCTCGGCGTTGCCATCGCAGTGAATGCCGGGGCTGCGCTGGTTTATTCGGCTCGGGTCATGGATGCTTATTCAGCCAAGACGGCCTGACAAGTCGCTCCTGCCGAACTGCGCAAAAACGCGCGGTCGGCTGAGCTTTGGCGCTATGCCGCACTGCCGACGCGGCGCGCCCCCCAGTTCAACGTCGTGACGGCAGGTGGTCGGAGGTTCAAACCTTCTCGCCCCGACCAAACAAGACCAAGTATTTAGTCTTGACCAAAAGTAACGGGCGCCGCGGCGCCCGTTTTCATTTGCAACGATTTATTAGTTTAGAGTGTTAGCTCTCACGGCGACAGCGGCAGTTACACTGGCGCCTTTAAGTAGAACGCCGCGAGAATCAGGCGTGGGATTAAGCGCCGGTGCTAATAACCGTTACTCAAACAGCCGACTGCCGGTTACCGGCCGCCGCCCGCGGCGCCGCCGCTCGAGGTGCCGCTGCCCGAAGTGCCACTTCCCATGCTGCTGCCACCCGTGGTGCTCCCGCTGGGACTGCCGCTGCCGACGCCGCCACTGCTGCTGCCGGTGCCGCCGGAACCGCCGGTCGTCGAATCGCTGCCGGACATTCCGGATGGGCTGCCAGCGGGTGAGCGGCTGGTTGTGCCGCGCCGGTTCGTTGAGTTGGTGTTCGCGGAACCACTACCCGTCGTCGAATCCGTTGCGCTGCCGCCGGATGTGCTGTCCGTTCCCCGCGAACTCGATCCGCTTGAACTGCCGCTGCCTGAACCGCTCATACCCGAACTGCCGCCCGAACTACTACCGGCACTGCCGCCTGACTGCGCATGCGAGAGGGCCGCCATGCTGAGCGCGGTTGCTGCCGCGATCGCCAAAACCATAGACTTCGATTTCATTGTGATCTCCTGACTTTAGTAGAAAAAACAGCCTCCCATTCGAAGGCTGGCTTTCATATTCTCAAACCGCTTCTCACCGTCACATAGGGGATTAACCAATTCACTCGTAAGAATTTGTGCGGTCGGAGGGGTCAGTTTGATGAGTGCACCTGCATATTAATTATTTAAAACAAAAACTACTTGAAGGGTGCGATGCGAACCTGCCTGTAGGAAGCCGTAGGACTATTCCGGAGAAATTTTTAAGGCTTTGTCTGATTGATTGGCAAAATTGTCTTCAACATGATGATGAACGCACAGCAGCAAGACAGTGCAGGTTGTGTCCCTGCATGCCGGTCAGGGAGAAGTGCGAGTGCGCAAATCACGCGACGATTAACGGAATAATCCTGACTGGAGAAATGAAATGATATTCAGAAAGAAATTTATCTTGGCCGCTCTGTCCGCGGCATTTGGACTCGCTGCCGCTAACGCTAATGCAAATCTCGTATTACTGGGGCCCGAAAATTTTGGCGCCGGACTGGGATCGGCAAATACAATCCTGACGCTCATAAATCCCGAAGGCACGGCGAGTGAAGCTGCGCTTGTCGGCGTACTCGGCAGCGGAGCAACCGGCATCCTCGGCGACGCAGTGCTGGCCCAAACGCAAGTCCGTTCGATCAGTTCGCTCGGCATCACTTCAGCGAATTCGCTGCGAGTAGCGTTTAATGCCGCAGAGCCGGCTGGCGATGCCAACAGCATCAATCTAAATACCCTGGTGTTGAGCGTCTACAATCCCACCAATGGCGCAGTCCTGTTTACGGCGAGTTACTCAGGTGCGCCTCATCTGTTTGCCAACACAACGGCGGGCGCGGGCAACTCAGGTTTTGTATTCGGACTCGATTCGTCGGAAGCCGCTGCGTTGCAGGTGATACTCAATACCCCGGGTTCCGGCGTTGACCTGATCGGTATTGCCGCAAGCGCCTCTTTAGCCACCGGCGGCGCTGAAACGTTCTATGTAGCAAATTCCGCATCCGCCGTTCCAGAGCCGGATACGTACGGCCTGCTGGCAGCCGGGCTCGGTTTAGTTGGTTTTCTCAGACGGCAGAAGCAAAAGTTGACTGCCTGATTAGAATCGTTAGACGAAAAAAACCCCGCTACGGCGGGATTTTTTCCTTGTATGCTGTGCGCGGTATCCCATCGCGGCAGTGCCAGCTTGTAGGTCTACCTAGCGCGCCGAGCAGACCACCCGAGTGCCAAGATTCACGCAGTTCCGATACGGTCCGATGTTTTCAGCATCAGGCCGGAACGACGGGTAACGGCGATATTGCGTTTGATTGCTGGGAGGAGGGCTCGGATTTTGAGCTTGCTGCTGTGCGATTGATGCCAGCCGCTCAGCTTCGTCGACATCTTTCTGCAGCAACTGCCTTTCGCGGGCGCGCGCGTCGGATTCCGCAAATGCCGAATTCTGATTCTGGATCTGCCGCCTCAGCCCCACAACTTTTCTCTGCATCTGCTCGTTGTAGTCTTCGCGTTGCCGCTGGAAGTCGCCATACGAGATCTTGCGGTCGTAAAGTTCGGCCGCTGCTGCGAGCACCTGGCGCTCTGCCTCGATTGCATAAGTGACGAGGGGCGGACGATAGACGGCATTGCCTTCGCCTTGTGCCTCGTCGACACATTTCTTGCGCGCCGTTGACCAGTTTTTTATCGCCGTACGTTCCTTGTCGGTCGGCATATTCACGTTCGCCGCCAGATTTGGCGATGCGCGCGCAGTCGGGCCGAGCGCGAGCTTGTTGCGCAGTGTCGAGAAACGCGAATCGCTTTCCAGCTTGGCGATACATCCCTCAAGCGGACTTTGCTGCGCGTAGCAGGCGTTGGCCGCGCTTATGAGGACAAGCAGTGCGAGGGATCGCATAAAAATGGGCGGGCGCCGCTAGTGCGGCGTCCCCGCCTG
>JAQGMI010000053.1 GCA_028292435.1 Betaproteobacteria bacterium
GGGTGGAGTCACCGACGTGCTCGGGCGAGTCGTCGCTCATAAACTCGGCGACAGTCTCGGCCAGCAGGTCGTGATCGACAACCGGCCGGGCGCGAGCGGCATCGTCGGCTCGCAGTTGGTCGCCACCGCGCCGCCGGACGGCTACACGCTGCTGATGGTGTTTCCGACGCACGTCGTCAATCCGTTCTTGTTTTCGAAAATGCCGTACGACACCGAGAAGTCGTTCGCGCCGATCACCATCGTTAGCACGGTGTCGCTGTTGTTGACGGTAAATCCTGACTTGCCCGTGAAATCGACGCCGGAGTTGATTGCTTATGCGCAAGCCAATCCGGGCAAGTTGAATTACGGCACGGTCGGCAGCGGCAGCCTTGGCCATCTCGGCGCCGAACTGTTCCGCTCCATGTCGGGCACCCGCATGACGCAGATTGCATACAAGGGAAGCCCGCAGATCCTGGCGGCGCTGATCGGTGGCGAAATTAATATGTACATGATCGCGTCGATCAGCGGCGTGATGCCGCAATTAAAATCAGGGCGGGTGCGCGCGCTGGGCGTGAGCACCCGGCAACCGCTGCCGGTGCTGCCGGACGTGCCGCCGATTGCCAATGCATTGCCCGGCTACGAAGCGCGCGGCTGGAACGGCATACTCGCGCCGGCCGGCACGCCGAAGCCGATTATCGACAGATTAAATAAAGAAATCGTGCGGATCGTGCGCTCGCCTGAGTTCGCGCAAAACCTCACTAACGAGGGCGCGTTTGCGATGGGCAATACGCCGGAAGAGTTTGCCGCGGTCATCCGCGCCGATATGAAGAAGTGGTCGGGAGTAATCAAGGAAGCCGGGATTAAGCGCGAATAAGACCGTCATGCCGTCGTGTGCCGGCGCGCTTCGGCATGCTTAATACGCATTCTTGTGCAAGCAACTTATCATCACGCCGATGCCGTGAAGGCGGCCAGAAACCTAAGTGCCCTAACGCCCGGCATGAACAGATAGGCACCGCCTTTCACCTTCACGAAGCGTGGCAACGCCGCGGTTCGCTCGCGCAGCGGCCGCCGCGGGATCGTCATATGATTTGACGGCGCGTCCGTTCGGTTGTTGTCGCCGACGAGAGGATCCTTATTGTCGTTCAGACCGCCAAAGCTCGGGTTGTTGCACCATGTGTGCTGCACGAATTCGAACTGGCTCTTGATACTCGCGTTGACGCAGAAAAAATGAGTACCGCGCGCCGCACCGTCGTCGGCGAGTCGCGCCAGGATTCCGGTGCTGGCATCGCTCCCGGGATTCTTCAGCACGCGAGGGTCGAACAACGGAGGTCCGAACGTCCGTCCGCGCCGCAGCATGCGATGCGCCTCGGTCATGCTCAGCGATTGTTCGCTGCCGTACGGCTTGAGGACATCGCGCGGGTTGCTGCGGCGAACGTGTGCCCCTAACGGACACGCGAAGCCATCGGCGTCTCCCTGATACAAGAAGTCATCGCGTTCTGCTAACCGGAGATCGTCAGCATCCGGCGAGAGTACCAATGGCGCACCGCCCGGCCAGCGGCCGACGAATCGGGACGCCAGCCAGACCATATAGCCGCCGTCTTCTTTGCCCTTAATGCGCACGGATTCGCGCATCATAAATTGCCAGAATGCGGCGACATCCTGCTCGAGCTTGCGATATACGACGTACGAGCCGTTGATGCCCAGATCCCGCATTCGCGCCGCCGCGTGATATGGATTGGTGAGCGGCGGCAAAATGTCAGTGTTATCGAGATCCGCGGCCACCACCGGCGCTGGGGGAAAGAGCTGGTAGTGGTTCTGATACCCGAGGATGAACTCGCCCGTCGGGACGCCATGTCCACTGATGCCGCGGATCGACGGCTGCCCCATGCCATCACGAAATCCGAACGGCTCGTTACTCGTATCAGGGCGGTATCCGCGCTGCGTTAGATCGGTCAGTTCCGCCACGGCCCCCGCGGTATCTGCGATGAGCTTGCGCTGCACGCTGCAGACCTCGTCCAGCTGTATGACGGACTGACCATGAACGATGAGTACGATGTGTATCGGCGGATTGCCCGGCCCGCCCAGTTCCCATTTGTCAGGTGCGCTTTCCCCGGTATCGCCGAGGATGGCAGAGCGATTCGCGAGCGCCATCCCCTCCTGGAACTCGACGGCAAACGTGCACATGACCTGTTGCGGCAGTCCGAGCGCCGCAAGTCCCGCCGCAGTGAATGCCAGGTTCAGCGCGGAGGCCGGCTTTACCTTCCCGCCGCCAGGCGTGAGAGGCCATGGCGCAGAAGTGGTGAGCGAAGAGATAATCTGCGTGAGCCATCGCTGCGCGCCGCGCGCATCCCGAACTTCAAGAAAGAGATAAGCGGCAAGCGGGAGGTGTCCGTAACCGCTGGTGATGAAGCCCTGGATGTCGGCCAGCATTTGCGCCGATAACTTGGTCGACGTCGGCGACATGGATTTTTAAATGCGCTGCAAAATGTCCAAGTCACGACTGTTCGCCGCGCGTGTGAGCGAATCGGCAAGCTGGCGATTGTTGGCGATGTTCAAAACCGTCTCATTCGGATAAGCGCTGAAAAATAATTCCGACGGCGCTTGATGAGCGCGCAGGAACCGTTTGAACGCGGGCAGATCTCTTGCGCCATCCGCGGGATATCCAAACGAACTCTCCCAAATAGCATCGAGACCCGACAGTATCATTTCCGCGAACTCGTCGATGTAATTCTCCCACGTGCCGTCGTAATCGCTCAGCAACAAAAGCCGTCGTCCCTCGTCGATCAGCACCCATCTCACGAAATGAATGGTGCTGATGCCGATGAGCGAGCCCGCGGGCGCGAGCCGCTTCGCATAGGCATCGATCGCTGCCAGCACCACCTTCACACGATGCAACTGCACCGGATCGACGACGGTGATCACCGTGAGCTGGTTCTGCGTTACCACGTCTTCTCTAAATGCGGGCGGCGTTCGCCGGTTCGAAGCCGACGGGACCTCGTCCCGTGGTCCGAGCGGGCCAAGCGGCGCGCAATTGTCGAGACCAACGCTCGTGTAATCGGATTTCGGCGCAGGCAGACGGTTATTGGTGAGCGTGTTAAAAAATTTGAACACAGGATAACGCCCGAGACTCGCCGTTACACGTTGCGTTCCTCCTAATACGTTGGCAAAACCGAATTGCGCAACGACCCGCACTACATCGCCGACAATGGGCAGCGCCCGCGCAAAGTGCCGGCCGGCAGCGACGATCTTCCGCTCGACGGCTTCCACGAGGCGCGACACGGTGCGCATCCAGGACGGTTCGCGCGAAGATGCTGCCACCAAAGTTGCGAGGCCGCCGGCAGTCGCGGAGTCCAGCAACGGCAGCAGCTGCTGGCGGATGGCGATGTTGCGCTGGATTTGTTCGACGGTGTCCTCGCGGAAAGCGATGTAAAACGCCGCGGGCTCGAGCCGGTGCGTGCGAATGAATGCGCCGAAACTGTGGACCCCGCGGTAGTCGTCGCAACTGCCCCAAATGGCGTCCATATCGGATGTGATCCGAATGAGCTCGGCGAGGTGGCTGTCGAGATCGCCATCGTAGTTAGAGGAGAAAAGCAGCCGTTTTTTTCCGGGTCCGCGGTCCGGATCGTCCAGAATGGCGAAGCGCGCAAAGTGAATTTGCCGGCTTTGAGAGAAATGAATGTGGGGACGCGCGGCCGGACTGGTCGACCCGGTGCCGCGGATATCGTCGCCGATGGCCAATAGGACTTCGCGAAGCGGCTCATCCTCGCCCGGCCGCAACGGCGCGAGTACCGTCAGGCCGCCCGGCGGCACGCTGTCCTCACCTGAATTTCCGGCCGGGCTTCAGCGCGAAGCCTGCAGATCGATAGCTGTTCACAGTGGGCCATTCAATTCGCTTGCCGGCTTGCTTAAGACGGCAACGGCGCCGCCGGTTCAGCGCCATCGCGCGGTCACGTAACGGCAAGACAACCACGCAAGTTAGGCGGGCTCGTACTTCATCCGTTTCACCTTTTCCATATTGGTGCCTTCGATGCGGATCAGGCGCGTGGGGCCGACGCGGCTCGGTGAATGCAGGTCGCCTTCGTTGTAGACATGCGCGACGCCCGGCGTGAGTTTGTATTTCGATTTATGTTTGACCTTGCCCGGCTGGTCTGCCGATGCGGGCGCCACGAGTTCCCAGTCGGACATTGCGGTTTCGCCTTCGACCTGGCCGTAGATCGCCCATGAATGCGCATGATCGTGCGGCGGGCTTTCTTTGGCGCCTTTGTACTGATGCGCAAGGATGCAAAAGCCGAGCTCGGGGTCTTCATGCAGAATCTGGCGCTCCGGCGTCGCGTCGCTGAACGTCTTTTTGATGAACGCATCGTCTTTCAACGCATCTTTCAACAGAGCACAGACCTTCTGGCGTCCGGCGGGCCCGGGCTCAGCCTTGAGTGCTGCGCGAAAATCAGTGGCGAGTTGTTCTACGGTGTGAGTCATGGTTGAGTCCTCCGGTGAAGTTTGCGTGTATCGATTGGATGCGGCCAATAAACTATAAACCTATCCGCTGAATTCTTCAGGCCGGGCGCCTCAGCCGTCGCGCTTGATGACCGCTTCAATGTCGGCGGCCGCGACCTTGATATTCACCCCTGCACGCTCTTCCTGCAGCAGCATCGGCACCCGCGAATCGCGCGCACCCCAGCCGCGCGTCAAGCCCTCGGTCATCTCGGCACGCGTGAGTTCGGCGATGCGCATGGGTACGCCGACGTCGCGCGCAAGTTCAGTGGCAAGCATCACGTCCTTATGCGCAAGCTTCAGCGCAAAATCGGGCGGATCGAATTCGCCGCGCAGAAATTGTTTGCCGAGCCGGTCGAAGGTGCGCTGGCGGCCAAGCGAGCATTGGCGCACCGCCGACCATAGCGCGAGCGGATCGACGCCGGCCTTCACGCCCATCGTGAACACCTCGGCGAGCGCGGTTTGAATCGCGTAGCCGGCCATGTTGTGCACGAGCTTCGCAACCGAACCCGCGCCGATTGGGCCGATGTAAATGACCTGATCGCCGATCGCGTCGAGCGCAGACTTGAATTTATCGAACACGGCCTTGTCGCCGCCGATCAGCAGTGCGAGCTTGCCGGACTTGGCGCCGGCCGGTCCGCCGCTCACCGGCGCGTCGAGCAGCGGAATGTTTTTGGCGGCAAAACGCGCATGCAGCTTGCGGATGACGGTGGGCGAATTGGTCGAGAGATCGAACCATGCCGCGCCGGGCCGCATGCTGTCGATCAACTCGTCGGCGACCGCTTCGACTTCGCGCGGGCCGGGCAACGACGTGAAGATGACTTCAGCCGCGCGCGCCACGTCGCGCGCATGGTCGGCCCAGGCCGCGCCGCCTTTCTCATGCGGAGCCGCGGCTTCACGCCGCAGGTCGGTAACGATGAGGTCGAATTTCGCCTTTTGCAGATTGAGCGCCATCGACGCGCCCATTGTTCCCAAGCCTATAAATCCCACGCGCATGATGATGACCTTTACGAAGGGTGGAGTGATGCGATTGTGTGCCCCCGCCGCATGTCTTCGGCAGTGCTGCGTAGCCAAACGGAATTCCATTATATGATGGCGGCAGGAGGAATAACCAATGAACCATCGAGTCGTCGCCGCGCTATGCGGCCTGCTGTTTGCTGTGCATAACGGCGCGGGCGCGGCCGAAATCCAGGAATTGAAAATTCCCAAGGGCGCGGGCGGCATCGGCTTTCTGCCGCTCCTGGTCATGGAGCAGCAGAAGATTATTGAGAAGCACGCCGCGCTGCTCGGCCACAAAACGCTCAAGGTGACGTTCGTGAACATCGGCGGGCCGGCCGTCGTCAATGACGCATTGTTGTCCGGCGCCGCGCAGGTCGTCGCCGCCGGGCCGCCGGCATTTCTGCTGACCTGGGACCGCACCCGCGAGAGCACCCAGATCACCGGGGTTGCGGCGATGACCTCGCTGCCGATGTATCTCAACACGACCAATCCGAACATCAAGGCGCTGCGCGACATTACCGAGAAAGACAAGATGGCTGTCACCGCCGTCAAGGTTTCCATTCCGTCGATCATCATGCAGATGGCAGCGCGCAAGGAGTTCGGCGACAAGGAAGTTTTCCGCTACGACCGCTACACCGTCGGCCTGCCGCATCCGGACGGCGTCGCTGCGATGTTGTCCGGCATCAGCGAAATAAACCTGCACTTCACCTCGCCGCCGTTTGTCGCGCGCGAGCTCAAGGATACGCGCGTGAGCACCAATATGTCGACTGACGATGTCATGGGCGGCTCGACCACGTTCACGATGCTCTACACGACGAAAAAATTCCGCGATGAAAATCCGCTGACCTACAAAGCGATCGTGCGCGCCGTCAAGGAAGCAACCGAGTACATCAACCGCGACAAGCGCGGCGCGGCGCAGGTGTACTTCGATTCGATCGGCGGCAAAGGCGAGACCATCGAAGAGATCATGACGACGCTCAGCGATCCCAAAAACGTGATCACGATGGTGCCGCAGAACACCTTCAAGTACGCGCAGTTTATGCACGAGATCGGCTCGCTCAAGAATCGGCCGGCGTCGTGGAAGGATTTGTTTTTTTCCGAAGTCCACGACTTGCCGGGCAATTGATGGGATAAGAGCCGCCGGCGGACGCGGCGGCT
>JAQGMI010000083.1 GCA_028292435.1 Betaproteobacteria bacterium
TCGCTCTCCGATCGCGAAAGAGACATCGTCAAACAATCTGCGGCACAGGGACGCCACACCGTTTTCGTGCGCTCGACCCGCGTTGCCAACGGCCGCGTGCTTGGGCGTCCCGACTTCGACAACCTCGGCATCATCGCGGCGGATAACTTGAGTCCGCAAAAAGCGCGCGTGCTGCTGATGCTGGCGCTGGCGACAACGAGCGATGTGCAGACGATCAGAAGGATATTTAGCGAGTATTAGAATCGGGCGTGCTTAAAAGCCGACCAATGTAAATGCGTCGAGGGTTGTGTCAGCCGGGATGCGTGGAGAAGAGAGATGAACAATCGCCGCAAGATCATCATGGGGCTTGGCGCAAGCGCGCTCGGGCAGCCGCTCGGCTTGTTCGCGCAAGAGCCGAAAAAAGTGCGGCGCATTGGTTACTTGAGCGCGCCGACGCGCGCCTCCGTCGAACGGGCGGTGGACGCCTTCCTGGTCGCGCTGAATGAGCGCGGCTGGGTCGATGGCAAAAATCTCGGCATCGACTACCGCTGGGCCGAAGGCAATGTCGAGCGGCTGCCCGCGCTCGCGGCTGAACTTGTGCGGCAAAAAGTCGAATTGATTGTGGCGCCCGCCAGCTCCGCGGCGCTTGCCGCAAAAAACGCGACAACCACGACGCCCATCGTGATGATGTTCCCAACCGATCCGGTCGCGGCCGGGCTGGTCGCGAGCTTGCGGCGGCCGGGCGGGAACGTAACGGGCACGAGCGTCGCCGCCGGCACGGAAATCTTCGGCAAGCAACTGCAGTTCCTGAAGGAAATAATTCCAAAAGCATCACGCATGGCGATTCTGACCAACCCGGCCATACAAGACTCCATCGCGCAGGTGAAACAGGTGAAAGCGGCCGCCCTTGCGCTTAACGTTCAACTGCAACGCATCGATGCACGCGGTCCGGAAGAATTTGGCAACGCGTTTGCCGCGATGGCGCGCGAAAAAGCGGAAGCGCTGCTCGTAGGGAACGATGCGACGTTCCTGGTTAACCGGGACAAGATTGCCGCGTTTGCGCTAAAGGCAAAGCTGCCGACGATGTGCAGCTGGCGTGAAAACGTCGAGGCCGGGGGCTTGATCGGCTACTCGGTCAACATGATCGAGTTCATCGCACACGCGGCCGGCTATGTCGACAAGATACTGCGCGGCGCCAGGCCCGCCGATCTGCCGGTCGAGCAACCGACGAAGTTCGAATTGGTCATCAACATGAAAACCGCCGGCGCGCTCGGCATAAAGATGCCAAATTCAGTCCTGCTGCGCGCCGACAAGGTGATTGAGTAAGCAGCGAGTACTCAGACCAACTTATTGCTGTTGGCGGCCGTATAGGTTAAACGGCTCGCATCTTTGCCCGCCAAAGAGCCGCAGGCGGATTAAGTTTCTCCTCCTATCGGTTCCCGCCGTTCAGCACGTCAGTGCTTGTTCGCCGTTCCGGGCTCCGCCATCTTCCGATGCTGTTCCGCCACCATGTCGTCGGGCAGCACGCGCGTTGCGGCAACCTGCATCTTGTTCTTGAAGCCGACGATGACATGATCTTCGCCTTTCATCATCGCTTCAAAGCCGGCCTTCGCGACTTCCGCGGGATCGGACTTCGCGTCGTCGTCCGCACCGACGTCCGTGTCGAGCATGTCGGCGCGCTCGAAAAAGTTGGTGTCCGTCGCGCCCGGCATCAGGCAGCTCACCGTGACGCCGGTGTCTTTCAACTCGTTGCGCAGCGCCGCGGCGAACGAATCGACGAACGCCTTGGTACCGTTGTAGACGGCCTGAAAACTTCCCGGCATGAAGCCCGCGATCGAGCCGGTGAAAAGAATGCGGCCGCTGCCCTGCGCCTGCATGTCGCGGCCGATCCGGTGCGCGAGATAAATCGTGCCGGTGATGTTGGTGTCGATCACGTGCCGTATGTCGTCGAAGTCCTGGTCGAGGAAGGCGCGGCCGAGGCCATGACCGGCATTCGCCAGCAGCGCGTCCACCGGACGGCCATCGATCGCGTCATACAGTTCATCGACACCTTCGAGGTCAGCTAAATCCGTCTCGATCGATTTAACATTAACGCCATACGATGCGAGAGCGGCCTCGGCGTCTTCAATCTCCGGTTCGTCAGCCGCAATCACGAGGTCGTATCCGCGTTGCGCGCAACATTTTGCGAGTTCCAGCCCGATGCCGGACGATGCGCCCGTTACCACGGCGAGTTTGCCGCGGCCGTCTTGGTTGTCCTGTGATCCCATGGGGAATTCCCTGCGTGAATGAAGAGAGTTGAGTCTGAGGTTCGCTACCAGGTGCTTGAATAGGAAAATGCTGATTCCCGCGTAAGTCTTTGCGCGGCTCACGCGGATCAACGTCGTCAAACAGTGGACGCGCAAATTGCGAAGGCATTCGATGCAGCGGGTTGATCGATGCGCGCCCTGGGGTCATGGCCGGGCAAGAGGACTACATGTAGTTCTATAATTGCACCGACTCAGTGCATCACGGGAATATTCATGAATCGACTCTGCCTTGCGTTTAGCGCAGCGACACTTGTCGCGCTGCCGCTATCGCCAGCCGCCCAACCGTCGCTTGGTACTTATCCGGCCAGAGCCGTTCGTGTGGTGGTCCCGTTCGTGCCCGGGGGCATCACCGATGTGGTCGGCCGCTCAGTCGCGCGCCAGCTCGAACCGCTGGGCCAGCCGGTCATTGTCGAAAATCGTGGCGGCGCCAATGGCCAGTTGGGCAGCGCGCTCGTCGCCAAGGCGCCGCCCGACGGCTATCTGCTGTTAATCGGCAGCCAGGGCACGCACGGCATTGCGCCAAGCCTGTATTCGAAACTGCCCTACGACCCGGTCAAAGATTTCGAGCACGTCTCTATCCTCGCGGTCGCCGGCTTCCTGCTCGTCGTGCATCCGAGCGTACCCGTGACGAACCTGAAGGAGCTGATCGCGCTGGCGAAAAAGAGTCCGGGCAAACTCAATTACGCGTCCGTCAGCGGTTCATCGCAACTGATGTCCGAGATGATCAACAACATGGCGGGCATTCGCACCGTCGCGATTCCGTACAAGGGCGCGGTTCCGGCAACCGTCGCCGTCATCGGCGGCGAAGCGGATTTTCTGATTCACTCATTCTCCGGACTCATGCCGCTCGTGCAGGCCGGCAAGCTGCGTCCTTTGGGCGTCACCACGGAGAAGCGCTCGCCGGTTGCGCCGGACATTCCGACGATCAGCGAAGCGGGCCTGCCCGGCTACAACGCTACGAGTTGGTTTTCGCTGTTGGCGCCCGCGGGCACACCGCGCGAAGTCGTGATGCGGCTGAACCAGGCCATTGTCAAAGGCCTAAAGTCGAAGGAAACGATCGACAGCTTCGCAAGCATGAACGTGGATGTCATGCCATTGTCGCCTGCGCAGTCGGCTGACTGGGCGCGCAATGAAGTGGCGAAGTGGGCCAAGGTCGTGAAGGCTGCAGGAATACAGCCCATCGAATGATGCAGGAGCCAGCATGATTTCTATCAAGCCCGCTACACCGACGTTCGTTGCCGAAATCGGCGATGTCGATCTTGCGCGATTGACCGACGCAGACTTTGCCGACATCGAAGCCGCCTTTGAACGTTATGCGGTACTGATATTCCATAACCAGCCGATCACTGAAGAGCAGCAGCTTGCGTTCGCAAGACGCTTTGGCGAGCTCGAAGTGTCGGTGCAGCCGTTCGTGCAGACGCCGGGAGGCAAACGCCGGATCGGCGACGGCATGCAGGACATCTCGAACCTCGACGAAAACGGCAAGCTCCTTAGCGAGTCCGACAATCGCCGCCTGATCAATCTTGCTAACCAGTTTTGGCATACGGATAGTTCGTTCAAGCGCAGACCCGCGCGGATGTCGATGCTGACAGCGCAATCGGTCGTATCCACCGGCGGTGAAACCGAGTTCGCGGACATGCGCGCCGCGTGGGACGCCCTGCCCGCAGATCGCCAGCAAAAACTGGAGGGCTTGATCGCGGAGCACGATTACTACCGCTCGCGCCTGATGGTTGGCCTCGACCCTAAATCGATCAGTCCCGAGCGCCGCGCACTGCGGCCGGCCGTTCCGCAGGTGCTGGTTCGCACGCATCCGGCGACCGGGCGCAAATCGCTGTACCTCGCGTCGCATATCACGCGCATTTTCGGAATGGACGCTGCGGAAGGCCGTAACCTCGTCGACGAACTGACCGCGCACGCAACCCAGCGGGCATTTGTTTACCAGCATCGCTGGACGGTCGATGATGTAGTGCTCTGGGACAATCGCTGCACGATGCACCGCGGGCGGCCCTTCGACGAAAGCCTGCCGCGCGCAATGCGCAGGGCGACCATCAGCGATGTCGGGCCGACGGTGCCGGAGGACTCGCATCCCGCGGCCTGAGACTTCCGAATTGATCTACGCAAGCGGCGCTTTCTTCACCTTCCAAACTAATTTAAATGGGTAGCGCCTTACACACCTTCCCTCGTGAAACGGGGGAAGGCTGGGATGGGGGCAACAAGAGTAGCAATAACTTTAACCAGGGAGATGTAGTTGATGCATAAGTTGATAGCCGGTACGTTCTGCATGTTTCTGTCCACAGCGGCATCCGCGCAATTTCAAAACAGCGGAAACCAAAGTCCGATAATTTTGGCATCAGGTGCCGTGTATTTCGCCCATTGCGACAAGCGGTGCGATGAATTGCGCTGTCCGGACAAGAAGGCCTGTTATAAATCCTGCGTAGATAACAAGGGCACCGTGTCGATGTGCTTTAAAACGGAAGGCAAAGGCAAGTAAGCGCCGCGTCAGAGATTGTTCGTCGGGCCCAGCGCGGAAATCACCCCGGATAAATCAAGGACCGAAGGTAAACACATACGCTCGCAAGCCGGGATCGCTGGCGACCAGCGTCAGGACGTGTTTGCCAGCGGGCGCGCGGTCGATCAGGCGAATCATCCCTGACCGATCGAATCTTGCCACTCCATCCGGGCCGACGTCAGCGCCGCGCGCGTCGCCAACCGGTTTTCCGTCGAGCAGTGCGGTAACGGCCGCTTTCCCGGACGCTCCCGGTTGCATGACGAGGTTCACCTCACCGGCAGTGAAAGGAAGGACGAGCTTGCCCGTGCCATTGCGGAGCTCGACGTATTGGCCTGCACTTTGCCAACTACCCTCCAGCGTGAAAGTGCCGCGCTCAGCCCGATCAGCGCCGATGTACGTTTCGCCGGTGATTCGCGCGTACGAGGGCTGGCCGCTCTTTGCGAACGCCATCGCCTCCGGCGTGACTGCCGGCAGCTTCACGCCGGGATTTGCTGCGGCCAACAGGCGCCGGATCTCCGCCTCGATTTCATCGTAGATTCCTTCCCCGACCCACCGCTTAACCAGGCTCCCGTTCCCGTCGTATAGATACTTCGCGGGCCAGGCGTTGTTGCGCAAAGCCCGCCATATCGCAAAATCATTGTCGATCGCGATCGGATACGTCAGCCCATGGTCGCGAACGCCGCGATCGATGTGCTCAGCGCGCTTGCCGAACTCGAATTCAGGCGCATGCGCGCCGATCACAACGAGGCCGAGCTTGGCGTAATCGCGGTGCCATGCCTTGACGTAGGGCGACGTACGAATCCAATTGATGCAGGTGTACTCCCAGACGTCGACGAGGACGATCTTGCCGCGCAATGCATTCGCCGTCAGTGGCGGCGAGTTCACCCAGCGATCCGCTTTGAAATCGGGCATTTGGCCGGCCGCGCTGGCGAGGCCGGTACCGGCGATGAAAGCGAGGAACACCAATCGAAGGATGGTCGTCATGGAATCACTCATATCGCTCATGTCAGCGGCGCGGTGTGTCGCGCCGGGATGGACATCGATTTTACTTGTTAC
>JAQGMI010000087.1 GCA_028292435.1 Betaproteobacteria bacterium
AGCCGCACACTTCGCACGCGTCGCCGTACTGGTCTTTCGCGCCGCACTTAGGACATTCGCCTTTGATGTAGCGGTCGGCCAGGAACATGTTCTTGACCGGGTCGTAAAACTGCTCGATCGGCTTCGAGTAAATCAGGCCAGCCGCCTTCAGCCGGCGATAAACGTCCTGCGACAGTTCCGTGTTCTCGGATGAGTGCGTCGAATGCCAGTTGTCGAACTCGATGTGGAAGCCGTCGAGATACTTGGGGCGTTCAGCGGCGATGCGCGCGACGAGCTGCTCAGGCGTGATGCCTTCGGCCTCCGCCTTCAGCATGATCGGCGCGCCGTGTGCATCGTCCGCGCACACGAAATGCACTTCGTGGCCTTGCATCCGCTGAAACCGCACCCAGATATCGGCCTGGATGTACTCCATGATGTGGCCGATATGAAACGAGCCGTTAGCGTACGGTAAAGCGGTGGTGACGAAGATCTTGCGAGTCATGAGTGCGGAGCCTGGTAAGCGTTGGATTGTAACAAACCCCTCTTATTTAAAGGGTTTCGCGCTGGTTTCGTTAGGCGTTGCGCCTTTATTTGTTTAAAATTCCGCCCTCACCGCAATCAAGTTCCGGGACCCCGATGGCCATCACCGAACAGCAGATCCAGTCCGCGCTAAAAGAACTGACGGACCCAAACACCGGCAAGGATTACGTGACCGGCAAGGAAGCCCGAAACATCAAGATCGACGGCGCCAATGTGTCGCTTGATATTCTGCTCGGCTATCCGGCGAAAACGCAGATCGAACCGATCCGCAAGCAAGTGACCGCCAAACTCAAAACGATTCCCGGCATCGGCAGCGTGACGGCCAATGTCGCGATGAAAATCGTTTCGCATGCGGTTCAGCGCGGCGTGAAGCTCATCCCAGGCGTCAAGAACATCATCGCGGTTGCCTCAGGCAAAGGCGGCGTCGGCAAAAGCACGACTGCGGTCAACCTCGCGCTCGCACTGGCGGCCGAAGGCGTCAGCGTCGGCGTGCTCGACGCGGATATATACGGACCGTCGCAGCCGACAATGCTCGGCATCACCGGACGTCCCGAAACCAGGGACGGCAAACGACTGGAGCCGATGGAAGGCCACGGCATACAGGCGATGTCGATCGGCTTTCTGATCGACGTCGAGACGCCAATGGTCTGGCGCGGCCCGATGGTCACGCAGGCGCTCGAGCAACTGCTGAACGAAACGAACTGGCGCGACGTCGACTACCTCGTGGTCGACTTACCGCCCGGCACCGGCGACATCCAGTTGACGCTCGCGCAGCGCGTGCCGGTCACCGGCGCAGTCATTGTCACAACGCCGCAGGACATCGCGCTGATGGACGCACGCAAGGGCCTCAAGATGTTCGAGAAAGTGAACATTCCCATTCTCGGCGTCGTCGAGAACATGAGCCTGCATATCTGCTCAAAATGCGGCCACGAAGAAAACATCTTCGGCAGCGGCGGCGGCGAGCGCATGAGTAAGGATTACGGCATCGACCTGTTGGGCTCGTTGCCGCTCGATATCAAAATCCGCGAGCAGGCCGACTCGGGCAAACCGACGGTTGTCGCCGACCCCGATGGCCGGGTGGCGGAGATCTATCGCGAGATCGCACGGAAGGTGGCGGTCAAGATTGCCGAAAAGCAGCAGGACCACTCGGCGGCGTTTCCGAAAATCGTCGTCCAGAATACCTAGGATTGAGCAGCGAGAATCGCGGATTGATGGTTCGCCCGCGGCGCATTCTTTGATATCCTTACGCCCGTCCGCTTAACCCTGCCCTAGCTTCACTTCGTGACTCTTCAAGCCCCCATCAATGTCCATCAAGTCTGACCGCTGGATACGCCGCATGGCGCAGGAGCACGGCATGATCTCGCCGTTCGAGCCCCATCAGGTCAAGCAGGTCAACGGCCAGCGCATCGTGTCTTATGGGACTTCGAGCTACGGCTACGATATCCGCTGTTCGGACGAATTCAAGCTGTTTACCAATATCAACAGCACAATCGTCGACCCCAAGAATTTCGACGACAAATCGTTCGTCGACATCAAGGCGGATTCCTGCGTGATCCCGCCCAATTCGTTTGCACTCGCGCGCACCGTCGAGTTTTTCCGGATCCCACGCAACGTCCTGACGATCTGTCTCGGCAAATCGACGTATGCGCGCTGCGGCATCATCGTCAATGTGACGCCCTTCGAGCCCGAATGGGAGGGCTACGTGACGTTGGAGTTTTCCAATACGACGCCGCTGCCCGCGAAGATTTACGCCAATGAAGGCGTCGCGCAGGTCGTGTTCTTCGAGTGCGCCGCCGACGACGTTTGCGAAACGTCGTATAAAGACCGCGGCGGCAAGTACCAGGGGCAGCAGGGCGTCACGCTGCCCAAAATCTAGCGCGCATACAGCGTCTTTCCTGTTCGCTGCCGACATTCAAGGGAGTCCGGCATGAAATTCCATTTTCCAGTCATTGTCATCGACGAGGATTTTCGCTCGGAGAACGCGAGCGGACTCGGCATTCGAGCGCTTGCCAAGGCAATCGAAGAGGAGGGCGTCGAAGTCATCGGGGTAACCACCTACAACGACTTGTCGCAATTCGCGCAGCAGCAGTCGCGCGCTTCCGCCTTCATTCTTTCGATTGACGACGAAGAATTTACGCCCGGCCCCGAGATCGACCAGGCGGTCCTGAACCTACGCGCGTTCATCGAGGAAATCCGGTTTCGCAACGCCGAAATCCCGATTTATCTGTACGGTGAAACGAAAACGTCTCGCCACATCCCGAACGATATCCTGCGAGAACTGCACGGCTTCATTCACATGTTCGAAGACACGCCGGAGTTTGTCGCGCGCCACATCATTCGCGAGACCCGCAGTTATCTCGAAGGGGTTGCGCCGCCGTTCTTCCGCGCACTGACCGACTATGCGCAGGACGGTTCGTATTCCTGGCATTGTCCCGGGCATTCCGGCGGCGTGGCGTTCCTCAAAAGCCCTGTCGGTCAGATGTTCCACCAGTTCTTCGGTGAGAACATGCTGCGCGCTGACGTGTGCAACGCAGTTGACGAACTGGGCCAGCTGCTTGATCACTCGGGTCCCGTCGCGGCTTCCGAACGCAACGCAGCGAGAATCTTCAATTGCGACCACCTGTTTTTCGTGACCAACGGCACTTCCACCTCGAACAAGATGGTGTGGCATTCGACGGTCGCGCCGGGCGACGTGGTGCTCGTTGACCGCAATTGCCACAAATCGATCCTGCATGCGATCACGATGACGGGCGCCATTCCGGTGTTTTTGATGCCGACGCGCAATCATTTCGGCATCATCGGGCCGATTCCACTCGAAGAATTCCGCTGGGAAAATATCCAGAAGAAAATCCAGGCGCATCCTTTCGCTAAAGAAGTAAGTTCGAAACCGCGCGTGCTCACGCTCACGCAAAGCACGTACGACGGCATTGTCTACAACGTCGACGCGATCAAGGAGATGCTCGACGGCAAGGTCGATACCCTGCACTTCGACGAGGCATGGCTGCCGCACGCGACGTTCCATGATTTCTACCGGGGCATGCATGCCATCGGCGCCAACCGGCCACGCTGCAAGGAATCGGTCATCTTCTCGACGCAATCGACGCACAAGATGCTTGCGGGTCTGTCGCAAGCGTCGCAAATCCTCGTGCAGGACAGCGACACGCGCAAGCTCGACCGCCATAGTTTCAATGAAGCGTACCTGATGCACACGTCGACCTCGCCGCAATATTCAATCATCGCCTCGTGCGACGTCGCGGCGGCGATGATGGAGCCGCCGGGCGGCAATGCGCTGGTCGAGGAATCGATCCTCGAAGCGATCGACTTTCGCCGCGCCATGCGCAAGGTCGACGAGGAGTTCGGCAAGGACTGGTGGTTCAAAGTGTGGGGCCCTGATCACCTCGTGGAAGAAGGCATCGGCAGCCGCGACGACTGGATGTTGAAAGCGGACGAACGCTGGCACGGCTTCGGCAATCTCGCGCCCAATTTCAACATGCTCGACCCGATCAAGGCGACGGTCATCACGCCGGGGCTCGACGTGTCCGGTGCGTTCTCGAATCCCGGCATGCCTGCATCGGTCGTGACCAAGTATCTCGCCGAGCACGGCATCATCGTCGAGAAGACCGGGCTGTACTCGTTTTTCATCATGTTCACGATCGGGATTACCAAGGGCCGCTGGAATTCGCTCCTCACCGAGCTGCAGCAGTTCAAGGACGATTACGACAACAACCGGCCGTTGTGGCGCATCCTGCCCGAGTTTGTCGGCAAGTACCCGCAATATGAAAAGGTCGGATTGCGCGATTTGTGCACTCAGATTCACGGCGTGTACAAGCAAAACGATATCGCGCGGCTTACCACCGAAATGTACTTGTCGAACATGGAGCCCGCGATGCGCCCGGCCGATGCATGGGCGCGGCTTGCGCACCGCGAGATCGACCGCGTTGAAATCGATCAGCTCGAAGGCCGCATTACCAGTGTGCTGTTAACGCCGTATCCGCCGGGCATCCCGCTGCTGATTCCGGGCGAGCGCTTCAATTCAACGATCGTGCGCTATCTCAAGTTCGCGAAATCGTTTAATCAGAAATTCCCGGGATTCGACACCGACATCCATGGATTAGTAGCGGACGAGACGAGCCGGCGTTCGCGTTATTACGTGGATTGCGTTTCCCAGAAGGCGGCGGGCTGCTGAGGCGCCGATGTAGCGCGCTGTTTTAGGCGGCATTCGGGCTCAGCCAGCGCGGCCTCCGAACGTATTTCTTAGTTTAACGTGTCGAGGTCGGTGGCCCGCTCGTCTTCACGGTCACATCCGCGCACAGCGGGGCCCCTGTTCCGCGCTCAGCCAAGCTACTTCCATGTCTTTTTTGCTTTCGCCATCCATTCTTTAGCCTGATTCTCGGCGTCTCTGACTTGTTCGGCCGTCATTGCGGCCGAAATGCGCTTGAGATCGTCCGGCGCGGAATCGTCGCCTTGCTGCGCGGCGACCGCGAGCCAGTAATAGGCCTGGCGTAAATCTTTGTCGATACCTTTGCCTTCGGAATACATGCGCCCAAGGTCGGCCTGGGCCTGAACGTGGCCGCGGATGGCGGCTTCTTTGCGCAAACGTGCTGACTCGACGAAGTTCTGTGGAATACCGTCGCCCATAAAGTAAATGGTCGACAGGCTGTATTGCGCACCGGGGTCGCGCTGAATGGCTGCGAGGTTCAGCCACTTGAGCGCAAGCGGCATATTTTTTTCGACACCATAGCCGCGTGCATAGATCAAACCGAGCGAAGTTTGCGCGCGCACATCGCCTTGCTTGGCGAGCTTTTCATACCACTGCGCGGCGAGCTTGAAATCCTGATCGACGCCTCTGCCAAGGTAGTACGCCTCGGCAATCTGGCGCGTCGCGGTCTTGTCGCCGGCTTCGGCGCGGATTTTGAGATCGTTAAGCGGTAGATTATTTTGCGCGAGCGCGACGCCGCCAAGCAGTGAAATGACAGCAGCAGCCGCAACCATGCGAACGATCGTCATGCGGCGCGATCGTACACAGTCAGTTTGAAGCGATACGGATTTTTCTCATCCGCGGCATGCTCGGTTACTGCACCCGCACGCCATTCCTGCAGGTCGAATACGGGCATGTAAGTGTCGCCCGCAACTTCAGCATCGACTTCGGTCAGATAAATTCGATCGGCTCGCGGCAATGCCGCCGTATAGAGCTGCGCGCCGCCGATTACAAAAATTTCCTCGTCATTGCCGCATGCTGCAAGCGCATCATCGAGCGTCGCGGCGACAATTGCGCCGGGCACCTGATAATCGGCCTGGCGTGACACGATTACCGTCGTGCGACCGGGCAACAGTCGGCGGATGGATTCCCAGGTGTTGCGGCCCATGATCATGTGGTGGCCCATCGTGATCGTCTTGAACATTTTCAATTCACCGGGCAAATGCCAGGGTATGCCTTGATTGGCGCCGATCACGCGATTTTTCGCCATCGCGACAATTAGCGAAACGCGCTGCCGGCCGCTCGTCATACCGCGATGGGCGCCCGGATCAGTGGATGCGGCTCGTAGTTTTCGAGCGTGAAATCCGCATAGGTGAAGTCAAACAGATTTTTCACGGCGGGATTCAAGCGCATGGTCGGCAGCTTGCGCGGTTGCCGTGAGAGTTGTTCACGCGCCTGGTCGAGATGGTTCAGGTAGAGATGAGTGTCGCCGAATGTATGCACGAAATCTCCGGGCTTCAGGCCGCAGACCTGCGCAACCATCATCGTCAACGCCGCATACGACGCGATGTTGAACGGAACCCCGAGAAAGATATCGGCGCTGCGCTGATATAGCTGGCACGACAGCTTGCCGTCGGCGACATAGAACTGAAAGAACGCATGGCACGGCATCAGCGCCATCTTGTCGAGGTCGGCGACGTTCCATGCCGAAACGATCATGCGCCGCGAGTCCGGATTTTTACGAATTTGTTCGAGCACCTGGGTCATCTGGTCAATATGGCGGCCGTCGGGCGCGGGCCATGAACGCCACTGGTAACCATAGACCGGGCCAAGATCGCCCTGCGCGTCGGCCCATTCGTCCCAGATGCTGACGCCGTTGTCCTTCAGATACTTGATATTGGTGTCACCCTTCAGGAACCACAGCAATTCGTGCAGGATCGACTTGAAATGGACTTTCTTGGTCGTCAGCAGCGGAAAGCCCGCGCCCAGGTCGAAGCGCAATTGCGCGCCGAATACTGACAACGTGCCAGTGCCGGTGCGGTCGCTCTTTTCTGCGCCGTTGGTCAGCACGTGCTGCATCAAGTCGAGATAGTTGCGCATTCTGGCTCGCGATGAATGATCGTTTAAGTGCCGACAGCAGCTTTGAAAGACAGCGAATTTTAGTCGAAATTTCCCGCCGCGTGAGAACCGGAAATCGCGTGCCGCGCTTGCCTCGGGACATTGTTCACGTTCAATCCTGCGTCAGACGGTGAACGCTTATAATTTCGGCATACCAGTTACAGCGTCGCGAAGGATATTCATGCTAGCAAAGTTAACCCATCACGCAGCCGCGTCGAGCGCCGCATTGCGCAAGCACTCGCATTTACTGTTTATTCTGCCCGTTTCGAAGGCGCTATCAAGCGAATGGCCCGCCGGCGATGTTCTAGCCTCGCTCATGGCGCGTCGGCGCCTGAAGGCGGGTGAACTCGCCAAGTCGCCGGTCACGGGAAATCTGAAAGACGGCGCACTCGCATGCTGGATCATGCTCGACACCGCGAAACCTGCGTTCGAGCAACAGGCGGCAATCCGCGGCGCGATGCAGCCGCTGCTCGCCGAAAACCCGGCGGAGCTCGCGATCGTCGTATGTGGCGATGAGGCGCCGCGCCGCGCGGCATCGCGCGTCGCGGCCTATTGCGCGTGGGTCAACGGCGCCGTGTTGCCCGAGCGCAAACGCAAGTCTGTCCGCAAACCCTTAAAGACCATTCACTTGTATGGCGCGCGTGACGACGATGAATTTGCCGCGTTGCGCGCCCGCGCCGAAGGCAATGTACTGTGCCGCGAGTTGACGGTATTGCCGCCGAACGAGTTGACGCCCGAACTCTATCGCGACCGGATCAAGCGCCTCGCCAAAGACTGCGGCTGGAAACGCGAGGAATTCGATTACCAGCGGCTGAAGAAAATGGGCGCCGGTGCGTTTTGCGCGGTGGCCCGCGGCAGTGAAGTGCGCGATGCGGCGATCGTCAATCTAAAGTATTCGCACGCGGATGCGACGCGTACCGTTGCGCTCGTCGGCAAAGGCATCTGCTTTGACACCGGTGGACACAACCTGAAACCCGCCCGCTATATGTATTCGATGCACGAAGACATGAATGGCTCGGCGGTCGTGCTGGGCATCCTGCTCGCGGCGACCCGCATGCAACTGCCGGTCAATCTTGACTGCTGGCTCGCGATTTCGCGCAACGACATCAGCCCGCGCGCATACCACCAGAATGAAGTGGTGCGTGCATTGAACGGCACCACGATTGAAGTCATGCATACCGACGCGGAAGGACGCATGGTGCTTGCCGACACGCTGACGATGGCCGCGCGCGAAAAACCTGAACTGATCATTGACTTTGCGACGCTGACGGGCAGCATGCACGCGGCGCTCGGCGACCGCTACAGCGGCGTGTTTGCGACGAGCGATGAACTCGGAGCGCAGGCGGTGGCGGCAGGCCGAAAAGCGGGTGAGCGCATCTGCGTGTTTCCGCAGGACGACGATTACGACAGCGCGCTCGACAGCAAGATTGCCGACGTCAAACAATGCACGCTCGACAGCGACCCTGACCATATACTCGCGACGCGTTTTCTCAAGCGCTTTGTCGGCGCGGTGCCTTGGCTGCACATGGACCTGTCAGCGAGCAGCAGCAAAAGCGGCCTTGCCGCGGTCGCGTCAGAAACGACCGGATTCGGGGTTGGCTGGGCGCTTGACCTGCTTACGAATCGCGTCACTTAACAAGGCATGACGAATTGTATGTGGCTGGCCGGGCCGTTCGCCGCGGCCAAACAATGGCTTGACAGGACGCGACTACGTTACTAATAATATAGTTATGTATAAAAACTACATGCGCGCTATTCCCCGCGAGTGGCGCAATATATCGAAGGTATACGCAGCGCTCGGCGACGAGCACCGGCAGCGCATCATGCTCACCTTCGAGCCGGGGGAGCGCCTCAACATCGGCGAAATCGTCGGCGTTTCCACGCTGAGCCGCACGGCCGTCTCGCACCATTTGCGCATACTGCGCGAAGCGGGCGTGCTGCAAAGCCAAAAGGAGGGTAAAGAGGTGTACTTCTGGATCAACAAGGCGTTTCTCGTCGACGCGATGGAAACGGTTGTGCAATTCATCCGCCGCAACGCCTGAGCCGATGAGCCAGCCCGCTACCGCACCACTGGCAAAATCCGGCTCGCAATACCGGTTGCTGCGCGAGCGCCGTTTCCTGCCGTTTTTCCTCACGCAGTTTTTCGGCGCATTCAATGACAACGTATACAAGAACGCGTTGATTATCATGATAGCGTTTCATGCGACGAGTCTCAGTACTTTAAGCTCGGGAACACTCGTCAATTTGTGCGCGGGACTATTTATCCTGCCGTTCTTTCTTTTCTCGGCGACCGCCGGCCAGCTTGCGGACAAATACGACAAGGCGCGCATCATCCGCTACGTAAAAGGATTCGAGATCGGCATCATGGCGGTCGGCGCGATCGGATTCATGCAGCAAGACCTCGTGTTGCTGGTCGGTGCACTGTTCATGATGGGGGTGCATTCGACGATGTTCGGGCCGGTCAAATATTCGATACTGCCCCAGCATCTAAGGCTCGAAGAGCTGGTCGGCGGCAATGGCCTCGTTGAAATGGGCACGTTTACCGCAATTTTGATCGGCACGGTGCTGGGCGGCGTGCTTATTGCCCAGCAGAACTCGGCCGTCCTGGTGTCGATTGCAGTGATTGCGATTGCGTGCGCCGGCTATCTCACGAGTCGCGGCGTGCCGAGCGCGCCGCCGGCGGCGCCCGATTTAAAAATCAACTGGAACCCATTCACCGAGACCTGGGCGAACCTTCAATTCACGCGCAAAATTCGCACGGTTTTTCTCTCGGTGCTCGGCATTTCCTGGTTCTGGTTCTATGGCGCGACGCTGCTCGCGCAGTTTCCGAACTACTGCAAAGACGTGCTGGGCGGTAATGAGCACGTGGCGACTGTCATGCTGACGACGTTCTCGATTGGCGTCGGCGCCGGCTCGCTGTGGTGCGAACGGCTTTCCGGTAAAAAGGTGGAAATCGGCCTGGTGCCGTTTGGCTCAATCGGCCTTACGCTGTTTGCGCTCGATCTTTTTTTCGCGAGCCCGAGTGCCGCGCCGGCTCATCAGATCGGCGCGGCGGAATTCATGGCGCATGCCGCCAATTGGCGGATCCTGTTCGATCTCCTGATGATCGGCTTGTTCGGCGGTTTCTACATCGTGCCGCTGTATGCGCTGATCCAAACCCGCGCCGAACGCAGTCATCAATCGCGCGTTATCGCGGGCAACAACATCCTGAACGCGCTCTTCATGGTGGTGTCGGCCCTGATGGCGATTGTATTGCTGCACGCCGGCCTTTCGATTCCGCATATTTTTCTCGTCACTGCGCTTCTGAATGCGATCGTTGCGATATACATCTATTCGCTCGTGCCGGAATTTTTAATGCGGTTCCTCGTGTGGTTGCTGATGCACTCGATCTATCGCCTTGATACCAGCGGAACGGAAAACATTCCGGAAAAGGGGGCGGCCGTGCTCGTCTGCAACCACGTGAGTTTTGTCGATGCGCTCATCATCACTGCTGCATGCCGTCGCCCGGTGCGCTTCGTGATGGACCACAATATTTTTCGCATCCCGGTCCTGAATTTCATTTTCCGCACCGGCAAGACGATTCCCATCGCGTCTGCCCGGGAAGATGCCCGCTTGCTCGAAAAAGCCTATGACGATATCGCCAATGCGCTGCGTGATGGCGATCTGGTGTGCATGTTTCCCGAGGGGCGCATTACCGATACGGGCGAGATGTATCCTTTCAAAAGCGGCATCACTCGCATCATCGAGCGCACGCCTGTGCCGGTGGTGCCGCTCGCGCTGCGCGGCTTGTGGGGAAGTTTCTTCAGCCGCCGCGGCGGCAAGGCGATGAGCAACGCCGCGAATTTATCCCCGTTTAAAAAAATCTCTCTGGTCGCCGGCAACGGTGTTGCACCCGCAAAAGTCACGCCCGAAGCAATGCAGGGCTTAGTGCTCGCTTTGCGCGGCGACTTTAAATAATTGCTTAACTGGAATTGCTAGAAAAAACTCCGAAGGGGGCGCCATGTGGTTCGCGGGATTGTTGCTGGGCGGTTTGATCGGTTCGTTTGGCGGCGGGGGCAGCGCAGTTCTCGGGGCGCTGATTGGCGCCGTCGCCGGTGCATTCGTCGGGTCCGCGCTTAAATCATCGGCGCGGCGAGGCGCGGCTGCGCCTGAGCTTGGCGACATCGAGACCAAAATCGACCATATCTACAAGTCGCTCGAAGACATACATCACCGGCTGGTCCGACTGGAAAAGCCCGATGCACAAGCGGCTCCCGGGCAGCAGCCAGCTGCACCCGGCACGACGGCCTTTCCAACCGCGATGGATCATGTCGGGCGCCAGGCAGTTTCGCCCATGGCGGCAAACATAGAGCGCGCGGATTCGATCTTCGTTGCGCCGGTCGTCACGACTGAAACTTCTGCGGCGCCCGAGACGCCGCAGTCGCCACAACCGCCACAATCGCCGGTGCAACCGGCGTCGCCTGCGATTGATGCGCCACCTGTTGTCGGCCGGGAAACGGCGACCGCTACACCTTTTGCCGACAGCACTGACTCATCGGCTACTCCGTTTCTCGAAGATGACTCGTGGCTGCACCGGCTCTTTCGCGGCAACATCGTGGCGAAAGCAGGCGCCGTTATTCTGTTTTTTGGCACCTGCTTCCTGCTCAAATTTGCGTACGACCACGCGTTTATTCCGGTGCCGCTGCGCCTGTTTGGCGTTGCAGTCCTTGGCATCGCAATGGTGGCTGTCGGCTGGCGCCTGCTGGCAACGCGCCGGCTTTATGCGCTGATCCTCCAAGGCGCGGGTGTCGGCGTGCTCTACATCGATGCGTATTTCGCGCTCAAGGTATTCGCGCTGATTCATCCGACCATCGGCTTCACACTCTTCGTGTTGCTCGGTGTCGTCGCGACTGTGCTCGCCGTGCGCCAGGACTCGAAGGCGCTCGCCATGCTCGGGCTCACGGGCGCATTCCTGGCGCCGGTGCTGGCAAGCACGCATGAAGGCAATCACGTCATGCTGTTCTCGTACTACACGCTGTTGAACGGGTTCATTCTCGCAATCAGCTGGTTCAAGGCATGGCGCGATCTGAATGTGGTTGGTTTCCTTTTCACATTCATCGTCGGGGTGTTGTGGGGCGCGGACAATTACCGGCCGGAGCTGTTCGCGACCGTCGAGCCGTTCGTGCTGCTTTTCTTCGCGACGTATCTCGTGATTCCAATCCTGTTCGCGACGCGCCAGCCGCCCGAGTTGAAGGGGCTCGTCGATGGCATGCTCGTCTTCGGCACGCCGTTGTCGGCGGCGTTCATGCAGTCGGGTCTCGTGCGCGATCTGCCGTATGGTCTTGCGTGGAGCGCCGGTTGCGCAGCGGTGCTGTATGCGGCGCTTGCGGGTCTTGTCCTGCGCCGCGAGGGCATGCGCCTGCTTGGCGAAACGTACGTCGCGCTGGCGACGGTTTTCGCGACGATGGCGATATTTTTCGCGCTCGACGCGTATCCGACATTCGCATTGTGGACGCTGGAAGGTGCCGCCGTGGTGTGGGTCGGTTTGCGGCAGCGGCGGCTGCTGGCGAGGCTGTTTGGCATCGCGTTGCAATTTGGCGGCGCCCTGCTGTTTTTATTTCACTATGCCGAGTACTCGCGCGCCAATCCGTGGTTCAACGATTTCGTGCTCGGCTGTGCGCTGATCACGCTCGCCGGCGGCATCACCGCATGGCTCATGCACAAACATCGTGAAGTGCTGATCGAAGGCGGCGAGGGCGTGGCGACCGCGATACTGTTGTGGGCATGCGGGTGGTGGTTCGCCGGCGGCCTGCACGCACTGCATGATGGCCTGCCTTATCTCGAGTTTCAGCCCGTCGCGTTAATATTCGCGGCTGTCAGCTTCGCCATCATGGAAACGCTCGGTGGATGGCTCAATTGGGTCAGCCTGCGCCGGATTACGCTGGCGCATTTGTTTGCAATCATGCTCGGCATCCTGACCATCGGCGGCCGCCATCCGCTGGCGGGGCAGGGCGCGGTTGCCTGGCCCCTCAACTTCATCGTTTTCTTCTGGTGCCTGCACTGGCAGGCGCAGGATGGGATTGCGACGGTCAACGGCATCCGCTATCGCACTGGCTGGCTGATGCTCGCGGCGGTGGCAACATGGGAAGGCTTGTGGCTGCTTGGTCATCACTATTACGAATGGGGCGCGACGATCGGTGCGGCCGGCATCGTTGCGGGTTGGCTGCGCTACCACCTGCGCGAACGCGGCAATGCGGAGGCCGGTCGGCTGAGCGTGTGGGCATTGTTGTGGGGACTCGCGTTCTGGTTCGGATCCGGCTGGGCTTACATCGAAGACAATAAGCCGCTATCCCTGCAAATCGCCTATGACCTCGGTTATGCCGTCGCATCGTGTGCGCTGTTTGAGATTGTCGGCGGCTGGGCGCGATGGAATGCGCTGCGGCGGACGGAGTTGCTGTTGTTCGCAGTGATGCTCGCGGTAGCGTTCATGCAGTTGGACCGCCATATGCATCCTGCCGCCGACGGCGGGTTGCTCGCCTGGCTTTCTGCATTCCTGGTGCTGTACGCAATTATGTATCGTCAGCAGAAAGAGGGCATCGCGGCAAGTACCCGCTTTCAGCACGTGGTGGCGGTGTGGCTCGCATCAGGACTCATCGCGTGGGAACTTGCATGGCAATGTGCCGACCGCAATCCCATTACGAGTTGGCCGTTCGCCATGTGGGGCCTTGTTCCTGCATTGACGCTGCTTCTGATTTCGCATTACGGCCGGCGCGTCTGGCCGTGGCGCGATGACTTTGCATTTTTCCGCAACACCTGCCTTGGCGTGATAGCCGTATTCAGCGTGCTGTGGTCGGTGATGTCGAGCTGGGACCCGGGCAACAGCGCCTGGCGCTATATGCCGATCCTGAATCCGATCGACCTCGCGCAGATCAGCGTATTGTGCGGATTACGCGTGTGGCTCAACGCAGGTCGGCAGGTTGCGGAAACTCGCGAACAAAGTTATCCGGTATTGCTGGCGATGCTCGCCTTCGTGTGGCTCAACAGTGCGGTGCTGCGGACGATTCATCACTGGCTCGGCGTGCCATATGTCATGCATGAACTCTTTAATTCAATTGTGGTCCAGGCTGCGTTTTCGCTGCTGTGGACGCTCACTGCGATGATGGCGATGGTTTTCGCAACGCGGCGAATGGAGCGCAAGCTATGGTTCGCCGGCGCGGCACTGCTCGCGGTCGTCGTCGGTAAACTGTTTTTGCTCGATATCGCAAATTCGGGCGCGGTTGCGAGCATCGTGTCGTTTCTCGGGGTTGGCGCATTGCTGATGGTCATCGGTTATGTGGCGCCGGTGCCGCCCGGTGATGTCGAGAAGCAACGCGGATGAAGCGAAGCCGAATAGCGTGGCCAGCCGCCGCCTGAAACTTGGCGTGTTGATAGTGACGGCGCTTATTGCCGTCATCGCGGTCGCTTTGCAGCCGCCGATTGCGCAAGACCCTGGCTACCATCAGTTTGCCGATCAACGCTTGCTGCTCGGTGTCCCGAACTTCTGGAACGTCGTCTCGAACGTTGCGTTTCTGGTCGTCGGCGTTATCGGTGTTGCGCAAGCAGCGGCCCGGCGGTCACTGCCGATGCGGGCCATGTATTTGTCGTTTTTTGCAGGGACTTGCCTGGTCGCGTTCGGCTCGGGCTATTACCATCTCGCGCCGGGGAACGAGACGCTGCTTTGGGACCGACTGCCGATGGTTATCGCGTTCATGGCTTTCTTTTCTATCATCGTCGGCACGTATATCGATGAGAACGCCGGGTCGCGGTTATACGGTCCGCTGCTCGCGGTCGGCCTCGCTTCCGTCGTGTACTGGCACTTCACCGAACAGGCGGGTCACGGCGATTTGCGCGCGTACGTGATCGCGCAGTTTCTGCCGATTATGCTGATTCCATTGATAGTGCTGCTGTTCCCGTCGCGGCTGTCGTCCCCGAAGTTCGTGTGGGCGGTGATCGGCGCTTATGTGGTTGCGAAACTTTTTGAACTCGCGGATGCGCAGGTCTTCACTATGACCGACGCAATCAGCGGGCACACCTTGAAACATCTGGCAGCGGCGCTCGGCGCTTATTTCTTTCTGCGGGCGATGAGACAGCGTCATGCGGCGATCCTCGGTCGATGACGACAAGCTCGCTATGTTAAAATCGACGCTCGTTTTTTGCAGATTGAACCAGGCGCATCATGTCCGGTAATACGCTCGGCAAATTATTTTGCGTCACGTCGTTTGGCGAAAGCCACGGTCCGGCGATCGGCTGCGTGGTAGACGGCTGTCCGCCGGGGCTGGCGCTTAGTGAAGCCGACATCCAGCTCGATCTCGACCGGCGAAAACCGGGCACGTCGCGGCATGTGACGCAGCGCCGTGAGGACGACGTCGTCGAGATTTTGTCTGGCGTATTCGAAGGCAGGACGACCGGCACGCCGATCGGCCTCTTGATTCGCAACGTCGATGCGCGCAGCAAGGACTATTCGAAAATCAAGGACACGTTTCGTCCCGGCCATGCCGACTACACGTACTGGCAAAAGTACGGCATCCGCGATTACCGCGGCGGCGGGCGACAGTCCGCGCGCGAAACCGCGGTGCGCGTTGCCGCGGCCGCCGTCGCCAAGAAATGGTTGAACGAAAAATACGGCGTCGTGGTTCGCGGCTATCTTTCGCAACTCGGTCCGATCGAAGTGCCGTTCAAAACATGGGATGTGGTTAACAGCAATCCATTCTTCGTCGCCGATGAGAGTGCGGTCGCAAAACTCGAAGAATTCATGGATAAGCTGCGCAAATCCGGCGATTCGGTTGGCGCTCGCATCACGACGATTGCCACTGGCGTGCCAGTCGGCTGGGGCGAGCCCGTATACGACAAGCTCGATGCGGATATCGCGTACAACATGATGAGCATCAATGCGGTCAAAGGCGTCGAGATCGGCGCAGGATTTGCCGCGGTCGGGCAAAAGGGCACCGAGCATTCAGATGAGATGTCGCCGCAAGGCTTTCTCACGAATAACGCCGGCGGCATCCTCGGCGGCATTTCAACCGGGCAGGACGTGATCGTGAACGTTGCCGTCAAGCCGACTTCGAGTATCCGGCTCACTCGCCGCACCATCGATAAGGACGGTCAGGCGACGACTGTCGAAACGCATGGCCGGCACGATCCCTGTGTCGGCATTCGCGCAACGCCAATCTGCGAAGCGATGCTCGCATTGACGTTGATGGACCACGCCTTGCGCCATCGCGCGCAGAACGCCGACGTCGAATGCGCGACGCCGAAAATTCCCGCACAGGCGCCCGCCGATGTCGTCGCGCGTTTGCGCGCCGCCGCGGCGACCGAGAACCCCGACCCCGACGAAGCGTGACGCGCGCCGTCGCGTTGCGCATCACTTAGCCGCATGGCGGAATTCCCGTACTGGCGCATCGCCGGCGCTTACTTTTTCTATTTCGCCTACCTCGGCGCGTTCGCGCCCTATTTCAGTCTGTATCTGAGTTCGCTCGGCATCGCCGCGGCGGGCATCGGCGTCATCATGTCGCTGCCGCAGCTCGTGCGCATTTTCGCGCCCCATCTCTGGGGCTGGCTCGCCGATCGCAGCGGGCACCGGCTGCGCGTCGCGCGCATCGCTTCAGTGATCGGCACTGCCGCCTTCTGCGCGTTGTTTGCAGCGAAAGGGTTTGAAACTCTCTTCGCCGTTGTGCTCGTAATGACTTTTTTTCTGAGCGCGGCGTTACCCCAGGTTGAAGTCGCCACGCTTACGCATCTTGGCGATAAGACGGCGCAGTACGGGCGCGTACGCGTGTGGGGATCGATCGGATTTATTGCGTCAGTCCTGGCGATTGGATACGTGCTCGATGTACTGCCGATCCGCATATTGCTGTGGATCATGTTGACGATTCTGGTCGCAACCGCGCTTTTTCTCTTGATCGTGCCGGAACCGCCCGAATCTGCTCACACCCACGATCACACGCCGATCGCTCACGTGATGCGCCAGCCGCAGGTCATTGCGCTGATTGTCGCCTGCGCATTGATGGCGGTCGCGCACGGACCTTATTACACGTTTTATTCCATCCACCTGGTCAATTACGGGTATACGAAAGGCGCGGTCGGCTGGCTATGGTCGGTCGGCGTGATTTGCGAAATCGCGATTTTTTTCTGGATGGCGCATCTTTTCCGCGCGTTTACATTGCGCCAGGTGCTGATAGCGAGTTTCGCATTGACCGGCATTCGCTTTACGATCATCGCGGTTTGCGGCGACAACCTGTTGCTGCTGCTGGCTGCGCAAACGCTGCATGCCGCGAGTTTCGGCTCGTTCCACGCGGCGGCGCTGGGTTACATACATCGTTTCTTTCGCGGCCGGAATCAGGCGCGAGGTCAGGCGATTTACACGAGTTTGAGTTTCGGCTTGGGCGGCACGCTTGGCGGTCTATACGCCGGCTATGCATGGGAGCATTTTGGCGCGGTATTGACGTTTGCCGGCGCGGGTGCATGCGCGTTCGCCGGCATGGTGATTCTGTGGCGGGGGCTGCACGAGCGGCCCGCCTAGGGTCTACTGGGCATTTCCACGCCGGTTATGGGATAATTTCAGGTTCCCGAACACACTTTTACCTACTTAATCGGCAATAATCATGTCAGCGCGCACACTTTACGACAAATTATGGGACGACCACGTTGTGCATCAGCAGGCGGATGGCACGGCGCTGATTTATGTCGACCGTCATCTCGTGCATGAGGTCACCAGCCCGCAGGCGTATGAAGGACTGAAAGTTGCCAAGCGCAAGCCGTGGCGCGTCAGTTCGATCGTCGCGACTGCCGATCACAACACGCCGACCCGTAACTGGGACAAAGGCATCACGGATCCGGTGTCGCGCCTGCAAGTCGAAACGCTTGACGAAAATATCAAGGAATGGGGCGCGCTCAGCTACTTCCCGTTTTTGCACGAAAAGCAGGGCATCGTGCACGTGATCGGACCGGAAAACGGCGCAACGCTGCCCGGCATGACCGTCGTCTGCGGCGATTCGCACACAAGTACGCACGGCGCGCTTGGCTGCCTCGCGTTCGGCATTGGCACCTCGGAAGTCGAGCACGTGCTGGCGACACAATGCCTGGTGCAGAAAAAAACGAAAGCGATGCAAGTGCTGGTTGAAGGCGAACTTGGCGCCGGCGTCACTGCGAAGGACATCGCGCTTGCGGTGATCGGCAAAATTGGCACCGCCGGCGGGACCGGGTATTCGATCGAATTTGCGGGCGACACCATTCGCGGCTTGTCGATCGAAGCACGTCTCACGCTTTGCAACATGGCGATCGAAGCGGGCGCGCGCGCCGGCATGATCGCCGTCGACGAGACGACCATCGAGTATGTAAAGGGCCGGCCGCTTGCGCCGACAGGGGCTAATTGGGACAAAGCGGTCGCTCACTGGCGCACGCTTAAAAGCGACGACGGCGCGAAATTCGATAAGGTCGTCACGCTCGATGCCGCCTCTATCCTGCCGCAAGTGACGTGGGGTACATCGCCTGAAATGGTGACGACGGTCGACGGTAAAGTGCCCGACCCGGCAAATGAAAACGATCCGGTCAAGCGTGAATGGATTGAGCGCGCGCTCAAATACATGGCGCTGAAGCCGAACACGCCCATCACCGATATCAAGATCGATAAAGTATTTATCGGCGCCTGCACGAACTCTCGCATCGAGGATTTGCGCGCCGCTGCTGCTGTAGCGAATGGCCGCAAGGTGGCGAGCAACGTCACACTCGCGATGGTGGTGCCGGGTTCCGGCCTGGTGAAACGGCAGGCGGAGAAAGAAGGCCTCGACAAGATTTTCATCGAAGCCGGCTTCGACTGGCGCGAGCCGGGCTGCTCGATGTGCCTGGGCATGAACGAAGACCAGTTGTCGCCTGGCGAGCGTTGCGCGTCGACCTCCAATCGAAACTTTGAAGGCCGTCAGGGCGCGGGCGGACGCACGCATCTCGTGAGCCCGGCGATGGCGGCCGCGGCGGCGATCGCAGGCCACTTTGTCGATGTGCGCACCTTAAGCGGAGCGAAATAGCATGGATAAATTCGTTTCACGCGAAGGATTGGTCGCGCCGCTCGATCGCGCGAATGTCGATACCGACGCGGTCATACCGAAGCAGTTTCTGAAGTCGATCAAGCGCACGGGCTACGGCCCCAACCTCTTCGACGAATGGCGTTATCTCGATCACGGCGAGCCGGGCATGGACAATTCGAAGCGTCCGTTGAATCCCGATTTCGTGCTCAATCAGCCGCAATACCAGGGCGCGCAGATTTTGCTCGCGCGCGAGAATTTCGGTTGCGGCTCTTCGCGGGAGCACGCGCCGTGGGCGTTGCTGCAGTACGGGTTTCAGGCGGTCATCGCACCGAGCTTTGCCGATATCTTTTTTAACAACAGTTTCAAGAATGGATTGCTCCTGATCAAACTCGACGTTAAAACCGTTGATCGTTTGTTCAAGGAAGCCGCTGCGCAAAATGGTTATCGCCTTGCAATCGATCTCGCCGACCAGAGCGTGACCACGCCCGGCGGCGAAACGCTCAAGTTCGAGATAGACCCGTTTCGCAAGCATTGCCTCATGAACGGGCTCGATGAAATCGGACTAACGCTCGAACACGCAGACAAGATCAAGCAGTTCGAGACGAAGCGCCGCGAACAGCAGCCCTGGCTGTTTAATTAAGGGTCGCGCGATGAAGATTGCGGTTCTGGCTGGCGATGGTATCGGCCCTGAAATCATTGCGCAGGCAACGCGCGCACTTGAAGTATTGCGTCGCGATGGCCTCAAACTCGAGCTTGAAACCGCACCGTATGGCGGCGCTGGATATGACGCGCACGGCGACCCGCTGCCGGAATCGACTTTGAATCTGGCGCGCGCAGCGGACGCTGTGTTTTGCGGCGCGGTCGGCGGCCCGCAGTACGACGCATTGCCGCGCGAGAAACGTCCCGAGCAGGGCATTCTCCGTATCCGAAAAGAACTCGGGCTGTTTGCAAATCTGCGGCCCGCGATTGTGTTCGATGAACTCGCCAGCGCGTCTTCGTTGAAGCCGGAACTCGTGGCGGGACTCGACATCCTGATTTTGCGCGAACTGACCGGGGACATTTATTTTGGGGAACCCCGCGGCCGCCGCACGAACGCAAACGGCGAGCGTGAAGGTTACGACACGATGTTTTACTCGGAATCCGAGATCCGGCGCATCGCGGACGTGGGCTTCCAGGCTGCCATGAAACGCAATCGCAAGCTCACTTCAGTGGACAAGGAAAACGTGCTCGAGACGAGCAGGCTCTGGCGCGAAGTCGTTAAGGACGTCGCCCAAAAATATCCGCAAGTCGAGTTGTCGCACATGTATGTGGACAACGCCGCGATGCAGCTCGTGCGCAATCCGAAGCAGTTTGACGTTATCGTCACCGGCAATATGTTCGGTGACATCCTGTCGGATGAGGCATCCATGTTGACCGGCTCTATCGGCATGCTGCCGTCCGCGTCGCTGGATGCTAACAACAAGGGTCTGTACGAGCCCGCGCATGGTTCCGCGCCGGATATCGCGGGCAAGAATATCGCCAATCCGCTGGCGACGATTCTGTCAGCCGCGATGATGTTGCGCTATACGTTCAACCAGGAAGATGCGTCCAAACGTATCGAGGCTGCGGTAAAAAAGGTACTCGCGCAGGGTTATCGCACGGCCGATATTTACGAAACCGAGATGCGGCGGGTCAGCACCACCGAAATGGGCGATGCCGTCATCGCGGCAATGCAGTAAGTTGCAGGCGTCAACGCCTGCGCTAACTCGGCGTTAAGAATAGGTTGGAATAGTTTGAGTCATGCAAACATGATGCGTACAGGGTTTGTCGGTTGGCGTGGAATGGTCGGCTCGGTGCTCATGCAGCGCATGCAGGCCGAGCGCGACTTCGACCATATCGAGCCGGTCTTTTTCACGACGTCGCAGGTTGGCGGTAAAGGCCCCGCGATCGGTCGCGAAACGGCGCCGCTCAAGGACGCCAGTTCAATTGACGCGTTGAAGGCGATGGACGTGATCATCACCTGTCAGGGCGGCGACTATACGACTGCGATTTATCCGCAGCTGCGGGCCGCAGGGTGGAACGGTTTCTGGATCGACGCGGCGAAGACATTACGGATGAAGGATGACGCCGTCATCGTTCTCGACCCGGTCAATCTTCCGGTCATCCAGACCGCGTTGAAAAAAGGCATCCGCGACTACATCGGCGGCAATTGCACAGTCAGCTGCATGCTGATGGGGTTGCATGGCTTGTTCAAGCATGACCTTATCGAGTGGATGACGTGCATGACTTATCAGGCCGCATCCGGCGGCGGCGCCCAGCACATGCGCGAATTGTTGACGCAATTTGGTCTCGTGCATGGGCAAGTCAAAGACTTGCTCGCGGATCCGGCGTCCGCGATTCTTGAAATCGACCGTCGAGTTCATGCGAAACAGACGGACAATTCGTTGCCGATGGAAAACTTTCGCGGCGTGCCGTTAGCGGGCAACCTCATCCCGTGGATTGATCAGGACATGGGCAATGGCATGTCGCTCGAGGAGTGGAAGGGCGGCGCGGAAACCAACAAGATTCTCGGGCGTGGTGCTTCATTTGGCAGCGCCGCAACGCCGGTAGAAAGTCTGTGCGTGCGGGTTGGCGCGATGCGTTGCCACAGCCAGGCGCTCACGATTAAATTGAAGCGCGACGTGCCGCTCGACGAAATCGCCGGCATGCTTGCGAGCGCCAACGAGTGGGTACGGGTCATACCGAACGAGCGCGAACGGTCGGAGCGCGAATTGACCCCGGCCGCGGTGACCGGGCAGATGCACATACCGGTTGGCCGCCTACGAAAACTGGCGATGGGCGGTGATTATCTGTCTGCGTTTACGGTAGGCGACCAGTTATTGTGGGGCGCCGCAGAACCGCTGCGTCGCATGTTGCGCATTCTGCTCGACAAGTAATCCGGTCGGCCGGGCCGCGTCTGTTTGAAAAAAATTCAACGCAGGCACTTTCTCACAGGGAAGCAACGCGGCGATCTGCTAAAATATTCATTGTTGGCTGGCTAGTAGATACATAACATTAGAGGCAGGGTTAGCTTGCAACCCTAACTATTTGATGTTATTTTGCTTGTTGCTAAAAAAGACAAGGGGCGGGGCTGTGTTTAAATTCCCATATAAAACATGGTTATGGGCGGGGGTTTTCCTGCTGTACCCATGGATTGCTTATGGAGCCGGCCTTGGCAAGCTCACCGTGATCTCGGCGCTTGGACATCCGTTGCTGGCCGAGGTCGACCTCGTGTCCGTCCAGAAAGAAGAACTGACGACGCTGACAGCACGCATTGCGCCGCCCGATGCATTTCAGCAAGCCAATATCCAGTACAGCCCGGCCCTAATCGGCGTTCGCATGACAATCGAACGCCGGCCGAACGGGAGCTCGTACATCAAGATCGTTTCAACCCGTTCGATTAACGACCCGTTCCTCGCGATACTGGTCGAGCTGAACTGGGCACAAGGACGGCTACTGCGCGAATACACGGCACTAATTGATCCGCCCGGGTACGGACCTGCGGCCACTCCGCCGGTTGCAGTAGCTCCGATCACGCCGCCGGTTGCGGCAGCGCCGGCACCGGAAAGCAAGCCCATCACGCCAAGCGCCGAGTCATTGCAAACGCCTCCGCCAGTTGCGCCCGCGCCGAAGACAGCCGCGCCTAAGCCTGCCGCCGCTAATGTGGCGAAAGCCGAAGCCAGTGAATATGCAGTCAAGCGCGGCGACACGCTTGCCAAGATTGCTGCAGGCGTCAAGCCCGAAGGCGTAACGCTCGACCAGATGCTGGTTAGTCTCTATCGCAACAACTCCGATGCGTTTGCCGGCAACATGAACCGGATGAAGACCGGCACGATTCTGCGCGTGCCGGGAAAAGAGCGTATTGCGGAAACCTCAGCGCCCGAGGCGACCAAAGAAGTGCGCGTGCAATCGTCGAACTGGAACGCCTACCGGATGAAGTTGGCTGAAGCCGCTGGTAATGCGCCTGGTGAGGAAACGGCAAAGTCGGCAGCGAGCGGCAAAATCACCACCGCGGTCGAAGACAAGGCGGCCGGCAAGGAACCGGCAAAGGAAGTGCTAAAGCTTTCAAAGGGCGATGCGCCAGCGCCGGGTAAATCCACGAGTGGAAAGCCGGCGTCGGCCAAAGAGCGCGTGCGCATGATGGAAGAAGAAGCAACCGCGCGCGAAAAGTCGTTGGCGGAAGCTAACGAGCGCGTCGCACAGCTCGAAAAAAGCATTAAGGACATGCAGCGCCTGCTCGAAATCAAAGGCGTAGTCCCACCGGGCGGGAAGCCCGCGCCTGCGCAGACGCCCGCCAAGGCCGACCAGGTTGCAAAAGCTGATCTAGCGAAAGCAGTAGCGCCGGCGAAGGCTGAGCCGGCCAAAGCTGAACCCGCTAAGGCTGAACCAGCTAAAGCCGAGCCGGCGAAAGCAGAAGCACCGAAAGACGCGGCCAAGGCGGCGGTTGAAACGTCTAAACCGCCCGTCACCGCCGCAGCTGACCCGGCCAAAGTCGACACAAAAGCAGTGCCGCCCGCAGGTGAAGCGCCCAAAGCAGAGCCGGTCAAAGCTGATGACGCAACCAAGGCAGCCGCGGCGCCGAAACCCAAGTCCAAGCCGGCTGCACCGCCGCCCCCGCCACCGGAGCCCGGTCTTGTTGATCAGATCATTGCTGCCGTCACCGATCCTATTTATCTCGCGGGCGGTTTAGGCGGACTTGCAGTTTTGGGAGGCGGCGTATTTTGGATGCGCCGGCGCCGCGCTGCGGCCGAGAACGATGCGCCACCCAAAGTGAAAGGCAAAGCAGCGCCCAAGCTTGTCGAGCCCACGGCGGACGCTGCGCCCGTCATGGCAGCGGCGCCGATACTGAGCCCCGTCGCCGGTAGCGACGACGTCGATCCACTTGCCGAGGCCGATCTCTACCTGAACTTCGGACGCGATGCGCAAGCCGAAGAAGTGTTGAAGGAAGCGTTGCAGAAAAATCCGCAGCACTCCGAGGCGCAGCTTAAATTGCTGCAAATCTATGCGGGACGCAAGGACAAGGTCGAGTTCGAAAAAATTGCCGGCGCGCTGAACACGCAAACCTCCGGCACCGGTGACACCTGGATTAAAGCGGCCGGAATGGGCTATGCCTTCGATCCGGAAAATTCGCTGTACGAAGCCGGTAAGTCTGCCCCTGCGATGGAAACGCCAATGGTCGCCGGCGCAGGGATGGCTGGTACTGATCTTGATTTCGATCTCGAGTTGGCGCCCGGCACTGATCCTGCAGCAACCGACGTGCCGCTCGATAGCGGTGAAAAAACGATGATGATGCAGCCCGGCGAACTGGCGGGCATGGCCGACGCGCTCGGGGATACTACATCGACCCAGGACATCACCCGGGATTCCGTCGTAGCGCATGCATTAAATACAGACGCCCCAACGCCCGACTTTACGCTCAACGTGCCGGCAGGGTCCGCAGTCGACGCGCCGGATCTCACCGTCGACGCGCCTGCCGACGAGGAGGTGAGCGTAACGGATATTACAGGTCAACTTCCTGCCGGACCGATGGTCAGCGCGATCGACTTCAATTTCGATACGCCCGAAAACGCGCCCGCCGAATTCAAGCACGACAGCACAGTTGTGCTGACACCGGAGAATCAAGAGCAGCCCGCCGGACTGACGATGGACTTCGATATCGGCGGCGCACCTGCCACCGCGCCGGCTGCCGGCACAAGCTCAGTCGTGCAACTGGATCCTGAATTCAAGCTTGACCTCGGAAACGTAGATGCCACGCTGGTGCCGGGCAGTGACTTGGCTGCAGCGCCCGCCATTGCCGACATCAAGCTCGACGACATCAGCCTTACGCTCGATGACGCGCCCAAAGTTGACGCTGCGGCGCCGGCGGCGGAAGGCGGTGCCAAGGACGATCATTGGTACGACGTGCAAACGAAATTCGACCTTGCCAAGGCTTATCAGGAAATGGGCGACAAGGACGGCGCGCGCGAAATCCTGCAGGAAGTCATTAAGGAAGGCGACGCGACGCAACAGGCGGAGGCCAAGCAGTTGCTCGATACGCTCGGTTGATTTGATCCGGCGAAAACCGGCGCGAGCTCGAGCCGGATCATTTGCCAACAGACCAGAAACTGGCTGCCCTCAAGGTGCAGCCAGTTTTGCTTTGGAGGTTAGAAATTGCAATGAGAATCGCGCTTGGCATTGAATATCACGGCGCTGCCTTCTGCGGTTGGCAAACTCAGCCCTCCGGCTGCGGCGTGCAGGATGCGCTCGAACGCGCGTTGTCCGAGATCGCAGGTGAGAAGATCAGCACCATCTGCGCGGGGCGCACCGATGCCGGCGTGCATGCGCTTGCCCAGGTCGTTCATTTTGACTGTACAGCCGAGCGCCCTGACTCCGCATGGGTCCGCGGAACAAATACACTGCTGCCGGCGCAGGCGGCGGTGAATTGGATGCGTCCGGTGCCAGACGAATTCAGTGCGCGCTATTCGGCGCTCGAGCGGTGCTATCGCTATGTGTTGCTCAATCATCCGGTGCGGCCAGCACTTGGCCATTCGCGTGTTGGCTGGTTTCATGCGCCGCTTGATGTTGCACGCATGCGCGAGGCCGCGACGTATTTGCTCGGCGAACACGACTTCAGCGCCTTTCGCTCATCGGAATGCCAGGCCCGGTCTCCGATACGCGATCTGCGGCGGCTTGAAGTGCGTGCGAGCGGGGAGTACATCGTGTTCGAATTTGCCGGCAACGCATTCCTGCACCATATGGTCCGCAATATCGTGGGTTCCCTCGTCTACGTGGGAAAGGGCAATTTAGAACCCGCGTGGATGAGCGAGCTGCTTGCCAGCCGTGACCGCACAAAGGCGGCGCCCACCTTTGATGCGGCCGGGCTTTATCTGGCGGCCGTGCGCTATGATGCCAAATGGAAATTGCCGGCGCGCGAACGCAGCGCGTGGTTTGACGGAAATTGACGGGATAAATCGTGACGGCAGTTAAAATTTGCGGCATCACGCGGCAGTCCGACGGAGCGGCGGCTGCGCGCCTGGGCGCGCACGCGGTGGGCTTCATTTTCTACGCGAAAAGTCCGCGCAATGTCGCACCGGCGATCGCCGACGAGATCGTGCGTAAGTTGCCGCCGTTCGTAACCGCAGTTGGCCTGTTCGTCAATCCGGCGGCTGGTGAAGTCGAGCACGTGATGGAACGCGTGCCGCTCGGCCTTTTGCAGTTCCACGGCGAAGAAACGCCGGAATTTTGCGCGCAGTTCGGCGTGCCGTACGTCAAGGCGCTGCGCGTCCGCGCTGGAGTTGATTTGATACAATACGCGAACGATCACCGTGCGGCGCGCGGATTGGTGCTCGACGCATTCGTGGACGGCGCGCACGGCGGAACGGGCATTGCATTCGATTGGAACCTGATACCGTCCGACCTGCCGCTGCCCATTGTCCTGTCAGGCGGCCTGACCCCCGAAAACGTAGGCAATGCGATTCGCCGCGTGTTGCCATGGGCGGTCGATGTGAGTTCAGGTGTCGAAGCGAGCCCCGGCATCAAGGACCCGCAAAAAATCGCGGCATTCATGAAAGAGGTGCGTAGTGCAGATGTATAACCTGCCTGATGAAAGTGGACACTTCGGCCCGTACGGCGGCGTGTTTGTCGCGGAAACGCTGATTCAGGCGCTCGACCAGTTGAAGCTCGAGTACGAACGTTATCGCAACGACCCGGCGTTTCGTGCAGAGTTCGAATACGAGCTTAAGCATTACGTCGGCCGGCCGAGCCCGATCTATCACGCGAAGCGCTGGTCCGAGCACTTCGGCGGCGCCCAGGTTTATCTCAAGCGCGAGGACCTCAACCACACCGGTGCGCACAAGATCAACAACACGGTAGGCCAGGCGCTGCTTGCCAAACGCATGGGCAAGCCGCGGGTGATCGCCGAAACCGGCGCGGGTCAACATGGCGTCGCGACTGCGACCATCGCTGCGCGTTACGGTATGAAGTGCGTCGTGTACATGGGCTCCGAAGACATCCGTCGGCAGGCGCAAAATGTCTACCGCATGAAACTGCTTGGCGCCGACGTCGTGCCGGTCGAATCGGGTTCGAAAACGCTTAAAGACGCTTTAAACGAAGCGATGCGCGACTGGGTCACCAATGTCGACGATACGTTCTACATCATCGGCACCGTCGCCGGTCCGCACCCTTATCCGATGATGGTTCGCGATTTTCAATCGGTGATCGGTATCGAAGCGAAGGAGCAAATGCTCGAAATGGCGGGCCGCCAGCCGGATGCGGTCCTCGCCTGCGTGGGCGGCGGTTCCAATGCAATGGGGCTTTTCTACCCGTACATTACCGAAGCGAGCGTGCGCATCATTGGCGTGGAGGCTGCGGGCCACGGTCTGGAGACGAGTAAGCACGCCGCGACGCTGACAGCCGGTAAACCCGGCGTGCTGCACGGAAATCGAACTTATCTTTTGCAGGATGACAACGGGCAGATCATCGAGACGCACTCGATATCCGCCGGGCTCGATTATCCCGGCGTGGGGCCCGAGCATTCGTGGCTGAAAGACAGCGGGCGTGCCGAATACGTGGCCGTTACCGACGATGAAGCGCTGGCGGCATTTCATGATTTGTGCCGGCTTGAAGGCATCATTCCCGCGCTCGAGTCGAGCCACGCGCTTGCCTATGCGGCGAAGATGGCGCCGCGCATGAAGGCCGACCAGATGCTGCTCGTCAACCTTTCGGGTCGCGGCGACAAGGACATGCACACGGTGGCCGAGAAGTCCGGCCTGAAGTTTTAACATGTCGCGAATAGCCGCTGCGTTTACCGCACTGACCAAAAAAAACCGCAAGGCACTGATCCCGTTCATCACGGCGGGCGATCCGGATCCCGCGCTTGCGGTGCCCTTGATGCACGCCCTGGCAGCAGCGGGTGCGGACGTGATCGAATTGGGCGTGCCCTTTTCAGACCCGATGGCGGACGGGCCGACGATACAGCGCGCAAGCGAGCGCGCTTTGAAGCATGGCGTTTCGCTCAGAACCGTGCTCGGCTTCGTCACGGAATTCAGGCGCACGAACAGTGCGACGCCCGTCGTGCTGATGGGATATGCGAATCCGATTGAAGCGATGGGCTACGAAGTATTTGCCGATGCCGCGCTCGCCGCTGGTGTCGACGGCGTGCTGGTCGTCGATTATCCGCCGCAGGAAGCCGCGCAATTCGCGGCACTGCTCGAGCAAAGAAAAATCGATGCGATATTCCTGCTGTCGCCGACCTCGACTTCTGCGCGCATCAAGGAAGTGGCGCGCTATGCACGCGGTTACGTGTATTACGTTTCGCTGCGCGGAGTCACGGGCGCGGCGACCCTCGATGTCGCTGAGGTCGCGAAGAAATTGCCCGATATTCGCGCGCATATCAAATTGCCGATCGGCGTCGGTTTCGGCATCCGCGATGCTGCGACCGCGCGCGCCGTCGCCGAAGTCGCGGACG
>JAQGMI010000102.1 GCA_028292435.1 Betaproteobacteria bacterium
TGCCGCCCTTGCCCGGCACCAGCTTGATTTTCGCGACCAGCTCCTTGCCGAAGCCAAGCTTGTCGGCCAGCTGATACATGATCATGTGATCGGTGCGCGATTCGAACATCGGCTCGATCACTTTTTCACGCCACTGGATCGAGCGGTTGGATGCCGTAACGGAGCCGGCGCATTCGAGCTGGGTGGCAGCGGGCAGCAGATAAGCGCCATCCTTGCGCGCCATCGCCATCATTGCAGCGGTGGCGGATGGATAAGGATCGATGACCACGAGGAGGTCGAGCTTCTTCATCGCCTCGATCATCTCGACGCCGCGCGTCTGGCTGTTCGGCGCATGGCCCCAATAGACGACCGCGCGCAAATTAGAGTCTTGATCGAGATTTTCGTTCTTCTCGAGCACCGCATCGATCCAGCGTGACACCGTGATGCCGGGCTTTTCCATCATCGCCTGCGACGCGAACTGCTTCTTGATCCACTCGTAATCAACCCCGTAGACCGCGGCGAAATGCTTCCATGCGCCTGTTGCGAGCCCGTAGTAGCCGGGCAACGAGTCCGGATTCGGGCCGACGTCCGTCGCGCCCTGCACATTGTCATGGCCGCGGTAGATGTTGCAGCCGCCACCGGCGACGCCGACATTGCCGAGCGCCAATTGCAGAATACAGCTCGCACGCACGATCGCGTTGCCGTTCGTATGCTGAGTCTGCCCCATCGCCCATACGATCGTGCTCGGCCGGTTCTTCGCCATCGACTGCGCAACGTCGAGCACTTCGGCTTCTTTCATGCCGGTCACTTCTTCGACCTTGTCCGGCGTCCACCTGGCCGCTTCCTCGCGAACCTTGTCCATGCCGTAGACGCGGGCCTTGATGTAATCCTTGTCTTCCCAACCATTCTTGAAGATGTGATGGAGCATGCCCATCAGGAAAGCCACGTCCGAGCCCGAGCGGATACGGTAATACTTGTCGGCCTTCGCGGCGGTGCGCGTGAATCGTGGATCAACGCAGATCACCTGCGCGCCGTTCTCCTTCGCATGCAGCGTGTGCATCATCGAGACCGGGTGTGCTTCGGCCGCGTTGCTGCCGAAAAATAAAATACACTTCGAATTTTGCTCGTCGTTATACGAGTTGGTCATCGCGCCATAGCCCCACGTATTGGCGACGCCGGCAACCGTAGTCGAGTGACAGATACGCGCCTGGTGGTCCATGTTGTTGGTGCCGAAGAACGACACGAACTTGCGCAGTAAAGCCGCCTGTTCGTTGCTGTGCTTGCTTGATCCGATCCAGAATGTCGCGTCTGGCCCGCTTTCCTTCCGGATCGCGAGCAGCTTGTCGCTGACTTCCTTTAACGCGTCGTCCCAGCTAATTTTCTTCCACTTGCCGTCGACGAGTTTCATCGGATACTTGAGGCGATGCTCGCCATGGCCGTGCTCGCGGATCGACGCGCCTTTCGCGCAGTGCGCGCCGAGATTGATCGGTGAATCGAACACCGGCTCCTGGCGGATCCACACGCCGTTTTGCACCACCGCATCAATGGCGCAGCCAACCGAACAATGCGTGCACACCGTGCGTTTGACTTCTATATTGCCGCCCTCACCCTTTTCGGCGGCTTTAGCTTTGCCCATCATTGAGAACGGCAACTGGCTCACGGCGGCGCCCGCGCCGACAGCGAGGCCGGAGCGCTTTAAAAACGCGCGCCGATCGAGCGTATTGCCCAGATGTGCGGCGGCGGTGCGGCTCAAGCGGCTGGAAGGCGCTGCGGCGTTGCTCGCTTTTCTGGTCAATAGCATGATGGCGTCTCCGGCGATTAGACTTTGGTGCTGCGATAGTAATTACGTACGTGCTCGGTCAGCTGATAGCCTTTTCCCTGACCTGTCACCGTTTCACCCATGGCGGCCGGCTCACTCGACTGGCGGGTCAATACGACGGTGGCTGCGGCAGCACTGCCGGCACCCAGGGTGGCCAAAAATTTTCTGCGGCTTGAAGTGGGTTTGGTCGTCATGACTCGCTCCTCGTGGAATTTATTTCAGCTCATCTCGAAAGCGCTGTTTTCAACGGCGATAAATTCGCTCAATACAGCCGCGACGTTTCTATAGAAATTGGTTTGATTAGCGGCGCTGATGGCCGCGTTGAGCCCGGACTGCCAGGGCGCAATATGACGTTGAAAAAATTCGCGCTGCACAGAGAGCGCCGCTGGTGACGTTTCGGCATCACCCGCTATCAACAGCCGCATCACATCGCACAATGCCGACACATGATCCTCCGATTCATGACGATCGCCGCGACGCTCGATCCCGAGCTCCCTGAGATCCTGGCGTAATAACGCGAGCGGCTTTTCGTGCAAGAACCCTGCTACGTAAAACGAGCCATACAGCATCACCGGCTGCCTGCCAGTTCCAATAAATGCCGCATCGAACTCGTCGTTGACCTTTTCTGCATCTGTTTGCGCTGCGGCTTGCTGCAACGCACGCCACGCCCGGCAGAAATCGGAAACTGATTCATCATTGCATATGACAGAACCGGTTGCAATAACGTGCAATAATTCTTTCGACGGCGGCTGGTAGAAAAGGTTGCCAAGCAGCGCATACATTTCGGCGCGTGCAGCTTCTGTAAAATCCAGATCCTCAGTCATGCGGCCAATGTTGTGCGGTGCATCATTTGAGATCGTGGATCGACCCATGTTCGGCGTTACTCAAGAGGTCGATCACCCGGCAATCCGCGCACATTTTGAGACGCTCGAGCGCCCCGGCCTCGCTGAACATCGAATGCGCCCCGAGCTTCTTCAACATGTTTTCGATCATCTGGCGCGTCGCAAACGGCTTACCGCATTTGATGCAACCGAAGACCTCTGCTTCATTCAATACGACTTCAGTTTTTGCTTCTCTGGTTAACAGCAGCCGCGGCGCGAGCGCAATCGCGTCTTCCGGACAGGTTTTCTCGCACAAACCGCATTGCACGCAGTTGCGCTCGATAAACTTCAATTGCGGCCGCTCTTTAGAATCGAGCAACGCACCCTCCGGACAGGCCCCGACGCACGCCATGCACAGCGTGCACTTTTGCTTGTCGACCAAGACGGCGCCATAGGGTGCGCCGGGCGTCAACGCAATTTCATCGCGCAGTTGAGACGCCTGCTTCAGCAGATGGTCAAAAACGAAGTCGAGCGTGGTCCGTTTTTCGTTGGACAAATTGAACGTTGCCGGCGGGGGTGCAAGTGCGCCGTCTGCCAGCGACCAGACAGCCGCCTCGAGCTGCGCCATATCCGGTGCTTCGATCAAGTGAAAATGGCCGCTGCCATAGCCGAGTGCGGTCAGAATCTCCTGCGCATAGGCCATTTCTCGCTTGAGCGAAGCGACATATTCCGGCGCCTCGCTGCCAGTGCTCATAACGACTGCCTGACTCGCGCCGTAGGCAATCGCACCAAGCAGCGTATCAATGCCGACTGAGGCGATATGAAACGTTTCGACCGGCAATACGCGCGCAGGCAAGCCTTTGCCGCGCCGGCCCATCTTCAGCACCAACTCGCGACCGTCGGTCTCGTTGTATAGCAGTACGCATGCGGCCTTGCCCCCGGCGCTGGCATAGACGCGCAGCAGCGTTTTGAGCCGCGCTCCCACGTCCGCAACCCGCGGATAGGCATACGTCATCGCGCCGGATGGACATACGCTCGCACAGCCGCCGCAACCCATACAAAGATGCGGTTCGACTTTGACATGATCGCCATCCGGCGAGATTGCTGCAGTCGAACAAATATCGATGCATTTGGTGCAACCCGTAATCTCGGCGCGGCTGTGGGCGCAAAGCTTTTCGCGATACTCGAAGAATTTCGGTTTCTCGAATTCCCCTGTCATCGTCGCCAGCTCGCGCACCGCCTCCGACTGATTTAACGGGTCCCGCCCCGGTGCAAAGTAGCCTTGAGGCAGTTGCGGGACTTTGAGCAATGGATCGGCCGACAAATCGAGAATAAGATCGAACCGCTCGCTACGTTGCGTATCAGCTCGCTCGAAATCAATAGCTCGGACGTCGCCGCATGCCTTGATGCATGTTCGATGGGATTTGCACTTGGCGAGATCGATCTGATAATCGTAATCGATCGCACGCTCGGGACACGCGGTAATGCAGGCGTTGCAACGTGTACAAACGTCAAGGTCGATCGGGTTCACTTGCTGCCAACTCGCCTCAAATGCACCGAGATAGCCGCCGATCTTCACCTTGTCGCCCGAATGCACCGGATAGTGCCGCTCAAGCGGCAACTCGGCTTTGCCGGCGCCGCCGGTAATCAGGACGCTGACCTCTAACTGCGAGGAAAGCTTTTCAGCCCATTGCAACGCGACGGCGGCCTGCCCAACGATTAGAACTTCGCCCTTGGACTCGTAAGTGACAACCGGCACCGGCGCGGGTTGAGGTAAATCGGCGATCGCCAGCAACGCCGCAATCTTCGGTGCCGCTGACTTGGCTTCAGCGGACCAGCCCGCCATTTCGCGAATATTCGCAAAGCGCAGGCTGCCCGCGCCCTGTTCCTGGTGCTGCAATTCGCGGAACAGCGGCGCTTCCTGGGTGCAGCCGACGAGCACATCGCTGCCGCTTTTAACGGCTGACTCAAACGCAGCGATATGCTTTTTGCATAGTTCGCTATAAAGGTGAGGCGGCGCGCTGGTATTGAGTGCCGTGCCAACCGTTTTGCCGTCAAGCGGCAAAGTCCGGTTGCAATTGCACAACAGCAGTTTGTGCCGCGGCTCGGTCATGAATTCGAATGCTGAAAAGGCATCGCCGCCGTTGAGGTGCGCAGATACTAACCAAATCGTACGACTGGCGCTATGGTTTCGGTATGACGTCGGCTGACGGCACGTCTACGGGCGCATCGTCTTTTTCTGGTTCGGCTGCAAGCGGCGCATCGTCGCTTGCGGTTAATGGTCCGGAAGTGACGTCCCCATCCTCCGTAAGCTGCGGCTGCTCTATCGGCGGCGGCACTGCGGCCACGCTGTATCTGGATGCGGTTTCCTCTTTCGTCTCTTTGGCCCAGGCAAGAATGTTCTGCGCCTGGCGCAGTCCCGCGAGCATCCCCGGCGGCAAAGGATCTGGTTTTGAATAGTCGTCGATGTAAGTATCGAGTCCGTCCATCACGTTGAAGTGGGGATCGCTGAACAATTTGCGCAGTGCAGCGCGACGCAGATCCGCATCTACCTTCGGATGCATGAAGCCGCTGAAATCGGATTCCAATGTCAATTGCTCAACCGGCGGTAAGTCAGGCATCGGTGCCTCGGTTACCGGCACCGGCGACTCCGCTGGCGGCGCTTCGCGCGCTGCCTGTTTGCGTTGCGACCAGCGCGACAGAAATGCCTGGTCCTTATCGATTTCTTCGTCTGCCATGAGGTCAGTCGATACGTCCCATTCGACCTTTGTCCTTATTGCTGGCGTAACGTTTTTGCTTCTTCGGCTCCGGCTTGTAGTGCTGCTCAGCGAATTGGCGTATCCATGGCACGAGTTCGGCGGGCAACGTTACGCCGTCTACTTTCTCGTCGCTGTCCATCCAGCGCGCTCCTTCGTGGTAACTCACGGTCACGCGCTCAGGCCGCGCAATGTCGTCTACCATGCGCCACAAGACGAATACCTTTGGTTCGGGCGACATGATGTTGTAAAGATAGCCCTCGGCCTCGTCGCGGAACAAACGGATCGCGTGCCCGTCGAATACAAACCGGGCGTCGGATGAATTTTCCGAACCGGATTGATCGATAGCTTTAGCCCCTGCCGTGTCGATTAAGACCTCACTCGCTGCCCATTGCTCGGTCATCCAGCGATTGTTCACGAGTTTGTGGCAAGCCATAACAATGACCACCGGGCAGATCGTTGAGTTCCTGTCGATGACATCCATAGAACGGCAATTGTGCGCCCGGATGCCCCGTAGTTCAAATGCACGCAACGGCAAATGGTTGATTTATCGATAGTGTTTTGCTTGCCGCGCCAAGCCTTCTTTTGCCATAATCCGTCTCCCGCGCGCGTGCGCGAAGCGTCTCCTCTTTACGGAGCAGTGCTTGAACGATCCGGTCTTTCCCGCAGCAGCGCAAAGTATCCACGTCGCCGACCGGCGTGGCCGGCCCCTGCGCGACCTGCGCATATCGGTCACCGACCGCTGCAATTTCCGCTGTGTCTATTGCATGCCGAAGGAAGTGTTCGGCAAGGACTACCAGTTTCTGGAACACAAGGAGTTGCTGACGTTCGAAGAAATCACGCGCCTCGCCCGTGTTTTTTCGGAGCTTGGCATTGAAAAAATACGCCTGACCGGTGGCGAGCCCCTCGTCCGCCGGCACATCGAACGCCTGATTGAATCACTGTCGGCCATTCCGGGACTCGATCTCACGCTGACGACCAATGGCGCGCTGCTTGCTAAAAAAGCAAAAGCGCTCAAAGCGGCCGGATTGAAACGCATCACCGTCAGCCTTGATTCACTCGACGACGAAGTGTTCATGAAAATGAACGACGTCGATTTTCCGGTCGCGCGCGTGCTTGAAGGCATCGACGCGGCAGCCGCTGCCGGACTTGCGCCGATCAAGATCAACATGGTCGTCAAGCGCGGACTCAACGATCAAAGCATCGTCGCGATGGCGCGCCATTTCCGCGGTAGCGGCCACATTCTTCGCTTCATCGAGTATATGGACGTCGGCCACACCAACGGCTGGCGCATGAACGACGTCGTCACCGCCAAGGAAATCGTGGGCGCGATCAATGCCGATGCGCCACTCGAGCAATGCGACCCGAACTATCGCGGCGAGGTGGCCGAACGCTGGCGCTACCGCGACGGCAGCGGCGAAATCGGCGTCATTGCATCCGTCACCCAGGCGTTTTGCCGCGACTGCACGCGCGCACGCCTCTCGACTGAAGGCAGCCTTTACACTTGTCTCTTCGCGACTGCCGGTCATCCACTGAAGCCGCTGCTTCGCGGCGGCGCTTCCGATGTCGATATTAAAGCGGCAATCAGCCAAGTATGGCGCGCACGCGACGACCGCTATTCAGAAATCCGCACCGCCGATACCGTCAAGCTGCATAAGGTCGAAATGTCGTACATCGGCGGGTTTACTGCAGGATGTCCTATCGCCCCCAGATCTCGCACGACACTCGTCCTCTC
>JAQGMI010000124.1 GCA_028292435.1 Betaproteobacteria bacterium
CCGGTCACTCACGGCGACAAGTTCACGCGACTGCATGTGCTGTTCTACACCGTCATCCTGATTGCTGTGACCATGTTGCCGTATGCGACCCAGATGAGCGGGTTGATCTACGTGGTGTCGGCTATCGTGTTGGGCGGCGTGTTTTTATATTACGCCGTCAAAATCTATTCCGATTACAGCGACCGCCTCGCGCAAACGACGTTCCGTTACTCGATCCTCTATTTGACGCTGCTCTTCGCGGCGTTGCTCCTCGACCACTACGTGCCGCTATAAACGCGATGAAAACGATCGCGGCGGGACTGCTGTTGCTGCTCGCGGCGTTGGTCGGCGGATGCGGCGGGCCGGATAAGGGACCCGCATTCGAGCTGACCGATATCACCGGCGCTGATTTCGGGCGCGACATCCGCTTGACGGATCACACCGGCAAACCACGTTCGCTCGCCGAATTCAAAGGCAAAGTCGTCGTCGTATTTTTCGGTTACACCCATTGTCCGGATGTGTGTCCGGTCACGCTCGCGGAACTTGCCATGGTGGCGAAGGAACTCGGTCCCGACGCCGGGCGCATGCAAGCATTATTCATCACCGTCGATCCCGAACGCGATACCCGGGAAGTGCTGGCGAAGTACGTGCCGGCGTTCAATCCTTCGTTTCTCGGGTTGTATGGCGACATGGACGCGACGCTGCGCACCGCCAAAGAATTTAAAGTGTACTTTCACAAGCAAGGCGCGAAGGCAGGTGAGTACACCGTCGATCATTCAGCGGGCACGTACATCTATGATCCGCAGGGACGGCTGCGTTTATTCGCGAGCTACGGGCAGGGCGCCCCTAAACTGTTGCACGACATCCGCTTGCTGCTGCAAGGTGCCTAGATTGCCGTCGCCCCGCGGCTGGATTTATTGAATGGAGCTTGGCTTAAGCGGACGTGTTGCGGTGATCGTCGGTGGCAGCACGGGCATCGGACGGGCGACCGCCCTGCGCTTCGCGGCGGAGGGCGCGAAACTGTCGATTTGCGCGCGGCGCCCAGAAGTGCTCGCGCGCCTCGCCGCCGAAATCACCGGCACCGGTGCGGAACTGATGACAGTCGCCGCGGATGTTTCGCGCGCGGGCGAGCTCGAGCAATTTATTTCCGCAACGGCAAAACGGTTTGGCCGCATTGACGTACTCGTCAACAATGCCGGCAGCACCTCGCAGGGGCCGTTCGCGGAAGCAGATGACGCAAAGTGGCAATACGACCTGGAAGTAAAACTGATGGCTCAGGTTCGCGCATCGCGCGCCGTGCTGCCGCTGATGCGCGCGCAGGGTCGGGGCCGCATCGTCAATATCAGCATGGCCGGCGCCAAACAGCCGCACGCGGCTTCGTTTCCGACCAGCGTAAGCCGCGCGGCCGGTCTCGCTTTCACCAAGGCGCTGTCAAAAGAAGTGGCCGCCGACGGAATTCTCGTGAACGCGATCGCGCTCGGCTGGATCAAGTCGCACCAGCAGGAGTTGCGCGCCAGGCAGGCAGGGCTCACGATCGAAGAACATTATCGGCAACTGGCGCCGAAGGTGCCGCTGCAGAGACTGGGTGAACCTGACGAGGTCGCCCGCGTGATCGTGTTTCTCGCGTCCGCCGCCGCGAGCTATGTGACCGGCTCGTGCATCAACGTCGACGGCGGCACTTCGGGCGTGCTGTAGAACGGTCAGCGTGGTCTTGAGCGGCGCGTTATTCCGCTTTCGCGCCGGATTCCTTGACCACCTGCGCCCACCGCGCCATATCCGCCTTCTGGAAAGCGTCGAACTCCGCCGGCGTGTTGCCGACGGGCTCGCCGCCGAGTTCCTGTATGCGCCCGCGCACGTCCGGCAGATTGACGAATTTGACGATATCGGCGTTCAGCCTGGCGACGAGAGCCTCGGGTGTTTTTGCCGGGGCCCAGGTTGCATACCACGAGCCCGTGATCAATTCCTTGTATCCGAACTCCTCGAACGTCGGCACGTCGGGCAACGACGCATAGCGCCTGGCGGATGTGATGGCGAGGACGCGCAGACGTTTTGCTTTGACGAACTCGAGTACGGGCGGCAGGCTGTTAAACATGAACGGGATCTGGCCGGAGATAACGTCGGTCAGTGCCTGCGACTGACCTTTATACGGGACATGCTGCATGCTGGACCGGGTCACTGTCTTGAATAACTCTGCTGTCAGATGCGTGGACGAGCCGCTGCCGCTCGACGCGAAGGACAGCTCGCCTGGCCGGGCTTTGGCGAGCGCGATGAACTCCTTCACGTTCTTCACCGGCAGACTCGGGGTTACGACGAGCAACAGCGGTGAACTCGATACGACCGTGATCGGCGCAAAGTCGCGGATCGGGTCGTAGGCCATTTTCGGAAACAGGCTGGGCACGATCACGTGTATCGAAGAATTGACGAGCAGCGTGTAGCCATCGGCGGGTGATTTCGCGACGAGCTCGGCGCCTATCATGCCGCTGGCGCCCGTCCGGTTCTCGACCAGAACCTGCTGGCCCCATGCATCTGTCAGCTTCTGCGCAAGTATGCGTGCAGTGATATCGACCGGACCGCCTGCGGTGAACGGCGCCACAAGGCGCACGGGTTTGGCCGGGTAGTTTGTCTGGGCGAATGCAGCGGTGGCGGCGCAGGCGAACGTTGCGATGAGAAGCGTGCTGCGCATGAAAGGCTCCGGTGGACATGCAAATGCGTGCGGTATTATAGGTGCGCGCCCGCGGATCCGGCCATGCGGAGCGCAAGCGACCAGATTCATTGTTCATTTTTGGAGATGCAAGTTGAATGCAAGAACAGGCTACGGCGGTAAAACTATTTATGGCGCGCGCGTGGGAATTCTGATGCTCGATACCCAATGGCCGCGCCCGCCCGGAGATACGGGCAATGCGCTGACCTGGCCGTTCCCGGTGCTATACAAGGTCGTGCCCGGCGCGAGTGCGCGCGTTGTCATCCATGAGCAGGGCAAGGGTCTCGGCCCCGCTTTCCTGAAGGCGGCCGAAGAACTGGTGCGCGAAGGCGCCGACGGCATCACCACGACGGGCGGTTTCCTTGCAATCTTCCAGAAGCAGCTCGCCGCGCATGTCAATGTGCCGGTTGCCAGCTCTTCGTTGATGCAGATTCCGCTGGTGCAGGCGTTGCTGCCCCCCGGCAAGCGCGTGGGCGTGCTATCCGTGCAGGGCAACCGCATTACGCCGGACCATTGGGATGCGGTCAATGCGCCTCACGACACGCCCGTGATGGGTACCGAGGGCGGCAAAGAATTCACGCGCGTCATGCTCGGCGATACGCCGGACATGGATTACGTGCAGGCCGAGCGCGACATTCTCGGCGCCGGCGAAACGCTCCTCAACCGCCATCCGGACGTCGGTGCGATCGTGTGCGAGAACCACAACATGGGGCCGTACGCTGCCGCCATGCAAAGACATCTACGTGTGCCGATCTTCACGGTTTATACGTTCGTCACGTGGTTTCATGCGGGACTGCAGCCGCGAGACTTCGGCTTTCCCGGCGCCGGCGGCACTACGCATTGGCAGGAGCGGTGACGGTTTTCCCGCGGGTGGCAATTAGCAGGCAACAAAAAGCGGGAGGGCCTTAAAGGCCGCCCCGCTCAGTGCAGACGAAACCCGATCAGGCGGCGGCGCCGATCAACCCGCGCATCTTCTGCATCGCCTTTACTTCGATCTGACGAATACGCTCGGCCGATACGCCGAACTCAGCCGCCAGCTCATGCAGCGTGGACTGGTCTTTCTCACGCAGCCAGCGCGTCTCGATGATGCGGCGGCTGCGCGCATCAAGACTCGCCAATGCATTCTCGAGTCCTGCGCTGCGCAGTCGTTCTTCCTGCTCATGCTCCAGCATCCGGACGGGCTCAAGATTGCCGTCCGCCAGGTACGAGATCGGCGCGTAAGTATCTTCGCCATCGTCATTCAACGGTTCGAGCGCGACGTCCTGCCCGCCGAGACGGGTTTCCATCTCGACGACTTCTTCAGGTTTGACGCCCAGCGTACTTGCCATCGCATTAACTTCGTCGCTGCTCAGCGTGTTGAGCCCCGGCTTCATGCTACGTAGATTGAAGAACAGCTTGCGTTGCGCTTTGGTCGTCGCGATCTTGACCATGCGCCAGTTGCGCAGGATGAACTCGTGCATTTCCGCGCGAATCCAATGCATCGCGAACGACACAAGCCGCACGCCGCGTTCGGGGTCGAAGCGCTTGACGGCCTTCATCAGGCCGATGTTGCCTTCCTGAATCAGGTCGGCCTGCGGCAGGCCGTAGCCGAGATAGCCGCGCGCGACCGATACGACCACGCGCAGATGGGAAACAATTAGCTCGCGCGCCGCGTCCAGGTCTTCATGGTCGCGCAAACGCCGCGCCAGATCGGTTTCCTGCTGTTGCGTCAGGATCGGGAAACGATTGACCGTCTGGATGTAGCTGTCCAGACTGCCAGTTGCCGATGGAACGGGAACAGGTAACGCAAAACTCGCCATGGTTTACTCCCTTTCGAGGAATTTTAGCACTCACGGTATATGAGTGCCAAACCGGTGGGAAAGTTCCGCAGCTCTTGAGACTGGACGGCTCTTAAAACGTTGACTTGTCAGACACTTAAGAGGGTTCTATCAGACTTAAATGGCGGCCGACGGAAAGCCACGCGCCAAACCAGCCGAGCACCAGCGGCAGCAGCAGCAACGCTATCCCATCCGGAACCGCGAGTTGCCTGAGCTGAAATAACGACGCGTATACATGGGACAACTCGCCAAGGTTATGGTTTACGAGCCAGATGCTGCCGCCCACGATTAACCAGGCGATGACGCCGCCAGCCGCGCCTTGAAGCGCGCCGTAATAGAGAAATGGGCGGCGAATGAAGGAATCGGTTGCGCCGATGAGCTTGATGACCTCGACCTCGTCGCGGTTTGTCAAAACCTGCAAGCGGATCGTGTTGAACGTGACGGCGATCAGCGCCAGCGCCAGCAGCCCGCCCAGCATAAGGGCCAATCCGCGGCCAAAGCGCAGCGTCGCGTCGAGCCGGCGTGCCCATGCGGCATCGAGTTGTGCATGCACGACGCGCGGCCACTGGGCGACTTCATCGCGCAGCGCCTGCAGCGCCTGCGGCGAATTGTCTTTCGCGCTGACGACGAATGCATCGGGCAACGGATTTTGCTGAAGGCTGTCGATGACATCGGCCAACCCGCTCGATTGTTTTAATTCCTGCAGCGCCTGGTCGCGCGGCACGAAACGATAACGCTGGATGCGCGCGTTTTGTTTTAAGCGCGCCTCGATCTGTGCCGTTTCGGTCCGGCTCGCATCGAGCGCCATGAACGCGCTGATCTGCGGTTCTGCGGCAAATTGACCGGAGGCCGCCCGCAGATTGTCGATAAGGACATAGAGCCCGACTGGCAGCGACAGTGCGATGCCGATCACCAAAATATTGAAAACGCTGCCGAGCGGCGTGCGCGCGAGCTTGACGAGCGTGCCGCCAAAACAGCGCACATGTTGTCCGAGCCAGGCAGTCATGCCGCCTCCGCGAGAGTGCCGTTGCGCAACGCGATTACCCGCGGCGTCAATCGCGCGAGCAGCGCCTGATCGTGCGTCGCAACGACGACCGTGACGCCGACCTGGTTGAACGAGCGGAACAGGTCGCCGATTTCCGTTGCATAGTCGGCATCCAGATTGCCGGTCGGTTCGTCCGCCAACAGGATCGAAGGCCGATGCACGATCGCGCGCGCGATGCACAGCCGTTGCTGCTCGCCGCCGGATAGTGTGACGGGCAGCGACTTCTGGTATTTGAGCAATCCGACTTTATCGAGCGCGGCGTTTACCCGGCGAGCCGCGTCCTTGACGCCATAGCCGGCGATTTCGAGCGGCAGCGCGACGTTCGCATACACGCTGCGGTCGAACAGCAGCTTATGGTCCTGGAATATGAGTCCGAATTTGCGGCGCAAAAAAGGCACGGCGCGCGTCTGTAATGCGCCGATGTTCTGGCCGTTGACAATAATGCTGCCGGCGGTCGGGCGTTCGATCGCAACCAGCAATTTCAACAAAGTTGTCTTGCCGGCGCCCGAATGCCCGGTGATGAAAACCAGTTCGCCGCTTTCAATTGAGAAGCCGACGTCGTTCAGCGCCTGATGGCCGCCGGGATAGCGCTTGGAGACATGGCTGAGACTGATCATGGGATTGAGGAGCGCGAAGTGTGAATCGAGCCAATGAACGCTTTGAGGCTTAACCCTCGATCGTCGCTTTTCACTTTTAACTCAACCCAGCAATGCATCCACGAATTCCTCAGCGGCAAAGGGTTGCAGATCGTCGATCGCTTCGCCGACGCCGATGAAACGTACCGGAATCTGGTGCGCGCGCGCAATAGCGGCGATTACGCCGCCTTTCGCGGTACCGTCGAGCTTGGTCAGCACGAGGCCGGTCACACCCAACGCATCGTTAAAGGTCTTCACCTGATTTAAGGCGTTCTGTCCGGTGTTGGCGTCCAGCACTAATAAGACCTCATGCGGCGCGCCGGGCGCGGCCTTCGCGATCACGCGTTTGACCTTGCTGATTTCTTCCATCAAGTGCAATTGCGTCGGCAGCCGGCCCGCCGTGTCGCACAACACGATGTCGATATTGCGGGCTTTTGCCGCAGTAATCGCGTCGAAAATCACGGCGGCCGCATCGCCCGACTGCTGCGCGATGACCGCAACGTTATTGCGGTCGCCCCATTCCTGCAGCTGCTCGCGCGCGGCGGCGCGAAACGTGTCGCCGGCTGCGAGCAGAATCGACTTGCCTTGCGCTTGGTAATACTTGGCGAGCTTGCCGATCGAAGTTGTCTTGCCCGCGCCGTTGACGCCGGCCAGCATGATGATGAACGGCTTGTGCGTGTTGACGTCGAGCGGTACGGCGATCGGCTTCAGTAACTCAACCATCGCGTCACGCAGCGTGCGTTTCAACTCGTGCCGCTCGCGCAAAGCATTGCGCCGGATGGCGCTGCGCAGCTCGGCAATCAGGTGTGCGGTTGCCGCGACGCCAACATCCGCCAGCAGCAAAGTGCTCTCGAGCTCGTCGAAAAACGTTTCGTCGATCGGCCCGCCCGAGAACAGGTCGACGATATCGGTGTTCAGTACCTTGCGCGTGCGCGCGAGCCCCGCTTTAAGCCGCGCGCCCCAGCTCGTGCCGGATTTTTGGCCAGATTTCAGGAAACTAAGCATGGAAGACGCAGTCAGACGTGGCGGGGGGCGTATGCTACGAGCGCTCCGGAGATTGAGCGCAAGCGCGGTAATTCACTTAAAATTCTAGCCCGAAAGCCCCGTCCGGGCTACTCATCTTTCGAGAGTTCGCATGCTGATCATGGTTCTGCGCTTTGTTTTATGCGCGCGTATATGTGCGTGCGCCGCGTTGTTGTCGTTCACTGCAGGCGCGTTTGCGCAGGTGCAGACCAGCGAGCGCAAACTCGACAACGGGCTACGCGTGATCGTACAGGAAGATCACCGCGCGCCGACCGTCGTGTCGATGGTTTGGTACCGCGCCGGAAGCATGGATGAAGTGAATGGCCAGACCGGCGTTGCGCATGTGCTCGAGCACATGATGTTCAAAGGCACGAAGGCCGTGCCCGGCGGTGAGTTCTCGAAGCGAATCGCCGCTGCGGGCGGACGCGACAACGCATTTACGTCGCGTGATGCGACCGGCTATCACCAGCAATTGCACAAATCCCAGTTGCCGCTCGCATTCGAGCTCGAAGCGGACCGCATGGCAAATCTCAATTTGCTGCCCGAAGAATTCGCCAAGGAAATCCGCGTTGTCATGGAAGAACGGCGCTTGCGCACGGAAGACCGCGCGCAGTCGCTAATGTTCGAGCAATTCATGGCGACGGCGTTTGTCGCGCATCCTTACCGCGCGCCGACCGTAGGCTGGATGAGCGATCTGGTCAGCATGACATGGCACGATGCGCGCGATTGGTACGATCGCTGGTATGCGCCGAACAACGCGATCGTCGTGGTGGTTGGCGACGTCAATCCGAACGAGGTTTTCGCGCTCGCGGAAAAATTCTTCGGCAAGGTGAAGTCCAAGACCTTGCCCGAGCGTAAGCCGCAGGAGGAGCCGCCGCAGGTCGGCATCCGCCGTATCAACGTGAAGGCGCCCGCGGAGCAGCCCTCGCTCGTCATGGGGTATCGCGCGCCGGTGCTGCGGGATGTCGAAAAAGACTGGGAACCGTACGCGCTCGAAATGCTGGCCGGCGTGCTCGACGGGCACGAGGCCGCGCGCCTGAACAGCGCGCTGGTGCGCACCGAAAAAATCGCCAACGCGGTCGGGGCCGGTTATGACAGCACGCAGCGCGGGCCCGGCATGTTCGTCGTCAGCGGCGTCCCGGCAGCCGGCAAATCTCCCGCGGAACTCGAGCAGGCGTTGCGGCGCGAGTTGATGAAAATCGTTGCCTCGGGCGTTACCGATGAAGAGCTGAAGCGGGTCAAGGCGCAGGTCGTGTCGTCGCAGATATTCCAGCGCGACTCGATCTACTTCCAGGCCTCGCAGATCGGTGGTCTCGAAATCGCGGGCTACCCGCACAAGGCGATTGACCGGATGATCGACAAGTTGCGCGAAGTCACGCCCGAGCAAGTGCAAGCGGTGGCGAAAAAATACCTGGTCGACGACAGCCTGACGATTGCGGTGCTGGATCCGCAACCGATCGATCCAAACAAACCGCCGCCAGCACCGGGAGCCGGCCATGTACGTTAATTTCAACCGCTGGCTGTTTGCGCTGACCTTGTGCCTGGTGACGACGCCGGCGTGGTCCTTATTGCCGATTCAACACTGGCAGACGAAACAGGGCGCGCGGGTTTACTTCGTCGAAGCGCGCAATCTGCCCATGTTCGACCTGAGCGTCGATTTTCCCGCCGGCTCCGCGTACGACACGCGCGAGAAAGCGGGAGTGGCGTCGATGACGCTCAACATGCTGAAACTTGGCGCCGGCGGGCTTTCGGAAGACGAAATCGCACGGCGCATGGCGGATAGCGGCGCGCAGTTCGGCGGCCATGCCGACAGCGATCGCGCCGGATTAAGCTTGCGCACGCTGAGCAGCGCAGAAGAACGTAAGCAGGCGCTCGATGTGTTCGCGCGCGCGCTGTTGAGTCCGGAATTTCCGCAAGCGGTGCTCGATCGTGAGAAAAAACGCCTGATCGACGCCATCAAGGAAGCCGACACCAAGCCCGAGACGCTGATGTCCCGCAGCTTCAGCGAACTCGCTTACGGCAAGCATCCCTATGGCTTGCGCGGCTCGGGCGAGGCGGTGACGGTGGCGCGGATCGAGCGCGACGACCTCGCCGCATTTTACAAGCGCTACTACACCGCCGATAACGCGGTAGTCGCGATCATCGGCGATCTCACGCGCGCGGATGCCGAAGCAATCGCCGAGCAAATGACGGCGAATCTGCCGCGCGCCAATGCGGCGCCGACGATTCCACCCGTGCCGTCGCTCGATCACGCTGAAACGCGCGTAATTCCGCATCCCGCCTCGCAAAGCCATCTCGTGCTGGGCCTACCCGGGATCAAGCGCGACGACCCGGACTATTTCCCGTTGTTCGTCGGCAATTACATTCTTGGCGGCGGCGGCTTCGCCTCGCGCATCACCGAAGAGGTGAGGGCGAAGCGCGGACTTGCTTACTCAGCCTACAGTTATTTTTCACCGATGCAGGAACGCGGGCCGTTTGTAATTGGCCTGCAAACGCGCAAAGACCAGGCCGGTGAAGCGCTTGCGGTCGTGCGCGCCACGCTCAAGGATTTTCTCGACAAAGGGCCGACCGCGGAGGAATTGCAGAAGGCAAAGCAGAATCTGGTCGGCGGCTTTCCATTGCGCATCGACAGCAACCGCAAAATTCTCGATTACCTGAGCGTCATCGGCTTCTATCATCTGCCGCTCACCTATCTTGACGATTTCGTGCCGCGGGTCGAGAAGGTGACGATTGCCGATATTCGCGCTGCGTTTGCGCGCCGGGTCGATCTCGCACACATGGTCACAGTCGCCGTGGGCGCCGACCCTGCGGCGATTGCGGCCGCTACGGCCAAATAGCGTAGCCGTCGCAGGCTGCGTTCAGACGGCGACATGCCGACCGCGAAAAACCAGGTCCGCATCATCGGCGGCGAATGGCGTAGCCGGCTGATTAATTTCGAGTCGCGCGCCGATTTGCGCCCGACGCCGGACCGCGTGCGCGAGACGCTCTTCAACTGGCTCGGGCAGGACCTGACCGGCAAATCCTGCCTCGATCTCTTTGCGGGCAGCGGCGCGCTCGGTTTCGAAGCGGCGTCGCGCGGTGCGCAGCGCGTGGTCATGATCGAAAGCGATCCAGTCGCCTGGCGGGCCTTGCAGGATAACGTTGCCCGGCTCAAGGCGCGTTCAATCGAACTTAAACGCGCGGATGCGTTAGAATTTCTGCGCGCCGACGATGGATGCTACGACGTCGTTTTTCTGGATCCGCCGTTTCGCGCGAACTACCTCGAGCAAGTGTTGCCCTTGCTGAACCGGCACTTGAAATCCGCTTCATTAGTACACGTGGAAGCGCCGGCGGCGCCCGACTTGCCGCCGGGCTGGCAAATTTGGCGTGACGGCCGCGCGGGCGCGGTGACTCATCAACTGTTGAAATGGACTTGCCATGACGCTTAAAGCGGTATTCCCCGGGACCTTCGATCCGATTACGCTGGGCCTCCAGGATCTCGTGCGCCGTGCAGCCAGCATGTTCGATGAAGTCATACTCGCAGTGGCCGACAGCCGCACCAAGCGTCCGTTTTTCACGCTCGAAGAACGCGTCGAAATGGCTAAAAATGTCGTCGCCGAATACAACAACGTCAAGGTCATGGGTTTTTCCGGACTGCTCATGCATTTCGCGCAGACGCACGGCGCCAAAGTCGTCATGCGCGGGCTGCGCGCAGTGTCCGACTTCGATTACGAGTTTCAGCTCGCGGGTATGAACCGCAATCTGTTTCCGGAGGTCGAATCGATATTCCTGACGCCGGCCGAGCAGTTTCTGTTCATATCGGCGACGCTGGTGCGCGAAATCTCGGTGCTCGGCGGCGACGTGAGCAAGTTTGTCTCGCCGCATGTCGAAAAATCTTTGAAAGAGAAAATTAAATCGCTGGGCGGCAAGGGTTAATGGCTTTAATCATCACCGACGAATGCATCAATTGCGACGTCTGCGAGCCGGAATGCCCGAACGGCGCCATTGCGGCCGGCGAGGAAATTTATGTGATCGACCCGAAGCTCTGTACCGAGTGCGTCGGTCACTATGACGAGCCGCAGTGCCGCGTCGTCTGCCCGGTCGATTGCATCCCGAACGATCCACGCCACGTTGAAAGCAAAACGCAGCTGCTCGTCAAATACGAGCAACTGACCGCCGGCAAATAGAGCAGGTGCGGCGCTAGCGCTGGCAGCGCGGGCAGTAGAAAGTCGCGCGCTGCCCGAGGACGAAACCGCGAATCGGTGTCTTGCACGTCAGGCATGCATCGCCCTCGCGGCCGTATACCAGAAACCGGTTCTGGAAAAAACCCGCTTCGCCGTCGGAATTCACATAGTCGCGCAAACTCGAGCCGCCGGCCTCAATCGCTTCGCCAAGCACTTCTCTGATTTTCTCGACGAGCACGCCATAGCGCGCGAGGCCGATCCGCCGCGCCGGCAGCTTCGGGTTGATGCGCGCGCGAAACAGCGCCTCGTTCGCATAAATATTGCCGACGCCCGCGACCAGATGACTGTCCATCAGCGCACTTTTAATTGCACCGCTGCGCGCGCGGGTCTCGGCGTAAAGGTGCTGTGCATTCAGCGCAGGCGACAACGGCTCGGGGCCGATGTCGCGCAACAGCTTGTGCTTCAGCGGGTCGCCGCGTTGCCACAGCACGAGGCCAAAGCGGCGCGGGTCGCGCAGTCGCACGATGCTTCCGTTCGCAAGCGCCAGGTCGAAATGATCGTGAGTGCCCGGTGCCGTTGCAGCATCGACGAGCCACAAGCGGCCCGACATCCCGAGGTGCACGATGAGGGTGCCGTCGCCGGCGCGAAACAGCAGGTATTTCGCGCGGCGTTCCAGTGCGTCTATCCGCCGCCCGGTGAGCACGCTGGCGAGATTGCGCGGCACCGGTTCACGCATCGCGCGATTGCGCACGACGACGGACACCACTTTTGACCCGCAGATGTGCGGCGCGAGACCACGCCGCGTGGTTTCGACTTCGGGCAGTTCAGGCATGCTACTTTTTGGCGGGTTCGACGGCGGGCGGCGCGAGCAAATACTTCGCGGCGTCAGCGGTCAATTGATACTCGAATGGCTGATCGCTGCGGGTCACGATCAGTTGCGGTTCGCGCTGCAATACGTTGAGCGCGATGTCGGCGCCGTTTTTCAGCTTGACCTTGATAACCGCGAGCGGCTTGCGATTGCTCGCCGGCAACACGCCCATCGCAGACGCGAGCCGCCATTGATCCACCCAGCGCGTAACGTCGTCCGCGCCCAGATCCGCAGGCGGCGTCAACTGCCACTTGCCGTCGCGTTGCTCGACGGCGAAATCGGCAAAACGAAACGCCACCGGTGCCTCGTCGGCCGCGAACAACTGCCGGCTTACGACGCCATAAAAACTTTTCGGCACCAGCGTGCCGTAGCGCAACGACACCGGATAAATTCCGTCCTGCGTGAGCACGTATTGCTCGCGGCTCATCTGGTTGATGGCGCCGAAGCCAAACGATTGTTGATTGATCGTGACCTTCACCGGCGGTTCGTTAAGATCGTAGCGCGCGAGGCCCGCGGCGGGAAACCGGTCTTTCGCGGTCGCATCGAGTATTTCCAGCAGGCGTTGTACTTGCACGCCGTCAGCCCGCGTCGGCAGCGGCGTGATCAGCTTCCAGTCGGCGCCCGATCGTGCAAGCGCAAACGGCGGATTGCCGGCTATCTCGACCTTGATAACATTTGCATCGGCGGCCTTGATCGCGGACAGCTTAAGTTCCGCTTCGGTTTTCACCGGCTTGTAATACGCGAACAGCGCAAGCGCGGATACCGCGACTATCAGCGCGAGGTTGAGCCACGACCACCGCTTCATGCTTTACGGCGCCGCCACCACACCAGAACGCCGGTACTCACGAACGCGAGCGGCAGGAATATGAGAAACCCGAACAACATCACGTATTGCGCGGCGGTGCCGAGCGCGAGACTGCTGTCGCGCGAAGGCCGCGGCTGTATGGTGATCAGCGCATCGTCGCCGGCGAGCCAGTTCACCATGTTGACGCCGAGTTCGAGATTGCCGCCGTTACCCAGAAACTGGTTACTCAGGAAGTTCCCGTTGCCGACGACAACGACGCGCTGAGCGCGATCGCCGACGGTACGTTCAAGCGCGACGGCAATGGTGATCGGTCCGGGCACATCGCGTGATTTGTCGAAAGCAATCGCGCCATCGAGCTTGCCCATCTCGACCCAGCCGCGCGGCGCGACCTCAACCAGCCGCGTAACTTTCCAGTCGCCGCCTTCGCTGCCTTTTTCATTCACGCCGATCTGGCGCGAGAACGGGAAAACCGTGTTGAGCCTGAAATTATCGGTAATCGGATGGCGGCCGTAACTCGCGCCCACCGCAACGGTCGGCGACGCATTGACGCGTCCGGCGTCGGGATCGACGACGGTGCCGGGCCCAAGCGTGATGCCGAGTTGTTCTGCGATCGGCTGCAAGCCGTGCAAAGGTTCGGTATCGATGAGCCACAGCAAATTGCCGCCTTTTTGCACGTATTGCTTAAGCTTCTGCACTTCACCCGCTTGCAGATCGACTTGCGGGTGAGTCAACAGCAGCATGCTCGCGTTGCTTGGCACTTCCTGCGCAATCGCCAGGTTCAATCCGTTCGTCTTGAAGCCCTTGCCGGCAAGCTGTTTGCCGAATTCGCCGAGATCGTGGTTCGCGACACCGGTCAGGCGGCGCTCGCCGTGGCCTTCGAGCGCCATCGCAAGCCGTTCGCCGGACCGCGCAAGCCGCATCAGCAGGTTGACGAACGATTGCTCGTTGTACTCGGTCAGGTGCTCGCTCTTCTGGTTGTACTCGATCACCGATTCACCGTCGGCGCGAATGCCGGCCGCCTGCGCCAGCTTCGGCTCTTCGCGCGGGTCGACGAGCGTTACAGCGAGGTCGGGCTTCGCGCGCTGGTACGGCGCGAGGAATTCCTGTACCGGTTTACGCACTTCGACCTGTTTCGTTGCATATACCGTGACTTTGATCGGGCCGCTCAGCTTCGCCAGCGCATCGCGCGTCTGCTGGGTCAGCGTATTGCGCGAACTTTGCGTCAGGTCGTACTCGCCGCGATATTCGCGCGCGAAAAAGGCGAGCAAGGCAGTCACTGCGATGAGCAACACGACAAAAATGCCGTTCTGCATCAAGAGGCGGGCGCGAAGTTTAGGCGTGACTTCCATCGCTCACCCGCGCAATCGCGCCGCGTCCAGCCGGCGAATGGTCAGAATCAGGAATACCGCGATCAAGAGCAGCATGCAGACGAAGTTGTAGCTGTCGAGCACGCCCTTCGAGAACGATTCGAAATTTTTGAGCGGAGAAAGCACTTGCGCGAGCTCCGCCGGCACCGTCCAGCCGCGGCCGCGCAGGCCATCAGCCGCGGTTTCTCCCGCAAGCAGCATGCCGAGCAAGATGCCGAATGCGATCATCGACGCGACGAAAGGCTGCGCCGTGAGGCAGGATGCGTAAAGCGCGATCGAACAAAAGCATGCCGCGAGCAGCACGACGCCAAGCACAAGGCCTGCGAACAGGCCGAAATCGAGCCGTCCGCCGAGCAGCAGCGATAGGGGCATCAAGCTCGCAAGCCCGATCAGAATCAGCATGAACGTGAGCAACCCGACGAACTTGCCCAGCGCAATTTCGGTCATCGAAATCGGCGCCGACATCAGCAGCACGAGTGTCTGGTTACGCCGCTCTTCAGCGATCAGGCGCATCGCGAGCAGCGGAATCGCAAAAAGAAAAATGATTGCGAGCATCGCAAAAACCGGAGAAGCGACGAGTTCGGTGATGCCCGGCGGATTGGGCATTTGCACGAGTCGCGGCTGAAACTGCATGAAATCGTCGATGCGTTTCAAAAATCCGAACGCCAGCATCACCTGCACGAAGGTCAGCACGACCCAGGCGAGCGGCGACGAAAACAGCGCTTTTAATTCTTTGCGGGTGATCGTGAAAATCATTGGATGGTAATCGCAGTGAAGGTAAGCACGCGTACGGCGGTCATGACAATTCCTCGCGCCGGGTCAGGCTGCCGAATACGTCTTCGAGGCTCGCTTGTGCCGGCGTCAGTTGGAAAAGACCCCACCCCTGATTGACCGCGCGCCGCACGAGTTCATCGGTAGGATCGCCGTTGTCGGCAAAAGTTACGCGGAAAAGGCGCTCACCGGCCGGTGCAACGCGGGCAACGCCGGGCACGGCGCCAAGCTCGGCGGCGGCAGGCGGCGATTTCAAGCCGAGCACGATGGTGCGGCCGCCCTGGAACTGATTTAACGCGGCAATCGTGTCGTTAAAAACGGTCGCGCCGTGGTGAAGTATCTGCACGCGATCGCACACACTTTCAACTTCCGGCAGGATGTGCGTCGACAGGATGACGCTGCAATCGCGACCGAGTTCGCGAATCAGATTCCGGATTTCGCGGATCTGGTTGGGATCGAGACCTACTGTCGGTTCGTCGAGAATCACGACGTCGGGCCGATGGACGATCGCCTGCGCGATGCCAACACGCTGCTGATAGCCTTTGGACAGCGTGCCGATTAATTTTTTCGCGACATCGGTGAGGCCGCAACCGGCGAGCGCGGTGTCGACCGCGGAACCGCGAGTGGTTTTAGGCACCCGATGCAGGCGTGCAGCGAGGTCCACGTATTCGCGGACAGTCAACTCGCGGTAAAGCGGCGGCGTTTCCGGCAGGTAGCCGATCCGCGCTTTCGCAGTCGTCGGCTCGTCGAACAAATCGATGCCGCAAATTTTGATTGCGCCTTGCGACGGCGCGAGATTGCCGGTCAACATTTGCATCGTCGTGGTTTTGCCGGCGCCATTAGGGCCGAGAAAGCCGAGAATTTCGCCGCGCTTTAATTCGAGGTTTAGCCCCGCAACGGCGGTATGGGCGCCAAAGCTGCGGGAAAGCCCTTGGGCGGAAACAGTAATCTCGCTGGTGGTTGCGTTCATGGTTCGACTTCGGTGCGCGTCACCGCTTGGGGCGGCAGCTTGTAGTGGGCGCCAAATATACCTAATATGTGGCGGATTATGAAGAACTTGGGAACTATAATTCGTTCCTGGGCGTATTCTAATCCGTCACCCGAAACCCGCATGAATATTTCCAAGCCAGTCATCTGTATATCGCTGCTCGCGCTGGCAGCCTGTGCGCAGCAACCGGTGCAGTCGCAATCCGAGCTCGAGACGCAACCAGCGCAGCCGCCTGCCGCCGCACCGGCCGCGCCCAAGCCGCGCGTTGTAGTGCGCCCCGCGCCGAATGCGAAACCGCCCGTGCTGCCGGCACAGGCGATGAGCCAGTCGGTTTTGTTCAAACTGCTGTTGGCTGAAATCGCATTGCAGCGCGGGCAAAACAACGTCGCCGTTCAGTCGTTTGTTGATTTAACCAAAGAGACCAAAGACCCGCGCATTGCGCAGCGCGCGACTGAAGTCGCACTCAACACGCGTTTTCTCGCGGCCGCGCTCGAAACTGCAAGTGTGTGGCTTGCCGCCGATCCCGAGTCGCAGCAAGCGCGCCAGGTCATCGCGGCGTTGCTCGTCAATCAGGCGCGCCTGAGCGACGCCGAGCCGCATCTTGAAAAATGGCTCGCTGCCGACAAAGAGCACGTTGGCGGCGGCTTCATGCAGTTGAATGCAATACTCGCGAGGCACCCGGATAAAGCCGCAGTGCTGCAGTTGACGCAAAACCTGGCGAAGCCGTACCCGACGGTGCCCGAAGCGCATTACAGCGTCGCCCAGGCAGCGTTCGCCGCCGGACAGTCGCCGCTCGCACTGACGGAAATTCGCGAAGCGCTCAAATTGCGCAGCGACTGGGAACAGGCCGCGGCGTTCCAGGGATTGGTGCTGCAGCGCAATTCGAATG
>JAQGMI010000126.1 GCA_028292435.1 Betaproteobacteria bacterium
CTAAGCCATGCGCACGGCGATCACATCGGCGACCGCAAACTGAAGGCGCAGGGCGCCGGCACCTGTGCGGCGGTCGAGACCCTGCCCGCGGGCGCGAATTCGATGACCGCGGAAGTGGCGGCGGCGAAAAACGCGGCGATCGTGATGACAAGCGATATGGGCGCGTTCGTCGGCGCGAAAATCCAGAAAATTACCGGCGGCAAGCCGGTTGCCCCGTGTCCGCAAACTTCAGGTGTGACCGCCGTGCCGGTTGCCGCGCCGTGCCGTTCGAACACGCACCTCGGCGCATCGTTCATCGCTAAAACCGCCGGCGCAGCACAAGGCGTCGAAGTCACCATCGTCTACGCCTCCCACGCCAACAACGTCGCGCCCTCGCTGCTGTCGGAGTCACAACGGGCGATGCACGACGCCGATGGCACGGGGCTTGTCGTGGGTCCGCCGACCGGCTTCGTCGTCAAGTTCACCAACGGCCTCACCGCCTACCTGTCCGGCGACACCGGCATTCACACCGAAATGAAAACGGTGGTCAACGAATATCACAAGGCGAATCTCGCCGTGTTGAACCTCGGTGCGAGCGCAGTAACCGTGAACTCGGCCGCCCATGCAATGAACGAGCTCGTGCGTCCCGCTGCGGTAATTTTTTCGCATCCGAACGAGGCCGTGACTGAAGGCGGCAAGCTGCGTCCCGCCTCGCGCGCCGCGGCCATTAGCAAGCTTTTGAAGGGCGTGATTCCACATCTTGCAGTCAGCGGCCGCGTCATGGAATTCAATGGCGCCGGCAAGTGCCTGGCGGGCTGTTGACTACCGACCACCGGAATAGCTCTCACTCACAGGAGTTGCAATGAACAACGCCATGCTTTTTCACACGCTCAGCGGGGCCGCCCTGATCGCCGCTTTCCCGATTTACTTCGCGCAAGCTGCAACGCTCAACGTCGATTGCGATGCGGGCACTGCGATCGCGGGCATATACGCGACAGTGAGGCCGGGCGACACCGTACTCGTGAGCGGCACGTGCAAAGAGCAGGTCAGCATTCCGCCTGAACTCACCCGCGTCACGTTCGACGGCCAGAAAAAAGCCACGATTCAGCATCCCGGCGGTCAGCAGGCATCGCCGCACGCGTTCTACAACCGCGGCAAGGAAATAACGATTAAAAACTTTACCGTGACCGGCGGCCAGGACGGCATTCACCTGTCAGGTCCTGCATCCGCGGTGATCGACGGCAACCTCGTCACCAAAAACAGCGGCCGCGGCATTCATATCGACAAAGGCAGCATCGCGCGCATTCTCAACACGACAGTCGAGCACAGCGGCAGCATCGGCATCGACGTCACAGGCGCCTCTTACGCTTACATCGGCGTTTTTATTCCGCGCGTGCAGGCGCTACACCCGAACATCATCCGCAACAACGGCGGGCCCGGCATCAACATCGAGCGCACGTCGGGTGCGTGGATCGTCGGCAATACGATCAGCGGCAATAAAGAGAGCGGCATCACCGTGCACCGCAACGCCCAGGCCGACGTCATCGCCAATGTCATCAGCGGCAATGGCGGCGATGCGATCAACGTCAGCTACAACAGCGGGGTCAATTTCGACAGCGAGCCGCGTAAAGACGGACCCAACCAGACGGCAGCGGGACAGAAAAACGCCGGCGCCGCGATCAGATGCGCAATCGGCGGCTACGTCGACGGGCCGCTCGGATCGCTGGCCGGTGCGAGAAGCGCAAAAGATTTCGACAAAAATTGTGTCGACCGCGTCACGCAGTAAACGCACCCGCGCATCAACTCTCACAAAAAGAAGCCATGACGTCTCCGCAGATCCCGACATTGTCCTCAGCCTCCGGCGCCAAAATTCCGGCGATCGGATTTGGCACCTCGCAACTCGGCGACTGCGCCGGGATCGTTGCAACCGCGCTGCGCCTCGGTTACCGCCACATCGACACCGCATGGAAGTACGGCAGCGAGCAAGGCGTCGGCCAGGGCATCAAGGCGTCGGGTGTTCCGCGCGAAGAGATTTTTCTCGTCACCAAGGTCTCGCATGAATATCTTCGCGCAGACGATTTCGCGCGATCCGTTGACGAAAGCCTGCGCAACCTGCAGGTGGACTACGTCGATATGCTGCACATACACTGGCCGACGGTTGACAACATTCCCTTTGCCGAGACGGTCGGCGCGCTCGCGAAGGCGAAACGTGACGGGCTCACTCGGCACATCGGCGTCGCCAACTTCAACATCGCTCTAGTCGAAGAAGCGATGCGGCTTTCGCCGGAGCCGCTGGCAACGCTGCAGGCTGAATACCATCCCTATTTAGATCAATCGCGCGTGCTTGATTTTTGCCGGCGCGCCGGTCTCGTGTTTACGGCTTACTGCCCATTGGGACGCGGGAAGCTGTTCAAGGATCCGGTCATGGCCGAAATCGCGCGTGCCAAGGGCAGAACGCTCGCGCAGATCGCGCTGCGCTGGCAGATCCAGCAGGGCAATATCGCGCCCATACCGCGCTCTTCGGATGCAGCCCACATGGCCGAGAGTCTGGCGGTGTTCGACTTCGTGTTAAGCGACGACGAGATGCGGCGCATCCATGCGCTCGCCCGGCCGGACGGCCGCATTGCCAACCCTAAAGGCCGCGCGCCCGCATGGGACTGAGTGTGCGCCGTATTTGCCGCCAGCAATAAGCCGGCCAGGTTCGACGCGGGCAACAACTTTAACTTCGCCGGTGCCAGCAACTGCGGCGTTCAGGATCAAGCGCTCGGCATAAGACCGCGTGTGCGTTCTTTGCCATTTTCAGTCGTTTTCCTACAGCTTTTTCGCCCTGCGCGCAGATAATCACTTCAGATTGGAATGTTCTTCAAGTCTCTTTAACTGGTTCAGGAGAGGAGCGAACATGCAACTTCGTAAATATATTTCGGTTGCAATCTTTACGGCGCTGTTGACCGGCGCCTCCCTCGCTAAAGCCGCCCTGGCGCCAATCGATGTGACCTGGAACCCTTCCGGTGCCGGCATCAGCACCCAAGGTCCGTTTACGTTCGACGACGTAATACTCAATACCTACAGCAACATCGATATCACCGGCAATACGTTCACCGAGCAGGGGTTCATGAAGCTGTCCGTCTTCACGAACAACGCATTTCCCACTGCAATGCCGACGGCCGGTTTTCCCTCGGGCGCGCCATACAGCCTCTATATCAGTTTCAGCGCTGCCGGTAATCAGAC
>JAQGMI010000145.1 GCA_028292435.1 Betaproteobacteria bacterium
ACTGAAAATCCTTGTGTCGGCGGTTCAATTCCGTCCTTGGCCACCATCCCTTCCTGCATTGTTACAGTTTGGCGCAAGTGCCCGCGCCCGCTCATTCTCGCTATCATTGCAGTTCCTCGCATAAAAATAACTGCACTCAGGAGAAGCGATGAATTTCATTAAAGCCGGTAAGCGTTGGTTGCTCGTGTGTTTGTGTTCATTCGCACCAGCGCTGCACGCAGCCACCATCACTGTCGATTGCGATGCCGGCAACACCATCAACAGCGTCTTTGCCACCGTCAAGCCGGGCGACACTGTGCTCGTGAGCGGAACCTGCAAAGAGCAAGTCAGCATCCCGCCTGAAATCACGCGGGTCACGTTCGACGGCCAAAAGAAAACGACGATCCAGCATCCGGGCGGCACCGCTTCGTCGCCGCACGCGCTCTACAATCGCGGGAAGGAAATCACGATTAAAAATTTCACCGTGACGGGCGGCCAGGACGGCATTCACCTTTCCGGCCCTGCGTCAGCGGTGATCGACGGCAATGTCGTCGTGAAGAACAGCGGCCGCGGCATTCATATCGACAAAGGCAGCATCGCGCGCATTCTTAATACGACGGTTCAGGAGAGCGGCAGCATCGGGATCGATGTCACGGGCGCCTCCTACGCTTATATAGGCGTGTTCATTCCCCGCGTACCGACGTTGTCGCCGAACATCATTCGCAACAACGGCGGTCCGGGCGTCAACATCGAGCGAACTTCAGGAGCCTGGATCGTCGGCAACACAATCAGCAACAACAAGGAAAGCGGCATTGCGGTTCATCGCAACTCACACGCCGATGTCGTTGGAAACGTGATCAACGCCAATGACGGCGACGCGATTACGGTCAGCTATAACGGCGGCGTGAACTTAAGCAGTGAGACGCGCCGCGACGGACCGAACAAAACCGAAAGTGGCCAAAGCAACGCCGGTGCTGCAATTCGCTGCATGATCGGCGGTTTCGTTGAAGGCCCTGCCGGATCGCTCGTGGGCGCCAAGGGTGGAAATGTGTTCGAGCATGGTTGCGTCGATCGCATAACGAAATAGTTCGCGCTGATGTGTCCTACGGCAAATCAAGACGCGCTACCGTAGGAGAAATTGTTTTACACCTGAAAAAGCGTCGGGCTTTGGCGACGCACTTGAAATAAAAAAAGAAGTTGAAGCTGTTCGCTGCGCGCGCGGCGAACAATCGCTTGCTGCGGATGTCGAACTTTTTTTGCAGCGACATTCGTCTTTTCAGGTTCGTCTTGATATTCTCGCCACCTAAATTCGGCGCGCCTTTCTTGCGCGCGCCATGAACGCGCGTTCGCATGAAGGCCGCATGGCGGTGTTGGATGGCTGGCGCGGCATCAGCATCCTGCTCGTGCTCGCGACGCATTTTCTGCCGCTGGGACCGAAGGCGTGGAAACTCAATCTGACGGCCGGCCCGATGGGCATGACGATTTTTTTTACGCTGTCCGGTTTCCTGATTACCAATTTTTTACTGCACAACGCGAGCGTCACTGAATTTATCATCCGGCGTTTTGCGCGCATCGTGCCGCTGGCTTGGCTCGCACTGGCGATCGGCCTCCCGCTGTCGGGTGCGCCGCTGGATTCGTATCTCGCCAATTTCCTCTTTTACGCAAATCTGCCGCCATTCTGGCTCGAGCCGGCGACCAGCCATTTCTGGAGCTTGTGCGTCGAGATGCAGTTTTATTCAGCGATAGCGGTGTTGTTCCTGATGTTCAGGGAGCGCGGCCTGTTGGCGATTCCCGTTCTGTGTTTACTGGTCACTGCGTACCGGGTCCTGGTTGGCGCCGAAATTTCGATCGTCACCTGGCTTCGTATCGACGAAATTCTGGCGGGCGCCACGGTGGCACTTGCATTCAACGGCCGGCTCGGCGAGACACTGTCGAAATGGATTAAGTGGCCGAGTCCTTATCTGCTGCTCGTCATGCTCGTGGCGTCGTGTCATCCGGATGCCGGCCCCATCAATTATCTGCGGCCCTACCTCGCTGCATGGCTGGTTGGCAACACGCTTTTTAACGAGCAAAATTCGTTTTGCCCTGTGCTCACGCACAAATGGCTTGTGTATGTCGCGGCTATCTCCTATGCGCTGTACGTGATTCATCCGCTGCTGGGACATACCTGGCTGGGAAGCGGCGCCACTATCGAAAGATATGCCAAACGCCCGTTGTTATTTGCCGCGCTGTTTCTGCTCGCGCACCTCTCGACGTTCTATTACGAGCATCGCTGGATTGAATTCGGCAAGCAGCTGGCACGTCGAATCAGAAATCGAGCTAACGTGGCAGCCGCCACCGGCAAAGCCGATTAGCGGATGGAAATCCCGGCGTCTTGCTCGGCGCCGGCCTGAGACGACTGCGGTATACTGCCGGCGTTCGGGCGCGACGTATCGCCATGTGGTCGGTTTGAGGGAGAACCATAATGAAAAATAAATCTTTGATGTGGCTGGTTGTACTCGCGGTCACGGGCCCGGCGGTTGCCAATGCGGCGCAGACTGCAGATGAGCCCGCCTGGTATGTTGGCGTCGGCGCCGGTAAAGGCGAAGCCAAGAGAACCAATAGCTGGGCGAACCAGACCGATGCCGCGCTTGCCGTTCGCGGAATCACCAGCAGCACACTGATCGACGGTCACCATACCGCGTGGAAATTTTTCGGCGGCTATCGGTTTAACGATTTGATCGCGCTGGAAGCCGGTTATCAGGATCTGGGCAGCTATAGCGGCAACACGACGGTCACGGTGCCCGCGCCGCGTTCGACGGTTGGCGCAACCTGGGATGCGTCCGCGTTTAGCCTGGCGGCGGTCGCCTCGTATCCGCTCACGGAGCGGTTCGGGATTCTATTCAAAGGCGGGCTCGCGGCGACCCGGCTCAAAGTCGAAGTGCCTTCGCCGGCGCAGTTCAGTGCGAACGAAACGCGCGTGCAGCCCTTGCTCGGTATCGGTGTCAAATTCAATATCAACCGGGAGATCGGCGTGCGCACTGAGTTCGAGCGCTTCAACAACGTCGGCAACGGTTCGACGACGGGGCAATCGAACATCAATGTGTGGTCGATCAGCGGGCTATATCGGTTTTAACGCCGGCCGGGCGCCGGCTTAATGAAAATCGCGGCTCGGCGTATCGAGCTGGCCGAGCAAAGCGCTGTAATCGAAGAGCCGTTGTGCGACAAGATGGACGACTTCGCCTTGCCGCTCCAGTACGCCATAAACCCCCATCAGCCGCGCGCCCAGCAATTCGCGGCGCTGTTTTTCCACCAGGCTGTTCCACACCACGATATTCATATTGCCGGTTTCGTCTTCGAGCGTGACGAACACGACGCCTGATGCCGTGCCCGGACGCTGACGACCGGTCACGATGCCGGCCACGCGCGCGAGACGGCCGTGCGGAAACGAATTTAATTCCGCCGCGGTGGAAAGCCGCATCCGCTTTAAACGGCCGCGCAACAAGGTGAGTGGATGGCGTCCGAGCGTTAATCCCATGCTCGCGTAATCGAGTACCAGGTTTTCGCCTTCATTCGGTGGCGCCAGCGCCGGCAGGTTTTCGATCGCGGGTGCCGACTCGAGCAAAGGCGTAGTCGGCTCGACGCCTGCAACCAGCCAGCGCGCCATGCGTCGATGGCCCGCGAATCCGCTCAGCGCATTCGCGCTCGCCAATAATTTCAGATCGCGCGCATCGAGCTGCGCGCGCCGCGCCAGATCATCGACCGAATCAAACGTGCGCTGCGTGCGCGCAGCGATCAGCCGCCCGGCCGTTTTTTGTGCGAAGCCGATGACGCGGCCAAAGCCCAAGCGGACCGCCGGCTTGCCGTTCGCGCTTTTTTCGAGCGTGCATTCCCATTCGCTGACCGCGATGTCGACCGGCCGCACTTCAACCTGATGCCGGCGTGCATCCTGCACGAGCTGCGACGGCGCATAAAAACCCATCGGCTGACTGTTGAGCAGTCCAGCGAGAAACGCTGCGGGCTCATGACATTTAAGCCATGCCGAGACATAAGCGAGCAACGCGAAACTCACCGAATGCGATTCGGGAAAGCCATATTCGCCAAAGCCGAGTATCTGGCTATAAATCTGCTCCGCGAATTCGCGCTTGTAACCGTTGTCGAGCATGCCCGAAATCAATCGCTGCTGTAGATGCGCAAGTCCGCCTTTGCGCTTCCATGCCGCCATCGAGCGCCGCAGCAGATCGGCTTCGCCCGGCGTGAAGCCGGCGGCGACGACCGCGAGCTGCATGACCTGCTCCTGAAAAATCGGCACGCCGAGCGTGCGCTCGAGCACGCGCTTTACCTCTTCGTTCGGATAGCTTTCGTCTTCAAGCCCCTGCTTGCGGCGCAGATAGGGATGCACCATGCCGCCCTGGATTGGCCCGGGGCGCACGATCGCGACCTCGATCACGAGATCGTAGAATTTATCCGGCTTCAATCGCGGCAGCATGCTCATCTGCGCGCGCGACTCGATCTGGAACACGCCGACTGTATCGGCGCGCTGGATCATGGCGTAAACGCTGGGATCTTCCGCGGGAATATCGACCATGTCGAATTGCCTGCCGTACCAGGCGCTGATCAAGTCGAGCGCGCGGCGGATGGCCGACAGCATGCCGAGTGCCAGCACGTCGACCTTGAGCAATCCGAGCGCTTCAAGATCGTCCTTGTCCCACTGGATCACGGTGCGCTCCGGCATCGCGGCGTTTTCCACCGGCACCAATCGCGGCAATAGCTTGCGCGCGATCACGAAGCCGCCCACATGCTGCGACAGGTGGCGCGGAAAGCCGCGCAGCGTATCGACGAGCGAAATCAGGCGCGCAATCTGCGGGCTGGCAGGATTGAAGCCGGCTTCCATGAGCCGCTTGGGCAGCGCCTGCCGGTCGTCCCACCACGCCAGCGACTTCGCGAGCCGGTCGATCTGACCCAAATCGAAGCCCAGCGCTTTGCCGACGTCGCGCAGCGCGCTTTTCGCGCGGTAGCAGATGACCGTCGCGGCCAGCGCTGCGCGGTCGCGGCCGTATTTTTTGTAAATGTACTGAATGACTTCCTCGCGGCGCTGATGCTCGAAATCGACATCGATATCGGGCGGCTCGTCGCGCTCGCGGGAAACGAAACGCTCGAACAGCAGGTTCATGCGGTCGGGATCGACCGCAGTGATGCCCAACGCATAGCACACCGCCGAGTTGGCGGCGGAGCCGCGTCCCTGGCACAGGATTTTTTCGCTGCGCGCAAACTTGACGATATCGTGGACGGTCAGAAAAAAAGGCTCGTATTTCATTTCCGCGATCAGCGCGAGTTCGTGCTCGATCAGCTTACGCACTTTGTCGGTCGTGCCGCCGGGAAACCGTTCGCACAGACCCTGCTCGGTCAGTTGTCGCAGCCACGAAGCCGGCGTGTGGCCGGCGGGCACCAGCTCTTCGGGATATTCATATTTCAGGGAACCGAGCGAGAAATTGCAGCGCGCGGCGATGCGTACGCTTTCAGCCAACAGTTCTTCGTACGGATAAACCTGCGCGAGCCGTACACGCAAACGCAAATGACGCTCGGCATTTGGATAGAGCGCGTGCTTCGCCTCGGCGACCGTGGTATTCAAGCGTGCGGCAGTCAGCATGTCCTGCAGCGGGCGCCGCGAGCGAACATGCATGTGAACGTCGCCGGCTGCCACGAGCGGCAGACCGCATGTGAGACTCAATTCACGCAGGTGCTCGAATTGTGCACGATCGTCCGGACCGCACAGGAGTTCGACCGCGATCCACGCGCGTCCTCGGAAACGAGCCGCAATGCGGTGTGCAATGGCAGAGTCCGGCGGCTGCTCCGGAACCCACAGCACGAGGCAGGTGCCGGCGCCTTGCTCGATATCGCTCCATTCAATGTGGTAACCGCCTTTCACGCTGCGCCGCCGCGCCGTGGTAATCAATTGCGACAAATCGCCGTAAGATTCGCGATCCGTGGCGAGCAGCACCAGCTTCAAGCCGTCGGCGAGACGAAACTCGGCGCCGATGATCAGTTTGAGCTGGTACTCTTTCGCCGCGGTGTGCGCGCGCACCGCGCCGGCGAGCGAACATTCATCCGTGATGGCCAGCGCGTGATAGCCGAGTTGAGCCGCGCGCTCGACTAATTCTTCAGGCCGCGAGGCGCCGCGCAGGAAAGTGAAATTGCTGACGCAATGCAGCTCGGCGTATTCGGGTAAGGGCATGCAGCAATGCAAACACCGTGATCATTAACTAAAAACGCCGTGCAAAAACCAGCCGCCGGGCGCGCGGCGCTCGCGGTAAATCCACAGCGTCGCGTAATCGGGTGTTTGAGCGACGAAGTAATCGCGCTTCACGTCGTCGTCATCCCACCAGCCCGATTCGATGCGCTCGGGTCCGGCAAGGAGTGCGAGTGCAGTTTCGCGGTAATGCGGGCGGGCGGCGATTTCGTGCAGCGGTTGCGGTTGGGATAGCAGCCACAAAGGCCGCGGACCGCGGGCCTGCACCGTGCTCGCGCTGCCGGGTTCGCTCGCACCCGAAGCGCGCTCGGGACGATGTTCGGCATGCGCTGTCACGCCTTGCACAGCCTCCGTGCCGAGCCGCGCGCGTAAACGCTCGACCAGCTTTTGCCATTCGCCTTGCGCACTCGCGGGATTGGCGAAAAGCTCGCGGTTTTCTTCGGCGAGCATCAGGATATCGCCGGCTTCGATGCGCAGCGCATGCACGGGCTCATCGAGCGTAAGCGCGGCGAATCGTTCGCGCACGAGCAACGTGAGATGCGCGGCATCGCGCGTCGGCGCCACGAGCCCGATGTCGAGCCGCGTGGCGGCACTGCGTTCATGCAGGAGCGTCAAAGTAAAACGCTGGATGCCGCCGTTGCGGGCGGCGAGAAAACCCGCCAATTGCGCGAGCAGGCGGTTCGCCGCGAACAACAGCGCCTCGGTGTGCGAGACGGGTGCTGCGAGTTCGAGTTTGGCGTCGAACTGCGCGGGCGGCACATAAAAATGACGTGGCGCAGGCAGCCGGCCCAGCGCACGGTCCACCGTGTCGAGCAGCAACTGGCCGCCGCGCCGCGCAATGCCGTCGCGCGGCAAAGCGGTTAAATCGGCAACGCTTTTGGCGCCAATCGCCTGCAGCGTCTGCGCCGTACGCGCATCGCAGTCGAGTGCTGCGAGCGGCAAGCCGGCAACGACTGCTTCAAGCGCGCGCTTGCAGTTGACGATTTTCTGCATGCGTGCGCGCGCGAGCAGCAATGCAGCCGTCGCGGTCGGCGCACACGCCATCGTCGCCGCATAACCCATGCCGCCGAGTTCGCGTTTCAACCTTTCCAGAATAGGGCGGATGCCGCCGAAGAAACGCAGGCTGCCTTCGATGTCGAGCAACAGCGCGCGCGGGGCTTCGAGCGAAACATTCGGCGTGAACTGGCCGGCCCACGCCGCGAGTGTCGTCAGCGTGGCGGTCTCGGCGGCGGCATCGCGCAAACGGTAATTGAGCTGCGGCGAAAGCGCACAGGCCGCCGACAAACGCATGCCTTCGCGTACGCCGAGCGAGCGCGCCTGCTCATTGCAGACCAGCACGTCAAGGCCATCGGCGATGACCCAGGGTTCAGTGTGCGCCGACGGTAACGCGAATGTGTCGAGCGGCAGGCGGGGAAAATCGAGGGCGATCCACAGCATGAGAGTTCCACAAGGTTGATGCGCGTCCGGCTACGACGGCGGGGGTGTGTAAAAGTATTGGCGCATGCAGCGCTGCGCCGCGGCGTTTCAATATGCGAACGGCAAGTTCGCCATGCCAGGTGCTCACGGCGAGTCGCAACGCGGCGCACGATTGGTCAGCCGCGGTTTGCGGCGGGCGAAACAACACGGCGAGCACCGGATTGTCTTGGGCGGCGAGTTGCAAGCGGCGCAACTCCGGGTATTTCACCGCAGTCGGCCATGCGAGTACTGCACCACACGCTTTCGAGCGCAGCGCCTGTTCGGTTGCCCACAGCGTTTCGCGCGGCGATCGCGTGGTGACAATAATGACGCGCGCTAAATCGATGCCGAGCGCGCCGAGCGCCGGTGCATAAGGGCGATGAGGCGGCGCTATCCACGCGAGCATGCGGTGCTGGGCGGCGATCGCGGCGAGTGCTGTACCTAATATGCGCAGCTCACCGATGCCTTCATGGTGCGGCAGGATTTCGGTCAGCACCGCAGTCGGCCAGCCGCCGCCGGGCAGTTCCGCGTCGAGCGCGGGAAATCCCGTCGGCAGGCTCGCGTTGGCGACGCGGCTTAATTCATTGCCGCGCCAGATCGCGGGGTGATTGAGGACTGCGTCGAGCATGCTCTACAGCGTGCCATTGCGGATGACGCCGACCGCGATGCCTTCGATGACGAGCGGCGTGCGGTTCAAGTCGACTTCGATGATTTTGAAATCCGGATTTTCCGGGATGAGCTGCACGTGATTGCCGCGGCGGCGCAAGCGCTTGACCGTGACTTCGTCGTGCAACCGCGCCACCACCACCTGGCCCGAGCGCGCTTCATGCGCGCGATGTACTGCGAGCAGGTCGCCGTCGAGTATGCCGGCGTCGCGCATGCTCAAGCCGCGCACTTTCAACAGGTAATCGGCGCGCGGCTTGAAAAGCTGCGCATCGACCTGGCAATGCATTTCAATGTTTTCGATAGCGAGCAGCGGACTGCCGGCAGCCACGCGGCCGATCAGCGGCAAGCCGGTTTCGGCTTTGAGCCGGATGCCGCGCGAAGCGCCGGCGAGCATTTCGATCGCGCCTTTGCGCTCGAGCGTGCGCAGGTGTTCTTCGGCCGCATTCGGCGAATTGAAACCCATCGCGCTGCAAATTTCGGCGCGCGTCGGCGGAAAACCGGAATCCGCGATGAAGTCGCGAATCATGTGCAGGATTTCCTGCTGGCGTTTGGTCAGTTCTTCCATGAATGGCCTTTAATGAATGTGAAAACGAGCAAGAGACCGACGGGAAGCTCCCTTTCCCGTAAGTCCATAACTGGACTCCCCGGCCTCCTGTTTCGCCCACTCAATGTTGTACGGAATAAACCGCCGTATCCGATTGGGCTTTGCGCCCGCGAATGTTGGCGGGCTGCTCGATCTTGCCGAGCTTGGCGAGCCGAACTTCGATCGCAAAACGCGAACGCTGATGGGCGGTGGCGAGCTCGAGAATTTGCTTGCCGCCATCGAATGCCGCGGCCAGCGCCTTGTCTTCATCGTCCGACCACGGCTTACCTGAGTTCGAGGCTTTTTCAGGCGTGACGGTTGTGCGTTGTTTGGCGGGCAGCGGGGTGGCAGCCGGCGTGGATGCGGCTGTCGCCGACGTAGCCGGCGCCGACAGGAACCCGGCATCGAGCGCGCGAATGGCGACGAACAGCGCGCGTACGGTATCGGGATGCTGGTAAGGCGTGTCGGCGCCCAATGTCTTGCCGGTGCCCGGGTCAGTCCCGTCGGCAAGCTGGTGCAGTATCTTCAATGCGGCGGCTTTTTCCATGCGGTTCTCCTGAGGTAATGCCCCGTGCGAAGGGCGTTTTACGGGACCTGAAAACGATACTGTAAGTTTATACAGTATAGGAGTACTAACGCGGCTGCCGCAAGCGCGTTTACTGAAATATTTGTGGCGGCGCGCGGCTGCTCCGGCCGGCTCCCCAATTAAGCGGTGCTCATGCATAAGAAACCACTACTTATAGTGGCTGCCGGCGGTTGGAGGCGGAATGGCATAATCAGCGCATAAATCCAAAGGAGGAACTCATGCGCAAATTTTTGATTGCGGCTGTCATCGGCCTCGCTGTCGTTGCCAACGGCGCGCGCGCTGAAGTCGGCGAAGTCACCATCGCGCAGCAATATGGCGTCGCCTTTCTGCCACTCATGTGGATGGAACAAAACAAGCTCATTGAAAAGCATGCGAAGGCGCAGGGCCTGGGTGAACTCAAAACCAACTGGGCCAAGCTGGCAGGGCCCGCTGCAATCAACGACGGCCTGCTGTCGGGCGCAGTGCAGTTCAGTTCGGTCGGCGCGCCGTCGCTGATCACGCTATGGGGAAAAACCAAGGGCAATATCGGCGTGATGGGCGTGTCGGCGGTCACGACGTATCCGCTTTATCTGAACGTGCGCAATCCGAACGTGAAGTCGATCAAGGATTTCACCGACAAGGACAAGATCGCGGTACCGGCTGTCAAAGTATCGACGCAGGCGATCATGCTGCAAATCGCCGCCGAAAAAGTGTTCGGCGAAGGCAACCCGTTCAAGCTCGATCCATACACCGTCACGCTGTCGCACCCGGACGGCATGGCGGCGCTGATGTCGAATACCGGCGGCGTGAACGCGCATTTCACGAGTTCGCCGTTTCACGAACAGGAATTGAAGATTCCCGGCGTGCACACGCTGACGACGTCGTACGAAATCATGGGTGGCCGCGCGACCGCGCTGGTGGTGGTGGCGACCACCAAATTCCGCGATGCCAATCCGAAAACCTATAACGCGTTCTTTGCAGCGTTGAAGGAAGCGATCGAAAGCATTAATCGCGACAAAAGAGCGGCCGCCCAGCGCTATCTCGAATGGGCGAACGATAAAAAATCGACGCTCGACGACGTTTATGCGGCGATTTCGAATCCCGATTACGCGTACACGCTGACGCCCGAGAAAGTGTTCAAGACCGCCGAATTCATGGCCAAGATCGGCACGATCAAGGACAAGCCGAAGACGTGGCAGGAAATGTTCTTCCCTGAAGCGCATAACCTGCCCGGCAATTAGCGACTCCATGCCCAAACGCAAGTCACGCACGCTGCGCATCGGCTCGGGCGCCGGTTTCGCCGGCGATCGTCTCGAGCCGGCGGTGATTCTCGCCGAGCGCGGCGGCTTGCAATATCTCGGGCTCGAATGCCTGGCCGAGCGCACGATTGCGCTCGCGCAACTGCGCAAATTAAAAGAGCCGGCCGAAGGTTATGACGTGCTGCTCGCGCGACGCATGGAATTGCTGTTGCCGGTGATCAAGCGAAGGGGCGTGCGCCTGATCACTAACATGGGCGCGGCGAATCCGGTGGCGGCGGCCGAGCTGATTGTCGAAATCGCAAAGCGCCGCAAGCTCGATATCAAGGTAGCAGCGGTCACCGGCGACGACGTTTTGAAAATGATGAAACCGACCGACCGCCTGCTCGAAACCGGCGAACCTTTATCCGCGTACAAATGGCTCGTCTCGGCGAACGCCTATCTCGGCGTCGATGCATTGCTGCCGGCGCTCGCGACCGGCGCCGATGTCATCATCACCGGCCGCGTCGCCGATCCTTCCCTGTTTTTGGCGCCCGCCGCTTATGAATACGGCTGGCAGCCCGATGACCTCGACCGCATGGCGCGCGGCACGGTGATGGGGCATCTGCTCGAATGCGCCGGCCAGATTACCGGCGGCTATTGCGCGGACCCGGGCAAAAAGGACATTCCGGATTTTGCGCACATCGGATTTCCGTATGCGGACATCGACAGTGACGGCAATTGCGTGATCGGCAAGCCGGCCGCCACCGGCGGCGCGATCAATCTCGTGACCGCCAAAGAACAATTGCTGTACGAAGTAACCGATCCGCGCGCCTACGTGACGCCGGACATCACCGCGGACTTTACGACCGTGCAACTCAAGCAGGCCGGCGCGAATCGCGTCGCCGTTTCAGGGGCGACCGGCAAACCGCGCTCGCCGACGCTCAAAGTCAGCATCGGTTATCACGCCGGCTATGTCGGCGAAGGTGAAATCAGTTATGCCGGTGCGAATGCGTTGAAGCGCGCGCAGCTCGCGGGCGAAGTGGTGCAGGCGAGGCTCAAAGGCGCGTTCAAGGAAATGCGCATCGATTACATCGGCAGCACGTCATTGCACGGCAAAGCGTACGACGAAGCCGCGCGGCCCTATGAAGTGCGCCTGCGCGTGGCGGCGCGTGCGGCGACTCGCGACAAAGCGGCGCTCGTCGGCGAAGAAGTCGAAGCGCTGTGGACGAATGGTCCGGGCGGCGGCGGTGGCGCACGTAAATACGTGCACGAGCAGGTCGGCGTGATTTCCGGCCTGATCGCGCGCGATAAAATCAGAACGGCGGTCACAGTGCGGGAATGGCGGCATGAAAAAGAAACTGTATAACGTCGCGCATTGCCGCGCCGGTGACAAAGGCAACACCTCAATTCTGTCGCTGATCGCATACCGCGACAAAGATTACGCACTGTTGTGCGCCAAGGTCACGGCGGCTGCCGTCAAGCGGCATCTTGGCCACCTGATCCGCGGTAAAGTGACGCGGCATGAAGTTGCCAACGTCGGCGCGCTGCAGTTTGTTTGTGAACAATCGTTAGGCGGCGGCGTCACCACGTCGCTCGCGATGGACGCGCACGGCAAAAGTTTGTCGTACGCCTTACTTGAAATGGAAATCGAGGTCTGATTGAACGGCGCAGAGAGTCTGGTTCGCACGTTGCTGAATGGCGACGTGAATGTGTGTTTCGCCAATCCCGGCACTTCCGAAATGCATTTTGTCGCCGCGCTCGATCGCGTCGAGGGCGTGCGTTGCATACTCGGACTGTTTGAAGGCGTCGTCACGGGCGCGGCGGACGGTTATTACCGTCTTGCCGGCAAACCGGCGGCAACCCTGCTGCATCTCGCGCCGGGGCTTGGCAACGGACTTGCAAACCTGCACAACGCGAAGAAAGCGCGCTCCGGCATTGTCAACATCGTCGGCGAGCATGCGGGCTATCACATTCAGTACGATGCGCCGCTGACCGCCGACATCGAAGGCGTGGCGCGCCCGATGTCCGACTGGGTGAAGACTTCGCATTCATCGAAAACCATCGCAGCCGACGGCGCACTCGCCATTCAGGTCGCGCGCACGGCGCCGGGCCAAATTGCGACGCTGATTTTGCCCGCGGACACTGCGTGGGGCGACGCCGATGGCCCGGCTGAAGTTGCGGCGCCGGCGCTGCGCGCGGCGGTTGCCGCCGATGCGCTTGCAAAAGGCGTGCGCGCGTTAAAAAACGGCAAAGCGACGACGCTATTGCTCGGCGGCGCGGCATTGCGCGGCAAAGCGCTCGAGTGGGCTGGACGCATCGCGGCGAAAACCGGTTGTGGTGTGTTAAGCGAATTCAATAATGCGCGCATCGAGCGCGGCGCCGGACGTGCGCAGGTGCGTCAATTGTCGTTCGTCGTCGAACGCTCGCTCGAAATGCTCAAAGATACGCGCGAGCTCGTGATGATCGGCGCAAAATTGCCGGTATCTTTTTTTGCGTATCCGGGCAAACCGAGCGTGCTTGTGCCGAAAGGTTGCGAGGTCATCAGCGTCGCCGCCGCCGAAGTGGATCTCGAAGGCACGCTCGAAGCGCTCGCCGACGAACTGGGGGCGCGCAACACCGCGCCGCTCGTCAATGCGCCCGGCTACGACGGCGCGCTGCCGACCGGCGATATCACGCTCGAAAAACTCGGCGCATTTTTCAACGCGGCGATACCGGAAAATGCCATCGTGCTCGACGAAGCCGTTACGAGCGGACGCGCCTTCAGCGGCGCCACCATGGGCGCGCGGCCGCATGACTGGCTCAACATCATGGGCGGCTCGATCGGCTGGGGACTTGCAGCAGCCGTCGGCGCGGCAATCGCTGCACCCGACCGTAAAGTGATTGCGCTCGAAGGCGATGGCAGCGCGCTGTACACGCAGCAGGCGCTGTGGACGATGGCGCGCGAGAATCTCGACGTCACGATCGTGATTTTCGCCAATCGCGCGTACAAGATTTTGCTCGGCGAATTAAATAACGTCGGCGCCGGTGCACCGGGACGCAACGCCAACGACATGCTGACGCTCGACCGCCCCGATCTCGATTGGGTGACCATCGCCAAAGGTTATGGCGTCGAAGCGGGACGCGCGACGACGCTCGATGAACTGGCGGTGCAGTTCAAGCGTGGACTGGCCGCGCCGGGGCCTTATCTCGTTGAACTGATTATGTAGCGGTGCGGGCGTTACTTAATTAACTGCGCGCCGCCACCCGATCACGACAGCGGTCACGCTGAAGCACGCGCCGAGCGCGCATAAAATGACAATCAATGCCGTTCTCAGCGTTTCGCGTTTCATCAACGCCGGAAAATCGAACGTATGCAGCCCCTGGTATAGCCAGCGATAGGCGCGCCGCGACGAATCCAGTTTTTCCAGCGGAGCGCCGTTGGCGCCATCGACGTGAAACCAGGTCTCGCCGCAAATCACGCGATAGACCGGCGCGCCGGGGGTGCTCGACGTCAGCGCGTAATCATCCGTTGCTTCGACCGCGACCGCAGGCAGGCAGCTTCTGCCGAGGCGTTCACCGATGCGCGTGACATCCTCGGCGCTGAGATAAATGCGCGGCGCCGCCGTCGCTTTAACTGCGCCGATTAATACTTGCGTCGAAGCATCGCGACGGTCGCGCCGGTAAAGACGGCCATCGAATGGGAACCATTCAATTTCCCGCACGCCTGCGCGCATCGAATTAAGTTCAGGCAAAGGTGCCTCACGCCAATTGGCGGAATATTCGAACGCACTTGATTCTTCCGTCGTGAGTTTGCCGGTCGAGAAAAGCCGGCCGTGGTCCATCGACAGCCATCCGCTGAAAATCCACGTCAAAACAAAAGTCATGCAGGCGAGGCCGAGCCAGTGATGCCATGCCTGCCATCCGCTGAAAGGGGATCGTACGCGTCCGCCTTTGATCTCGGTTCGCGTCACGCCGAGGACTGCGCCGGTGCTGGCGGCAATCAATGCAAAAAGGGAAAGCGTCCATACGGTGACATCCCACGCAGACCAATGTTTTCTTAACAGGGTCGGATAAATCCAATGCAAAACACTGCCGGCGTAATTCCAGCGACGCTCGTGCCGTGTAGTATCCCGCACGATTTCGCCGGAAACGGATGACACATACAGTTCGGTCCCGGCAGCGTCATTCAGTGCAACCCGATAGAGCGGACGATGCGCGTCGAGACCGTTCGGCACGGTCCATTGGTCGTGGTCGGCGCGTTCGACTGCTTTCGCCCCAGCGGCATCGATGCCGCGTTCGCGCGCATGCAGAACGGCGAGTTCTAAAGCGAGACTTTCCGTTTGCACCGCTGCCGACGACAGGTCTGTTGCGTGGAAGGCGCTTAGCCTCCGAGCACCTTCCACGATGTAAATCAGGCCGTCACTGCGCGCAACGAGGCGCACGCGAGCTGCCGCAGCGAGATTGCTTGCGGTTAGCACGGCTTGCGGCGAGTCAATACGGGAAGACGGCGCAATCAGTGGCAGCCCGGCGACGCGCTCAGCTTCGGTCAGCGCCGGGAACGGCACGAAATGCATGACGATGCCGGTCGCGAACCACATTACAAACAGCAGACAGAACGCGATGCCCAGCCAGCGGTGAATCAGGATGAGGGTGCGCATCATCCTTAACCGCTCACTGCATCAAAACTTGAGCGCGGCGGAAAGTTCGTAGCTGCGCGGCGAGCCCAGCAGGATCTGGTCGGGATAGAACGGGTCGCCCCATACCGCATAGGTTTTATCGGTCAGGTTGCGCACGCGAAACGTGATTCTCGTTTTCTTTACGTCGATGGCCGCATACGCGTCGCCGACGGTATAGGCGAGCATCTTTACCGTATTCGCGTCGGTGTTATAGCGGTCACCGACATGGCGCGCCGATATGCCGAATTCAACGGGGAGCGGCGCTCTTATCCGATATGCGGCCCCGGCGTTAGCAACGAAACGCGGTACGTTCGGCGGTTTATTGCCGGAAAAATTTCCGCCCGCGAAAGTGTAATCCGCATAGCGAGCGTTCGTGTACGCAGCATTGCCCCACCAATTCCACGCTTGCGAGGGCCGCACGGCGAGCGATGCTTCAACGCCGTTCGAAAGCTGTTCGCCGGCGAGATTCAGCGATTGGCCGCCTTGCGCCGTGTAAACGTTGTTGCGTTCGATATCGAACAGCGCGAGCGACCATTCGGCTTTGCGGTCCCAGACAAGGCTCTTGATGCCGGTCTCGATCGTGCGTGACCGCGTGAGTGTTTGCGGTTGCGTGGGGCCGAGCAGGAATATGTTGTTCGCGGACAAGTCGGCTGCCGTTGCGTACTGTCCATAAAACGTGAACCCCGGCATGGTGTCCCAGGTGAAGCCGACGCGACCGGTCGCCGGCCGCCAGGTCTGCGAAAAAGGAAAGCCCGCCCGGGTGGTGCCGGCGACGTTCGTCGACGTGCGGTCGAGCGCGATCTGTTCATAGCGCAAGCCGCTGATCAGCGTAAGCGCAGGCGTGATCTTCAGGCGATCCTCGGCCGCGAGCGCGAGGTTGTCGATGTTGGCAGTTTGCTGCTGCACGGTGAGCAAGCCATAAGCTCCGCGCACCGGCGACACCAGCGTGACGGAGTCGGAAGGAAAATTGGCGGCGCCCGGGCGCGTGAAATCGAGTTGACTCGCCTCGAGCGCGACCACGATACGGTTGGCTTTGCCCGCGATGACCGAGTCGTGCTGCAGCTCTGTTTTGTTGCCGTACAGGTCCTGATCGTGCGCAACATAGAAGCGATCGCGGTCAACCAGCCCGGTTCCGGCGTTGAATGCATAAACTTCTGCGTTCTGAAATTTTCGATTTGCGTGATAGCCGTAAAACTGACTCTTCAATGCCGTGTTGCTGCCGAGTTTCCAGTCAAAACCGCCGCGCAGCCAGTATTCCTCCGCCGTATTGCGGTTATCGAGCACGTCGTAATTCGTACGCAGCGTGCGGTTGTCGATCGTCACCGGACCGAGATTGGTGCCGTTGAAATTGGAAACGTAACTCCCGCCGACCACGCCGCCGGTCTGACTCACACCTGCGGCGCCACCCGAGACCAGCGGCGTGCCCCAGTAGGCGTTCGACCGATCCTGCTTGTATTCGAACGCACCGAACAACTTGAATGCGGCTGACACGCGATAATCGAGCGCGGTCGACAGATTCCAGTTTTGGCTGTGCGTGTCGTCGACGAAACCGTTACTCGATGACCGTATCAAATCGAAGCGGTAGTCGAGTCCTTCCTTGGACGTGCTGCCACCTGAGCCAAATCCGGTGCGCACGGTGTTGAACGAGCCGTACGAAACATAAGCTTCATTTTCGATGGCGCCGGTGTGCGGGCGCTTGGTAACGAAATTGACGGCGCCGCCGATTGCGCCTTCCCCGGACATCAGCGATGCCGCGCCTTTCAGGAACTCGATGCGGTCGAGGTTGCCGCTGTCCATGACGCGTGAAGTCATGTTCTGCGGGCCGATCTTGATGCCGTTGTATAGCGTGGTGATCTGGCTGTTCGTATAACCTCGCATCGAGAACGCCGCCGGTTCGGCCGGGAAGTCGGCGGCCGTAACGCCCGCCGCGCCTTGCGCCGCCTCGGTCACACTGCGATAGCCGCGCGACGTCATCATCTCCTGATCGACGATTTCAACAGTGCTGGGGACTTCGCGCACCGAGAGTCCGAGCCGGCTTGCGCTGTCGGCCGGCGTATCCATATTCAAAGGTGATTGCCGCGCATCTTCGACGCGCACTTCGGGCAAACGCAGCTGTGCGTACGCGGGCAACGACGTCACGATTGCAAGCAGTCCCCATGACAGCACTTGTACGGAAGTGCCCGCGACGGCGCTCGTAGGCCTGAACATCTGATCCATTTGCAGCTCCCCCTTAACTCCGTTAGGCGGTCAAAGAATTGGAACCGCGCGGCTAATTCACTGCTGATACAACCGAAAATTCAGTCTGCCTTCACACCGGTCGCCTGCACGACCTTGCGCCATTTCTCGATTTCGTCGTTGATAATGGTCGCGAATTCCCGCGGCGAATTCGCGACGGGCTCCGCGCCTTGGTTTTTGAGGTTGTCGCGCACGTCCGCAAGCTGCAACGCCTTGACCATCTCGCGATGCAATTGATCGACGATAGGCTGCGGTGTCTTAGCGGGCGCGAGCAAACCATACCACGCGTTTGACTCATACCCGCGCACGCCCGCTTCATCGATCGTCGGCAGGTCGGGCAGTACCGGTGAACGCTTGAGCGACGCGACGCCCAGCGCGCGCAGGCGCCCGGACTTGATATGCGGCATCGCGACGAGCACGGTCGTAAAAGTAAGCTGGGTCTCGCCGCTGATCAGCGCGATGATCGAAGGTGCAGCGCCTTTATAGGCGACGTGCGTCATCTTGATGCCTGCCATGCTGTCGAACAATTCGGCCGACAGATGCGAAGGCGTGCCGTTGCCGATCGACGCGTAAAGGATTTCTCCGGGACGCTTTTTGGCGAGCGCGACCAGGTCTTTCACCGTTTTCACGGGCAGCGCCGGATTGACGACGAGGATGTTCGGCACCGTCGCAATCAGCGTGATCGGCGCAAAATCCTTGACCGTGTCGTAACCGAGTTTCGGATACAGCGACGCGTTTTGCGCATGGCTCGCGAATGTCGCGAGCAGCGTGTAACCGTCAGGCGCCGATTTGGCGACGGCTTCAGTGCCGACCGTGCCGCTCGCACCCGAGCGGTTGTCGATCACGACCGGCTGGCCCAGGCTCTCCGTCAGTTTCGGTGCGAGCAGGCGCGCGACGGCGTCGATGCCCCCGCCGGCGGGAAACGGAACGATGACGCGAATGGGTTTGGCGGGATAGTGTTGCGCGCCCGCGGTGCCGGCGAGTAATGCGACGAACGCCAGACAAGCCCGCAGGAATTTCACCGCGCTACTGACCGTCGGACTTCAGTATCGCGAACGCCTGCTGCAGTACTTTCTCGATGCGCGCTTTTTCTTTGGCGACGCTGTCGTCGGTCCATTCCCAGATGCCGCGCTTGGTTTTCATCCCGATATGATTTTTGGCAATCATGTCTTTCAGGAACTGCGGCGGTTCTTTTTCGCTGTGCAGGCTCGGATACAGCGACGTGCCGGCATAGAGATTGGTGTCCCAGCCCGACATTTCTTTTTGCGTCATCGGGCCGCAGGCGAGGAAGCGAAAACCGAAGCCATAGCGCACCGCCGTGTCGATGCCTTCAGGCGATACGACGCCGTCGGCGACGAGGTAAAGCGCTTCGCGCATCATCGCGTGCTGCAGGCGATTGCCGATGAAGCCCGGGATATCCTTGTTTACGCGCACCGGCGCCTTACCGAGCGCTTTTTGTTGCACCTCGAGCGCATCGGCGATCTTCGAGTCGCTGAAGTCGGCTTGAATAATTTCGACGAGCGGCACCAGGTGGGCGGGCATGAAGTAATGCAGGCCGACCACGCGCGAACGCGTTTTCAGGTGGCGGCCAATGTCGCCGATCGGGAACGTCGAGGTATTGCTTGCGAGGGGGATTTCAGGCCGCGCGAGCGTTTCGAGCTGGGAAAACAATTTTTGCTTGAGCGCGAGATCTTCGGTGGCTGCTTCGATCACGAGATCGACGTCCTGCCACGGAATTGCCTCGAGCGTCGAATACGCTTTCACGAGCCCTGCCGCACTGTCGGGCGCGCCGAGTTTTTTGAGCCCGCTCGTGAGCCTGCCAGGCAATGAAGCGCGCGTTTTCTCCGAGGGGCTCATCACGTGCACGTTCCAGTTGCCGGCAGCGAAGATGATGGCGATGTCGCCGCCCATGATGCCGCCGCCGATAATGACTACGCCTTGTTGCTTGGCCATGCGAATGACTCCCGAGTCCGAACTCTGCTGGCGGCGCGCGGCGCCGAATCAGCGTGAATTATAAAAGGAAACTCGCGCCGGCCCGCCCCACCCGGGCGACCGGCGCGAATTAAAAGCGCGCGCAGTGCGCTTTTTTTCTACTTGCGAGTGGCGTTCCACGGCCCGGCGCTTGCGCCGCGCGTCGTGCCTTCCATGCCCTTGCCGGTGACCCGGCCACTGTATTCCGTATTACCGGCGGTGAACGAAATCTGATCGCCGCGCAGTTTGCCATTGGTAATCGCAACCGCGTTGCCGCCGGTCTTCAGCGTGCCGGCGACGTTCTGGTACATCTGCTTCAACTCGAGTTCGCCTTGCGCCATCTGCCACGCGCCTTCGACCTTGGCGGGCACGATCCACATATAAGCAGTGCGGCCATCAAACGATTCGGTCTGGTCGGCAGTCCAGTCTTCCATCGTGAACGCATGCGAGACGACGCGGGTGCCGGGCTTCAGGTTCAGAATTTTCGGGCGCAGCTTGGTGTTGATGCTCGGCAGCAGATACATCGTGATGACCGTAGCCGGCGAAAAATCCGTCTCGAAAAGATCGGCCTTCATGAACGTCGCTTTAGCGGTAACGCCCGCTTTTTCCGCGTTGCGTTTCGACAGTTCGACCATGTCGGGGTTGTACTCGATGCCGACCGCTTTGGCGCCGCGCTTGGCGGCCGTGATGACCGTGCGGCCATCGCCGGACCCGAGGTCATAGACGGTGTCGGCCGAGGTGACTTTCGTCATGTCGAGCATCTTGTCGACGAGGCCCTGCGGCGTCGGGACCCAGATCACGTCCTTGCCTTCCTGGCCGACATGCGGCTCGAACTCTTTCTGCGCGGGCTGCGCAGCGACGCCCGAGCTCACGAGCGCCAGCAGTAACGCAAGATGAAAGCGGCGGTGGAATTGTGCGATCAACATGCTGAATGCTCCTTTATAGATAAGTGGTGTTCGTCTAACGCCGGGTTGCGGTCCACTTGGCCGAATTGCCGCCGTTGATCACGGTGCCGTCGATGGTATTGCCGCTGACGCGTCCGCTGTAATTCGCGCCGCCCGCGCTGAAAGTCAATTGATCGGCGCGCAGTTTTGCCCCGCTGACAATGTGATTGTCCGTCCCCGACTTGAGCGAGCCCTGCACCATTTGAAATTCCTGCTTTAGCGTGAGATCGCCTTGCGCCGAGTGCCAGGTGCCGGCCACTTTCGCCGGCACGATCCACAGGTGCGCGGTGCAATAGTAGCTGCAGCCGGCGCCTTCATCGACCGTCGCGGTTTCATCGTCCTTCCATTCGCCCATCGTGAAGGTGTTCGACACGATGCGCGTGCCCGGCTTCAAATTCAGAATTTTCGGCCGGAGTTTCAGGTTGATGTCGGGCAGAAGAAACAGCGTGATGACGCTCGCCTGCGAAAAATCGGTTTCGAACAAATCGGCCTTGATGAACGTCGCCTTATCGCCGACGCCGGCCTTCGCCGCATTTTGTTTCGACAGTTCGACCATGTCGGGGTTGTATTCGATGCCGGTCGAGCGCGCGCCGCGCTTCGCCGCGGTAATCACCGTGCGGCCGTCGCCTGAGCCCAGGTCCATATGAACCTCGTTCGGCGCGAGCTTCGCCATGTCGAGCATCTTGTCGACGAGCGCCTGCGAGGTCGGCACCCACACCACATCCTTGCCCGGCTGCCCTGAAAAAGGTTCGAAAGGTTTCTGCGCAGGTTGTGCGTATGCGCCGGCTGACAGCAGCAACGCGACAGCGAAAAATGAACGCAGATTGCCTAAGGTCTTCATCATCATCTCCATGAATTAAACAACGTGATACGAATTTTATTCCGGGCGCGCGCCGGATGCTTTTACGACCGGGGCCCAGCGTGTGATTTCTGACTTGATGTGAGCGCCAAATTCCTCAGGCGTGTTGCCGACCGGGATGACGCCGTCACCGGCGAGCCTTTCCTTGACGTCCTGCATGCGCAAAGCTCTGACCATCTCGGCGTTCAGTTTCATGACAATGTCGCGCGGCGTCGCCGCTGGCGCCAGTATCCCGTACCATTGCGTCGCTTCATAGCCCGGCACCCCTGCTTCGGCGACGGTCGGCACGTCCGGCATGACTGCCAGGCGCTTGGCGGTGCCGACACCGATGATCCTGAGTTTCTGCGATTTCACATGCGGCATCAGGGCCGCCATGCCGGTAAACATGGTCGAGGTCTGGCCGGCAATCAGGTCGTAGATTGCCGGCCCGGTGCCTTTATACGGAATGTGTGTAAAGTTTACTTTCGCCAACAGCTCGAAATAAACCATCGCAAGATGCGCGGCGCTGCCGCCGCCACCGGAGCCATACAATACCGAGCCCGGTTTTGCGCGGGCGATTGCGATCAGGTCTTTGACGGTGCGCACCGGCATCGCCGGATGTACGACGAGGCCGTTGGGCACCATCGCGAGCAAGGTAATCGGCGCAAAGTCCTTGATCGGGTCATACGGCAGCTTCGGGTACAGCGTCGGGTTGGCGCCGAATGTGCCGATGTGGCCCATGACAATGGTGTAACCGTCGGGCGGCGCGTGCGCGGCAACCTCAACACCGATCGTGCCGCCGGCGCCGCCGCGATTTTCGACGACGACCTGCTGGCCCCACGCTTCGGTAAGTTTCTGTCCGATCACGCGCGCGAGCAGGTCGGTACTGCCGCCCGGCGGGAAAGGCGCGATCAGCTTGATGGGCTTCGACGGAAAATTCTGCGCCGGCGCGGCGGTGATGGTGAACGCGACGACGGCGACGGTCGCCAGCCCGGCGGCCGCGGTTGAGCGTTTCATCGCTTCAGGCTTTCGGTTTCGCGGCAAGCCGGCCATCGACCGCGATGCCGGCGGTCACCATCGCGGTGATCGCTGTCTCGTCGTATCCCGCTTCGCGCAGGATTTCGACGGTGTGCTGGCCGATGGTCGGCGCCGGGATGAAATCGGTGCGCGCGCCCGCCGTCGATTTGTTCGTCAGCGCCATGTCGATCATGCGGCCTTCGGTCGGGTGATCGAATTTGCGGAAAAATCCGACGTCGTTCAGATGCGGGTCCTGCATCAACGTTTCGAGCGTGTGGTACTGCATCGCGGGCACGTCGGACTTGTCGAAGATCTCGATCCACTCGGCGGTCGTCTTTTGCTTGAGCCCCTCGGCGCGCGCGGCGAAATATTCGGGCACGTGCTTGAAGCGCGCGGCCACGGTGCTGAAGCGCGCGTCGGTTTTAAATTCCGGCTTGCCGATGGCGTCAAACACGGCGAACGCCTGTGCATTGGTATTCGCTGAAATACAGATGTAGCCGTCCTTGGTCGGCACCGGCCGCGCCCACGGGTCGAAAATCCGCGGATCGCCGGTGGTGCCGATCGGCGGATCGAACGTCTGGTGATACATGTGCTCTTCAAGCACGTAGCGCGCGATGTTCTCGAACATCGGCACTTCGATCGACTGGCCTTCGCCGGTACGCTCGCGATGATAAAGCGCCATCAGGACCATCTGCGTTGCGATGAGGCCGGTCGTCTTGTCCGCCATCACGATGGGCACGTAACGCGGTTCGCCGGTCGCGCGGTGATGCAGCGCTGCGATGCCGGCGGAACCCTGGATGATCGAATCGTACGCGGGCTTGCTCTTATAGCGGCCGGTCTGGCCGAAGCCGACGATGCCGCAATAAATTATTTTCGGGTTGATTGCCTTGACGTCTTCGTACGAGAGTTTCAGGCGGGCCATCGCCGAGGGGCGCACGTTCCAGAGCAGCACGTCGGCTTTGGCGAGCAGTTTCTTGAGCGCCGCGTACGCTTCGGGTTTTTTCAGGTCGATTGCGAGTGAGCGCTTGTTGCGATTCAGGTGCAGGAACTTCGGCGACATGTTCGGCGAGATCGCCCGGCCGGCGAGATTGCGCACGATGTCGCCGGTCGGCGGCTCGACCTTGATAATGTCGGCGCCGTAATCGGCGAGCATCAGCGTAACCATCGGTCCGACGACGACCGACGTCAGGTCGACCACGCGCACGTCTTTAAGCGGTCCGCCGGCCATCAGAAACACGCCCGGCTCTGGCGCGCGCCGATGCGCTCGCACAATCGATTGAGTAAATGCTGCACTGGTTAACTCTCCTTGCGGGGTGTTTATTGCGGGAGGCGCAATTCTATCAATTCTGCCTGCGCACCGCGCCGTCTGCCACGGCTACAGCTTGACGCCCGCGGCCTTGATGACTTGCGCCCAGCGCGCGATGTCCCGTTGCAGAAACGCTGTGAATTCCTGCGGTGTGTTGGCGACGATTTCGGAGCCTTCGCTCGTCAGTTTGTCGCGCACGTCGGGCACGCGCAGCGATTTGACGATGGCGGCATTGAGCGCGGCCACAATGGCAGGCGGCGTGCGCGCCGGCGCCGCCACGCCGAACCAGTTGAGTACTTCGAAGCCGCTCAACCCTGCTTCGACGAGCGACGGCACGTCGGCGAGCGAAGCTGCGCGTTTTGCGCTCGTCACCGCGAGCATGCGCACGCGCTTCCCCGCGAGCAGCGGCTGAATCGTAATTTGCGACGCAAACTGAAAACCGAGCTGGCCGCCGGCAACGTCGATCGCGGCCGGCGCCGCGCCCTTGTAGGGCACATGCGTCGCCTGAATGCCGGTCACGGTGCGGAACAATTCGCCCGCGAGATGTCCGCCGCTGCCTACACCGGCCGAACCATAAGTGAGCGGCTGCGCCTTGCCTGTGGCAATCAATTCTTTGACTGAGGCGATGTTCGATGTGGCCGGGACAATCAGCACGAGCGGTGCGGAGGTCAGCATGGTTATCGGCGCAAAATCCGCCACCGGGTCGTAGGGCAGCTTTTGCAGGCTCGCGTTGGTGGTATGCGATGTGTAAATCATGACCAGCGTATAGCCGTCGGGCGCCGCCTTGGCGACGAGATCGGTGCCGATCACCGAGCCTGCGCCAGGCCGGTTATCGACAATGACTTGCTGGCCGAACGCGGCGCTCAATTGCATCGCGACTATGCGCCCGAGTACATCGGAAGTCGCGCCGGGCGTCGCCGGCACGATCATGCGCAGCGGGCGGGCCGGATATTTTTCCGCGCTTGCCGCGAGCACCTGCGCGCACACAAGCAGCAGGCTCAGAGCCGCGGCTATTCCGCGCGCATGCCGGTGTCGGTGACGACCTTGCCCCACTTGACGATCTCCTCTTTGATATACGCGGCGAAGTGCTCGGGCGTGTCGCCGACGGGATCGACACCTTCAGTGGCAAAGCGCTCGAGCAGAGCGGGCGAACGCAACACTTTGACGGTTTCCCGATGCAGGGTCGCAATGACTTGCGGCGGCGTGCGCGCCGGTACTAGCAACCCGAACCAGGGGCTGACCACGTAACCAGGCACGCCGGACTCAATGACGGTCGACACTTCGGGCAGTGCAGCCGTGCGTTTGCTGCCAGTGACGGCAAGCGCGTGCACGCGATTCGATTTGATGTACGCAAGCACGCTCGGAATGCCGGTAAACATGACCTGCACCTGCCCGCCGATCAAATCGATCACGCCGGGCGTGCTCCCTTTATAAGGTACATGCGTCAGTTTGATGCCGGCCGCCGAATTGAACATTTCCGCCGCGAAGTGCGGCGCGCTGCCCGCACCGCCGGACGCATAGTTGATTTGGCCGGGGCGCGCTTTGGCGAGGGCCACCAGTTCCCTGACGGAATTCGCCGGCACGGACGGATGCACGACGATTACATACGGGCTCGCAATCAGCATCGTCACCGGCGCAAAGTCGCGCACCGGATCGTACGGCAGCTTGCGTTGCAGATGCGGACTCAGAGCGAGGGTGCCGGTGCCGCCGACGACGAGCGTGTAGCCGTCAGGCAGCGAGCGCGCGGCGGTTTCGGTGCCGATGGTGCCGCCGGCGCCGGTGCGGTTGTCGACGACGATCTGCTGACTGAAGTTGTCGGCAAGTTTTTGCGCGACGGCGCGGCCCGCGGTGTCGATGCTGCCGCCCGCGGGATACGGCATGATGAGGCGAATCGGCTTGTCGGGATACGCCGCGTATACCGGGGCCGCCAACGAAAACGCGGCGGCCGCCATGAGCCTGCGCTTCCTCACTAGCCGCGCCCCGCGTCGACCACGCCGCGGCAGATCGCTTCGAATTCGGCAAACGTCAGGTAGTGAGTCTGGTAGTTGCTTGCGACCGCGGCGCGCGCGCGCGACAAAATGCGCTGAAACTGTCCCTCCGAAACTTCAAGACCGAGATCGCGCACAATCTCGCGCAGGAAAACCGGGTCGTCGGTATGCGCGCTCGATCGCTCGCGGCCGAACAAAATCTTGCCGCCGATCACGTTTTCGAATTCGCGGCCGATGACGCGCGGGGCAATGCCAATGGTCGATTCGGCGTCAGCGCTGCCTTCCTGATGGCCCGCGCCTTCCTCCTTGTTCCAGTTGTCGCCGACGATCGGTTTCCACGGCGGCAACTGGATGCCGTAGGCTGTTTGCACGTAGCGGCACAGTTCATACAATTTATCCAGCTTGATGCCGGTTTCGATGCCATACATTTCGAACAGCGCCGCCGCTTCTTCGAGTGCGACGCAGCCGCCGCGGTCGCCAATGCCGATCACCGACGCGTCGATCCAGTTGGCGCCGCCTTCGACCGCCGCCATCGCGTTGGCGGTTGCAACGCCAAGATCGTTGTGGTGCTGCACGTAGACATCGCAGCGGTCGCCAACGGCTGCGCGCACGCGGCCGATGAACGTGCGGGTTGCGAGCGGCGCGCTGTTGCCGCGGCTGTCGACGACATACACGCCATCGGCGCCGGCATCAGCCATCGCCTTGAAAAAGAGGCACGCGGTGTCGACCGGCGAGCGCATGCTGTCGACCATCCACGGCACGACGCGGACGTTTTGCTGCTTCATGTACGCGACGCTTTCCATGATTGCGTCGACCACCATCTGTTTCGTCAGCTTGCCGCTGAAATCGGACAGCGTGTCCGCGTAATCCCATTTGACGATCGGACTCAATACGTCCGCGCCCAAGTCGATGTGGCGGTCAATCGCGCCGCGCCAATCGCCTTTGAGCGGCGGTTTAACGCCGGGCCCTTTGGCCACGAGCCGCGTGCGCACGCCGAGCCGGCGGCATGCTTTGACCATGTCGCGCTCTTCGCTGAACGTGGCGTGACTGGGCAGCGTGATCTCGCCGACGCCGATCGCATCGAGCCGCTCGATGACGCCGAGCCGCGTGTTCCAGTTCAGCTGGTGGCCGACGCAATCGTCGCCTTCGCTGATCGTGCAATCGATGAACTGGATTCGTTTGGGCGCGCCGGCACGCGCCTTGACCGATTCATCGTCCCAATAGGCGGGGTTTGCGAGCCATTTGCCCGGCTGATACCAGGGTTTGCCGCCGTTGCCTGAAGATTTCGCCACTGTGTTTACTCCAACAATACGCGCGTTGCGATCATCGATCGCAACGCATGATGTCCATGATTTCGGTTAGATCGTCGAGTGCTTCGAGATTTTCGACGAGTGCGAGCACGCGCTGCGCTTTGGCCTCGTCGAGCCGGCGTCGCGTGCAGCCGAAAAATTTCTTCAACCGTTGATCACGCGTGAGCGGTGAACCGATCCAGCCCGACAATTTATCCACGCGTTTCGACAATTGCTGGCCGTCCTGGAGCCACACGTTGACGATGGCGTGCATCTGGTCAAAGTCGGAGGGAATCGAGTCGTCGACCGTGAGCTTGACCTGCGGCAGCAACGCTTCGACATCCGGTGCGAACCGCCGCTCATTGGTAAATGAGTCGATCGTGATTTCGCCGTCGAGCAGCGCGACGAGCGTTGCATACTGAACGCTGAATTTGCCGTCGAGCCCGGTCGCAGGCAGCGGACGATTGACGTAATCGAAGCGCGGAAAGATGACTTCGACGCGTTGGATCTCCGCCGGCGCAATGTTGAATTCTTCGCGCAAAGCGAGCGCGGCATCGATGGGCCGGTGCGTAAAATAATTGCTCGGGTGTTTTTTGAAGCCGACGCCCGGCTTCACCATGCGCAGCGGCGACGCGAAGCCTTCGATCAGCAACCCGGGCTTGGCATCGCCCTGGAAAAAGGTATCGAAAAAACCTTTGGGCCCGAACACGTCGGCGCTCGCCGTCCAGCCCATGCTCGCGAGCACGCCGCATTCGACGCCCATGCGCGCCGCGTGCCCCGAGTGCGACGATTTCGTCATCGTGCCGGTGTTGAGCGAAATGCTGCCCGCGCGCGAGCCCGCGAGGCCAAACGCCATCAGTGTTTGCGTGTGATCGAGGTCGAGCATTCTGGCGGCCGCCGTCACCGCGCCGAACTGGCCGGTTGTGCCCGGCTTGTGAAATCCCTGTCCCGTGATAAGGCCGGTGGCGGCAAGTCGAAGGCGCCCCTGCACCTCGAATGCGGCGACAATTGCCGCAATCGCTTTTTTGCCCGCTGACTTGCGGTGCTCGGCGATGGCGAGGATGACGGGCAGCGTCGGCGAGGTCGGGTGATTGAGCGGATACCACGTGTTGTCGAAGTCGAGTGCATGACCCATCGTGCCATTCGCATAGGCGGCATTGAGCAGAGAAGTCTTGAAGCCGCCGCCGATCACCGACGCGTGCGGCGCACCGCCCATGGCGCGCACGTAGTCGATAGAAATACGCCCGACACCGAGCGGCTCGTCGGCGCCGGCGAGTATCACGCCGAGGCCGTCGAGCGTGACGGCTTTGGCCATGTCGATGGCTTCCTGCGGCAGGGACGCGTAGTCGATGGCCAGAATTTGATCGACGAGCGCGCCGGTGATGGTGGATTTATTCATGGGCAATGTTTAAGCGGCGAGAGAAACGACAGATTAGTCGGCCTTGGCGCCGGAGTCCTTGACGGCTTTGCCCCATTTCGCGATTTCCGATTTCATGAACGCATCGAATTGCGCGCGCGTGTCGCCGACCGGCGTAAACGCCAGCGCGGCGAGCCGCTCTTTAACGTCCGGTTCATTGATGATTTTCACCATTTCGGCATTCAGCTTATCGAGAATCGGCGCCGGAGTTTTGGCGGGCGCCGCGATGCCGATCCAGCCGACCGCTTCAAAGTTCGCATAGCCCGCTTCCGCGATCGTCGGCAACTCGGGCAGGAACTGCGAGCGCTGGAGCGTCGCGATGCCGAGGCCGCGGAGGCGGCCGGACTTGATATGCGGCAGCGTCGCGGGAATCGCGTCGAACATGACCGGGATCTGGCCGCCGATGATTTGCGTGTGGGCTTCGGCGCTGCCCTTGAACGGCACGTGATTGATCTTGATGTCCGCGGCCGCGCGAAACATTTCCATCGTCAGGTGACTGGTCGACCCGTTGCCGAGCGATGCGAAATTGACCTGGGCGGGTTTGTCCTTTGCCGCAGTGACGAAATCCTTGACGCTCTTGAAGGCGCCGGCTGGATTGGTGACGAGCGTTTGCGGCGTAAGCCCCAGATTGGAGATCGGCGCGAAATCGCGCAGCACGTTATAGCTGGTGTTCGGATACAGCGTCGGATTGATGCCGAACGCCGACGATACGGCCATCGTCAGCGTATAGCCGTCGGGGCTCGCTTTGGCGCCCATCTCGGTGCCGAGCACGCCGCCGGCGCCGGGCCGATTATCGACGACGACCTGCTGGTTCCAGTCCTGCGCGATTTTCTGCGCGACGATGCGCGCGAGTATGTCGGTCGACGAGCCCGGTGTGAACTGCGCGATGATACGAATCGGCTTGGCCGGATATTCGCTCGCGGCGGCAGTCGCGGCGCAAAATGCGCAAGCGACAAGGGCAGTGCGCAGATCCATGTGAATTCCTCCAGAAGCGCGATGCGTATGCGGGCAAACTGACGCTGCGCGTTCGTATAGTGGCCGACACAAAAAAGGGTGTCAACAAAGGACGCCTCGTCGCTATACTGACCCGAAAACGAATTTGCACGCCGGAAAACGGAGGGGACAAGCATGGGACGCCAAATACGCAGCGGCTGGTTCGTTTTGCCGGCGCTCATCGGCTTGCTCGTCTGCATCGCGACTACCGTGTGCGCACAAAATTATCCGGCGCGTCCGCTGCGGCTCATCGTGCCGTGGCCGCCGGGCGGCGGCGCCGATGTGATTGCGCGCGTCATATTCCAGAAAGTCGGCGACGCGCTGGGTCAGCAGGTCATCGTCGACAATCGCGGCGGCGCGAGCACCATTATCGGCATGGAACTCGTCGCCAAGTCGACACCCGACGGTTATACCTTCGGTTTCCCGACGAGCAGCTTGACGGTAAATCCGGCCTTATTCTCAAAACTGCCATTCGATCCGGCCCGCGATTTTGCCGCGGTGTCGCTCGCCGTCAACGGCTTGTACATCCTGACGGTGCATCCTTCCGTATCCGCCAAATCGGTCGGCGAGCTGATTGCGCTCGCGAAAGCGGCGCCCGGGAAATTGAATGCATCGATTGCCGGCGCGGGTACGCCGACGCATCTCGGCCTCGAGCAATTCAAGGCGATGGCGGGCGTCAGCATCGCTTCGATCAATTACAAAGGCGCGGCGCCTGCAGCGACCGGACTTCTATCCGGCGAAACGCAGCTCATGTTCGTCAGCGCGCCGACGGTGCTCTCGCAAGTGCATGCCGGCAAACTCCGCGCGATTGCGGTCATGGGGGCGAAACGCTCGCCGGCGCTGCCCGATTTGCCGACTATCGCCGAATCGGGACTGGATGGTTATGCAGTCAGCGAGTGGTACGGCGTCGTTGCGCCGGCCGGCACGAGCGCCGCGCACGTCGATCGCGTGAACGCTGAAATCCGCAAGGTGCTCGCGCAAGCCGACGTGAAGGAAAGGCTGGCCGTACTGGGCGCAGACGTCGTGGCCAGCACGCCGCAGGAATTCAATGCGTTCATCAAAGCGGATATTGCGAAGTGGGGCAAACTCATCCGCGAGGCGGGGATCAAAGCGGAATAGGGATGATCCGGTCGGCCAAGGTGATCACTAGTCGATGTGAATGCCCGCCGCCGCGATCACGCGCGCGAGCTTTTGCCTTTCGTGCTCCGTAAATCGGGCGAACTCCTGCGGTGTGCCGGCGGCTATTTCGGCGCCGTCGCCGGTCAGTTTGCGCGCGAGGTCGGGCATACGGAGTATGCGGCCGACTTCCGCGTTTAGTTTCGTCACCAATACCGCAGGTGTTCCCGCCGGAACGAAAAAGCCGTTCCACGTCAGAAATTCGTAGCCCGCAACACCGGACTCGGCGACGGTCGGGATATTCGGCGCCGAGCCGGCGCGTTTTGCACTCGTTACGGCGAGGGCCTTCAGTCTGTTCGCGTTCACCAGCGGCATCGCCGCAATCATGGTGTCGAAAAAGAACTGCACGCGTCCCGCCATCACGTCGAGTTCGGCGGGCGCCGAGCCCTTGTATGGCACATGAGTGGCGTCTATTTTTGCGAGCGACTTGAACATTTCTCCGGCGAGATGGTTCGGGCTGCCGTTGCCCGCCGAAGCGTAGGCAAGCTTGCTGGCGGTGCCGCGCGCAAGCGCGATCAAATCGGCAACGGAGTTGACCGCCGAAGCAGGGGGCACCACCAATATCATCGGCTGCGTGATCGTCATGACGACTGCCGCGAAATCCTTCGCCGGGTCGTACGGCAGTTTGGTATAAAGCGCGGGATTTGCGGCCTGGGTGCCGATATGGCCGAGGAACAGCGTGTAGCCGTCGGCCGGCGCGTGCGCGGCAATTTCGGCGGCGACGATGCCGCCCGCGCCGCCGCGGTTGTCGATCACGACGCCTTGGCCCCAGGCTTCAATCAGTTTTTGCGCGATGAGGCGCGCCTGAATATCGGAGCTGCCGCCGGGCGCAAAAGGCACGAGGATGCGCAGCGACTTGGCCGGATACGTCTGCGCGTACGCGCCAAAGCTTGCGCTTAGCGCTATCGACAGAATGCATGTAATTCGATTCATTCTTAAGCTCCGGATTTCGAATACAGCGTCCACCACGATCGTAAAAATCAGGCGCGGCGCCGATCGAAGTAGTTGATGGTCAAAACGGCATTTTAAGTTGCGCGGCGAAGGAAATGAAAACGCCGTCGCGCGGACGGCGTTTTCTGCCGGGATGCGAAGCTGACTAAGTCCAGGCTGCTTTCAACCTTTCCGGCGAAAACGGCGCCTGCCGCAGGCGCGCGCCCGTTGCGTCGAATATCGCATTCGCAATCGCCGCCGGCATCGGCCGGCAGGTTGCTTCGCCCGCGCCCGCGGGTGGAATTTCCGGCCGGTCGAGCAGCACGATGTCGATTGCTTCAGGCGCGTCCTTCATGTCGAGGATCGGATAGCCCTGCCAGTCGACGCTGGTAACGTTCTTGTTATCGAACTTCACTTCTTCGTAGACGGAGCGGCTGATGGTCTGCACGATCTGCGCTTCCAGCGTCTGCTGCAACAAGTCCGGCGCGATTACCTGGCCGCAGTCGTGCGCGACGCAAACGCGCTTCACCCACACACGGTGCGTTTTCCGGTTTGCTTCAACTTCGACGATGACGGCGACACGCGTCGCGCCGCGCACCGCGTAGGAGATGCCCTGGCCGACATAGACATCGCCGCGCTGTTGCTTTCTCGCGCCGACATGCCGTTGCCAGCCGGCTTTTTCAGCGACGGCTTTGACCACGGCGACGTCACGCGGATTGGAGAGATAGCGCAGGCGGAATTCCACGGCGTCGCTGTTGGCCGCAAGGGCCAGCTCGTCGATGAAGGACTCCGAGCCGAAATGGATCTGCGGGCCGCCCGGATCGCGAAAATGCGACGTGCGCAGTGGCGACGCGCGGTCAAGCAGCGGGCCGATGGTGTCGGAAGTTTTGCGGCGCGCGGCGAACGAATAAGATTCGCCCGGCACGCCCATCAGCCATACCGGTTTGAGCGGCCAGCCCATCAGCTGCCCGGCGAGCGTGCGCTCGGGGGTTCCTTCGTCGCGGAAGAATTCGCGCCGCGAAAACCCCTTCGTCGCGTAATCCCACGCCATCACTTTGCCGTCTTTGTCGAGCGCGGCGCGGGACGTGTGCACCGAAGCCGGCGACTTCGGGTCCCAGCCAGTGCCGTCATGGCGCATATACTGCACGCGCACCGGTTTGCCAACCGCTTTCGACAGTACGGCGGCGTCCATCGTCGCGTCGCCTGAATCGTTGCGTCCATAAGAGCCGGGCCCGACCATCGAGAACACGTTCACCTTTTCTTCGGGCAGATTGAACATCAGTGCAATGCCTTCGCGGCAGTGGTGCGGCTTCTGCCCGCCCGTCCACAACGTGGCTTCATGCTCGCGCATGTCGGCGACGCCGCAGGCGGGCGCCATCGATGCGTGCGAGTGAAACGGCCATTCGTAGGCGGCTTCGACAATTTTCGCGGCGCCCACAAACGCGGCATCGACGTCGCCGACTTTAACCTCTTCGTCGCGCTTCATCGATTTGGCGCTGCGGATGTGGTTGTAGATATCCTTCTGATCGGGAAACGGCGGCTTCACATCCGACCACGTCACTTTTAACTGGCGCGCTGCGCGAACCGCGTCCCATTCCTTTGGCGCGACCAGCCCGATGAAGTCTTTCTGCCGCACAATTTTCACGCCGGGAATGTTTTTCACCGATGCCTCGTCGACCGCAACCGGTACTGCGCCTGCAACCGGCGGGCGCAGCACGCGGCCGTGCAGCATGCCCGGCAATTTGACGTCGACCATCATGTTGTCCGCGGTGCCGAGTACTTTCGGTGCAATGTCGCGGCGGCGCTGGCCCGGCTTGCCGATGATTTTGTATTCGGACGGTGACTTGGGTTTGGCTTTGCCCTGCACTTTGAGCTCGTTGCCGTAATGCTTATTCCATTCGAGCTGTACGTCGAACTGCCGTCCGCCGATGAGATCGCCGTACGCTACCTTGGTGCCTGGCGCATTGCGCGGGCTGATGACGCCGTCGTTGACGACGAGTTCACTGGCGGGCACGCCAAGTTTTACCGCGCCCATCTCGACCAACGTGCGCCGCGCTTCGGCTGCTGCATTGCGCAGCGCCGCGCCCCCGGCCCAAATGCCGGTCGAGCCGGAGGCGCCGCCCTGGTCAACGGTTTTCTCGGTGTGTCCCTGCACCATGCTCACGCGATCCGGCGAGAGATCGAGTTCTTCCGCGATCATCATAAGCCAGCCGATCTCGGTGCCCTGGCCCATGTCGACCTTGCCGATCCAGCCGACGACGCTGCCGTCCTGATTGACGCTGATGTAGCTTGATAACTGGTCGGGCTTAAGTCCCAGGCGCGAGCCATGCGCGTCCGTTGCCGCGTCGGCTTTCAATCCGGGCAGCAGCACGGACACGGTGAGCGCGCCGGTGCCGGCGAGGAATTCACGACGATTCATTTTGAGGTTCATGGCTTGCTCCTTACGCCTGCGCCGCGCGCTTGACCGCGCGCAGTATGCTCATGTGCGTGCCGCAGCGGCACTTGAGGCCCGACAGCGCGTCGCGTATCTGCGCGTCGGTCGGCTGCGGGGTCTTATCGAGCAGGGCGACCGACGTCATCACCCAGCCGTTCAGGCAATAGCCGCATTGCGGCACTTGCTCTTCGATGAACGCGGCCTGCACCTTGTGCGGCTTGCCCGCGCTGCCGATGCCGGAAAGTGTCATGACCTTGCCCGCGCCGACCGCGTCCATGCGTGTGATGCATGAGCGCGTCGGCGTGCCGTTGATGAGCACGGTGCACGCGCCGCATTGCGCGAGCCCGCAGCCAAAGCGCGGTTCTTTCATGCCGAGGTCGTCGCGCAGGGCGTAGAGCAAAGGCATGTCCGGCTCGGCCTCGATAGCGTGAGACTGTCCATTGACGTTTAGTTCAAAGCGTTTCGCCACGTTTTCCTCCAGGAGATTCTTCAGGTCTTAGAGCCCGCAACATGATGCGCCCGGATTTTCGCCGCCGCAAGCTGGTGCAGAACGTTTATGCGCGGACTTCGAACACCGCGTCGACGACGATCGGCACGTTGAAGCGCAAACCGCTGACGCCCATCACCGTGCGTACATGCTTGCCGGCGTCGCCGAGCACTTCGACTAAAAAATCGGAGCAGCCGTCGAGCACCTTCGGATAATCGAAAAATTCGGGCGCTGAACTGATGTAACCGCAGATGCGCACGCCTTTCACGAGGCGCGACCAATCACCGGCGCACGCCGCTTTGACTTGGGCGAGCACATTGATCGCGCAAAGACGTGCCGCTGCTTGAGCCTGCGGCGGCGTGACTTCGGCGCCGACCCGGCCGACGAATTCGTATTTGCCCGCGCGAATCGGCGCCTGACCCGCAATCCACAATTGGTTGCCGGTGATTACCCACGGCAGATAATTAGCGGCCGGCGGCGGTGCTGACGGCAGCACGACATCCATTGCGGCAAGTGTTTGTTCGATATCCATGCAGTGAGCCCTTTATCGTAGTTGGTTGCGGCGACGAGCGACTTTACTCCGGCTGTATGCCGGCGGCCTTGACGACACGTGCCCATTTTTCGGTTTCGGCGCGCATAAACGCGCCAAACTCTTCCGGTGAGCCGGCGACGATTTCCGTGCCGTCGCCTGCAAGCCGCGCGGAAATTTCCGGCGCCCGCAAAATGGCGACGATCTCGCGATTAAGCCGTGCGATGATTTCTTTCGGTGTCGCCGCGGGCACCAGCAGCCCGTACCATTGCAGTGATTCGTAACCGGGCACGCCGGCTTCTGCGATCGTCGGCAGGTCGGGCGCCGTCGGTATGCGCCGCGCGCTGGTCACGCCGAGGCCGCGCAATTTGCCGCTGCGCACGTGCGGCATGGTGCCGGCCATCGAGGCAATGGTGACCGAGACGTGGCCGGATATGAGCGCAATGATCGAGTCGCCGCCGCCGCGATAAGGCACATGCAGCATGCGCGTGCCGGTCATGTAGAGAAACAGTTCCATGCCCATTTCCGGATTCGTGCCGAAGCCCGGCGATGAGAACGCGACATCGCCCGGACGCGCTTTGGCAATCGCAATCAGCTGCGTGACGTCGCGTGCGGGAAACGACGGATGCACCGCGAGGACCAGGGTTTGTTTCGCGGCGTGCGTGATCGGCGCGAAGTCGCGCAGCGCGTCGTATGGCACGTGCTTGAACGTCGCCGGATTGATCGCGAGCGTGCTGATCCCGAGTAAAAGCGTGTAGCCGTCGGCAGGCGCCTTCGCGGCCATCTCGTTGCCGAGCATGGTGCTGGCACCGGCGCGATTGTCCACGATCACCTGCTGGCCCAAGCGCTCGGCAAGCGGTTGCGAGATCGAACGCGCAACGATATCGGCGCCGGCGGGCGGCGAGGTCGGCACGATGATGCGGATCGGGCGCGACGGGTAAACCGGCTGGGCGAACGCCGGAGACGATGTCGCCAGCAAAATTGAAACAGCGAGTATGCGCATCGTGGCTGACTCTCCATTGCCGATTGCGGTACTGCGAGCGTGTTTCCCGGGCCTTATCCTAAATAGCGCCGTCGTGAGTGGCGATGACTACCGTTGCCGGTTGGTCGGAGCGATTGCTCCACGCGTGATTGGTGCCGCGCTGCACGACGAAGTCGCCGGTTTTCAGTTTCACTTCCTGCGTGTCGAGAACCAGCACGATCTCGCCCGCGGTCACGATGCCGAATTCGAGCGTCGTTGTCTTCTGCATATAAGGATGCGGCGCGTCCGGCGAGAATGTCGATGCCTGCGGTGCACCCATGGCTTTAAAGAATGCCTGCACTTCGCGGGCGCCGACTTTTCCCAGCCAGCCCGCATCGGGCGGAAACGTCACGACGTTCAACACCGAACCGTTTGCCGGCGGCACGATGATGTGCGGCAGGTGCAGCGTCTCGAGCACGATTTTCGCCGGCGTGCCATCGGTGACCCACATGCGTTGCAGCGCATAGCCCGGCCGCGCGGGATCGAGGCGCACGTCGGGTGACGGACCGTCGTTCAGCATCATCGACTTGCCGGACTCGCGGTCAAGGCACACCATGCGCCGTGCCGGTTTTACGCCCGGCGGCAATTTCTGATTCGGATCGGCGCGCATGATTTTGTCGTTGCCCTGCGCGAGGCCAACCGGCCCGTCGACAAACTTCGCGGCGATCATGTCGTACGCGACGCGTCCGCCGCCCGTGCCGTGACTCGACCATTGATGCCACGCGCCAACGTCGATGACGACATCGCCGGGATACCAATCGTGTGCCCCGTCATCGAGCACCAGCGTGCGATCGCCGTCGAGCAGAATCGCGTAATCGACGGTCTCGGTTTTGTGCATGCCGCCCGAATGCATGGTCGTGCCGCCGCGGTCCCAGCGGCGGCCGGTCTCGCTGACTTTGATGGGATGAGGCGGCACCACGAACGGATCTTTAGCGCGATCGTAATCGAGCGGACGGCCTGCGCCGCGCACGACGCGCAAATGTCCGCCGTCAGGCGGGCCCGGAAAGTCATAGGGCAGGTTGCCGTCGTCGTTGGTGCCCGAGAGCGGCGGCGGACTATCATTCCAGATCCAGAAATCATAGTGGCCGCGGCCGGCGCCCATCGAAAGCTCGTGAGTGGCCGCCGGACCGTCCCACACGACTTTCGATTTGCCGTTGGCGTCATTGCCGGTAACGACGCGGCGGATCGGTTGCATTCCCGCTGGTGACATTGAAGTTTCTCCTCTCGCTTGGGACTTCGCGCCGGTGTCGCTGTCGAGTCGGCAAGTTTGCCGCCCGGCTTTCAGGATCACCGGCACAAACCAGTGTAGCCGATTCCCGCTGCGAGACTTAAACGTGGAGAAAAAACTCAGCGCGCCACAGCGCGGTAATTTTTACTTGCCGGCTTTTACCGCAAGCGTCTTCGCTTCCCGCGCTTTGATGGCTTCGTATCGCTTGATGAGCTTTTGCGCGCGCACGATGATCGGTATGTCGATCATCTTGCCGTCGAGCGACCACGAGCCGCGGCCGGTTGCGGCGGCTTCCTGGTCGAGCTTGATTACTTTGCGCGCGTACTCGACTTCTTCGGCCGCCGGCGTGTATTCCTCGTTCACGATCGTCACCTGGCCGGGGTGGATGCAACCGGCGCCCATGAAACCGATATCGCGCGAGCGGCGCACCATCTTCCTGAAGTTGTCCCAGTCGCCGAAGCTGGCGACGCTGTCGATAAAACCCAACGGCATGACGCCGCCCGCGTTGGCCGCAATAATCATATGCTGCTTGGGATAGAACAAAGCTTCGCCGGTCGGCTGCATATTGTTGTCGAGAGCGAAATCCTCGCCGCCGATCATGCAGCCGACGATACGAGGAGACGCGCGCACGATTTCGTGAATTCGGAAAAACGCATCGGCGGTCTCAACCATCACATTGAACATGGTGTGCCCGTTCGACATACCGCGTTTTTCCTCGAGTTCGGTCACCAGTTCATCGAGGAGCTTTACATGCGATGCACTGTCTACTTTGGTGCACGCGATGGCATCGACATCCGGGCAGATGGCATGCTCCAGATCGCGCACGGCGAGCGACAGCGGCCGGTTGATGCGCACGCAGACGTCGGCGCCAGCCTGGCGAACCCTCGCCGCTGCTTTTTCCACCAGCGTGCGCGCGTGGGCCTTTTCAGACGGCGGCACGCTGTCTTCCAGATCGAGATTAATCAGATCCGCGCCGCGCGTGTGCGCCTTGTCGACATATTTCTCGACGTTGACGGGGCAGTACATGAGCGAACGCCACACAGGGAGATTGGGTTTCACGCGGTTTTCCTTTTTCGGATTGTTTAATTCGCGGCGGCTTCGTTCTCGAGCCGTCGGCCATTCACGTAAGCGTCCAGATTGCGCAGGAAGATTTCTACGCCGCGCAGATACGTGCCGGCCGATGCGCCGGCGTTGTGCGGCGAAATGAGCACATTCGGCAGTTGCCACAGCCGCGAATCTTTCGCGAGCGGCTCGGTCGTGAACACATCGAGATAGGCGCCGCGCAATCGTTGCGCCGCGAGCGCCTCGGTCAGCGCCAATTCATCGACAATCTCGCCGCGAGCGATGTTGACCAGCCCCGCAGAAGGGCGCAGCAGTGCGAGGCGGCGCGCGTCAATCAAACCGCGCGTCTCGGGCGTCAGTGGACAAGCGAGCACCAGCCAGTCGCAGGCAGGCAACAGGGTATCGAGCGCTGCCAACGGCTGCATGTCGTCAAAGTGCTCAGCGGACGCTACGTTTCGCCTGATGCCGATCGTCTTCATGCCAACCGCCTGCAACACGCGCGCAATACAGGTCCCGATATGCCCGGTGCCGACGATGACGGCGGTCTGACCGCGCAAGTCGGGCGGTATATTCTTGCCGCTGAAAGGCGTCCATTCGCCTTTTCGCTGCGCTGCTATCCATTCGGTCAGTCCGCGCGCCAATGCGAGTAGTCCTGTAATCGCCGCGGTTGCCACAGGTTCGGCTTGCGCGCCCGCGCCCGTTGTCAAACGCACGCCGCGCTGCAGGTGATTTTGGTATTGCTGGTGATCGGTTCCCGATGAAAACACCGAAAGCCACTTCAGGCCGGGGGCACGGTCGACGATGTTCCAGAAAGCGCCCGCCATCGGCGTAAGTGCGCTCTTGGTCGTGCCCTCCCAGACGTCGCGCGAATAGTAGGCGGCAGCAATCGAGGCGAGTTGCTCGGGCGCAATTTTCAGATCCTTCGTCAGCGCAATCATTTCGAGTGGCTGTGACGCACTGCCAAGGATCTGGTTGAGACGAGGACCGAATTCCGAAATGACTTTTTGCGAGACGAGCAGAGCGGGTTTCATGAGCGGTGACGAAATAAAACGGAGTGCGCAAGCTTACACGCCCCGGCGGCCTTCGTCATCCGGATGGGACAGCGCTGCTGCACGTTCGTGCAACGATTGCAAAATTAATTGCGGCATTCGAAAAATCAGGCGCATCGTACCAATGTTATATTCGATGCTGATAAGCGAGATTTCATTCGCATGTTCGATGGCTGGGGGATGGATGCAATTCGTGGGTATCAAACAATCGGCGGCTGCAATCGCGTGCGCGCTCTGCACCGCTGCCGCGGCGCAGACTTATCCGGCGAAGCCGCTACGCGTTGTCGTTGCGTACGCGCCGAGCGGTACCGTCGATATCATCACGCGCATGATTGCGCCGAAACTTTCCGAAGCCCTGGGACAGCAGGTCGTGGTGGACAACCGTCCGGGCGGCGGCGCAATCATCGGCACTCAGCTCGTCGCTAAATCCGCGCCCGATGGTTACACCGCGATGATGGCCAATCCGGCACACGCGGCAAATCCCGCGCTGCACGGCAAGCTGCCTTACGACACCGTGAAGGATTTTTCGGCGGTCGGCCTGGTCGCGTTGTCGGCGAGCATTCTGGTTGTGCATCCGTCGTTGCCGGTGAAATCGGTTCGCGAACTGGTGGCACTCGCCAAAGCCCAGCCCGGAAAACTTAATTACGCTTCGAGCGGAATCGGCGGTGCCGGCTATCTCGCGATGGAGCTCTTCAAGAGTTACAGCGGCATTGAACTCGCGCACATCGCGTACAAAGGTGCGGCGCCGGCACTCACTGAAGTCCTGGGCGGACAAGTCCCGATGATGTTCATCACCACGCCCGCAGCACTGCCGCATGCGAATTCAGGCCGGTTGCGAGTGCTGGCGGTCAGCAGTGCGAAACGCAATTTCATGTTGCCGCAGGTACCGACGATAAGCGAAAGTGGCTATCCGGGTTTTGACAATGCCGACTGGTACGGCGTGATTGTTCCGGCGGGGACGCCGCGCGAAATCATCATCCGGTTGAACACCGAAATAAATCGCCTGCTGAGTTCAAGCGAGGTTAAAGAACGGATCAACGGTCTGGGCGCCGACGTCGCGATGGGGACGCCCGAACAGCTCGACGAGCGCATCAGAAGCGAAGTTGCACGATGGGCGAAAATCATCAAGCAACCCGTAATGGAAAAATAATCCGGCCCGATGTTTTTTCGGTCGGCAGAAACAAGCTCGCCTGGCGAGCGAATTGAGGAGCGTGTCTATGCAATTTACACAAACGTTGATGGGCCTGGCTTACATCGGCCTCGTTATGGCCGGTTCGCCGGCGCTCGCGCAGACAGCGCAAAATTATCCGGTCAAAACCATTCGGGTCGTCGTGCCCTTTCCGCCCGGCGGGACGTCGGACGTGCTGGGACGAATCGTCGGCATCAAACTCACGGAAAAATGGGGCCAGCAGATTCTGATCGAGAGCCGCGCCGGCGCCGGCGGCATGATCGGCACCGAACTCGTCGCGCGGGCGCAACCGGATGGCTATACCTTGCTGCTGTCGGATATGCGTTCGATCATGATCGCCAATCTGCTGCATCCGAAGCCGACGTTCGATTACATCCGCGACTTCGCGCCGGTCATGGAGATGTCGTACTCGCCGCATCTGCTCGGCACTCATCCGAGCCTGCCGGTGAAGAACGTCAAGGAACTGATAGCGCTGGCCAAAAAACGGCCCGGTGAACTTAATTTCGCGGCGGCGATCGCCGGAGCGCCGCAACTCGCGGGCGTGGAATTCGCTAATCGCGCAGGCATCCGCTGGACGTACATCATTGGCAGAGGCGGCATGCAAACGGTCATGGACGTCGTATCCGGCCAGGCCGACGTCATGTTTAACGGCATGCTTGCGACGTTGCCGCAGGTCCAGAGCGGCCGCCTGAAGTTACTCGCTGTCACCAGCGCGAAACGCGTCGCCAGCCTGCCCGATACGCCAACGATTGCCGAATCGGGAATGCCCGGTTTTGTGACGGGCTCGTGGCAAGGCATACTCGCGCCGGCCGGCACGCCGCCTGAAATCCTGGCGAAGATACATGCCGAGATCAGCCGCATCCTCTCGACGCCCGACATCAAAGAGAAGCTGATGGCGCAGGGCGCCGAACCGCTCAATACGCCGCCTGCTGAAACCGCGAAGAGCCTGCGTGAAGAACGCGACCGCCTGGTCAAACTCTTTCAGGACACCGGCTACAAGGGCCAGCAATGAAAGTTATGCGTCGCGGGATTTCACGGCCTGCAGCGCGGGCGATGGCATGAGAGCGTTCACCGTGCTCGTCACGTCACCGCGATTGGCACAGGAAGCGCAGCAAATATTGCAGGCCGCCGGCGGTGACCTCATCTATATGGACGACCCGGTTACGGAAGAGGCGCTCATCGCAAAATTTTCGGATGCGAGCATCGCGGCGGTGATGATGCGCGGCTCACCGCCGTTTACGTCGCGGGTGGTGAGGGCGGCGCGCGATCTGCGCATCATCGCCAAAGTCGGCGCCGGTTTCGAAAACGTCGACATGGATGAAGCGACGGCGCGCGGTATTGCGGTCATGACTTCCGGCGCCGCCAGCGCCGACGCCGTGGCCGAGCACACGCTCGCGCTGATGTTAAGCCTCGTGCGCGAGTTGCCGCGACTGGATCGCAATATCCGGCTTGGACAATGGGAACAGCGTCATTTCAAGGGACGCGAATTTAGCGCGCTGACGGTCGGCATCGTCGGCTATGGCCGCATCGGGCGCAAGGTCGCGCAACTGGTCGCCGCGTTCGGCGCGCGCGTGCTCGTGCATTCGCGTTCCGCGCGATCCGATAGCGTCGCCGCAGGCGGCATCATGCTCGAACCCGATCTCGATCGCCTGCTGCGCAGTGTCGATATTTTGAGCCTGCACGGCCGGCTCACCGACTCGACGCGCGGCATGATCGGGCGACGCGAGTTGGCGTTGATGAAGCCCACTGCCTATCTGATCAATACGGCGCGCGGCGCAATCGTCGATGAGGCGGCGCTCGTCGATGCGCTCAAAGGCGGCAGGCTGGCCGGTGCGGGACTCGATGCGTTCGCAGTTGAGCCGACCACCAGCGACAATCCGCTCTTTGCGTTACCCAACGTGCTGTGCACGTCTCACGTTGCGAGCGCGGCACAGGAAACGGTGATTCGTGTCGCAACGCTGGCTGCGGAGAATGTCGTGGCCTGCCTTCAAGGTCGTGATTACGATCATGGTACCCTCGCGAACCCCGAGGCACTGGCCCGGGCTCGCGTCAATGCATGCGACTAAACATTTAAAACTTCGTTCGTAAAGCAAAGAAAATGAAAATCGTCAAAATCGAACCGCTGTTCGTCAACGTCTCTGAAAAATCTAACTGGACGTTTTTTCGTATCGTTACCGATGAAGGGCTGACCGGGCTCGGCGAGGCCACGCTGCAAGGATGGGAAGCTGTGCAGCTCGCCTGCCTTGAGCGAATACTGCCCCAGCTCACCGGCAAAACGCTCGACGAAGCGATGCCGATGCTGGCCGTGTACCCGCATGCATTCGGCGGACTTGCGGCGAATTCCGTTTTGAGCGCGCTCGAACTCGCGGTCATGGACATCAAGGGACAGGCCGCCAACAAGCCGGTCCATGCATTGCTCGGCAAGCAACAGCGCACCAAGGTTCGCGTATATGCAAATGTGAACCGCTGCATCACGGATCGCTCCGTCAAAGGTTATGCCGATACCGCCCGCGAGATGGCGGCACAGGGATTTACCGCGATCAAAATCTCGCCGTTTGATGGCGTCATGCCCGATGAGATGCCTGATCCGAAAAATAATAAGGCAATCGAAAACGGCATCGCCTGCACGTATGCAGCACACGAAGCGGCGGGCCCTGACGTCGATATCTTGCTCGACTGCCATTGGCGCTTCACCGAAGAAGGCGGCAAACACGTCATACGCGAGCTGGCGCCGATGAAGCCGTTTTGGCTCGAGTGCCTCGTATCGGAAAGTCCCGAAGGCCAGCCGGCGCTGACACGGGTGCGCGAGTACGCCAATGAGCACGGCATACGGCTTGCGGGCGCCGAACGGCAGGTGGCCGCGCAGGGGTTTCAGCGTTACGTCGACAACAAGCTGCTTAATGTCGTGATGCCCGATATCAAGTATGCGGGCGGCTATACCGAAATCGTGAAGATCTGCAAACTGACGGGTGCCGGCGGCATTGAATATTCGCCGCATAACCCGACCTCGCCGCTCTGCACGCTCGCCAGCCTGCATGCATCAGCGGTTGCCGAGAATTTCCTGATCTTCGAGCATCAGCTCGCCGAGAATGAACGATATGATGAAGTCATCATCGGCGACACGCCGCCGCTCGTCGACGGTTGTTATGAAATTCCAAACGCGCCGGGCACCGGCATGAAGCTGAACGATGAAATCGTGCGCAAGCATCCGTGGCGTACGCTCGCGCCCGGCATGATCCGCGATCCCAAGCTCGGTTAAGCCGCCATGATCGTCAACCGCATTCCCCGCGGCGGGGCCACTCGCGGCGCGCTCGCTATCGCCGCATTTGTGGCAATGCCTGTGATGGCGCAAGCCGCCGCCGGTTTTCCCGAACGTCCGGTGCGGGTGATCGTGCCCTATGCGCCGGGCGGCTCGTCCGATTTTACGGCGCGCGTTTTGCAGCCGCGGCTGGCGGAGCAGCTCGGACAGCAGATCGTGATCGATAACCGGTCGGGCGCTGCCGGCAATATCGGCGTCGAGGTTGCAGCGCGCGCGAATGCGGATGGCTACACGCTGTTGTTTGGCAATGTCGGCACGATCGCTATCAATCCAGGCTTGTTTCCGGCCTTTCCGGTTCAACCCTTGCGCGATCTGGCGGCGATCATCGAAGTGGCCGACCTGCCCAGCGTACTGGTCGTCAATACGACGCTGCCGGTCGCTAACGTCAGGGAGCTCATCGATTACGCAAAAAAATCTGCCGGCCAACTCAATTTCGCCGGCACCGGCAGTTCGAACCGCATCGACAGCGAATCATTTATCCGCGCGGCGGGGATCAAGATGGTGCACGTGCCCTACAAGGGCGGCGCCGGGCCCGCCATCATCGGGCTGCTGGCCAATGAAACGCAGGTCATGTTTTCGCTGCTGTCTGCGTGCTCGAGCTTCGTCAAGCAGGGACGTCTAAAAGCGCTGGGCGTGACCGCGACTAAAAGAAACGCAGCGCTGCCCGATGTACCGACGCTGCCCGAAGCGGGGTTTGCGGCGATGAAGAGCGGGTCGTGGCAGGGATTGTTCGCGCCGCGCAACACGCCGGCTGCGGTCGTCACGCGATTGTTTGCGTCAGCCGCTCAAGCGATGGATCATCCCGAACTCAGAAAACGCCTTGCCGACGCCGGTATCGATGTCGTCGTCAGTGCATCGCCCGCCGACTTCACCGCGTTCATCAAAGCAGAAACCGCGCGCTTCGCCGCCGTGATCAAGGAAGCGGGCATCTCCGCAGACTGACGTTGCCCGGCGGAAGTCGCCCGCTACTTCAGTTTCTTCGCCGGGGTGGGTTGTTCGCAGACCGCGCCGTCGGCCAGCAGGCGCGCATAAGCGGCCTCGTCGATACCAAGCTCCGCCAGCAACGCGCGATTGTGCTCGCCCAACCGCGGTGCCGGACTGCGGATGGAACCCGGCGTGCCGGACAGGCGCGGCACGACGTGGTGCATCGGAAATTGTTCCATGTCGTCGTCTGGATAATCGGCGACGAGTTCGCGCTCGATCACGTGTGGGTCTTCGACGATCTGCGCGACATCGTAAATCGGGCCGATCGTGACTTCGGCCTTCTCAAAGAACGCGACGTTTTCCGCCTGCGTGCGCTGGGCGACGAACGCGCCGATGATGGCGTCGAGTTCTTCGGCGTGCTTCACGCGCTCGGCGTTGATCTTGTAGCGCGGGTTGTCGATGAGGTCGGCGCGGCCGATCGAGCGAAACAGCCGCTCCGCCATTTTCTGGATCGATGCGGACAGCCCGACGTACTTGCCGTCTTTGCACAAGTAGACATTGCGCGGGCATGAATTGGTGGAACGGCTGCCGGTGCGCGGCTTCAATTGACCCGTCAGGCGATAGTTGGCCGCCTGCGGTCCGAGCACGGCGAACACCGGGTCGAGCAACGGCAGATCGATCACCTGACCCTTACCGCCGTTGTGTTCAACCTCGCGCAACGCAATCATCACGGCCGTCGAACCGTACAGACCGGCGTACGAATCGGCCATGTACATAGGCGGCAGCACCGGTTCGCGATCGGCAAAGCCGTTGATCGCGGCAAATCCGGACATGCCTTCAACCAGCGTGCCGAATCCCGGCCGGCGTTTGTATGGCCCGGTCTGGCCCCAGCCCGAAATGCGTACGATCACGAGCTTGGGATTTATAGCGAACAGCACATCGGGGCCGAGGTCCATTTCTTCGAGCGTGCCCGGGCGAAAACTTTCGACGAACACCGCTGCATGCTTGAGCAGATCGAGCAGGATCGCACGGGCTTCGGGCTTGCGTAGTTCAAGACCGAGACTTTTCTTGTTGCGCGCGTAGATTTTCCAGTTCGTCGCAACGCCGTCGGTTTGCCATGCGCGCAGCGTGTCGCCGGCGGGTGGCTCGATCTTGATGACTTCGGCGCCGAAATCACCGAGCACTTGTGTCAGCGTATTGCCGGCGACCAGCCGCGACATGTCGATGATGCGCACGCCATCGAGCGCGCCTTTGGCGGTGGGCTGATACGATTTTTTCCGCAATGCGCTCTTCATTCCGGTTTGATGTTCGCGGTTTTGACGACTTGGCTCCACTTGGCGATTTCGTTTTTGACGATTGTGTTGAAGCCGTCCGGCGTCGTCGGCGCGGCGACGGCGCCGAAATCGGCAAAGCGCTTCTTGATGTCGTCGGTCGTCATGGTTTTGTGAATCTCGGCGTTGAGACGGTCGATGATGGGCTTGGGCGTTTTGGCCGCCACGAATACGCCCCACCACAAATCGTTGTCGTAGCCGGGAAGCGTTTCGGCGATCGCGGGCAGGTTCGGCAGGAAGGCGGAGCGTTGCGGGCTGCTGACGCCGATCGCGCGCAGGCGCCCTGACTGCATCTGGGTTTCCACCGCCGTCAGGCTCACCAGCAGCACTTGCACCTGGCCCGCCATCAAGTCGGTGATCGCGGGCGCCATGCCTTTGTGCGGCACGTGAACCATGTCGATTTTGGCCATCGATTTCAGCACTTCGACGCCGAAATGGTTGATGCCGCCGACGCCCGACGAGGTGTAATTCAATTGACCGGGCCGTGCGCGCGCGACGGCGATTAATTCCTTGACCGTCTTCGCGGGTACCGACGGATGCACAACGAGCACCATGGGACCGCGGGCGATCATCGTAACGCCCGCAAGATCGTTGACCGGATCGAACGGCAGCTTCGCCATCAAGGCCGCGCCGGTGGTGTACGTCGTCGACGTTATATAAAGCGTGTGCCCATCGGGCGGCGCTTTGGCCGTCAAGTCGGCCGCGATCATCTGCGACGCGCCTGGACGGTTATCGACGATCACCGTCTGGCCGAGCGCTTCCGACAGGCGCTGGCTCAACGCGCGCGCAAAAATATCATTGCTGCCGCCGGCCGGCGCACCCACCAGGAAGCGGATCGGCTTCGACGGATACGCGGGCTGTGCAAGCGCGTGCCCCGATAGCAATAAAGCCGGTAGCGCCGCGCAGAATAAATGCCTGCTCGAAATCATGTGTGTCCAGTAACGGGAAATTGACCGGCGAACCGGAGGGCAAAAACATAACAGCAATCATGCGGGGCCGCAATCCACGGCGCCCGGTCGCGCCGCCTGCGCTAAAATAACCGGCGTAGCGCGTTGCGTGCGCCATGACATTGCGCGCACTGCCGGCATTCTCTCTCCCATATCGACCGAGGAGCATCATCATGACCGATCTATCATCAGGCACGCCGTCGCTCGCTTCGCCCGGTGCGCGTTTTCGCGCCGCCGTCGCCGCCGAAAAGCCGCTGCAAATCGCCGGCACCATCAATGCGTATCACGCACGCATGGCCGAGCGCGTCGGCTTCAAAGCCATCTACCTGTCGGGCGGCGGGGTTGCTGCCGGCTCGCTCGGGTTGCCTGATCTGGGCATCAGTAATCTCGACGACGTGTTGACTGACGTCCGCCGCATCACCGACGTGTGCTCTTTGCCGCTGCTCGTCGACGTCGATACCGGTTTTGGCGCGAGCGCATTCAATGTTGGACGCACCGTCAAATCGCTGATCAAGTTCGGCGCGGCCGCGATGCACATCGAAGACCAGGTCGGCGCCAAGCGCTGCGGACATCGCCCGAACAAGGAGCTCGTGACGCAACAGGAAATGGTCGACCGCATTAAAGCGTCGGCCGACGCCAAGACCGATCGCGAATTCGTGGTGATCGCGCGCACCGATGCGCTCGCGGTCGAAGGACTGCAGGCGGCGATCGATCGCGCGTGTGCGTGCGTCGAAGCGGGTGCCGACATGATTTTCCCCGAAGCGATTACCGAGCTCTCGATGTACAAGAAGTTTGCCGACGCGGTGAAGGTACCGATTCTCGCGAATATCACCGAATTCGGCGCGACCCCGCTGTTCACGACCGACGAGCTCAAGAGCGCGAACGTGGCGATGGCGCTTTATCCGTTGTCCGCATTCCGTGCGATGAACGCCGCCGCGCTCAACGTCTTCCAGGCGCTGCGCAAGGAAGGCACGCAGAAAAACGTCGTCGATACGATGCAGACGCGCAACGACCTTTACGATTACCTCGGCTATCACGTGTACGAGCAAAAGCTCGATAGTCTGTTTGCCGCCGCCAAGAAGAAATAATAGCGAGCGTTCGATGACCGGCCTGTTGCTGTCGAAATCGTTTGTCGCGAAATATGGCGGCGAACTCAACGAAGTCGCACAGCGCGTCAAACTCAAGCCGGAAATCCTGCATCTGCCGGACGATCCGCAGGCGCGCATGTCGCAGGCCGACTGCGACCGCATTGAAGTGACGATGCAGACGCGCGATGTTAGGTTCTCGGATTACTTCAAGGGATTCGGCGACGCGCTGATCGCGGCGACCAATTTAAAGTGGGCGCATTTTCACAGCACCGCGATCGAGCAGCACGTGTTCGTGCCGCCGTTGCTCGCGCGCGGCGTGAAGCTCACGACCTCCGCGGGCTCGAACGGCGAACCGGTCGCGCAAACCGCGATTGCAGGGTTGCTGATGCTGGCACGGCGTTTTCCCCACTGGCTCGACGCGCAGCGGCGTCACGCGTGGGAGCCGCTGCGCGGCGATGCCGCGCCTGCCGACTTGCGCGGTCAAACGGTGATCGTCGTCGGCCTGGGCAATATCGGGATGCCGGTGGCGCAATTTTGCCGCGCGCTCAGCATGCACGTGATCGGCATCCGGCGCACGCCCAAAAAAGCGGATGATCCGTTCGATGAAATTTATCCGCTCGCCGAACTCGGTAAGTTATTGCCGCGTTGCCAGTGGCTCGTGCTCGCGTGTCCGTATACGAAAGAGACGCATCACATTGTCAATGCAGACACCCTCGCGCAACTGCCGCGCGGCGCCGCGCTGATCAACGTCGCGCGCGGCCGGGTGGTCGATGAACCCGCATTGATCGATGCATTGAAGGCCGGCCAGGTCGGCTGCGCCTACCTTGATGTGTTCGAAAAAGAACCCTTGCCGGCGGATTCCCCGCTGTGGGCACTGCCAAACGTGATCGTGACGCCGCATAACGCGTCGGTGTCCGCCGGCAATGACCGCCGGAGCGCCCAGATTTTTCTCGCGAATCTTGAGAAATGGGCCTGCGGCGAGCCGCTCGCCAATCCGCATACGGCTTAATACAGGCTCGGTTCCGCGTGCGCGAAGCGGTCTTTCGGCCGCCAGTGCGGCTATAATATGCGCCTTCATTCATGGGCTTGGCTCTCATGCAGCTCTTTGCTTTCGGTATCAACCACCAGACTGCGCCGCTCGAATTGCGCGAGCAGGTGGTGATCAACGCCGAAAATCTGGTGCAGGCGCTGCGCGATCTAGTCAATCGCAATCCGGTCAAGGAAGCCGCGATCATTTCAACGTGCAATCGCACCGAAGTATATTGCGACACCGATGAGCCGCGCCAGGCGCTGAGCTGGCTCGCCGACTATCACAACCTTAAAGCGCAGAACCTCGAGCCGTACATGTACCAGTTGCCGCGCGAGCGCGCGGTCAAGCACGCGTTTCGCGTCGCGAGCGGACTCGACTCGATGGTCTTGGGCGAACCGCAGATTCTCGGTCAGTTCAAGGATGCAGTGCGCACCGCGGAAGAAGCCGGCACGCTCGGTCTGCTGCTGAACAAATTATTTCAACGCACGTTTTCGGTGGCGAAAGCCGTGCGCTCGGAGACCGACATCGGCGCGAGCACGGTGTCGATGGCATCCGCCGCCGTGCGCTTCGCCGAGCGCATATACCCGACCATTGCCGAACAAAGCGCGCTTTTCATCGGCGCTGGCGAAATGATCGAGTTGACCGCGACGCATTTCGGCGCGCGTCATCCACGGCACATGACGTTCGCCAATCGCACTGTCGAACGCGCGCAGCAGCTCGCCGAACGCTTTCGCGGACGCGCGATCAGCTTGAACGATCTGCCTTCGCAGCTCGCGGTGCACGACATTATCGTGTCGTGCACCGCGAGCATGCTGCCGATTATCGGCAAGGGCTTGGTCGAAAGCGCTTTGCGCGCGCGCAAGCATCGTCCGTTGCTGATCATCGATCTCGCGGTACCGCGCGATGTCGAGACCGAAGTTGGCGCGCTCGACGACGTTTTTCTATGCACCGTCGACGATCTCGGCAAGATGGCGCGCGAGGGTCTCGACATCCGCGAATCGGCGGTTGCGCAGGCCGAAGCGATTATCGAAACGCAGGTCGGCGATTTCATGCAATGGCTCGACAACCGCGAGCTCGTGCCGACGATCCGCGCGTTGCGCGATGACGCGGAGCACGCGCGCCGCCAGGAAGTCGAGCGCGCCGTGCGCCAGCTTGCGCGCGGCGACAATGCCCAGCAGGTCATCGAGCAGCTGAGCCACTCGCTGACCAACAAGTTCTTGCACGCGCCGACGCACGCGCTCAATCATGCGAACGACGACGATCGCGAACAACTCGTCAACATGTTAAAGCGGCTTTTCCAGCTGAAGAAACCGTAATGAAGGAAAGCATCGCCGCCAAACTGCAGCAACTCACGCTGCGGCTTGAAGAGTTGAACGGGTTGTTGAGCGCCGAAAACGCGACCGCGAGCATGGACACGTACCGCAAGCTCACGCGTGAGCACGCGGAAATTACGCCGGTTGTCGAGCTCTACTCGTTATATCGCCGCAGCGAAGACGACATGCGCGCGGCCGAAGAAATGACGGCCGATCCCGCGATGCGCGAATTCGCCGAAACCGAAATCAAGGAGGCGCGCGCACGGCTCGAAGCGCTCGAAGCCGACCTGCAGAAAGAATTGCTGCCGAAGGACCCCAACGACGAGCGCAATATTTTTCTCGAAATCCGCGCCGGCACCGGCGGCGACGAGTCGGCGCTGTTCTCGGCCGATCTGTTTCGCATGTATACGCGCTTCGCCGAGCGCAAGAAATGGCAGGTCGAAATCATGTCGCAAAGCCAGAGCGAGCTCGGCGGCTATAAGGAAGTCATCGCGCGCATCGCCGGACAGGGCGCGTACTCAAAATTGAAATTCGAGTCCGGCGGCCACCGCGTGCAGCGCGTGCCGACCACCGAGACGCAGGGCCGTATTCACACCTCGGCGTGCACCGTCGCCGTGTTGCCGGAAGTCGATGCAGTTGCCGACGTTGTGTTGAACCCGGCCGAAATGCGCATCGATACGTTTCGTTCGTCGGGCGCCGGCGGCCAGCACATCAATAAAACCGATTCGGCGATCCGCATTACGCATTTGCCGACCGGCATCGTCGTCGAATGCCAGGACGACCGCTCGCAGCACAAGAACAAGGCGCGCGCGCTGGCAGTGTTGGCCGCGCGCATCAAGGATGCGCAGGTGCGCGAGCAGAACCAGAAAACCGCTGCCAAGCGCAAATCGCTGATCGGCAGCGGCGACCGCTCCGAGCGCATCCGCACCTATAACTTTCCGCAGGGCCGCGTGACCGATCACCGCATCAATCTCACGCTTTACAAGATTGCGGCCATCATGGACGGCGATCTCGATGAATTGACCGGCGCTCTGAGTTCCGAGCACCAGGCCGAGCAGCTTGCGGCGCTGGGTGAAGATTCGGCGCAGGCGGCGTGATGCGCTTGTCGTCGATTCGCTGATCGTCAATCGTGTCACCCACGATTGCATCGGCGCCGCCCGGTGAGCCGCTCGATCCCGTCGACGCGCGCGCACTGCTGCGTCATGCATTGAACGTAGACGACGTGTACTTGGTGACGCATCGCGACGATCCGCTGAATGCCGAACAGATCGCGGCATACGCCGCTTTGATTGCGCGCCGCAAGGCCGGCGAGCCGGTTGCATACATCGTCGGCAAGCGTGAATTCTTCAGTCTCGAGTTCGCTGTCACACCGGCGGTGCTGATTCCGCGTCCGGAGACCGAATTGCTTGTCGAGACTGCGCTCGAGCACATTGCGGACGGCGCGGACGCACGCGTGCTCGACCTCGGCACGGGCAGCGGCTGTATCGCCGTTAGCATCGCGAGCCACCGGGCGCGCGCGCAGGTGGTCGCCGTGGATAAAAGCAAAGAGGCTTTAGACGTCGCGCGTGCAAACGCCAGCCACCACGGAACCAGCAATGTCGAATTCAGGCAAAGCGATTGGTTTTCAGCGGTGGCCGATGACTTGTTCGACATCATCGTGTCGAATCCGCCGTACATCGCAGCGGGCGATCCGCATCTCGGCAGCGGCGACTTGCGCGCAGAGCCGACCAGCGCTTTGGTCGGCGGTTCTGACGGGCTCGATTGCATACGCGCCATCGTTACGACGGCGCCGCGTCACTTGAAATCCGGCGGATTGCTCGCATTTGAGCATGGTTACAATCAAGCGACGGCTGCTCGAGAGTTGCTCGAGTGTGCGGGTTTTAAAAAGGTCTTCACCTATAACGATATGGCAGGCATCGGCCGGGTAAGCCGCGGCCACCGGCCTTGACGCCTTCGGCCACCATCCTATAAAATACCGTATCAAATCACTCAAGTATTCAGGAGTCAGCAATGAGCGTGCAAGAAGTTATTAAAGATCAAGTAACCAAGAACCCGGTCGTGCTTTACATGAAGGGTTCGCCCGACTTCCCGCAGTGCGGTTTTTCGGCCAACGTGGTCGGCATCCTGCGCGCGTGCGGTGTCGAGAATTTCTATTCCGTGAACGTGCTCGAGAATCCGGACATCCGCCAGGGCATCAAGGAATACGCGAATTGGCCGACGATTCCGCAGCTTTACGTGAACGGCGAGTTTGTCGGCGGCTCCGACATCCTGCGCGAGATGTACGATAGCGGCGAACTCAAAAAAGTCCTGCAAAAGTAAACGCTGGACCGCAATAAAAAGGAAGCTGCGGCTTCCTTTTTTTATTTGTGGCGGTGATTCATCCGCCATGCCACCAGTGATAAACGTATTGCGCGAGCAATGCGAAAGCAATCAACGCAAGCGCACGCCTGACCCACCGCCTGAACGCCGTCGCGTCGATACGATCGCGCACGCGTGCACCGCCGAATCCCGCCGCCACCGCAACGACGCATAATGGCAGCGTCGCCAGCCATTGCGCGGACGACACCCCACCGTGCAGCGTCAGCACGGCGAACTGCGTTGTCTTGCCGACCAAAAAGCACAGTTGCATTGCCTGCACCATCATCGCGGGTACCAAGCCAAGCGCAAGGTAATAAATGATCAAGGGCGGCGCGGCGACGTTTGCCGTGCCTTCGAACAAACCGGCGGCTACGCCGGCCAGCGGCGCAAATGCTTTTTCATGCCGCTTGACGAGCGGCCACTCGCCGCGCGCCAGACGGTCGAGGTTGAGATACACGATGATAATCAGCGCGAGCAGCAACTGATACGGCGCATCCGGCGCCGCGACAAAAATCATCGTACCCGCGAAAGCGCCGAAAGTCGCGTACACCGGCATGAACCAGAATCGCTTGAAGGTCGCGGCTAACGGCCCGCTCGTTACGAGCGTCATGATGACGGTCGCAAGCGTAGGCAGCAGCACCGTGATGATTGCTGTTCGCATATCGACGAGCATGGCGACCATCGGCGTCGCGATGAATGGAAAGCCGAAGCCAAGCGCGCCCTGGATGAAGCCCGAGAGCAGGACCGCGAGCACGAGCCATGCGATGACCGCGAACGGCAGCGATTCGAGCGCGGTCATCAGTGAATTCGCATCATTGTTCTGATAAAGAGCGGTCAAAATGAGAGGCATTCTAACCTGCGGCGCCGGGCAGGCTGTCGGGTGGACACCCTCCACACCCCGTGCAATACTGAATTTGACGAACGTAGCACGTGGCCGGAAATCCCGGCGCGCCTGCGGACAGATGCCGCAAAGGCAGCGCAGACTGCCGGCGGATCGAATCTAAAAGATTGATACCAACGGGGGAGGGGAACAATGTCTACCCAAGCGTCGAACGCGAATCTGCGGCGTGTCATCTTGTCGAGCCTGATCGGTGCCACCATCGAGTGGTACGATTTTTTTCTGTATGGCGTGGTCGCCGGCATTGTCTTCAACAAATTATATTTTCCGGGAAGCGATCCGCTGATTTCGACGCTGCTCGCTTACTCGACGTTCGCAGTCGGATTCGTGACGCGCCCATTGGGCGGCATCATCTTCGGTCACTTCGGCGACCGCATCGGGCGCAAGAGCGTGCTCGTGATTACGCTCATGATCATGGGTGTCGCGACTTTTCTGATCGGATTAATTCCAACCTACGAGCAGATCGGCGTATGGGCGCCGATTCTGCTGCTCGTGATGCGCATATTTCAGGGCATAGGCCTTGGTGGCGAATGGGGCGGCGCGGTATTGATGGCATTCGAATACGCGCCGCCGGAAAAGCGCGGGCTCTATGCAAGTATCCCGCAGATCGGACTGGCAATCGGCCTGTGCCTGAGTTCAGGCTTCGTGGCGCTGTTGTCTCAACTGCCGGAAGCGGAATTTCTCGCCTGGGGCTGGCGTATCGCATTTCTGGTCAGCATCGTGCTCGTCGCGGTAGGTTTGTATATACGTCTGCGCATACTCGAGACGCCTGAATTTATTCGAGTCAAAGACGCCGGACAGGAAGCGAAGATTCCGTTCGTCGACATGCTGCGCCAATATCCCAAAAACGTACTGCTTGGCATGGGCGCGCGCTACATCGACGGCGTATTCTTCAATATTGTTGCCGTGTTCTCCATAGGCTATCTGGCGAACACGCTGAAAATTCCACGCCAGACGGCACTTTTCGGCGTGACCCTCGCAGCGCTGACGATGATCGTGACGATACCTTTGTTCGGCATGTTGTCCGATCGCATTGGCCGGCGCAAAGTCTACGCCGTCGGCTCGCTCGTGACGGCGGGTTCCATCTTCTGGCTGTTTTCAGTCGCGGCGCCCGGTGTCGACACCACGACGCTCTGGTTGTCGATGGTGATTCCATTCGGAATTTTCTATGCGTCGGTCTACGGTCCGGAAGCCGCGCTTTTTTCAGAACTGTTTGATCCGCGCGTGCGTTATACGGGGATTTCTTTCGTGTATCAGTTTTCGGGCATATTCGCGAGCGGCATCACGCCGATCATTGCGACGGCGTTGCTCGCCCAGGGCGACGGTCAGCCGTGGCTCATCTGCTGGTACGTTATATTCGCCGGCGTAGTGAGTGCCGTCTGCGCGATGTTTGCACGGCCGGTGGTACCGCAAAAAATGCTTTAAATCCTTTATTAATTTCGCGGGTGCCCGTGCGACACCCGCCCGTCTATGGTCATGCAAACGGCGACTTACGATTTCATCATCGTCGGCGCGGGATCCGCCGGTTGCGTGCTCGCCAATCGGCTAAGCGCCAATGGCCGCCATTCGGTGCTGCTGCTCGAAGCGGGCCCGCGCGATAACTACCTGTGGATACATTTGCCGATCGGCTATGCGAAGACCATGTTTCATCCGGTCTACAACTGGGGTTTTTATACCGAACCCGAACCGGGCATGAACAATCGCCAGGTTTATTGGCCGCGCGGCCGCGGCCTCGGCGGCTCGAGTTCGATCAACGGCTTGATCTATGTGCGCGGCCAGCACGAGGACTACGATCAGTGGGCGGCGCTCGGAAACGCGGGCTGGGGCTGGCGGGATGTGTTGCCGTATTTCAAAAAAAGCGAAGGCAATTCGCGGGGCGACAGCGAGCATCACAGCGGAGGCGGCCCACTGCACTGCTCTGACATCGGCAAGACGCATCCTTTGATGGACGCCATCATCGAAGGCGCCGGCGAACTCGGCATCCCGCAAAACGACGACTTTAACGGCGCACGCCAGGAAGGCGTCGGTTACTACCAACTGTTTACGCGCAATGGTTGGCGCTGCTCAACGGCAGTCGCGTACCTGAAGCCGGCACTTAGGCGTAGCAACCTGCGCATCGAGACCGATGCGCACGCGACCGCGCTGATGATGGAAGGCAAGCGCGCGACCGGTGTCCGCTATCGCCAGCGCGGCGTCGAATGCGAGGCGCGCGCGGGACGCGAGGTGCTGCTGGCTGCGGGTGCGCTGCAGAGTCCGCAGCTGCTCCAGTTGTCTGGCGTTGGCGATAGCGCGTTGCTGCAAGCGCACGGCGTACCGGTCGTGCACGATCTGGCCGGCGTCGGCGAGAACCTGCAGGATCATCTGCAGGCGCGCCTCATGTACAAAGTCAAACAGCCGATCACGATAAACGACGCTTTGCGCAGTCCAATTGCGCGCATCAAGATGGGATGGCAATGGCTCGCGAATCGCAAAGGCCCGTTGGCGATCGGCATTAATCACGGCGGCATGTTCACGCGCGCGCTGCCCCAATCGACGACGCCCGACGTTCAATTTCATTTTGCCGCCTTGTCCGCTGAAATGGCCGGCGCCAAAACGCATCCGTGGTCGGGCTGCACTTTCTCGGTGTGCCAACTGCGCCCGACCTCGCGCGGCACGGTCAAGATCAAATCGCGCGATCCGCTCGCGCCGCCCGCGCTGCAACCGAATTATCTGTCGAGTGAAGTCGATTGCCGCACGATGGTCGAAGGCGTCAAGCTCGCGCGCAAGCTCGCCCGGACGCGGTCGATGTCCGCCCTGCTCGGCGACGAATATCGACCCGGCGACAGCGTGCGCAGTGACGACGAAGTGCTCGACTTCGTGCGCAATTACGGCGCGACGATCTTTCATCCGGTCGGCACCTGCCGCATGGGAGACGATGCGCAAGCGGTGGTCGATGCGCGATTGAAAGTGCACGGCATCGCCGGCCTGCGCGTGGTTGATGCTTCCATCATGCCGACACTGGTGTCAGGCAACACCAATGCGCCGGTCGTGATGATTGCGGAAAAAGCCGCCGATCTGATTCTCGAAGACGCTGCGCGTGCTTGAACATCGCCGCATTTGTCATGCCGTGGCGATTGCACTACGATGAATCCTGCGCTGCATTGCGCATTGTTGCGACTAACTGAGGAGCGCCGTCATGAGTGAAGAGAATCCGTATCAAATGCCGGGTTCACCCGCCGCGCCCGTGGTTGCCGCACCCGCGGCGTCATCTACGTCGCCGCGCCCGGTCGATGCAGGCCGCGGCTGGGACTGGATTGCCGACGCATTCGCGTTATTCAAAAAACAACCGGGTACGTGGATTCTGATCCTGATTGTTGCTGTCGTCTGTGCAATGCTGCTCGCGATGGTGCCGGTTATCGGCGCACTCGCCAATTTTTTGCTCATGCAAATTTTCATGGGCGGATTGATGCTCGGCTGCCGCGCGCTCGCGAATAATGAACCCTTCGAGCTCGCGCATTTGTTCGCAGGCTTCAAGCACAACACCGGCGATCTGGTCGTGCTTGGCGTGCTCGCACTGGCCGGTTGGGTCGTCAGCATGATTCCCGCCATCGCGATCATGGGCTTCGGCGCGTTCATGGCGTTGCTGATGGGCAGCACGCCGGCGGCGCATATTGGCGGGATGGGTCTCTCGATCCTGCTCGCCTTGCTGGTCATGCTGGCGCTCGCCATTCCGCTGTATATGGCGTTATGGTTCAGTCCGGCGCTGGTCGCGTTGAACAATTTGAAACCGGTCGAGGCGATGAAGGCCAGCTTTATCGGCTGCCTCAAAAACATCGTCCCCTTTCTCGTCTACAGCGTAATCATGATGGTGTTTTGCATCGTTGCTGCGATTCCGCTGGGGCTGGGCTTTCTCGTGCTGGGTCCGGTGTGGGTCGCGTCGGTCTATACGAGCTATCGCGACATCTTTACTGTGCCCTAAACGCGACGCGCGGAGCGGTCATGGGTTGCTGTCATCATTATTTCGCGCCGGCTGAGGGCGGCGACAATGCGTTCACAATAGATGCGTCGACGCTGACGTTTGGCGCCGGCTGTCTGCGCGAGGCGGGTGAGCAGGCGCGCGGGCTTGGCATGAAACGCGTCGGCATCTATACCGATGCCGGCGTTAAAAAGCTGCCGCCGCTCGGCACGGTCACGGGTTCGCTCAAAGCAGCCGGCATTGACTACGCCATTTACGATGAAGTGAGAGTCGAGCCGACGGATGCGTCTTTTACCGCGGCGGCACGCTTTGCGGCCGACGGGAAATTCGACGGCTTTCTCTCGCTCGGTGGCGGCTCGGTCATGGATACCTGCAAAGCCGCGAATTTATATTCGACTTATCCGGCCGATTTCCTGACTTACGTGAACGCGCCGATCGGCGGTGGCCAGCCGATTTCCGGGCCGTTGAAGCCGCACATCGCGTGCCCGACGACCGCCGGCACCGGTTCCGAGGCCACCGGCATTGCGATCTTCGATTTGCTCGCGATGAAAGCGAAGACCGGCATTCAATCGCGCCACTTAAAGCCGACCACCGGCCTGATCGATCCTGAAGTGACGGCAACACTGCCCTCGACCATCGTCGCCTCAACGGGGTTCGACGCGATGTCGCACGCGCTCGAAACGTTGACCGATATCTCGTATGCGCGGCGCGCGCGCCAGCCGCGCGGCAGTGCGCGGCCGCCGTCGCAGGGGGCGAATCCGTTCAGCGACATGGTTGCATTCGAATCATTAGGCCTTATCGGCAAATATCTGGTGCGCGCGGTGAACGATCCCGCCGACACCGAGGCGCGCGCTGAAATGATGTATGCGGCGACCCTGGCGGGGATCGCGTTCGGCAATGCGGGTTGCCATCTGCCGCACGGCATGTCGTACGCGGTGTCGGGCCTGGTGCGCGAATATCGCGCGCCGCATTATCCGCAGCACGAACCGTTCGTGCCGCACGGCATGTCCGTCGTGCTGAACGCGCCGTCGGTCTATCGCTTCACTGCGAGTGCCTGTCCCGATCGCCATCTCGATGCGGCCCAGCGGCTGGGGGCCGACGTGCGCGGTGCGACGCCCGCCGATGCCGGCGAAGTGCTCGCCGGACAAATCATCCGCTTCATGCAGGCGACGCGCTTTCCGGGCGGCCTCGGTTCGATCGGTTTCACCGAGCGCGATCTCGACGCGCTCGTCGAGGGCGCCTGGCCGCAGCAGCGCGTGATCAAAAACGCGCCGCGTGAGGTGAGCCGCGACGATTTACGCGAACTCTTTCGCGGCGCACTCGCGTACTGGTAACGAATGCAGCGCGCGATGTCGAATCGAATCCATTTCCGGATAGCAGGCGCGCCGCGCCCCCGCGGCTTTTAATTGCGCCGCTCGCCGTACTTCCCTTATCTGCTGCTGGCGGTCGCCGTGCTGTTCTGGGCCGGCAACTGGGTATTTGCGCGCGCGCTGCGCTTTGATGTGCCGCCGGTCGCGCTCGCTTTCTGGCGCTGGATGGTCGCGCTCGTGATCCTGACGCCGTTCGCCTATGCGCACGTGCGCCGGCAGTGGAGCGACATCAAGAGTGCATTGCCCATACTTGCGCTGCTCGCGCTGCTCGCGACGGTGTTCCAACACATTCCCGTTTACATCGGACTGCGTGAAACCACGGCGACCAACGGCGCGCTGTTAAATTCCATCACGCCCGTGTTCATTCTCATGCTGTCGCGCGCGCTGGTCGGCGAGCGCCTGAGCATCATGCAAATTGCCGGCGTTTCGATGTCGCTCGCCGGCGTCGCGGTAATTCTCGCCGCCGGCGATCTGGCGGCGCTCGCCAATCTTGAGCTCAACCGCGGCGACTTGTGGGTGCTGGTTGCCACGCTTTCATGGGCAATTTACACGGTGTGCCTGCGCTGGCGGCCCGCGCAGCTCAACCTGCTCGCCATGCTGTGGGTCATCGCGGTGATCGGCGTAGTCGCCATGGTGCCGTTCTATGCATGGGAAATTTCTGCCGGGCGCACGTTTCAGCCGACAACCGCCGTACTGTCGTGCCTGCTCTACATCGGCGCGTTGTCCACGGTCGTTTCGTACGTGTTCTGGAATCGCGCCGTGCAGCAGATCGGCGCGAACCGCGCCGGACCGTTCATGTATCTGATGCTCGTCTACACGCCACTGCTCGCGATCGTGTTTTTGGGTGAGCGGTTGCATCTTTATCACCTGGCCGGCTGCGTATTGATACTCGGCGGAATCTACCTGACGACTCGCGGCCGGCCGGTCAGCGCGCCGCCCGATTTATAGCGGTCACGCGCAATGTAAGCGCTTCCAAAAAAACGGGTGACGCGCTAAACTGCGCCCCTCTGTTTCGCGCAATTACCTTCGCGTTACTACCTCAAAACGCCGCCGAATTCTGCCTGCCAGGAGACCACCATGAACACCATGACCGAAATTAAAAATCTTGCCGTCCAATCCGGCAAAGTGCGCATGACGCCAAGCGAAGCGTTCGTTGAAACACTGGTCGCGCAAGGGGTCAAGGATACGTTCGGCATCGTCGGCAGTGCGTACATGGATGCGCATGACTTGTTTCCGCTCGCGGGGATTCGTTTTATTTCAGTCGCGCACGAGCAGAACGCCGCGCATATGGCCGACGGCTATTCGCGCGTGACCGGCAAGCACGGCGTGTGTATCGCCCAAAACGGTCCCGGCATCACGAATTTCGTAACCGGCATTGCGGCCGCATACTGGGCGCATTCACCGGTCATCTGCATCACGCCCGAGTCGGGCAGCCTGACGATGGGCCTCGGCGGTTTTCAGGAAACCGAGCAGATGCCGATCTTTTCGAAGATCACGAAGTGGCAGGTGCATATCAATTCGCCGCTGCGCATGGCCGAGCTCATGCACCGCGCGTTCACGATTGCGATGCACGACCGCGGTCCCGTGCAGGTCAACATCCCGCGCGATTACTATTACGGCGAAGGCGATTACGAAATCCAGGCGCCGCAAAAAATCGAGCGTAGCGCAGGTGGCCCGGAATCGCTGGATGCGGCCGCGCGGTTGCTCGCCAAGGCCAAATTCCCGGTGATCCTGTCGGGTGGCGGCGTCGTGATGGCGAACGGCATCAAGGAGTGCGTTGCGCTTGCCGAATATCTGACCGCGCCGGTCGTCAACAGTTATCTGCACAACGATTCATTCCCGGCGAGCCACGCGCTCGCGTGCGGCCCGCTCGGTTATCAAGGCTCAAAAGCGGCGATGAAACTGATCTCGCGCGCCGACGTTGTCCTGGCACTCGGTTCGCGGCTCGGACCTTTCGGAACGCTGCCGCAGCACGGCATGGAATACTGGCCGAAAAATGCGAAGATCATCCAGATCGACGCCGACCCGCGCATGCTCGGCCTGGTCAAGAAAGTGTCGATCGGCATTTGCGGCGATGCGAAATTGGCGGCGCGCGAATTACTGCAGCGCCTGCAAGCCTACGGCAAGATGCCGCCGAATAAAGCGCGGCTTGCTGACGTCAGAAAAGAGAAAGACGCGTGGGTGCAGGAGCTCGCGAAATGGCCGTCTCCGAATGAGAAAGGCCGCATCGGTCCGCGTCAGGCGCTTGCCGCGCTCGCCAAAGCGATGCCGAAAAACGCGATGGTATCGACCGACATCGGCAACGTGTGCTCGGTGTCGAATTCATATCTGAATTTCGACACGGCGCCGAGTTTTCTCGCCGCGATGAGCTTCGGCAATTGCGGCTACTCGTATCCCGCGGCGATTGGCGCCAAAGTAGGGCGCCCGGACCGGCCTGCCATCGCCTACGTCGGCGACGGTGCCTGGGGCATGAGCCTCGCCGAAGTCATGACCTGCGTGCGCGAAGACATTCCAGTGGTTGCGGTCGTGTTCAACAACGGCCAGTGGGGCGCTGAAAAGAAGAACCAGATTGATTACTTCAGTAACCGCTTCCTCGGCACCAACCTCGACAACCCGAATTTCGCCGACGTCGCGCAGGCGATGGGCGCCAAGGGCATGACTGTCGACAACGTCGGCGACATCGGCGACGCGCTCAAGACCGCGGTGAAATCGAACAAGCCGACGGTGATCAACCTGATGCTCACGCGCGAACTCGGTGATCCGTTCCGCCGCGATGCGTTCAAGCAACCGAAGCGCCTGCTCGCCAAGTACAAGAAGTTCAGCGCGAAAGGCGTTTAAGCAGGTATGCACAGCAGCACAATAAAGAGCCGGCGCAAGTCGGCTTTTTATTGTAAGACGGCCGCTGGTTATCCAGCAGGCATGAATTATTCGATGCAGGTGCGCATTGAGCAAACCGGCCGCTAAACTCATCGACGTCGCCCGTCTCGCGGGCGTCTGCAATGCCACGGTATCGCGCGCGCTGGCGCGCGAGCCAACCGTCAGCGCTGAAATGCTGAAGCGCGTCGAAGCGGCGGCACGCGAGCTTGGCTATGTCCCTCACGGCGCGGCAAGCGCGCTGCGCGCGCGCCGCAGCCGCACCGTCGGCGCGGTGCTGCCGACACTCGACAATATGCTGTACGCGAAAGCGACCCATGCACTGCAAAAGGCGCTCGATGACAGCGGTTATATGCTGCTGCTCGCGTGCCACGACTTCGACCTCAAAAACGAGATTAAGGTCGTGCGCTCGCTGATCGAGCGCGGCATCGATGGCCTGGTGCTGATCGGCGCCGAACACGATGATGAACTGCATCAGATGCTCGATGCGAACAAGACACCGTACTTGCTGACCTGGGCGCTCGACGGCACCGGACTCCATCCGTGTGTCGGCTTCGACAACCGCACCGCTGCCATGCGCGTCGCCAACTACCTGCTTGATATCGGCCACCGCGATTTCGCGATGATTTCCGGCGTTATCGCCGGCAACGACCGGGCGAGAAAGCGGGTCGCCGGCGTGCGTGACGCGCTTCACGCACGCGGTCTCGAACTACCGTCGCACCACCTGATTGAAACGCCGTTTACGCTCGCTGCGGGCCGCGAGGCGATGCAAACACTGCTCACATCAACATCACGTCCGAGCGCCGTAATCTGTGGCAACGACGTCATGGCAGTCGGCGCGGTCTCCGAATGTCTTGCCCGTTCGATCGACGTGCCGGGTGAAATCTCGGTGACCGGTTTTGACGACATGGAGGCCGCGTCGATTCTGTCGCCCGCATTGACGACTGTCCGCGTGCCGATGCGTGAACTGGGCTACGCAGCGGCACAGCAGATCCTCGCTCATATTGGCGGCAAGCCCGCCGCGCGCGTGACCGAACTCGCGGTCGACCTCATCGTGCGCGGCACGACGGCGCCGCCGCGCGCGGGCCGCCGGTGAAATCGCTTGCCGCTGCATCGGCGAGTTGCTACGCTCGCCGCTGCTTGCAATTCAAGGCCATCGTTTGATTAAAACCTCGCGCAAAAACGCCAAGCTGAGCGACGTCGCGCGCCTGGCGAAAGTGTCGACGGCGACGGCGTCGCGCGCCCTCATGCTGCCGCACAAGGTCAGGCCCTGCACGCTTGAACGAGTGCAGGCGGCCGTACGCGGACTGGGTTACGTCGCGCATGGGGCTGCGCGCGCGCTGGCATCGCGGCGCACGCACACGATTGGCGCGGTGGTGCCGACGCTCGACAACGCGATCTTCGCCAATACGACGCACGCGTTGCAGAAACAATTCGATGCAGCCGGCTACACCTTGCTGCTCGCGTGTCACGAATTCGATGCCGCCGTCGAAGTGCGGCTGACCCGCGCGCTGATCGAACGCGGCATCGACGGCCTGGTGCTGCTCGGCACTTCACACGATCCGCAGATTTACGCGATGATCACGCAGCGCAAGATCCCGTACGTGTTGACGTGGGCGCTCGATACGAGCGGCGCGCATCACTGCGTCGGCTTCAATAATCGCGCGGCGGCTGTGCAACTGACCAATCATCTGCTCGAGCTTGGCCATCGTGAATTTGCAATGATTTCAGGCGTGACCGCCAACAATGAGCGCGCGCGCGACCGCTTGCAGGGCATACGCGATGCGCTGGCGGCACGCGGCATCAAGCTGGCGCCCGAGCGCGTAATCGAGAAACCGTATTCGCTTGCCAGCGGACGCGAAGGCCTCGGCGTGCTGATGGCGAGTGTGCGGCCGCCAACTGCAGTCCTGTGCGGCAACGACGTGCTCGCGATCGGTGCGATCGCCGAATGCAATGCGCTGGGCATCGCGGTGCCGCGTCAAGTGTCGATCACCGGTTTCGACGACATGGAAATCGCCTCGCTGCTGTCGCCCGGGCTGACAACCGTGCATTTCCCGACGCTCGAACTGGGACAACTGGCCGCGGCGAACCTGCTGGCTCAACTGGCAGGCGGGAACGCCGCCAAGCGCCATGAATTGCCGATAGAACTCAAAGTGAGAGGCACCACCGCGCCGCCGGTCCGCGCGCAGTTGCGCACTGCCAGGCGTTGATGGCAAAAAAAACCGCGCGTCGCCGCGCGCCGCTCGAGCAACTGCATTTGCTGCTCGACGAAACCGACATTCGCCAGAACAAGAAAGTGCTCGGCGTTTATCGCGACCACCATGCCCACCATGCGATTGTCTACAAGATCAGCAAGACGAAGCTTTCATTCGTTGAAATGAAGAAAGGCCGGCTCGTGACGCAATCGATCCCCGACAAGAAGTTCTTTGACGATCGCCGTTTCGAACGCATCGAGTATCCGCTCGAGCGGGCAGTCGAGAATTTCCTGCGCCACGGCGGCGGCATATCGGACTCCGCGCGCCGAGAACTGCTCAGTGTCCTTAAGGAGGCGCAGCACGAGGGACGCGTGCCGTTGCCGCTCTTCAGCCAAACCGCATGAGTCCGACGCTGCGCACACCTCTCATCTTTCTCGCCTGTGCCATGGCGGGTGCGGCGGCCGGCTTTGCGGTGAGCCTGGGATGGGGCGAGTGGGGCGCCGAAGGGCCCGCCGATGTGCAGGGCCTGATCGGTTTCACGGTGGCGATGATCTTCGTCTTCTTCATTCCGGTACTGCTGTTATTTGTGCTGTGGCGGCTCGTCGGGATATGGCGGGCGGCGCGCAAAAACACGCGTTGAACCTAATACGCAAACGCGTGAACCCGGCGTTCAAATTTCGGCGAGCAGGCGGCCGATCGGCGTTTCGGCCTGGACGGCGTAACCGCCGCCGAACAGATTGAAGTGATTCAATACGTGGTAAAGATTGTAGAGGTTAATGCGATAACAGCGGTTAATGCACCCGCCGCCGATCGCGGTGCGAGCTTCGATTGAAAACGGGATGCCGGCCGATGAGATCGCCGGCCAGGCCGGCGATCTCACGCGATCGACTTGCGGCCCTTGGCAATTGCGGCTTTTACCCGCGCGGGCGCGGTGCCGCCCAAGTGGCTGCGCGCGGCCAGCGCGCCGTCGAGCGTCAACGCAGCGAACACATCTTCGTCGATCAGCGGTGAAAACTTTTTTAGTTCGGCAAGGTCCAGCGCCGCGAGGTCGCAGCCGCGTTCTTCAGCAAACTTAACGGCCTGCGCGACGGCTTCATGGGCCGCGCGGAAGGGCAGCCCTTTCTTCACGAGATAGTCCGCGAGATCGGTCGCGGTCGCATACCCTTCGAGCGCGGCCTCGCGCATCGCGTCCGGATTGACCTTGATGCCGCCCAGCATGTCGCCGAAAACCCTGAGACTCGCGGTAAGCGTGTCGACCGTGTCGAACAACGGTTCCTTGTCTTCCTGGTTATCCTTGTTATAGGCGAGCGGCTGCGCTTTCATGAGGGTGAGCAATGCGACCAGATGACCGTTGACGCGGCCGGTCTTGCCGCGGATCAGTTCGGGTACGTCCGGATTTTTTTTCTGCGGCATGATCGACGAACCGGTGCAGAAGCGGTCGGCGAGATCCACGAATGCGAAGCGGGGGTTCATCCAGATGATGATTTCCTCGCAGAACCGCGAGAGATGCGTCATCACGAGCGCGCCCGCCGCGCAAAATTCGATCGCGAAGTCGCGGTCGGACACCGCGTCGAGCGAATTTTCGCAGACGCCGTCAAACCCCAATTCCTTGGCGACCAGCAGCCGGTCGATCTGAAACGTCGTGCCCGCGAGCGCGGCGCTGCCAAGCGGCAGGCGGTTGACGCGTTTGCGGCAGTCGGCCAGCCGCTGGGCGTCGCGGCTCAGCATTTCGAAATACGCCATCAGATGATGCGCGTACGACACGGGCTGAGCGACCTGCATGTGCGTAAACCCCGGCATCACAGTATCGGTATGGCGGTCGGCGAGATCGAGCAGCGCGCGCTGGGCCGTGCGCACGAGCACGGCGATTTCGTCGATCGCTGCGCGCAGATAGAGGCGGATATCGGTCGCGACCTGATCGTTGCGCGAGCGCGCCGTATGCAGCCGCTTGCCCGCATCGCCGGCAAGCTGCGTGAGCCGGCTTTCGATATTCATGTGCACGTCTTCACGATCGATTGACCACTCGAATTCGCCGGCAAGAATTTCAGCGCTGATTTTTTCCAGACCATTTTCGATCGCGGCAAGATCGGCGGCGCTGAGAATTTCAACCTTGTGCAGCATGCGCGCATGCGCGAGCGAGCCGTCGATGTCGAATTTGGCGAGCCGCCGGTCGAAGCCAACCGACGCGGTGAAACGCTTGACGAGCTCGGAGACCGGCTCGTCAAAACGACCTGACCATAGCCCTGCTGCGTCTTTTTGTTTCTCTTGCGCCACTGGTTGTGCTCTCACATAATCGAGCGGTGAGTATAAATCAAAACGCTAATACGGGAGCCCTGCCGAACTTTCGCAATCTCGGAATTCTGCTGCGAATTCTGGTCATCGTGGATGGCATGTGTCTCGCCGCGGCGCTTTTGAAAACCACCGAAGCGCTCGCGCTCATGGAAGAGCTGATCGAAGTGTCGTCGCTCGTTCAGCCGATTCTGATTTTAAGTCTGTTGACGCTTGCCGCAGGCAATGACTGGCTGCATCGTTTACGCTATTGGCATGCGACCGCCGCGGTCATTGCGCTCGAGCTCGCGCTGACGATTGCGGTGTCCAGTTACGGCGGCCAGTTATTCGGCGCCGGCGGCGGACTGGTCCGCAATGCCGTGTTTTGCCTGCTGATCACCGGCATCTTGATCGGCTACTTCGATTTGCGCGGGCGCGCGCTGTCGCCGGCGCTGGCCGAGGCGAGGCTGCAGGCGCTGCAGGCACGCATCCGGCCGCATTTTTTGTTCAACAGCATTAACGCGGTGTTGAGTCTCATGCGCCAGGAACCGCGCCGCGCCGAGCAGGCACTCGAAGATTTGGCAGACTTGTTTCGCGTCTTGATGGCCGACAATCGCCAGCTCGCACCGATTGCACAGGAAGTCGCGCTCGCCAAGCAATACCTGAGTATCGAGGAATTGCGTTTAGGTGACCGGCTGCGCGTCGAATGGGACACCGAGCAAATGCCGGCGGACGCTCTGATTCCGCCGCTCGTGCTGCAGCCGCTGCTTGAAAATGCGGTGTATCACGGCATTGAGCCGCGCAGCGAGCCCGGCACCATCAGCATCCTTATTCGCCGGGCGGCGGAGCAGATGCACCTGACATTGCGCAATCCCTATCGCGCCGACGGCGCTCACCATGCCGGCAATCGCATGGCGCTCGCCAATATACGCGAACGGCTTGCGCTTCATTTCGACGCCGAGGCCGGTATCAAGACCGTCGCCAGTACGGACAGCTATGAAGTCCGCATCGTAATTCCGTATTTGAAAGCGCGCGCCTGATGACCGCCGTGGAGTCGCTGCGCGTGATGGTCGTCGACGATGAAGCGCCCGCGCGCAGCAGGCTGCGCGATCTGCTTGCCGATTGCGCGCTCACTCTGCCGCTCGAAATTGCCGGTGAAGCCGCGACCGGGCGTCAGGCGCTCGACCTGCTGCCAGGCTGCGATGCCGACGTCGTGCTGCTCGACATCCGCATGCCCGAGATGGACGGGATCGAAACGGCGCAGCACATTCAGAAGCTCGACGACCCGCCAGCGGTGATTTTCACGACCGCGTACGACGCTTATGCGTTAAAGGCGTTCGAAGTGCATGCCATCGACTATCTGTTAAAGCCGATCCGGCTTGTCCGTCTCGCCGATGCGCTGGCGCGGGTTCGCTCGTTTACGCCGGTCAAGCCCGAAGTGCTGCGCGAGATGAAGCCCGATGCGCGCAGCCACCTGTCGGTCAATGAGCGCGGGCGCATACACCTGATTCCGATCGCGGAAATCGTGTTTTTAAAGGCCGAGCTAAAATACGTGACCGTGCGCACCGCCGAGCGCGAGTATCTGCTCGAAGAGTCGCTGGCGAGGCTGGAGCAGGAATTTGCCGGTCGTTTCGTGCGGGTCCATCGCAATTGCCTCGTGGCTAAAGACGCGATCCGCGGCTTCGAGCGCGCGGTCGATGCCGATGGCGAAGGTCACTGGGTCGTGGTGCTGAACAAGGTCAACGAAAAAATAGACGTCAGCAGGCGTCAGCAACACATCGTGCGTGAACTAGGGAGAATCTTATGAAGCTGCGGATGCTGACCATCGGTTTATGGGTAGTAATGAGTACGACGCTGGCCGCGGCGGCCGACATGCCGTACGGCGTGCTCGATATCGGTCTCGGCGCAAGCTATGCGCGGCTCGAGCGCGATCTCGATTTTCGCGACATCGACGCCTCGCTCGCCAAAAAGGCGGGTAAACCCGACCTCGGCAAGCGCGGCTATGGCTGCATGCAGCGCGAAGACGATTTTGCCGACGTCGGCTGCGTGTCGCATACCGAGCGGCTCGACGCCGTTGAAACGCGCGAAATCCGCCTGCATTTTCTCGAGGGCAAGCTGCAGCAATTTTCGCTGAGTGCCGAAGTGCAGAACTTCGACGCCGTCGTCGATTATCTGACCCAGCGGTTCGGCGCGCCAGAGGCCGTTCCTGCGAAAAACGCCAGCGACCAGCCGAGCGTCAAATGGCAGGGACCGGGCGGACAGATCGTCGCACTGCGCGGCAAGGACCTCGTGTTCGTGAACTTCGAGCTCGTGTCGTATGCTGATGCGGTCAAACGCAAGCGTGAGGGACAGCGTTTGCTCTGCGGTTAGCGGGTGCGCAGGCGTAATCGCGCGGCGTCAATGGCCTGCTCGATGTACAGATTGTAAAACTCAGGCAGGTTGAGGCCGACGATGGCGTCGGTGAGCGGCGCGCCTGCACTGTCGACCAGAATGACGGTGGGCACGACGCGGACTTCATAGCGCCGCGCAAAATCGGCGTGCGTTGTCATTTTGCCGTCGAAGTCGCGCAGCGGAATCATTTCGTTTGGGGCCTCGACTTCGCGCAGCACGACTTTGGCCGCCGCCTCCGCGCTTGCGGCGAGCGGTTCGAGATGATCGTGCTTGGCGGTTGCACAATACGGGCAACCCGGCCGTGTGAAGACGAGCATGATCGGCTTGTTGCCCGCCGCCGCTTCGCGCCCCAGGCTGGCGAAATCATCTGCATATCGCAGCGGTGGAAACTGGGTTTGCGCACAGGCTGCGCCGATCGTGCATGTTAAAATCAGGCACCACAGACGAAGCTGCCGCCAATAGTTTGTCATCTTCATTTCGGCTGGATAACAACGCGATCAACGCCGCATCGATGAAACCACCTTCCGCTATTGTCATCGCCTCGCGCGAAAGCGCGCTCGCGATGTGGCAGGCGCGCAATATCCAGGCGCGGCTCGCTCAATTATATCCGCAGTGCGCCATTACCATTCATGGCATGACAACGCAGGGCGATCGCATTCTCGACCGCGCGCTCGACAAAATTGGCGGCAAGGGCCTCTTCGTCAAAGAGCTCGAGGACGCGCTCGCCAATGGCAGCGCCGACATCGCGGTGCACTCGATGAAAGACGTGCCAATGGTGCTGCCGCCGGGCTTTGCCATTGCGGCGATCACCGAACGCGCCGACCCGCGCGATGCGTTCGTGTCGAATCAATATGCGAGTTTTGCCGCGCTGCCCGCCGGCTGCCGTGTCGGCACCTCCAGCTTGCGCCGCGAAAGCCAGATCCGCGCGCGGTTTCCGCATCTCGTCGTCGAGCCCTTGCGCGGCAACGTGCAGACGCGCTTGAAAAAACTTGACGACGGGCAATACGCTGCGATTGTACTCGCCGCCGCGGGACTCAAACGCCTCGGGCTCGCCGACCGCATTACCGCGATTCTCACGCCGGAAGACAGCCTGCCGGCGCCGGGGCAGGGCGCGCTCGGCATCGAATGCCGCGCGGACCGCGCCGATATCTGTGAATTCATGCTTGGATTACACGACGCCGCGACGGATGCGTGCGTGCGCGCCGAACGTGCGGTGTCGCGCGCCCTCTCGGGCAGCTGCCAGTTGCCGCTCGGTGCGTATGCGCAGCTCGAAGCCGGGCGCTTGCGGCTGCGTGGTTTCGTTGCGAGCAAGGACGGCAAGGATTTCGTGCGCGCCGAACTGACGGCGGATGCGGGCGATCCTGAGGCGCTCGGGACCGAACTGGCCGCGCAGCTGCGCGCGCAGGGCGCGACCGCGATTCTCGCCGCACTCGGCACCTGATGTCGCCAGTGCGCAGGCCGGGGGCAACATTGCAGTGAAGAGTGCCGATCCGCTCGCAGGCCGCGGCATCGTCGTGACGCGGCCCGCGCATCAGGCGATGAAGCTTGCCGATCTGCTGCGCGAGGCGGGCGCGCGTCCTATCCCGTTTCCGGTGATCGAAATTGCGGACCTCGACGATCCGCGGCCCTTCGCCGCGCTGATCGACCGGCTCGATGAGTTCGATCTCGCGATTTTTGTGAGTCCGAATGCGGTTGGCCGGGCGATGACGCTGATTACGTCGCGGCGTGAATTGCCGCGCGGCCTGACGTATGCGGCGGTTGGCAGCGGCAGCGTGCGTCAATTGAAAAAGTTCGGCGTCACGGACGTGATCGCACCCGCACGCTTCGACAGCGAAGCCCTGCTTGCGCTGCCCGCCATGGCCGGCGTTGCGGGGAAGCGGATCGCGATTTTCCGTGGCGTCGGAGGACGCGAAGTGCTTGGCGAGGCGCTTACCGCGCGCGGTGCGCACGTCGAGTACGCCGAATGTTATCGCCGCGCGTGCCCGAGCACGGATCCCGCGCCGTTGTTTGCCGCATGGGACGCCGGACAGCTCGACGCCATCACCGTGACGAGCAGCGAAGGCCTGCACAATCTTTACGCAATGATCGGCCCGCGCGGCAGGCAGCGATTGCTCGAGACCGCGTTATTCGCGCCGCATGCGCGCATTGCCGGCACTGCGCAAGAACTGCATTTTTCAGTCGTCATTACGACGCCGCAGGGCGATGACGGCCTTCTCGCGGGCTTGCGGCAATGGTTTGGCGGCAAGCGCTGAATATGCATGCCTGTTTACAGCGCGATGCGCACTGATTAGAGTCCGCTCATGGAGGAACCCCAATCCACTGCCGCGTTGACTGCGGGGCCGCTGTATCTGCGGCCTCTCATCATCGCCGCCATTATTGCCGTCGCGATTATCGCGTGGCAGTGGTACGACAGCCGCCAGCAGATCGGCGCGCTTCAGCACGAACTCGCGCAGCGGCTGGCGGCGGCCGACGCCGAGAATAAGCAGAGTCGCGGCGTCGCCGAACAGGTACGCGAAGCGACGCGCGAAGCGCAGATCAAGCTTGGCGTGCTCGAAGCGAAATTGCAGGAATCGCAAAACCAGCAGATCGCGCTCGAAGCGCTGTATCAGGAACTGTCGCGCAGCCGCGATGAATCGCTGCTTGCCGACGTCGAACAGACCTTGTTGGTCGCCAGCCAGCAGCTGCAATTGGCGGGCAACGTGAAATCGGCGTTGATCGCATTGCAGGCGGCCGATGCGCGCCTTGCACGGCTCGACCGGCCGCAGCTCGCCGGTTTGCGCAAAATGATTGCGCGTGACATTGAGCGCCTGAAGCAGGCGCCGTACGTCGACATTATCGGCATCAGCGCGCGCATCGATAATCTGATGTCCCTGATCGATCTGTTGCCGCTGGCGATGGAGGCGCGCGCGCCCGCGACAGCGACCAAAGGCCCGGCCGACCCCGAGACCAACGCGTGGGTCCGGTTCACGCGCGAGTTATGGCGCGACATGCGCGAGCTCGTGCGGATCGAAAAGATGGATCGTCCCGACGTGCCGCTGCTGACGCCGGCGCAGACGTATTTCCTGCGCGAAAATCTGCGGCTGCGGCTGCTCGGCGCGCGCCTTGCGCTGCTCGCGCGCGACGACAAGAGTTTCAAGGCTGACCTCAAAGCCGCCCGCGAATGGCTCGCGCGCTATTACGATGGCCGCGACAAGGTCGTCATCAACGCGATCGCGTCCACACGCCAGCTCGCCGACAGCCAGATCAGCATCGAGGTGCCTGACCTCGCCGCGAGCCTCGACGCGGTGCGCAATTACCGGCTCGTGCGCGAGCGCGCGCGCTGACGGCAGGCCGCTATGCGCTGGGTGTTATTTGTACTTGCTCTCTTCGCGCTGGCCGTCGCGCTCGCGCTGGCTTTGCGCTACAACGATGGCTACGCGCTGTTCGTGTGGCCGCCTTACCGCATCGAGCTGTCGATTAATCTGTTTGCGCTGCTGCTGGGTGCGAGTTTCGTTGCCGGTTATCTGCTCGTGCGCTTCATTTTTGGCGCGCTTGCGCTGCCGTCGCGGGTGCGAGAGTACCGTGAACAACGTCGCCGGGATAACTCGCGTGCCGTCCTGCAGGAAGCCGTAGGCGCGTTTTTCGAGGGCCGTTTCGGCCGCGCCGAAAAAGCCGCAGCAAGCGTCGCCGAAGTCAAAGAGAGTGCCGGCATCGGTTCGGTGCTCGCTGCGTACGCAGCTCACGAGCTGCGTCGTTACGACGAGCGCGATGCATACCTTGCGCGCGCCGAGCAGCTCGCGCCCGACGCGTCGGCAATGCGCGTCATCGCGGCCGCCGATATGCTGCTCGACCAGCGGCGCTTTCAGGAAGCATTGGCCGCTTTGAAGGGCTTGCCGGAAAAGCACACGGCGGCACTGCGCCTCGAATTGAAGGCCCAGCAACAAGCCAAAAACTGGGACCAGGTGCTACCGCTCGTCGATCAGCTCGAGCGGCGCAAGGTCTTCGACGCAACTCAAGCGGGGCAACTGCGGCATTACGCGCACGCCGAGAATCTGAGCCGCAAAGCGCTCGATCCACGGTCGCTTGATGAGTGCTGGCAAAAAATCCCGGCCGACCAAAAGCGCGACGGCAAAGTCGCCGGCGCCGCTGCCCAGGCTTACCTCGCGATGGGCGGCGTCGCCCAGGCGCAGCAAATCATCGAGCAGGCGCTTGCGGCCGCCTGGGACTCCGAACTCGTCGGCATGTACGCAGACGGTCAGGGCGATACCGTCCGCCAGATCGAGCGCGCCGAGCAATGGCTTAAAAACAATCCGCGCGACGCGGCGCTGCTGCTGACACTGGGCCGTTTATGCGCGCGCCAGGAATTGTGGGGCAAAGCGCAGAACTATCTCGAGGCGAGCATTTCAGTGGATCCGCTGTACTCGGCGCACCTCGAACTCGCGCAACTGCATGACCGCCTCGGCAATACCGACGCTGCGCGCCGGCATTTCCGTGAAAGCCTCGAACTCGCGGTGAGCCAGTTGAGGCAAATTTCCGGCGGGCGCCGCCGCGCGCCGATCTAATTAACGCGGCGCCGGCCGGTCAGTCCGCCGCCAGCGAAATGTCGCGCGGCCCGCGCGGCAGTACTTCAGTGTGCGTTTCATATCGGCCGTTGAAGCCGGTCACTGTAAGCCGCATGCCGGCGCGCAGATGTTTGAGGTCGATGCGCGTGCTGCTCGCAACGAAAACCAGCAACGCCCCGGAGCCGTCGTCAATATAGAGCTTCCAGCCCCACGGCTGGTCATCGATGATCTCGCCGGTCATCTTGCCGCGAACGGCGACCAGGCGGCCTTCGCTGTTTGCGCCGACCTCGCCGGTTCTAAGCTGAGCCGGCGGCAGCGCCGCGGTGGCGAGTCCCATGCGCGTAATTGCACTCGGATCAATGCCCTTCTGATTGTTCGGGGCGACGATGCTGCCTTCCACGCGTACGTGTTCCCCCACTTTTAGCGGCAACGTCCGTGCCTTGATCACGTAAATGCCGCCAGACGCATCCTGCAGCGCAAAGCCGTCGTCGATCGCACCGGCATCGGCCGTGACAACGCCTTCAACCATTGCATGCGAAGCCGGCGACAATGCGCGCGCGGTATCAATTTCGATGACGGCGGGCGAAGGCGAGTATGTAGTCGTGCAACCGGCCGCGCCGCCAAGCGTCACGAGATACAGCAGGTAACAAGCGCCGGGGTGGCGCATGAATTCGCAGTTCACGCGGTCGGTGCGGCGGGCGTGAATGCGTCGGAATAAAACTCGTCTTCGGGCAACTTGCAACGCGTCGTGAAATCGCGGTGCGCCGACTCCACCATGACGGGGGCGCCGCACGCATACACTTGATAACTGCTGAGATCGGGGATGTCGTGCATCACCGCGTGATGGACCAGGCCGGTGCGGCCGGTCCAGTTGTCCGTCGCCAGCGGTTCCGACAATACCGGCACATACTTAAAGTCCGGATGGCTTTTCGCCCACGCTTCGGGCAGGTCGTTCATATAGAGATCGGCGCGTACGCGCGCGCCCCAGTACATCACCATGGGCCGCCTGCTCTTGAGATGCAACGCATGTTCGACCAGTGCCTTGATCGGGGCAAAGCCGGTGCCGCTTGCGAGCAGCAGGATCGGCTTCTCGCTGTCGTCGCGCAGGAAGAACGTGCCTAATGGACCTTCGAAGCGCAGGATGTCGCGCACTTTCATCGTGTTGAATACGTGCCGGCTGAAAGGCCCGCCGTAATTGCGCAGATGCAGTTGCAGGAAGTCATCGTCGTGCGGTGCGTTGGCCATCGACAGGCTGCGGCGCGAGCCGTCCTTCATCAGAATGTCGACGTATTGGCCGGCCAGGAACTGCAGCCGCTCGGAGGCGGGCAGCTTGAGATGAATCACCATGACGTCAGGCGCGACGCGATCCATTTTTTGCACGCGGCACGGCAGCGTCTTGATCTGGATGCCATTGACCGCGCTGACTTCCCGGGTTTCAACCACGAGGTCGGTGCACGGTTTCGCCCGACAGAAGAGCGCAAGGCCGAGCCTTTTTTCAGCTTCGGTCAGCGCGCTTTGCTGATGAGTACCGTAATCGACGTTGCCCTGAACGATGGTGCCTTTGCAGGTGCCGCACGCGCCGTTGCGGCAGCCATACGCGATGACGTGACCTTCACGCAGCGCGGCATCCAGGATGGTCTCGTCCTCGCGCACGCTGAAAACGTGATTGCTCGGGCGAATGGTTACCTGGTGGGACATGTCAAACCGCGAATACGCATGCGTGGGCGACCGGCCGCTCTTTTAAGTTAAAATCTGCACCCTATATGCGACGCTTACTTATCATCGGATGCGGCGACATTGCGTTGCGTGCAGTACCGCAATTGCGCGAACGCTATCGGATCTACGGCCTTACGCATGATCGCGCGCGCGCGGCTCTTTTGCGTGAGCGCGGCATCGTGCCTATCGTGGGAAATCTCGACGATCCGGCAAGCCTCGACGGGTTGGCCGGCATTGCCCATGATGTTCTGCATAGCGCTCCGCCACCGTCGCAAGGTGCGCGCGATACGCGCACCGCACACCTGATTGCAACGCTGGCCAAGGCTAAAAGTCTACCACAGCATCTGGTCTACATAAGCACCAGCGGCGTCTATGGGGACTGCGCCGGCGAACTGGTTGCCGAGACGCGCCAGTTGCATCCGCAAACCGCGCGCGCACAGCGGCGCGTCAACGCCGAGCGCCAGTTGCGCGAATGGGGTCGCCGCAGCGGCGTGCGGATTTCGATATTGCGCGCACCGGGGATTTATTCCGGCGAGCGGCTGCCGGTGAAACGGCTTGAAGCCGGTCTGCCCGCCGTGTGCGCGGAAGAAGACGGTTACAGCAATCATGTGCATGCGGATGATCTCGCGCGCATGGCAGTGGCGGCGCTGCGCTTCGGCCACGCCGGACGCATGTATAACGCGAGCGACGACACCGTGTTGAAAATGGGCGATTACTTCGATCTCGTCGCCGATCATTGCGGACTGCCGCGTCCGCCGCGCTTGTCGCGCGCGGAGGCGAGCGAGCGCATCCCGTCCAGCCTGTTGTCGTTCATGAACGAGTCGCGGCGGCTGTCGAACCAGCGGCTGAAAACCGAATTGCGCTTCAAGTTGCGTTACCCGACGGTGCGCGACGGCATCGATGCAATCGGGCGCCCGGGCGCGCACGGACAATGAACCCGATGCTCGTCATTACGAATGCGCCGGACCGCGCGGTTGCGGAAAAAATTGCGCGCACGCTCGTCGAGAAGAAGCTCGCTGCGTGCGTGAACATTTTAGCTACGTGTTCTTCGGTCTATCGCTGGCAGGGCCAGATCGAAACGGCGGACGAAATTCCGCTGCTCATTAAAACGCGCGCCGAAATTTTTACGGAAGTTGAAACCGCGATCAAGCAACTGCATCCATATGAATTGCCGGAAATCGTCGGCGTTCCGCTCGCGCACGGGTCGAGCGAATACCTCGAGTGGATCAACGCATCCACCGTAACCGAGATAGGCTGAGTCAACTATGGCGCGTGTGATGTTGGCCTTGTCGCTGCTGCTTTCCGTTTTCGTTCATGCGGCCGAACCCGATCTGCTCGAGCCGGAAAAAGCATTTGAATTTTCGGCGCGCCTGATTGACGCCGGACAGGTTGAGGTGCGTTACGGCATCGCGCCGGGTTATTACCTGTACCGGGAGAAGTTCAAGTTTTCCGCCGTGCCGGCGACGGTCACCGTCGATGCTGCGCAGTTGCCGCCCGGCAAGGTCAAGAAAGACGAATTCTTCGGCGAAGTGCAGATCTATCGCGGCGAACAACGGTTCGTGCTGCCGGTCAAGGGATTGACCGGCGATGCGCCGCGCTTCACGTTAAACGTAGTCTCGCAAGGGTGCGCCGACATCGGCGTGTGTTATCCGCCGCAGGAACAGAAAGCGGAACTTACGCTGGCGGCATTCAGCCCCGCAGGTGCGGCGAAGCCCGGAACGCCTTATCTGGCGGCGGCCCCGGCCACACGCACCCCCGGCGGCCAGTCGGAAGACGCATTGATCGCCGGCTTGTTCAAAGGCGGATTCTGGGTCTTGATCGCAAGCTTTTTTGGGTTTGGCCTGTTGCTCGCACTGACGCCGTGCGTATTTCCCATGATCCCGATTTTGTCCGGCATTCTGGTGCCGCACGGCGAAAACCTCACGCATCTACGAGGGTTCGTGCTGTCGCTGGTCTATGTAATCGGCATGGCGCTCACGTACGCGCTCGCGGGCATCGCCGCCGGAATACTCGGGACTGCGCTGTCGGCAGCATTGCAGAATGCCTGGGTGCTGTCGGCTTTCGCCGCGATTTTCGTGGTGCTTGCGCTGTCGATGTTCGGCTTTTACGAATTGCAGCTCCCGGGCGCCTTGCAAAGCAAGCTCGCATCGACGAGCAACAAGTTGCACGGCGGGCATTTCGCGAGCGTGTTCGTGATGGGCGTGCTGTCGGCGTTGATCGTTGGCCCTTGCGTCGCCGCGCCGCTCGCCGGTGCGCTGCTTTATATCAGCCAGTCCGGCGACGGTGTTCTCGGCGGCGTGGCGTTGTTTTCGATGGCGCTCGGCATGGGCGTGCCACTGCTGGTGGTCGGCGCCTCGGCGGGAACTTTGCTGCCGAAAGCGGGGTCCTGGATGGAGACCGTGAAGCGGTTTTTCGGCGTCGTACTGCTGGGCGTTGCCATCTATCTCGTCTCGCCGCTGTTGCCGGCGGTCGTGCACATGCTCGCATGGGCTGCATTGCTGATTGTTTCCGCCATTTACCTGCACGCGCTCGATCCGCTACCGGTGAATGCCCCGGGCGCGCGCAAGCTGTTTAAAGGAATCGGTGTCATCGGCTTGCTCGCGGGGGCCGCCTTGCTCATCGGTGCGTTGTCCGGTGGACGCGATGTGCTGCAACCGCTGGCTGGTCTGCGCGGCGCCGGCACGGCGGTTGAGAACGCGCCGGCGTTCAAGCGGATCGATAGTTCGGCCCAGCTCGACGATGCAATCCGCGCCGCGGCCGGCAAGCCGGTCATGCTGGATTTTTATGCCGACTGGTGCGTGTCATGCAAAGAGATGGAGCGGTATACGTTTGTCGACGAGGCCGTCAAAACGCGCCTCGCCAATGTCGTGGCGTTGCAGGCGGACGTCACCCAAAACCGCGATGAGCACAAGGCGCTGCTTAAGCGTTTTAACCTGTTCGGTCCGCCTGGCATCGTATTCTTCGATCGCCAGGGCAAGTTGATCGAAGACCTGCGCGTGGTGGGCTTCCAGCCCGCGAACAACTTTGCGGCGACGCTCGACCTCGCATTGCGATGACTAGCGTAAGGCAGCCGCTGGTCGCTGCCGGCGTCGCACTGCTGTTTGGTTTCGCCGGCCTCCTGTTCTACCAATGGCGTTCGCCCGACGTGCTGCCGGGCATGCCGGCTGATCCGGTGGCAACCGGGCGGCTAGTGCTCGATGCCAAGCTCATGGGGGTCGATGACAAACTTCAGCCGTTCGAGCAGTGGCGGGGCAAAGTCCTTGTCGTCAACTTCTGGGCGACTTGGTGTGCTCCCTGTCGCGAGGAAATTCCGGGCTTCATCCGCTTCCAGGCGCTCCATGGCGCCGAAGGCGTCCAGTTTGTCGGTGTGGCCATCGATCAAAAAGAGCGCGTGCTGCCGTACGCACGCCAGATGGGGATCAACTATCCGCTCGTCGTCGGCGGTATGGAAACGATGGAATTTGCCCGCCAGCTTGGCAACCGCGCCACGGTATTGCCCTATACCCTCATCCTGGATCGGAGCGGCAAGGTACAGGCTGCCCAAGTTGGCATTATCAGGGCAGAAAAGCTCGAAAGTCTGATTAAGCCATTGCTTTAAAGTGTCCGTTTTAGGCGCATTAAAGCCTATAACTTCGGTGAACGTGTTGCTAACGTGCCAAGAAGCATGAGTCCGCCGCTTTTGGTTATGGGGCGCCTGAAGAGACCGAAAGCACTACTTTGGAACCACTCGCCGCGAGCCGGAGAAGTCGCGCAACTTACGCGATCGTGCGCCCAGAAATGGACAAAATGACGCGATCTGCGTCAAAATACCGATAATTGCCAAATAATTCCGCCGGAAGTTCAGTGTACGGCGGGGGCCAAAGCAGGAAACACGGCAATATGCCTAAAGCGAAAAACATTTTGGTGTTGCATGGGCCGAATCTCAACCTGTTGGGACAGCGCGAGCCCCTGCATTACGGTTCCGAGACACTGCAGTCAATCAACCAAAAACTTCAAGACGGCGCAAGCCAGGCGGGCGTCAGCCTGGCTGTTTTTCAGAGCAACGAGGAAGGCGAACTCGTCAATCGAATCCAGCAAGCGGGGCGCGAGCAAGTCGACTTCATCATTATTAATCCGGCCGCATTCACCCATACCAGCGTCGCGATCCGCGACGCGCTCGCGGCCGTGCGCATAGCCTTTATCGAAATGCATCTGTCGAATGTCTTTCGGCGCGAGGAATTCCGCCGCCATTCTTATTTTTCCGACCTCGCTGTCGGCGTCATCAGCGGCCTGGGTGGCAAAGGCTACGAGCTCGCACTTGAGTATGCATTGCAGGCCTCAGCAGGGAGTTGATTATGGATTTGCGCAAATTGAAAAAGCTCATCGACTTGGTCGAAGAGTCCGGCATTGCCGAACTCGAAATCACCGAAGGGGAAGAGAAAGTCAGGATCAGCCGGAATAACACGGCCAATGCCCCGGCAACTGCCACCGTGATGCAGGTTGCAGCGCCGGCAGCGACACCAGCGGCGGCGGCTTCGCCCGCGCCCGAACCCGTCGCGCCAGCGGCCGAAGGGCATGTCCTGAAATCGCCCATGGTTGGCACTTACTATCGCGCTCCGACGCCCGGTGCGAAGGCGTTTGTCGAAGTTGGGCAAACCGTGACGGAAGGCGAAACAGTCTGCATCATCGAAGCCATGAAATTATTGAACGAAATCGAGGCCGACCGCTCGGGCGTCATCAAGGCCATCCTCGTCGAAAATGGACAGCCGGTCGAATACGGTCACCCGCTCATGGTGATTGGCTGATGCGACTGCGGCAGGAAGCAAAGCAAACTGTCATAGCTCATGTGATTGCGGCGTTTCGCCAACGCGATGCAGCGCGGGCCCGTTGCCTGGACGTTAGCGATGTTTGAAAAAATCCTGATCGCCAATCGCGGCGAAATCGCCCTGCGTATCCAGCGCGCCTGCCGCGAGCTTGGCGTCAAGACCGTCGCCGTGCATTCGGAAGCGGATGCCGAGGCCAAGTACGTGAAACTGGCCGACGAATCGGTGTGCATCGGACCGCCGCCGTCGGCGCTAAGTTATCTGAATATTCCGGCCATCATCAGCGCTGCCGAGGTGACTGATGCCCAAGCCATTCATCCCGGCTATGGTTTTCTTTCGGAGAACGCCGACTTCGCGGAACGCGTTGAAAAAAGCGGGTTCGTTTTCATCGGCCCCAAGGCCGAAACCATCCGCATGATGGGCGATAAGGTCAGCGCCAAAGCTGCAATGCGTAAGGCGGGCATCCCGTGCGTGCCGGGCAGCGAAGGTGCGCTACCCGAAGAGCCGCAGGAAATCATCAAGACCGCGCGCGCAGTCGGGTATCCGGTGATCATCAAAGCCGCGGGCGGTGGCGGCGGCCGCGGCATGCGCGTGGTTCACACGGAGGCTGCGTTGTTGAATGCGGTCGCGATGACGCGCGCCGAAGCGCAGGCGGCGTTCGGCAATCCGGTCGTCTACATGGAAAAATTCCTGGAGGCGCCGCGCCATATCGAGGTGCAGGTGCTCGCCGACCGCTTTCGCAACGCCGTGTATCTGGGCGATCGCGACTGCTCGATGCAGCGGCGCCACCAGAAAATCATCGAAGAAGCACCTGCACCGCACCTGCCGACGCGGGGCCGCATCCGTGTCGGCGAGCGCTGCGCGGAAGCGTGCCGCAAGATTGGTTATGAAGGCGCCGGCACGTTCGAATTCTTGTACGAGGACGACGAGTTCTATTTCATCGAAATGAACACGCGCCTGCAGGTCGAGCACCCGGTCACCGAGATGATTACCGGCATCGACATCGTGCAGGCGCAAATCCGCATCGCGGCGGGCGAGCGCATGCCGGTTAAGCAGCGCGATATCATGTTCAAGGGCCATGCGATCGAATGCCGCATCAACGCCGAAGACCCGTATAAATTTACACCTTCGCCCGGACGTATTACGTCGTGGCACATGCCCGGCGGTCCCGGCATTCGCGTCGATTCGCACGTCTACGCCAATTATTTTGTGCCGCCGAATTACGATTCGCTGATCGGCAAATTAATTGCGTATGGCGACACGCGCGAACAGGCCATCGCGCGCATGGGCATCGCGCTCTCCGAGGCCGTGGTCGAGGGCATTCAAACTAACTTGCCGCTGCACGCGGAATTGATGCGCGACGCCGCGTTCCTGCGCGGCGGCACGAGCATTCATTACCTCGAGCAGAAGCTGGCGAAGTGAGTTAAATGCAGGACTGAATGTGCGTTGAAGACTGAGTTTGTCGCCGCGTTCGCTGCAATCAACAATCCCCGACCGTCAATTCTGAAAATATGTCCTGGCTTGCCGTCACGCTCACCGTCGATGCAACGTACGTCGAGACACTATCCGACGCATTGCTCGAAGCGGGTGCAATCTCGGTCGACGTGGCCGACGCGCTCGCCGGCACGGCGGACGAGCATGCTTTATTTGGCGAGCCGGGCGAACCGGCGACGGGCGAATGGGCGAAGTCGCGCCTGAACGCGTTATTTAACGAAACGAACGATGTTGCCACGCGCGTGAGCGCTGCTTTGCAGGCAGTGAATCTTGATCCGGCTACATCGGTGACGATTTCGCCCGTTGCCGATCAGGACTGGGTACGCGCAACCCAATCTCAATTTCAACCCGTTCGCGTGTCGTCGCGATTATGGGTGGTGCCGACATGGCATACGCCGCCGGACCCGCAAGCGATAAACCTGGTCATTGATCCGGGACTCGCCTTCGGCACCGGGACTCATCCGACGACCCGACTGTGCCTCGCATGGCTCGATGCCAATGTAAGCGGCGGCGAGTCGGTGCTCGACTACGGAAGCGGCTCTGGCATCCTCGGCATTGCCGCGCTTAAACTGGGCGCGAAGCGCGCGACCGGTGTTGATATCGATCCGCTGGCGCTGCTTGCCGCACGCCATAATGCGATGCAAAATCAGGTCGAAATGAACTTCATCGCCGCCGAAAGCGCTGCCCCGACATCAGCCGACATCGTGGTGGCTAATATTCTCGCCAATCCGCTCAAGCTGCTTGCGCCGCTGTTAACGCGCATGACGTCGGCCGGCGGCCGCATTTTGTTGTCAGGCGTGCTCGATCAGCAAGCGACTGAAGTGGCGGACGCTTATCGCGGCGCGTTCGAACTCGGTCCGCTACAACACGAAGACGGCTGGGTGCTCATCAACGGCCGGAAGCTCGCGCGCTAACCCGATGAGCATCGTCACCGAGTGCCCGAGCTGCGGAACGAAGTTCCGCGTCACACCGGTCCAGCTGCAGGCGCAGCACGGCATGGTTCGCTGCGGCCGTTGCGCGCAAGTGTTCGATGGCTTCAAGACCCTGGCGACGTTGCCCGAAGCAGCGATGCCCGTAGCACCGGTCGCAACGCCAAGCGCAAGTGAAGCCGTCACTTCGTTAACCCCCGAGCCCGCGGTCACGCCTGTTGCGGCGCCTGAACCCGTACGCGAAGAACCCGTAGCAGCTTCAGCGCCGTCGCCCACCGCAGTCGAAGAGCCGCCCGCGGTGGCGGCGGCGACGGTTATTTCGCAAGAACCGCGGATTACGTCTCCGTCGTACGACACTACGCCGCCACGCCGGCGCCGCACCGGTTGGGCGATCGGCGTCGCGCTGATGCTGTCTGGACTGGCGGCGCAGGGCGCCTATTTTTATCGCAGCGACATCGCGGCGAACATGCCGGAAGCGCGGCCGCATTTAAACAAGATGTGTGAACTCCTGCATTGCACGGTCGCGTTACCGCAGCGTCCGCGCCAGATCAGCATCGAAGCTTCCGACATGCAGGCCACCGATCCGGCGAATCCGGGGCTGATCGCGCTGACGGCGACGTTGCGCAATCACGCAACGAGTGCACTCGGTTATCCCGCGCTCGACGTCGTCCTCACGAATACCAAAGAGCATACGGTGGCGCGGCGCGTCTTCATGCCGTCAGATTATTTGCCGGCTGGCAAAGACGCGCGGAGCGGCATTGCGGCGAATGCCGAAGTGACCGTACGCCTCGATCTTGAAACCGGCGACCTGGGCGCCGCGGGCTTCAGGCTGGATTTGATAGCGGCGCCGGCGCGATGATTCTCCGCCGCCGCGCTTTAGCGACGCATCAGCGTCAATTTCAGATTATTTCGTGACTTCCTCGCCGCTCAAATCAACGCCGTTAAATGCGGTGCATCGCGCGATGGGCGCGCGCATGGTCGACTTCGGCGGCTGGGACATGCCGCTTCATTACGGCTCGCAGTTGGACGAGCATCATGCGGTGCGCCGGACATGCGGCATGTTCGACGTCTCGCACATGCTCGCGATCGACATTCGCGGCAATGGCAGCCGCGAATATCTCGAGTACGTGCTCGCCAACAACGTCGGCCGGCTGCAGGTGCCGGGCAAGGCTTTGTACTCGTGCCTGCTCAACGAAGACGGCGGGGTCATCGACGATCTGATTGTGTATTTCTTCGCTGATGACTGGTTCCGGCTCGTGGTCAACGCGTCAACTGCCGACGGCGATTGCGCCTGGCTTGTCGCCCAACGCGATAAGCAATGGCCGCAGGTTGAAATCACGCCGCGTCGCGATCTCGCCATTATCGCGGTGCAAGGGCCGGTGGCGCGCGAGAAGGTCTTCGCGGTGGTGCCGGCGGCAGCCGAAGCCGCCGCGAAGCTGAGTTACTTCAGCGCAGCGCGAATTGGCGACAGCATGCTCGCGCGCACGGGTTACACCGGCGAAGATGGTTTTGAAATTATCTTGCCCGCGACCGACGCGGTTGACTTGTGGCAGCGCCTGCGCGAGCACGGCGTGACCGCTGCCGGACTTGCCGCGCGCGATACGCTGCGGCTCGAAGCCGGCATGAATCTATATGGGCAGGACATGGATGAAACCACCACGCCGCTCGAATCCGGTCTCGCGTGGACAGTCGATCTCAAGTCGCCGCGTGATTTTATCGGCAAGCGCGCGCTGCAGAAGGCGCCGGTAGAGCGCCGCGCGCTCGGTTTACTGCTGATCGATAAGGGTGTGATGCGCGCGCACCAGACGGTGAGCACTCCCGACGGCGAAGGTGAAATTACCAGCGGCGGTTTCGGCCCGACGCTCGCTCGCTCGCTCGCGCTCGCTCGCGTGCCGATTGCGGTGCGCCCCGGCGATGAGGTCAACGTTGCAATCCGCGACAAGCTGCTGCGTGCACGCGTCGTCACCCCGCCGTTCGTGCGGCACGGGAAAGTTCTGGTTGCTTGAACGCGCACGGGCCAGAACAGCAATTCGCGATAAAATCGAGCCGGCGCATGAGCACACTCCTGGAGTTAGACCACCATGACAATCCCTGCTGATCTTAAATATACGAAATCGCACGAATGGATCCGGCAGGAGCCGGACGGCACGCTGACGGTCGGCATCACGCATCACGCGCAGGAATCGCTCGGCGACCTCGTGTTCGTCGAATTGCCTGCGGTCGGACGCAAGTTGAAACAGGAAGAAGAATGCGCGGTAGTTGAATCCGTGAAAGCAGCGGCCGACATTTTCGCCCCGGTCAGCGGTGAAGTGCTCGCGGTCAATACGGAACTCGCGGATGCGCCGGAAAAAATCAACCAGGATGCGTACGCTGCGTGGCTCTTCAAGCTGAAACCGGCCGCCGTGGACGAATTGGCCGGCTTGCTCGATGCCGCTGCTTACCAGGCAGTCGCGGACGCCGACCAACACTGACATGAATGAACAGGCAGCACCGGGATTCGCGCACAGCGACCCGAGTCCCCAAGTCTTATTCTACGAGCGCACTTAGCAAGCGCTAATCGTCATGCCATTCATACCGCATACCGAAGATGACGTTCGTACCATGCTCGCTGCAATCGGCGTGACCTCGATCGAAGACCTTTTCGATGAAATCCCGGCTTCGTTGCGCCAGGCGACGCTCAACGGCGTGCCGCCGGGACTCAATGAAATGGAGATCGGCCGCTTGATGCGCGACCGCGCCGAAAGCGATGGCCGCTGGCTCAACTTCATCGGCGCCGGCGCTTACGAGCATCACATCCCCGCGGCCGTATGGCAGATCGCAACGCGCGGCGAATTTTATTCGTCATACACGCCGTATCAGGCCGAGGCGAGCCAGGGCACCTTGCAGCTCTTGTACGAATATCAATCGATGATGACATCGTTGACGGCGATGGACGTGACGAACGCGAGTCTTTACGATGGCGCGTCCGCACTCGGTGAAGCAGTGCTGATGGCGGTGCGCGCGCACAAGTCGGCGCGGCGCGTGCTGGTGCCGGCAACGGTGCACCCGGTCTATCGCGCGGTCGCTCGCACAATCGTGCGAGATCAGAACATCGAACTGGTCGAGCTGCCGTATTGCACCGACTGCGGGCACACGATTCCCGCGGCGCTCGACAATGTGAATGCACGTGACTACGCGGCGCTGGTCGTGCCGCAACCGAACTACTTCGGCGTGCTCGAACCGGTGGATGAGTTGACCGCGTGGGCGAAGCGCAACGGCGTGTTGACGATCGCCGTGGTCAATCCGACTTCGCTCGCGCTTTTGAAGCCGCCCGGCGAATGGGCGGCGGGCGGTGCCGACATCGTCGTCGGCGAAGGCCAGCCGCTCGGCGTGCCGCTCGCCGGCGGCGGACCGTACTTCGGTTTCATGGCTTGCCGCAACGAGTACGTACGGCAAATGCCGGGACGCATCGTCGGGCGCACGCTCGACGTCGATGGCAAACCCGGTTACACGCTCACGTTGCAGGCGCGCGAACAACACATTCGCCGCTCCAAAGCGACTTCGAACATCTGCACGAATCAGGGGCTCGCGGTGACGGCGGCCACCATCTACATGGCGCTGGTCGGACCGGAAGGGCTTGCGCGAGTCGCAGAGGCCTCGCATGCCAACTCAACTGCGCTCGTGGACCAATTGTGTGCGATCCCCGGCGTGACGCGTATGTTCAGCGGCCCGATGTTCCACGAATTCGTCGTGCAGCTCGATGCACCGGTCGGCGGCGTATTGCAGGCGTTAAAGGGGCAGGGCATACTGGGCGGCCTCGCTCTGGCGGGCGATTATCCCGAACTCGGTAACGGTCTGCTCGTATGCGCGACTGAAACCAAACGCGACGATGATCTCGCGCGGTATGCCGATAACATGCAAAGAATACTCAACCCAGCCCGGTCATCCGACCGCGGATCCAAAGCTTCCAATTAATCAATCAAGGAGAACTCAATGGCTACCGTTACTCTCGGCGGCAATCCCGTCAACGTCGCTGGCAACTTTCCCAAAGCCGGCGATGCCGCGCCCGACTTCAATCTGACCGGCAAAGATCTGAAGGACGTGAGCCTCAAGGATTACGCGGGCAAGCGCAAGGTGCTCAACATCGTGCCGAGCCTCGATACGCCGGTATGCCAGACGTCAACGCGCAAGTTCAATGAAAAAGCGGGTGGCCTCGCGAACACCGTTGTGCTCGTGGTATCGGCCGATCTGCCGTTTGCGATGAAGCGTTTCTGCGAAGCTGAAGGCATCAATAACGTGGTGTCGCTGTCGACCATGCGCGGGCGCGATTTTCATACGAAATACGGCGTCGATCTGGCCGACGGCCCGCTCAAAGGCGTGACCGCGCGCGCCGTCGTCGTGCTCGACGAGAACAACAAGGTCAAATATTCGCAACTCGTGCCCGAAATCAAGAACGAGCCGGACTACGACACGGCGCTCGCTGCGCTTAAATAACGGTGGGCGGCGCGCATGACAGCATTGCCGAGCGGCACCTTCCAGGGTTCCTGCCATTGCGGCAGCGTGCGTTTTAAAGTGAAGGGTACGCTCGACGATTTCACGAGGTGCGTGAAAAAAAACGCGGTTATGTACAAGGTGCATGAATCGCGTTTGAAGGCCGTGCACGGTGAAGACAAGCTGCGCCACTACCAGTGGAACACGCGGGTTGCGCAGCATTATTTCGGCGCTGACTGCGGCATCTACACGTTTCATCGCAAACGCGCGGCACCCGATCACTATGGCGTGAACGTGTTCGGTCTCGATGGCGTCGACGTGTCGCAGGTGCCGGTGCGTCGGGTTGACGGCAAAAGCATGTCGCTTGCCGGCAATTGCTAGCCATCGAACCGCGATGCTGATATTCGAATTGTCGCGCCCCGGGAGACGCAGCGCGGCGCAGATTCCGCATGCGGCCGCACCGGCAACGATCCCGGCGGCGTTTCGCCGCGCGACCCCGCCGCTGCTGCCTGAAGTGTCGGAGCTCGACGCCGTTCGCCACTATACAAATCTGTCGCGGCGCAATTTCTCGATCGACACGCATTTTTATCCGCTCGGCTCGTGCACGATGAAGTACAACCCGCGCGCGTGCAACGAACTGGCGATGCTGCCGCAGTTTCTTGCGCGCCATCCCGACGCACCGGCCGATACCGGCCAGGGTTTTCTCGCCTGCCTGTTCGAACTGCAGGAAATGCTCAAGGACGTGAGCGGCATGGCGGCCGTGAGTCTTGCCCCGATGGCCGGCGCCCAGGGCGAGTTCGCTGGCGTCGCGATGATCCGCGCGTTTCATGTCGCGCGCGGCGACTCGGCGCGCACGGAGATTCTCGTGCCCAATGCAGCGCACGGGACAAACCCGGCATCAGCGGTCATGTGCGGTTACACGGTCAAGGAAATCGCGACCGACCGCGAAGGCAACGTCGATCTCGCCGCACTCGCGGCGGCGGTCGGGCCGCACACCGCGGGACTGATGCTGACCAACCCGTCGACGCTCGGCGTATTTGAACGCGCGATTATTGATATTCGAAAAATCGTGCACGACGCCGGCGGCCTCCTGTATTACGACGGCGCGAACTTGAATGCAATACTCGGCAAAGTGAAACCCGGCGACATGGGTTTTGACGTTATCCATATCAATCTGCACAAAACGTTTTCAACGCCGCACGGCGGCGGCGGGCCAGGGTCCGGTCCGGTCGGTGTCGCCGCCCGCCTCGCGCCATACCTCCCGCTGCCGGTCGTGTCCTTCGATGCGGCAAACGGTTATCGGCTGCGCGACGAGCGCGATATCCCGCAATCCATCGGCCGGTTGTCGGCGCATCTCGGCAACGCCGGCGTTTTGCTGCGTGCCTATATCTATGCCCGTCTGCTGGGACGCGACGGCATGCGCCGCGTCGCGGAATATGCGACGCTCAATGCAAACTACCTGATGGTCGAATTGAAAAAAGCGGGTTTCGACATCGCGTTTCCGACCCGCCGCGCGAGCCACGAATTTATCGTGACACTCAAAAAATTAAAGGATGAAACCGGCGTGTCGGCGATGGATTTTGCCAAGCGGCTGCTCGACAAAGGCTTCCATGCGCCGACCACTTACTTCCCGCTGCTGGTGCCCGAATGCCTGTTGATCGAACCGACTGAGACGGAAACGAAGCAGACCCTCGACGCGTTCGTGCAGGCGATGGCCGGCGTGTTGCGCGAAGCGCGCGAACAGCCGGCGCTCGTGAAGTCGGCGCCGCACACGACGCCGGTGCGCCGTCTCGACGACGTCAAGGCCGCGCGCGAACTCGATCTTGCGTGGCGGACGAGTTGAGCGGTCACCGGGTTCCTTTCATTTCCGACAGGCGCGAACGATGAACAGTCCTTACAAAAAGCGCGGCATCAAACGCATCTGGAACGCGTTGTTTTACTCGCTCGATGGTTTCGCCGCGGCGTTCAAATACGAGGACGCGTTCCGGCTCGAAGTCGTGCTCGCGATGGCGCTGATACCGCTCGCGTTTTCGATGCACGTCGGCGCCATTGGCAAGGCATTGATGGTAGGCAGCGTGATGCTGGTGCTGATCGTCGAACTGCTCAATTCCGCGATCGAAGCGGTCACCGATCGGGTGTCGCTGGAAAATCACGTTCTGGCGAAGCGCGCCAAGGATTTCGGCAGCGCCGCGGTGATGCTGAGCCTGATCAACGCCGTCGTCGTGTGGCTGCTGGTTCTGGCGGGCAGCGGCAGTATTCCGCTGAAGTAAAAAGGCCGTACCGCTTACTTCCTGACCGAGTCGCGAATCTCGCGCAGCAACACGATCTCTTCGGGCGTCGGCGCCGGTTCGTCCTGCTTTGCCGACCGCATGCGATTGATCGCGCGAATCAGCATGAAAACCGCGAACGCGACGATCAGAAAACTAATGCAGGCGTTGATAAAAATCCCGTAGTTAAACGTGACGGCGCCGGCTTTTTGCGCAATGTCCAGCGACAGGTACGGGCCCGGCGGCACGCCGTCCTTCAAGACGACGAACAGATTCGCGAAATCGACGCGGCCGAGCAAAAGCCCGATCGGCGGCATGATCAGGTCCTTCACCAGCGAGTCGACGATTTTGCCGAATGCGGCGCCGATAATGACGCCGACGGCCATGTCGACGACGTTGCCGCGCATTGCAAACTTCTTGAATTCTTCAAACATGAGTTGTCTCCGCTTGCCGTGCTTATGCGTTGGAATCATAGCAGAAGGTTTATCGCCAGGCGCCTGGCGATAGCGGGCAGGCAGCGCGTAAGGCGATGTTATAATTTTGGTTTTCCGCGGGATTTTTGCATGCACACCCTGATTTGTGGCTCGATTGCGTATGACAATATCATGGTGTTTCCGGGCCGCTTCAAGGAGCACATCCTCGCCGAAAAGCTGCACGTCCTGAATGTCGCCTTCCTGGTGCCTGAAATGCGCCGCGAGTATGGCGGGTGTGCCGGCAACATCGCTTACAACCTGCAATTGCTCGGCGGTATGCCGCAAATCATGGCGACGGTGGGCGACGATGCGCAGCCGTACGCGGCGCGCCTGGATAACCTAAAGCTGTCGCAGCAGCATGTGCGCCACGTCGCTGGCACCTTTACCGCGCAAGCCTTTATCACCACCGACCTCGACGACAATCAGATCACCGCATTTCATCCAGGTGCGATGGGCGAGTCACACCGCAATCATGTTGCCGACGCCAAAAACGTGACGCTCGGCATCGTTGCGCCTGATGGGCGCGACGGCATGCTGCAGCATGCGCGCGAGTTTAAAGAGGCAGGCATTCCTTTTATCTTCGATCCGGGTCAGGGCTTGCCGATGTTTAATGGCGAGGAATTGCTCGGCTTCGTGCGCCAGGCCGAGTACCTGACCGTCAACGATTACGAGGCGCAGATGCTGCAAGACCGAACGGGCCGCACGCTCGACGACCTTGCACGCGAAGTAAAGGCACTGATCGTCACGCTGGGCGCGCAGGGCTCGTTGATCTATACAGCAGGGAAGCAGCTTGAGATTCCGTGCGCGCGCCCGGAAGCCGTCGTTGATCCCACCGGCTGCGGTGACGCCTACCGCGCCGGTCTTTTATATGGCATCGCCAATGGGCTCGACTGGCAATTGACCGGCCGGCTCGCATCGCTGCTCGGCGCCGTGAAGATCGCGCAGCGCGGCGGACAAAATCACGAGTTCACGCGCGATGAAATTGCCGCGCGCTACAAGCAGAATTTTGGCAGCACGCCCTGGTAGGCGACACGCGAGACTATGGCGCGCCTTGCTGCTGTACTGATTTTCGCGGGCGCTTTGATTGCGGGCTGCGCTTCAAGTAAGCCCGACCGCAATGCCGGGGAAGAACTTGAGGTGCGCACGGGCGTCGTCGAAGAATTGAGGCGTGTGCCGTTGCCGTCTGCGGGGGGCGGCTACATAGGAACGATCGGCGGTGCGGGCGCTGGCGGCATCGCCGGCAGCACCGTCGGCAGCGGACGCGGCAGCCAGGCGGCGTCAGTCGCGGGTGCGGTGGCCGGCAGTGTTGCCGGGCGGGCGCTCGAAAATTCGATGACGTCGAAGGAAGGGTTGGAGATTGCAGTGCGCCTCGATGGCGGTCGGCTGATTCATGTGCTGCAGCCTGACAGCGAGGCATTCAAAGTCGGTGATCGGGTGCGCGTATTGTCCGGCGAGAAATCGACGCGTGTCACGCACTGAATGTCCGAGTCCACCAGTATCTCTGAGTCGCCGGTCACGCTAACCTCTAAAGGCACGCGCGCGATCCGGATTGCGCGCCTGACCTGGCATGTGTTGCAGGCGACCGTGTCGGCCGCGATCGTGTTTCCATTTTTGAGCATCGCCGAGCGTCGAGTCCGCGTGCGCCGCTTTGCGCAGGGTCTCCTGCACATCCTCGCCGTCCGGCTCACAGTGAGCGGCACGCCGCCGCGCGCCGATCAAGCGCCGGCCATGCTCGTCGCCAATCATGTGTCGTGGCTCGATATCTTCGCCATCGATGCCGCGCACGTGGTGCGCTTCGTGGCCAAGTCCGAAATCCGCCGTTGGCCGGTGATCGGCTGGCTGTGCGCGCAGGGCGGTACGCTTTTCATCGAACGCACGCAGCGCAAGCACACCTTGAACATCAACGAGCAAATCGCCGCCGGTCTGCGCGCAGGCGACCTATTCGCCGTGTTCCCCGAGGGCATTATCAGCAGCGGCGACGTCGTGCTGCCGTTTCATGCGTCGTTGTTGCAATCGGCGCTTAGCTGCAATGCACTGCTTTTTCCGGTAGCCATCCGCTATACCGGTGCTGACGGCGAGTTGTGTTATGCAGCCCACTATGCCGGCACAAGGACTCTCGTTGAATCACTGCGGCTCATATTGACGCAACCGGTGATACGCGTGCATCTGCGATTTCTGCCGCCGATCGTTTGCGCTGGCCGGCATAGACGCGAACTCGCGGATGAAGCAGGTGCAGTAATCGCGGCCGCGCTTAACCTGCCTGCGCCGCGGCGTCACACTCAAAAAGCTTCGCATCCTTTAGTCTGAACGCGGTTAGTTTGCGGCCCCACACGCAGCCGGTGTCGAGGCAGACGACGTTGCGGTCGCGATAAAGTCCGAGCGCCGCCCAATGGCCGAACAATATCGTCGTGGCGCGGCTGCGCCGGTTGGGCGCCTCGAACCACGGCCGAAAACCGCGCGGCATATCGACCGGCGCAACTTTGTGCGTAAATTCCATGCGGCCGTCCGCCGTGCACAGTCGAAGTCGCGTCAACGCATTGGTGATGACGCGCAGCCGGTCGTAGTCTTTGAGATCGTCGCGCCAGCGGTCGGGCTGATTGCCGTACATGTTTTTCAGGAAGTCCGCATAGTTGGCGCGCCGCAATGCGTTTTCAACTTCGCGCGCGAGACTAAGCGCCTTGGGAATTGACCATTGCGGCAACAATCCGGCATGGACCATCGCATAGCGTCCTGCCGCATGCATGAGCTTGCGGTTGCGCAGCCAGTCGAGTAATTCATCGCGGTCCGGCGCGCGGAGGATTGCGTTGAGCGTATCGCCTTTGTGCTGTTTCACATGACCTGCGGCGACGACCAGCAGATGCAAATCGTGATTGCCAAGCACGGTCGTAGCGCGGCTGCCGAGATCCTTGACGAAGCGCAGCACCGCCAGCGATTGCGGGCCGCGGTTGACGAGGTCGCCCACGAGCCACAGCCGGTCGCGTGCAGGCTCGAAGTCGATCTTGTCGAGCAACCGCCGCAACGCCGAATAGCAACCCTGGATGTCGCCGATCGCGTATGTCGCCATCTATTTTTTTCGCAACGCCATGACGACGTCGTCGCTGTCCGTCAGCGCGCGTGCGAGCAGTGTCGCCGTCAAACGCGCTGCGGCTGCAAGTTCGGCCTCTGTCACTTTTTCGCGCGTATCGCCGCGCGTGAGGATGTGGCGGATATTGCACTGAGGCCGGTCGAATCCAGCGACGAGCCGCAGCGCGGGTATGCCGTGCCGCGCAAAATTGAAGTGGTCCGAGTTGCCCATCAGCGGCGCATAGGTGTTCACCGGTAAACCGGCTGCGGTCGCCGCCTCCACGACGAACGTTTCAAGCCGCGGAAATTCACTCGTCAGCGCAGTCAACTGCGTATCGCCGCCGACGGTATCGAGATTGATATTGAGCGCGATGGCCGACCGTTCGTCTGCACTCATGCGATCGAGGTACTGGCGCGAACCGGCCAGCGCCCATTCCTCGGCGCTGAAGAAACAGATGCGCAGTCCGCGCCGGCAGCTTGCGATCAATGGCGCGAAGGCACGCGCCACCGCAAGCACGACCGCCACCCCGGTTGCGTTGTCCATCGCGCTTTCGGCTAGGTCGTGGCCGTCGATGTGGGCGCTTAACACGATGCAGTCGCGGGTTTGTCCCGGCAGGTTGAGGATGGCCACGCGGGTTTGCGCGGGATAATCCTCGCCTTCAATTTTCAGATGTACGCGCGCGCGCTTCGAACCAACCGGAGCGAGACGCGCGGCCGATTCGTAATCGGTGGCAATGGCGGGAATGCCGGCGGCACCGCCGCGTCCCGATGAACCGGACAACGGGCCGCCGCCGGGCGCCGGATTGGCGATGATGAAGGCGGCGGCACCGTGATCCATCGCCCAGCCGTACTTGCGGCGGCGATGCACATGCACGGCCGAAAACGGATATTCGTGACGTACCAAGACGCAGCGGCCCGCGATATCAGCGGCGTGCTGCTTGAAATCTTCTTCGCTGCCGCGTCCCAGGTCGATGACTTCTGCGCTGAGACCGGCGGCCGGCGTCGACGCCGAGCCGAGCAGGGGATTGCACGCAAGCTCGCTGCCATCGGCGAGGCGCAACGTCGCCGGCGGGCAGCGCCAGCCTGCATAGGCAACTGGTTCGAGCGCGGCCGCTGGACTGATCGCGGCAAGCCGCGACTGCACAAATTCGATCCCCGCCTTTTCCGAGGGCGTGCCCGCGCGCCGTCCGCAGCAATCGCACAGCGCCGTGAAATCACTTTGCATCGCGGCGTCGGCCGCGAGCGCGGTCATGGCTGCGTCGAGCAGATTCGTCATGCCGGACGCTGGCCGAGCGGAAAACGGTTATTCAATTTTGATGCCGGCATCCTTGACTACTTTCGCCCAGCGCCTGACATCGGCCTCGAGCAATTTGCGAAATTCTTCAGGCGTGCAGGTGCGCGGCTCGACGGCGAGCACGGTGAAGCGTTCGCGCACATCCGGTGCACTGACTGCATTCACGATTGCAACCCGCAATTTTTCAGCGATGGGTGTCGGCACGCCCGCGGGCGCCATGACGCCCCACCAGTGCTCGACGATCATGCCGGGCACGCCGCTTTCCTCGAACGTCGCTACCTCGGGAAAAGCGGCAAGCCGCTTCGCGCTCGTTACGCCAAGAATACGCAGGCGTCCGGACTGCGCAAAAGGCGCGGCGGTCGCCATCGACGTAAAGGTCCCCGGAATCTGGCCGGCGACGACATCGCTCAATGCCGGACCCGCGCCTTTGTACGGCACATGCGTGAGTTTGATGCCCGCATGGCTTTGCAGCAGCTCCGCCATTAAATGCGTCGTCGCGCCGGTGCCGCCCGATGCAATCGCAAGCTTGCCCGGCTGCGCTTTGGCAAGCGCGATCAGCTCTTTGACGTTTTGCGCTTTGACCGCCGGATTGACGAACAGAAACATCGGCGACACCCCGACCGTCGTGATCGGCGTGAAATCCTTGACCGGATCGTACGGGACTTTTGTGTAGATGCTTGGATTGATCGTGTGCGGCATATCCGACAGGATGATCGTGTAGCCATCCGGTGTTGCCTTCGCGGCGATATCGGTTCCCACCATGCTGCCCGCGCCGGGACGATTGTCGATGACGAACGTTTGTCCGAGCGAAGCACCGAGTTTCTGGCCCAGCGTGCGCGCGAGCACGTCGGAACTGCCGCCCGGCGCATAGGGCACAATGAAACGGATGAATTTGACCGGATACTCGGCTGCGGCAGAGTGCGCCGAAAGTGTGGACGCCGCGGCCAGCCACAGTGCATGCGGTAAAAATTTCAGCAGCGACGCGCCTGGTCCGCGCGCAGACAAAAAAGGCGCAGACTCGTCTGCGCCTTTTTCGGTTGCTAAAGCCGAATTACTTCGCCGGGCCTTTGGCATTCGCTGCCATCGCCGGTTTGGCCGCGGGTTCTTTGAAGCTCGCACCCGACTGGTTCGCCATGTAAGCGACCGCGCGCATGACTTCGAGATCGCTCAAGTCCGGATTGCCGCCGCGCGGCGGCATCTGGCGAATGCCCTTGATCGCATTCTGCGTCAGGTGATCAAGTCCGCCGCCGAGGTGGGGCGCCCATCCGGCTTTGTCGCCGATCTTCGGCGCATTGAGCGCGCCCGTGGCGTGACACGCACTGCACACGGCGTCGACGACTTCCTTGCCGGTTTTTTCAACCTTCGGTGCATTCGGGTCGGTAACCTCAACCTGGCCCACGGGCTTGATGCGCGCCGCGACCGCTTCGGCGGTTGACGTTCCCTGCGCCTCGGGACTTTTGTTAAGGCCCGTCGTCAGGAGCTGCGACAACATGACAATCACGATGATCGGCACCAAAAACGAAAGCAGGATGACCGTAATCAATTGCTTCGGTGTTTTGATCGGCGAGGAGTGTTCCTCTTGATGAACTTCGCTCATGAAAATCCCGCAGCAAGGCATTGGAAAGGCGCACATTATAACGGCATTCGCGGGGCGCCGTAAGACGCGAGGACCCTCTGAGGTTGGACGCTACGAGGGAAAACCGCTATGCTTGGCGCCCTGTTGTGCACCCTACATCGCGCCCGTAGCTCAGCTGGATAGAGTGTCGGCCTCCGAAGCCGAAGGTCGCCCGTTCGAATCGGGCCGGGCGCGCCAGATCGTTATCGCGCCGCTCGCTGCCAATGCCGCGCATTGAACCGGCAGCGGCTCACCGCAACTACCTTTGAGGCACCGGCTCAGCTGCTTGAGTTTGTGCCGGCGCCGTTTGGGCGTCGCCGGTAAAACGGATGGCGACCGCTTTCAATGTTTGCACATCGCCGCCGCCAACCCACCGGTACTGGCTCGATGCGTACGGCGGGAATGCATAGGGCGGAAACGCATACGGCGGGTACCCATAATAGGCGCGGTACGGATAACGAGAGCGCCAGTAAAACGGATCTGCGAAAAGCGGATCGTAAACGAGCGCCGGCGGCTGATGGATCGAGGTCACCTCAAGTCGTACCGCAGCGTCTGCACCCAGGCCGGCGGCGCGCTTGCGCGCCTCCTCGAGCAACTCGGCTTCCGTGCCGCCGACGCGGCCAGTCACTTCGATCAGTGCAATTTTGACGTACGGTTGCGGCGGATATTCGAACAGGATCGACGCATGTGGCGAGGGCGGAAGTCTTTGCGTTGGATCGAGCAGCGTGACGCTGGTCGATACCGTCGCACAGCCAGCCAGCAGGGCAGCCGCCACCACGAACATCGACACAAAGGCGGACAGGCGCATAAAAATGTGGACATCTCGCATGACGCATCGGTTCCGACCGCATCATAGCGCTAAGCGGATCCAATCTCGTATCGGCGCGTGACCGCATTGCCGCGCAGCAAGTATCATCCGCTGGATGCACGCACAGCAAAAATACGACGCCGTAATCCTCGGCGGCGGCCATAACGGCCTGGTTTGCGCCTGCTACCTCGCGGCAGCGGGCATGAAAGTGCGCGTGCTCGAACGCCGCAGCGTGGTTGGCGGCGCCGCAGTCACCGAAGAATTTTTTCCCGGCTTCCGCAATTCAACCGCTGCGTACACAGTCAGCCTGCTGCACCGCCAGGTCATCGAGGATCTGCGGCTGCACCAGCATGGATTGAAAATTCTCGAGCGACCGGTTTCGAATTTTTTGCCGCTCGATGACGGCCGATTTTTGAAGATCGGGCCGACGCTCAATGCGACGCAAGCCGAAGTCGCGAAGTTTTCGCGCCGCGATGCCGAGGTGCTGCCGCGGTACTACGCGATGCTCGAACGCGTCGCGCAGGTGATGCGCGAGCTCGCGGTTGAAACGCCACCCAACGCCGGCGGCGGGATTCGCGATGCGTTGTCCGGATTGGCCGCGGGAAACCGCTTGCGCAAACTCGACATGCCGGCGCGCCGCGACGTGCTCGACCTTTTTACGAAAAGCGCCGGGCAACTGCTCGACGCGTGGTTTGAATCCGATGCCTTGAAAGCGGCGTTCGGTTTCGATGCGATCGTGGGCAACTTCGCCAGCCCTTACACGCCGGGATCGGCGTACGTGCTGCTGCACCACGTATTCGGCGAAGTGAACGGCAAGCCGGGCGCATGGGGACACTCCGTGGGCGGCATGGGCGCGATTACGCAGGCGATGGCGGCCGAAGCGCGCGCGCGGGGCGTAGAGATTTCGACGGACACGGCGGTCGAGCGCGTGCTCGTTAACGGTGGTACTGCACGTGCCGCGGTGTTGAGCGATGGAACCGAGATTGCGGCAAATTGCGTCGTATCAAATCTGAATCCACGGCTGCTGTTTCTCAAGCTCATCGATGAGACTGAGCTCGACGCGGACTTCATTGCGCGCATGCGCAATTACCGCTGCGAATCGGCGACGCTGCGCATGAACGTCGCCCTCTCCGAATTACCCGACTTCACCGCGTTGCCGGGGCGCGACGTCCAGGCGCACCATCAATCGGGCATCATCATGGCGCCGTCGCTGAAGTTCATGGAACGCGCTTACTTCGATGCGCGAAACTCTGGCTGGTCGCGCGAACCGATCGTCGAGATGCTGATTCCGAGCACCGTCGACTTAACGCTCGCGCCGGCGGGCCGTCACGTCGCGAGCCTCTTTTGTCAGCATTTCAGCTATGACCTGCCCGACGGCAAGCGGTGGGATGACTGCAAAGAAGCCGCTGCCGATCTCGTGATCGAGACCGTCAACCGGCATGCGCCGAATTTCAAGGCGAGCGTGCTCGGCCGCAAGGTTTTGTCGCCGCTCGATCTCGAACGCGACTTCGGTTTGATCGGCGGTGATATTTTTCATGGCGCGCTGACGCTCGACCAGCTTTACAGTGCGCGGCCGGTCCTCGGCAACGCGAATTACCGCGGACCGCTTGCGCGCTTGTATATGTGTGGCTCGGGAACGCATCCCGGCGGCGGCGTATCGGGCGTTCCCGGCATGAACGCGGCGCGCGAGATAACGCGCGATTGGCGCGCCGGCCGGCTCAAATCATGACTTTCGAATAAACGCATGCGCAATCTCAAAGACTCCACGCAACCCGCGCTTAGCGTCAGCATTGCGCAATAACAAGGGCATGCAGGCTCGATCGGCGGCGCGCGCGCACGCCATGCGAAATTATTTGCCGCTGTAATACTGCGGCCAGCGCTCTTTTACTGCTTCGCTCGTTTCGCTATACATGTGGCAGGCGCCAATTTGATACGGCTTTTTTGTGATCGGCTTGCCCGCGTTGTGTTTCTCGCGCGCACGGCCGGTCGCCTGGAACGCAGTGGTGCCGAGCGGGCCGAGCAGTTCAACCAGATGCGTGCAGCCTTTGATGCCGCCCAGAACCTCGAGCGTTTTCTTGCGCCAGCCGGCGCCGATCGTGACGCCTTTGAGCGCCTTGAAGTTGGGCGTGATGTCGCCGCACGGCGCGTATGGGCCGGCGTCGGTCGCGGCTTCGGCCTCGTGGATTTTCATGTCGAGATCGATCGTGAGCCGCAGCCACATGTCATGCACCGGCTCGCCCGGTTGACGCGCGCGGCCGGTATCCCGCGCTGAAGTCAGATAAGTCTTGGTGTCGACGAGGTGGCCTTCGATGTCCCACAAGCCGTCCTCACGTTCGTAACCGCGGCATTCGATCGCGCGATTGTGCTTGAGTTGGCGGGGCGCAGGGGCGGACAACGGCATGACGTGAACTCCTGATGCGTTGATGACAAAACGATGCGTTACAAGTGGGGCGGAAACGGCGCGCTTGCTTTGCGCCGGGCGAGATCCTCGAGCAGCGCGAGTTTTTGCGCGCGCGGATAACCCGCCCACCGCGAAATCTCGTCGAGCGTGCGATAACAGCCGCGGCAGATAGCGCGCGTCTCGTCGACGACGCAGATCCTGATGCACGGCGACGGCACGTCGTCTTCGATCATGCCGCTTTCGATTTGGCCGCGAGGGCGCGCGCCACCCGCGACAGCGTCGGACGGCCAAGCGCCGCGCAAATGAAGTCGCCGGCTGCCATCAGCTTCGCCATATCGACGCCGGTGTCGATACCCATGCCGTCGAGCATATACAACACGTCTTCGCTGGCGACGTTGCCGGTGGCGCCTTTCGCGTAGGGGCATCCGCCGAGCCCGGCCACCGAGCTGTCGAAAGTCGCCACGCCGCATTCGAGCGCGGCGAGCATGTTGGCGAGCGCCTGCCCATAGGTGTCGTGAAAATGGCCGGCGAGTTTTTCGACCGGCACGTGCCTGGCGACGTCTTCGATCACCGCGCGCGTCCGGCCCGGCGTGCCGGCGCCTATGGTGTCGCAAATCGTGATTTCGTAGCAGCCCATCGCGTGTAGTTCGCGGGCGATGCGCGTGACCTGCGCGGGCTTCACGGCGCCTTCGTAGGGGCAGGCGAGGCAGACGGATACATCGCCGCGCACCCGCAACCCGCGCGCGATTGCTTCCGCGCATACTTCGGAAAAACGCGCGAGCCCTTCGTCGATCGTGCAGTTGGTGTTGCGCTTTGAGAACGTTTCGCTCGCCGCGCCAAAGACGACGACTTCGTCGCAGCCGGCCGCGATGGCGGCGTCGAGCCCCTTGCGATTCGGCACCAGCACCGGGTAATCGACGCCCGCCTTGCGGCGGATGCCTGCCATCACTGCAGCATTGTCGGCCATCTGTGGCACCCACTTCGGCGACACGAACGCGGTCGCTTCGACCACCGGCAGACCGGCGTCGGTCAGGCGGTCGATCAATTCGATCTTGACTGCCGTCGGCACGTTCTGCGCTTCGTTTTGCAAACCGTCGCGCGGCCCGACCTCAACCATTTTGACTTTGTGCGGTAACGCCATATTCATGAATTCCTTACGAACGTCGCTTGGCTTTTTTCTTTGCCGCCCGCGGCGCGACCCATGCTGCCGAGCGTTTTTCGAGGAATGCGGTCAGGCCTTCCTGCGCCTCGGGTGTTGCACGAATGTCGGCGATAGTGGATGCGGTATCGGCGACGACAGCTTCGGTAATGCCGGCGTGCGCGACCCGGTCTATCTGGCGCTTGGCGGCGACGATTGCATGCGGACCGCCGCGATAAAGCTCAGTCAGAATTTCACCGATGCGCGTGTTCAGATGGTCGTATTCAACGATGTCATGCAATAAACCGATGCGAAACGCTTCGGCGGAATTGAATTCTTCGCCGGATACGAAGTAACGACGCGCCTGGCGTTGGCCGATTGCCGCAACCACGTAGGGGCTGATCATCGCCGGCACGATACCGAGCCGCACTTCCGACAGCCGGAAGGTCGCATCGCGCGAGCCAATCGCAATGTCGCACGCGGCGACCAGGCCGACGCCGCCCCCGCGCACCGCACCGTGCACGCGCGCGATGGTCGGCTTTTGCAGAGAGTAGAGCGTGTAGAAAATCAGCGCGGACGCCAGTGCCGCTTTGCGGTTCTGTTCCTTCGAGAAGCCGGCGCTTTTGCGCATATGTTCGATGTCGGCGCCCGCCGAAAAACTTTTGCCCGCACCCATCAGCACCACCGCGCGCACCTTCGGATCGGCCTCGAGCTTTTTCAATGCAACGACGAGTTGCATGCCCATTTCCGCGTCGAACGCGTTGTGCACGTCAGGCCGGTTCAGCGCAACCGTTGCATTGCCGTTGTCGTCGATCTGTACCAGTACTTTTTGTGCCATGGGTTCTTTCGGCGCGGCGCGAGGTGGAACAGGGAGATAGCCGGAATTATACGCAGTGAACAAGCGGCCCGCCGGGACCTACATACGGAAGACGCCGAACGTCGTTTTTTCGATCGGCGCATTAAGCGCCGCGGACAAACCGAACGCCAGCACGTCGCGCGTCTTGAGTGGATCGATTATGCCGTCATCCCAAAGACGAGCCGTCGCGTAATAGGCGCTGCCCTGCATTGCGTACTGTTCGAGGATCGGCGCCTTGAACGCCTGCTCTTCGTCATCACGCCACGGCTGGCCGGATTTTTCGAGCGCTTCGCGTTTGACTTGCGCGAGCACATTCGCCGCCTGCTCGCCGCCCATGACCGAAATGCGCGCACCCGGCCACATCCAGACAAAGCGCGGATCGAACGCGCGTCCGCACATGCCGTAATTGCCGGCGCCAAAACTGCCGCCGATGATGACGGTAAATTTCGGGACGCGCGCGCATGCGACCGCCGTCACCATCTTGGCGCCGTCCTTGGCGATGCCGCCGGCCTCGTATTTTTTGCCGACCATGAAGCCATTGATGTTCTGAAGGAACACCAGCGGAATGCCGCGCTGGCTGCAGAGCTCTATAAAGTGAGTGCCCTTGAGCGCTGATTCTGAAAACAGGATGCCGTTGTTGGCGACGATGCCGACCGGATGGCCCGCGATGCGGGCAAACGCCGTGACGAGCGTGGTGCCGTAGCGCGCTTTGAATTCGTCGAAGTCCGAATCGTCGACGATGCGCGCGATGATTTCGCGTACGTCGAACTGCTCGCGCGGATTCACCGGAATCACGCCGTAAATTTCGGCCGGGTCGAGTGCCGGTGCCCGCGACTCACGCGTTTCGAGCGGCGTCACAATACCGGGGTTGAGATGGCCGATGGCGCGCCGCGCGATTGCAAGGGCATGCGCATCATCGTCCGCGAGATGGTCGGCAACGCCGGAAATCTTTGTATGCACATCGCCGCCACCGAGTTCTTCGGCAGTCACGATTTCACCCGTTGCTGCTTTGACGAGCGGCGGCCCGGCGAGAAAGATGGTGCCCTGGTTCTTGACGATGATGGTTTCGTCGGACATTGCCGGCACGTAAGCGCCGCCGGCGGTGCACGAGCCCATCACAACGGCAACCTGGGCAATGCCGAGTGCCGACATGTTCGCCTGGTTGAAGAAAATCCGGCCGAAGTGGTCGCGATCGGGAAACACTTCGTCCTGGCTCGGCAGATGCGCGCCGCCGGAATCGACGAGATAGATGCAGGGCAGGCGGTTGGCCTGGGCGATTTCCTGCGCGCGCAAATGCTTCTTTACCGTCAGCGGAAAATAAGTGCCGCCCTTGACCGTTGCGTCATTCGCGATCACCACGCAGTCCCGCCCGCTGACGCGGCCGATGCCAGTGACGATACCGGCGGCGGCCACGGCGTTGCCGTACACGTCGAGCGCCGCGAGCGGCGACAGCTCAAGCCACGCCGAATTCGGATCCAGCAGCGCCTTGATGCGGTCGCGCACGAGCAGTTTGCCGCGCGCGGTGTGTCGCGCGCGCGCGGCCGCGTCGCCACCCGCGCTGACTTCGGCGAGCCTGCGATTCAATCCTGCGACCTGCTCCTGCATCTGCGTGCGGGCCGCCTTGAAACCGTCACTGCCGGGTTTCAGTTTTGAGATGAAGACCGGCATCGGTTATTTCGACTCGATGTGCTTGAATTCAACGCGCATCTGATGCGACTTGTCGCGCAAGCCGCGCGGCCGCACGGGCTTGACGGCTTTAAGCGTGGTAACCATCTCAAGCACGACGTTGCGTTGCGAGCGCACTTCTTCATATAACTGCTCGAAGGATTTGCCGGCGTGTCTCACTGCGTCAACGGTCAACACGATATTGTCGACATCCCAGTCGCCCGTGTAACCGTAGTCCGCGTACCAATAGCCGCGCTGAGAAAAATACGAAAACGAATAAAGAAACAGCCGCCGCACGTGCGTGGGATCTTCATCGGCGTCGTCGCTCGAGCCGTACGGCACGCGGATAGTTGCAATCGCGCCGGGTTTCGCGATTCGGTGCAATTCCTGCATAAAGCCCAGCGCATCGCGCAGATGCTCCAGCACGTGACTGCAGTAAAACTCATCGATCGAATCCGCGGCGAACGGCAACGGCGCGCGGCGGCAGTCGTCGAGATCGGCCACGACATTGACGCCCGGCAGCGGGCTCGAATCGAGATTGATCCAGCCGTCGCGTATGTCGGTGCCGCAGCCGACGTTCAGGCGCTGAGGGCCGTTCGTGATCGCCGGCGCGTCCGGCGTGCGCCGGAAATAAGTTTTTAGCAGCGTTGCAAGCATCGTTCGACGAATCGCTTTTTATGCATTGTCTGGCTCCCGATTGCCTGGTTACGCCGCCTGCGAACGCGCGAGTTCCGCATTGTATAGGCTCAGCATGTTCGCATCGAAGCAAGCGAACAGTATCTGCGCTGGCACCTCATGCTCGTTGAGGAAGGCGGCGCATTCGCTGACGGCAATTTTGACCGCGACCTCGAGCGGGTAACCGTAGGCGCCGCAGCTGATCGCGGGAAACGCGAGGGTTGGGACGCCATGCTCGAGTGCCAGTTGTAACGTGCTGCGATAGCAACTCGCCAGCAGTGCGGGTTCTCCGCGCTGGCCGCCATTCCAGACGGGACCGACGGTATGGATGACGTATTTCGCCGGCAACCGGTAACCGCGCGTGATCTTCGCGCCGCCGGTCGGACAGCCGCCGAGCGTGCGGCATTCGGCCAGCAAATCCGGACCTGCCGCCCGATGAATGGCGCCGTCGACACCGCCGCCGCCCCGCAACGAAGTATTCGCCGCATTGACGATCGCATCAACCGCGAGCGTCACGATATCGGCTTGCCGGGCATCGAGCCTACGACTCATTGCGCGCCGTTCAGAACGGTCCGCGGCCGAGCCAGCGCTCGATTTGATCGAAGCGGTCGATACCCCAGAACGGCTCGCCGTCGATCACGATATAAGGCGAACCGAAGACGCCGCGCTTCACCGCGTCGTCGACTTCACTTTTGAGTTTGTCTTTGACCGCCGCGTCGCCGAGCGCGGCAAGCACATCGTCGCGCTGCACTCCGATCGAAGCGGCGACTTCAGCGGTGATTTCCGGGCTGGAAATGTCGCGGTCTTCAAAAAAGTACGCGTAATAAAGCGCCTGCGCGAGTTTTTTGGCGTAGAGCGCATCGCGTTCGTTCAACCAGTAGAACGCGCGGGCCGGTGCCTGCGTCGCAATCGGAAACCTGGCTGGTTTGTTGTACGCCACACCGTGAAAGCGCGCCGAGCGCTCGATGTCGCGCATCGCATAGCCGCCTTTAAGCGGCAAAGTTGGCAATGGTTGCGCGCCGGTAATTTTGAAGACCGCGCCGAGCAAAATCGGCTTCCACACAACCGCGCGCCCATGGCGCCCGGCGAGGCTTTCGATTTTGGTCGATGCCAGGTAACCGTAAGGGGAGGAAAAATCAAAATAGAAATCGATGGGCTGAACCATGCTTAGTCCTTTATGCGATTCGTTCGATGGCCATCGCGGTTGCTTCGCCGCCGCCGATGCACAATGATGCAACGCCTCGTTTCAATCCGTATTGTTCGAGCGCGGCGAGCAGCGTCACGAGGATGCGCGCGCCGCTCGCGCCGATGGGATGGCCGAGTGCGCACGCGCCGCCGTTGATATTGACTTTGGCGTGCGGCAGATCGAGGTCGCGCATGGCCGCCAGCGTCACGACTGCAAACGCTTCGTTGATTTCGTACAGGTCGACGTCGTTTTTGTTCCAGCCGGTTTTCTCGAACAGCTTCTTCATCGCGCCGACCGGTGCAGTCGTGAACCAGTTCGGCTCGTGCGCATGCGTCGCGTGGCCGACGATTTTGGCGAGCGGCCGGAGCCCGCGTTTCTGCGCTTCGGACAACCGCATCAACACGAGCGCCGCGGCGCCGTCCGAAATCGAGCTCGAGTTGGCGGCAGTCACGGTGCCGTCCTGGCGGAACACCGGCTTTAATTGCGGAATCTTGTCGAGATTGGCTTTGAGCGGCTGCTCGTCCTGCGCGATGGCCGCGTTGCCTATGCCGGCCTTCACGGTGAGCGGCGTGATCTCGGCTGCGAACGCGCCGCTCTTGATTGCTTCCTGCGCGCGCTTCAGTGAAGTGATGGCAAAACCGTCCTGTGCTTCGCGTGAAAACTGATATTTTGTCGCGGTGTCTTCGGCGAAGGTACCCATCAGGCGGCCGCGTTCGTAGGCATCTTCGAGGCCGTCCAGGAACATATGGTCTTTGATTTCGCCATGGCCCAGCCGCAAACCGCCGCGCGCCTTCGGTAATAAATACGGCGCGTTGGTCATCGATTCCATGCCCCCGGCGACCATCACCGTGTTCGTACTCGCGAGCAGCAAGTCGTTGGCGAGCATCGCTGCTTTCATCCCCGAACCGCACATCTTGTTGACGGTGGTGCAGCCGACACCCAACGGCAGGCCGGCGCCGATTGCGGCCTGGCGCGCCGGCGCCTGTCCCTGGCCGGCTGACAGCACGTTGCCCATGATGACTTCCTGCACGGCGTCCGCCGTCAGGCCCGCGCGCTCGACCGCCGCTTTGATTGCGGCCGCGCCGAGTTCGGGCGCGGTGACATTTTTTAATTCACCCTGGAACGCGCCCATTGCGGTACGGGCTGCGCCGACGATAACGATTGGATCGGATTGGATAGTCATTCCTTTAACCTTAACCGGAGAAAATTATTTCGTCGCTTCGAACAATTCGCGGCCGATCAGCATGCGCCGTATTTCCGACGTGCCGGCGCCGATTTCATACAGCTTGGCATCGCGCAGCAGCCGCCCGGTCGGATAGTCATTGGTGTAGCCGACGCCGCCCAGGCACTGGATCGCCTCGAGCGCCATCCAGGTCGCCTTTTCCGCGCTGTACAGAATTGCGCCGGCGGCGTCCTGGCGCGTAATTTTTCCGTCGTCGCAGGCGCGACCCACGGCGTAGGCGTACGCTTTACAGGCGCTCAGCGTCGTATACATATCGGCGAGCTTGCCCTGTATCAACTGGAATCCGCCGATCGCCTCGCCGAATTGCTTACGCTCATGCACGAACGGCAGCACGACATCCATGCACGCCTGCATGATGCCGAGCGGGCCCGCCGCCAATACCGCGCGTTCGTAATCGAGGCCGCTCATCAGCACGTTAACGCCTTTGCCGACTTCACCAAGCACGTTGTCAGCCGGCACTTCGCAATCGGTGAACACCAGTTCACAGGTATTCGAACCGCGCATGCCGAGCTTGTCGAGCTTCGGCGCCGTCGCAAACCCTTTGAATGTTTTTTCGACGATGAACGCGGTGATGCCGCGCGCCCCGGCATTGATGTCGGTCTTCGCGTAGACGACGAGCGTGTCGGCATCCGGCCCGTTGGTGATCCACATCTTGCTGCCGTTCAACACATAACGGTCGCCACAGCGATCGGCTCGCAATCGCATGGCGACGACATCCGAACCGGCCCCCGTTTCGCTCATCGCCAGCGCGCCGACGTGTTCGCCCGCAATCAGCCGCGGCAGGTAGCGCTGTTTTTGTTGCGCGGTGCCATTGCGGTGAATCTGGTTCACGCATAGGTTCGAGTGCGCGCCGTACGACAATCCGACCGACGCCGAAGCGCGGCTGATTTCCTCTATCGCGACCATGTGCGCGAGGTAGCCCATGTCGGTGCCGCCGAATTCTTCGCGGACCGTGATGCCGAGCACGCCGAGGCTACCCAATTTGCGCCACAAATCCGCGGGAAACTGGTTATCGCGGTCAATGGCTACCGCCCGCGGTACGATTTCACGCTCGGCAAACCGGCTCACCGTGGCGCGCAGGAGGTCGAGCGTTTCGCCCAGTTGAAAGTCGAGCCCGGGAGGTGTCATTTTACCGCCCTACGATTACCTTAACGTTAACGTAAACAGATCTGCGGGTCAGACAGCGGTGGCCGCAACGACCGGCGTGCCGCCATTCTCGACCAGCAGCTTGCGGCACTGGGTTTCAAAGAAAGTGATTTCATTGAGCATCACTTCGATGTCCTCGCGTTGCTGGACGAGCAGGGCACGGCGCTTTTCGAGCTTGGTTAAAAACTGCTCGAGCTGGCGTTTTTCGTCGCGCGCCAGGTCGTAAAGATCGAACAGCTCGCGGATTTCTGCGAGGGAAAAGCCGAGGCGCTTGCCGCGCAATGCCAGTTTGAGCCGGACCCGGTCGCGGTGACTGAACAGGCGATTCTGGCCATCGCGACGCGGTGACACCAGACCTTCGTCCTCGTAGTGGCGGATCGTCCGGGTGGTGATGCCGAACTCCTTGGCCAGATCAGTAATCGTGTGCTCGCCGCTCATTGTGCTTTGCAATATACCCGTGTAAAATCAGGCCCATGGAATTTCGTCCGATGCGTATCTTTACGTAAACGTAATGCAATCATCTGCCAAAGTCAAGTCGTTGCCGGCCGGGCTCGAATACCCGTATGCCGAATCGCCCGGGCCCGTTTACCGCTGCTCGCGCACCTAAGGCGCGCGACAATCCAGGAGAAAGCATGGCAGAGCAAACCCAACCACCCGCACTGGATCCGGCAGAGCTCGCGAAAGCGTATGGCGATATCGTCCAGCGCAGCAGCCAACTCATGACGGATTACATCAAACGTCAGAGCACGAGCGCGCCGTCAGCGTTCGGCGACGAGCTTGGTATCGCCAAAGCATTCTTCGATATGACTGCGAAGATGTTCGCGAACCCGACGCAGATGGCGGAAATGCAATTGAAGCTGTGGCAGGACTATATGTCGCTGTGGCAGAACTCGATGATGCACCTCTTCGGCCAGCAAACGCAGCCGGTGATCGAGCCGGCGAAGGGCGACCGCCGGTTCAAGCACGACGACTGGCAGCAAAATTTCCTGTTCGACTATATCAAGCAGTCGTATCTGATCGCGGCCAAGCATATGCATGGCGCCGTCGGCAGCGTGCAAGGCCTGGATGAGCACACCGCCAAGAAAGTCGACTTTTATACGCGGCAGTTCATCGACGCGCTGGCACCCAGCAACTTCGCACTGACCAATCCTGAAGTCCTGCGGGAGACTGTCGCTTCAGGCGGCCAGAACCTGGTCAAAGGTCTCAGCAACCTGCTCGAAGACCTCGAAAGCGGCGACGGCAAGCAGGTGCGCGTGAAAATGACGGACGCGTCCGCGTTCGAAGTCGGCGGCAATCTCGCGGCGACGCCGGGCAAGGTGGTCTATCAGAACAAACTCATGCAACTCGTGCAGTACGCGCCGCTGACGACGGAAGTGTACCGCCGCCCGCTGTTGATCCTGCCGCCGTGGATCAACAAGTTTTACATTCTCGACATGCGCGAGAAAAATTCGTTCGTGCGCTGGGCGACCGAACAGGGCCACACTGTTTTCATCGCGTCGTGGGTGAATCCGGATGCGACCTACGCCAAAAAAACCTTTGACGATTACATGCTTGACGGGCCGCTCGCCGCACTCGACGCCATCGAGAAAGCGACCGGCGAGCGTGAAGTCGATGCGGTCGGGTTTTGTCTGGGCGGGACACTGCTCGCGAGTGCGCTCGGTTATATGGCGGCGAAGAATGTTGACCGCATCAAGAGCGCGACCTTTCTCGCGAGCATGATCGATTTCGCCGAGCCGGGCGAACTGGAGATTTTCATCGACGACAAGCAGGTGGCGTCGCTCGAGAAGAAAATGCTCGAGCGCGGCTATCTGGAAGGCGCTGAAATGGCGACCACGTTCAACATGCTGCGCGCGAACGATCTGATCTGGTCGTTCGTCGTCAATAATTACCTGCTCGGCAAGGCACCTTTCCCGTTCGATCTCTTGTATTGGAACTCCGATTCGACGCGCATGCCGGCGGCGATGCACAGCTTCTATCTGCGCAATATGTACATCAAGAACCTGCTGAAGCAACCGGGCGGCATTACGCTCAATGACGTGCCGATCGATCTGGGCAAAGTCAAAGTCCCGATGTATTTTGCATCGACCATCGAAGACCACATCGCGCCGTGGAAATCGACATACGCGGGCGCCAAACTTTTCAAAAGCAAAGTGCGGTTTGTACTCGGCGGCTCCGGGCACATCGCCGGCATCGTCAATCCGCCCGCGGCCAACAAGTACGGTTATTGGACCAACGGCGAGCTGGCGGCGACACCGCAAGCGTGGTTTGATACCGCGACTCAGCATCCGGGTTCGTGGTGGACCGACTGGGCGGCGTGGGTAAAGCATCATGCGGGCGACAAAGTGCCGGCGCGGGTTCCGGGCAAAGGCAAGCTCAAAGCGATCGAAGACGCGCCCGGCTCTTACGTCAAACTGCGGCTCGACGCCAAAAAAGCGACGGCTTGAGCCGCCGTCAGGCGGCGTGCTTTGAGATGACGTCGCCTGCGGGTACGACTAACATAACGGCTCCCGTCGCCCACTGCGCAAGCAGCCGCTAGCAGCATGCAAATAAAAGACAGCGTATTCCTGATCCCCGGCGGCGCTTCCGGCCTGGGGGCGGCGACCGCCCGGCATCTCATCGAAGCAGGCGGCAAGCTCGTGATTGCCGATCTCAACCGCGACGCGGGCGAAAAATTTGTTGCAACGCTGGGCGGCCACGCGAAATTCGTTTTGGCCGACGTGACGAGCGAGACGCAAATTCAAG
>JAQGMI010000163.1 GCA_028292435.1 Betaproteobacteria bacterium
AATCGGGATTCGAAAGACTCGTGCCGCTGACTCGGCCGGGATAATGTTTTTCCTGATGCATGCGGATGGTGCCGAACATGCCGTTGTTGATGACGATAAAAATCACTTTTGCGCCGTATTGCGCGGCGGTCGCAAGTTCCTGCCCGTTCATCAGGAAGTCGCCGTCGCCGGCAAACGCAATGACCGTTCGCTCGGGATGCACGAGTTTGGCCGCAACACCCGCCGGAACCCCGTATCCCATGGCTCCGCTCGTCGGGCCGAGCTGAGTGCGAAAGCCGGTGTACTGATAAAAGCGGTGCGGCCATAGCGTGAAATTGCCCGCGCCGTTGGTCAGGATCGAGTCTGGCGGCAGCCGCTTCTTCAAATAGAGAATCACTTCGCTCATATTGAGCGTGCCGGGCACCTTGACCGGCTGTTGCCATGCATCGTATTCAGCGCGCGCGGCCTCGGTCGATTCAACCCAGCGGGCCTGCACGGGCGACAGCGAGCGCGCCGCCGAGGCGAACTCCGGCATGCCGGAGTTGATCAGCAAGTCGGCCTGATAAACGCGGCCGAGCTCTTCGACGCCGGTATGCACGTGCACGAATTTCTGTTTCGGCCGCGGAATGTCGATCAGCGTGTAGTTGATCGTGGTCCATTCGCCCAGCCGCGGGCCGATCGCGATCAAGAGGTCGGCATTGCGTATGCGCTGTTCGATCGCGGGATTCATGCCCACCGCAACGTCGCCCACGTAATTCGGATGGCGGTTGTCGAACAGGTCCTGGCAACGATAGGTGCAGGCGGCCGGCAACGCATTCGCTTGGACGAAAGCCTGGATGTCATCGCACGCCCGCTTGTTCCAGCCGCCGCCGCCCAGCATAACGAACGGGCGCTCGGCCTGCGCAATCATGTCGCGCAGCTTCTGCATGTCGGCGGCGCCCGGATGGGCGGCGACGCGTTGATAGCGCGCGGTGTCGGCAACTGTCGACATGGCGGTCTGCATGTCTTCAGGCAGCGCGAGCACGACCGGACCGGGGCGGCCCGAGACCGCAAGGTGAAACGCGTGGCTGACCATTTCAGGTACGCGATCTGCGCGGTCGATCTGCGCAACCCACTTCGCCATCTGGCCGTACATGCGCCGGTAATCGATCTCCTGGAACGATTCACGCTCGGTGTACTCGCTGTCGATTTGTCCGATAAACAAAATCAGCGGGGTCGAATCCTGAAACGCGGTATGGATGCCGATGCTCGCGTTCGTCGCACCCGGTCCGCGCGTGACGAAACAGATGCCGGGGCGGCCGGTCAATTTTCCGTAAGCGTCGGCCATGTTGGCGGCGCCGCCTTCCTGGCGGCAGATCACGAACTTGATGTCGTCCCGTGCGTCGTACAGCGCGTCGAGCACTGACAGATAACTTTCGCCCGGCACGCCGAACGCCATGTCGACGCCATGCACTTTCAGCGCGTCGACCAAGAGTTGACCGCCGGAGCGCGGAGCAGGGGCCCCTTGGGGATGCGACCGTGAAGGCGGGACGTCAACCGACTTATCGTTCGTCATGATTGTGGTACACCTTGAAGAGGATGACCGCCGGAACGCGGAGCAGGGGCAGGGTTCATTCGATAACCTCGAGCATTGTTGTTGTGATGTGCGAAGGTCTCATTGTAGCGTCTGTGGCCACAGCGCACACGCGCACCGCGATATACTGCGCGCAAAAAGCATCCACGTATTTTTAAATCTAACGCAGTGGTGGAGGAGCGATGACGGCACGATGCATGGCAATACGCATTCTCGCGGGAGCGACGCTGATTGCGTCGGCGGCAACAGTTGGCGCGCAGCCTTATCCCGCTAAGCCGATACGCGTCATCAATCCGGCTGCGCCCGGCGGCAACAGCGATATCGTGTTCAGAGTCATCGCGCCGAAGATGGGCGAGATCGTCGGCCAGCAGTTCGTGCTTGATTACCGCGCCGGCGCCGGCGGTGTTATCGGCGCCGACATGACGGCCAAAAGCGCGCCCGATGGTTATACGACGGCGATCGTCGCGGCGAGCTTCTTTTTTAATCCGGCGCTGATCAAGAATCTCCCCTACGACACGGTCAAAGATTTCACTCCGCTCGGTCTGGTCGTCGACATTCCGGCCGCAGTGGTCGTGCATCCTTCGCTGCCGGTAAAGAACGTGAAGGAATTGATCACGCTCGCGCGCGCGCGGCCCGGCCAGATATTTTTTTCCAGCGCCGGTCCCGGGACGGTTGCGCATCTCGCCGGCGAACTGCTGAATTCGCAGGCCAACATCAAGCTTGTGCACGTGCCCTACAAAGGCGTTGCGCCCGCCACCGTGGATGCGATTGCGGGCCACGTGCAGATGACCATTGCAAGCATCCCGGTGGTGATCGAGAACGTGCGCGCGGGCCGCCTGCGCATGATCGCGCAATGCGGCGAAACGCGTTCGCCATCAGTGCCCGACGTGCCGACGATGCAAGAAGCCGGTGTGCCGGGCTTCGTCGTCAGCAGCGGATTCAGCTGGGTCGGGCCGGCCGGGCTGCCACGGCCGATCGTCGAGAAATTGAATGGCGCGCTGGTCAAGGCAGTCAACGATCCCGCGATTCGAAAGCAACTTCTCGAGCGCGGCGCGGATCCCATAGCCAACTCGCCGGAGCAGCATGCCGCGTTCATAAAAGCCGAGATCGAGAAGTGGCAGCGCGTCGCGAAGCAGGCGGGGATCAGCCCGGAATAATGAAGCGCGCCGGCTTGCACTTCGATTGACTGTTGGTGCGGGCGCACTTTACAGATTTAAATACGGAAATGTGCCGCAATAGGCTATCGGCCGTCATCAGGTTCGTTATAACCTGAGGCGCGCGTACTCGCGGCTGATAAAAGCGGGGTATGCCGAGCATTGCCGGCCATAAATCTAATCAGGGAGCCGCGGACGCTTCGCATAAGCTGCCTCGCGACAGCGGCCCCGACAGGGAGAAACATGTTCAATACGATCCGCCTCAAGATACTGGCGGTGGCAACGGCGCTGCTCGCGGTGTTCGCCGCCACCACCGGTTTCTCGACCTACCTCAATAGACAGGTCGTCGAGGAAATGCAGGCGATTACCGAATATCACATTCCGGTCGGTTCACACGTCGCCAGCATTGAAGTGCTGACTATGGAAATCGAGACCCAGTTCCGCCGCGCGCTTGCCAAGGCGCCGCTCGATGAAAAACAGGTAGCCGGCCTGCGTCGCGCGCATGCACGAATCGTCACAACCATCCGCGACGATATAAAAAGGGTCAACAGCACCCTCGAAGCGGGGATCGCCGATGTGCGCAATGATGTGCAAGATCGTCTTGTGATGGCGGAATTGAAAGGCACTTTCACTTTTCTCGATCAACGGCTCGCGCCGTTGCTGCAACTCGGTGACGACACACTCGCGGCCATCGAAGCGGGAGACCTGCCGCGAGCACGCTCGCTCGCAGTGGGCTTTGGTCCGTTTGAGGATCTATTTGGCAAGGACATCGAAGACGCGCGACGCGCACTCGACAAGCTGACCTTGTGGTCGATGACTGAGACCGAAAACAACCAGCAAAAACTGCTCCGGCTGAATGCGGCGCTGTTCACGCTGGCCGCAGTATTCGGCTTGGTGCTTTTCGTAGCCCTGACGAATCGCCTGCACCGCAGCCTGGGCGAGCTACTTGCCGGCACCCGGCGGGTGGAGGGCGGGTATCTCGACGTCAGCCTGCCCGTCAACTCATCGGATGAAATCGGCCAGTTGACGCATTCATTCAACCAGATGGTCGGCCAGCTCAAGGAAAAAGAGCGCGTCAAAGACACGTTCGGCAAATACCTCGATCCACGCATCGTCGCGCGGCTCATAGAGACGCAGGGTGACAAGGCGGACGTGTCGGAACGCCGCCCGGCGACGGTGTTCTTTTCCGATATCAAGGGTTTCAGCGGCATGAGTGAGAGCCTGACCGCCAGTGCAATGGTGAATCTGCTCAACAGCTATTTTTCGGCGGTGACGCGGGAAATTCGCGACCAGCACGGCGTCATCGACAAATTTATCGGCGACGCGGTGATGGCGTTCTGGACCGCACCGTTTTCTACCGGCGACGAGTACGCGAAGGATGCCTGCCTTGCTGCGCTGGCGCAGACGAAGGCGATCGCGGCTTTTCGCAACGAGCTGCCGCAAATCACCGGCTTGCGCCGCGATGCGCCGGATTTCGCGGTGCGGATGGGGCTTGCCACCGGGGAGGTCGTGATCGGTACTATCGGATCCGATATCACGAAGTCTTATACCGTCATCGGCGACGTCGTAAACACGGCGTCGCGGCTCGAGGGCGTCAACAAGGTTTATGGCACCGGCATCATCATCGACGAGGCAACACATCGATATGCACGCAGCGCAGTCGAGACGCGCGAACTCGATTTGCTGACAGTCGCGGGGAAGACCGAACCGCTCAAAATCTATGAGCTTCTATGCGCACAAGGCGAACTGACGGCCGAGATGGCAGAACTGCGGGAACTGTTCGCCGCGGGGCTCACCGCCTATCGCGCGCACGACTGGGCGACTGCCGAGCGGCGCTTTAGCGAATGCCTTGACCGCAAGGCCGACGATGGACCGGCCCTCGTCTTTCGGCAGAGAATCGAACTCTTGCGCAGCGCGCCGCCGCCCGACGACTGGGATGGCGTGTGGCGCCTCAGCAAGAAATAAATTTGTGCTAATGAACCGGCGAGGCCGTTGCTCCGCTATTTCCGCGCCCTACGCAGGCGGCAGTGCGCCGCCCTCGGCATCGATCATCAACGCATCGTTGAAGCGGTTGAAAAAACCGCATAGCGCGATGCGCATGGTGAGTTCGACTATTTGCGCCTCGCTGAAATGTTCACGCAGGCGCTCGAACATGTTGTCGCGGATGCGCTGCGGCGTGCTCGTGACCTGAATCGTGTATTCGACGACGAGCTTGTCGGCATCGTCAAATTCCGGGTGGTTTTCATAGTCGAGCACGCGATCGGCGCCGTCGGAAGAAATACCCTCGATCGTCAATAGCGGCTTGTGGTGGGCGACGCAGTAGTGACATTCGTTCAGTTTCGATACCGCGACGATCGCCAGCTCGATGTAACGGAATGGAACATTTTTTTGCTCGCGCAATTCGAGCAGCATACCCATCAGGTGCTTGACCGAGCTTGGCACATGCGCGAACACGCCGACCTGATTGCGGAACGGCCCGTAACCGTTTGCAAACTTCTCGTAAACCTCGCGAACGTCGGCCGCAACCTGCCCGGGCGGTACATCGCTGACTCGGGCCATCGGCGTCTTCAGTCCGATTCGCACTC
>JAQGMI010000011.1 GCA_028292435.1 Betaproteobacteria bacterium
AATTCCCACGCACGCAGCAGCTCGTGAATATCCTTTGCGGCCAGGCTCTGCAGGTCCTCTTCCATGATCTCGAGCTTCTTCAGGCCGATACTCAGGAGCTTCTCGTTGGTCATGTAGCTCACGGTCACCCCGCCGCAATACTCGTCCATCAGCTTCTGCAGGCGGTCCAATCCCTGCTGCGGATTGATGTAGTGCGGATTGACATCGCCCGCTACCACCGCATTCCTGTGGACTTTGTAATGCTCCATAGGCCTGTAAATTTCTTTTTTGCGGCGATTGATCTGCTCATCGGATACGACAATGCCTTCGCCCTTTCCGTCGTCGATGTATTTGCAGGCGGCCTTCGCTGCGAGGCGACCTTCGGTGAACGAGCCGGATGAAAACGCGTGCGGCGTGCCGCCGACGGCATCGCCGGCGCCGAACAAACCTTCGATCGTCGTCATGCGGTTGTAGCCCCAGTAGTACTCTGGCGGCGAAACGTCCTCGGGACCTGAGCACCAGGCACCGGAGCCCGTCGCGTGGGAGCCCATGACGTACGGCTCGGATGTGGTCAGTTCGGGATTCTCGTGCTTGGGGTCGACATCGGTTGCGGCCCACAGAACCGCCTGGCCGACGGTCATGCCAAGAAAGTTTTCCCAGCCGACCTCTTCGAGATGAGGATCCTGGAACGCCTGCATCGTCACCATGTGGATGGGGCCGCGGCCTGCATTTACTTCGCTGATCAATGCATGGTTGCGCAAACAGGTCGGGATGGGCCGATGGGTCAAGTGCGAAGCTTCCGGATCGAGATACTCCTTGCCGACCATTTTCTGTAGCTCCGGAAACCATTTCGATTCGTACTCTTCGCCCATGCCGTTTTGCGTATAGGTCTTCAAGTGCAGGAAGTAGGCGCCGACCGGGCCATAACCGTCCTTGAAGCGCGCCAGCACGATGCGATTTTCCATCTGCGTCATCTTGGCGCCGGCATTGATCATGAGCCCATACGCAGACGCCGACGACCATGGCGCATACCAAGTGCGGCCGGCGCCTTCGCCCACTGAACGCGGTTTGAAAATGTTGGATGCGCCACCCGCGCCGCAGATCACGGTTTTGGACTTGAAGACGTGGTAGTTGCCTGTGCGGACGTTAAAGCCAACGGCGCCGGCCACCCTGTTCTCCTTGCTGTCGTCCATCAGCAGGTGCGTGACGCAAATACGGTTGAAAACCTTGTCCGCCGATTTCTTGGCGGCCTCGGCGACGATCGGCTTATAGGACTCGCCGTGAATCATGATCTGCCAGCGACCTTCACGCAGATAGCGCCCGGTTTTCGGGTCCTTCATGATGGGCAGGCCCCACTCTTCGAACTGATGCACCGTGGAGTCGACGTGACGAGCCATATCGAACAGCAGGTCTTCCCGCACCATCCCCATCAGGTCGGTACGAGCGTAGCGGACATGGTCCTCCGGCTTATTTTCGCCCCAGCGGGTGCCCATATAGCAGTTGATAGCGTACAGGCCTTGGGCGACCGCACCGGAGCGATCGATATTGGCTTTCTCGGCAATGACAATCTTTTTGTCCTGCCCCCAGAATCTGGCCTCCCATGCGGCACCCGTACCGCCAAGGCCCGCACCGACGACCAAAACATCGATGCCTTCTTCGACGATCGTATCGTAAGCCATCAGTAGTACACGCCTTTCTTCATCTTGAGGCCGCTGGACTTAAGCGTATGCAAACCGCCTTCATCCAGGCGGATATATTTAGGCTCGCTATACAAAAGTTCGCTGTCGCGCATTTCCTTGGTGGGCGCGGGAACATCCGCAAGCTTGGGAATCGCAGTACCCCAGGGCTTGGTGGTGATAGGCGACAGGAAGTTTTTTTCCGTACCGTTGCGGAATTTGATCTTCCAGGCGATCGTGCCTTTCTCTTCGTCTCGTTTGACACGCACGCTGTGACCGAGTGGCGCAAAGTCGGCATATCCGCGCACGTCGATCGCGTTCTGCGGACAAGCCTTCACGCAGGAGTAGCACTCCCAGCACATGTTGGGCTCGATGTTGTAGGCGCGGCGATAGGTCTTATCGATGTGCATGATGTCGGACGGGCAGATGTCGACACAATGTCCGCATCCGTCGCACCGTGTCATATAAACGAAGGTAGGCATAAGTCGGCTCCTTGATCTCTTTTTTTAGGACTCGCGGGTATGGTTAGTAGTGACGGGGCGCTTCGCGCTTGATGCCGAGCCCCATGTCCATCGGAGCATCTCGTAACAGTTCCATCGAGTGACGTTTCTGTTGTTCCGGATCGTCACGGGAGAGCGTCGGCAAATTCTCGGCTGTGCCATTGGCCTTGGATACTCGCTTCTCCAGCGCCGCGGCAGGCTTGAAGAACATGTGAGCGAACTTCGACCATGGAACGCCCGCAAAGAGCACCGTCGTCGCACTGATGTAGAGGCCGAAAACGACGCGCGACCAGCCGCTGCCGCCCACCTGCAGATAAGCCCAGATCAGGCCAAGCGTCACGCTCGCCAGCAGCGACAGTATAAAAAGGTCCGCACGCATCAGCCGGAACGGCGAGCCCCCTTCGGCCGAGACGTCGACGCGAATGAAGAACCAGAACCAGTAGCCGCCGATGCAGACCATCAGCCCACCGAGCCACCACAGTTGCGGCACCAGCGCCGGCGTCTGTGTGGCGGCCGTCGGATAACAGAAAACCATGACAATGGTGGCCGCGAGGTAAAGGATGAAGCCGTACATCGTCAAGAGATGCGCCACGCGGCGACGCTGGTTGCAGAATTCGCCCGATGTCAGGACATCGACGACCGCGGTCTGCACGACAATCGAAACGAGCTCGCCGCCGCCGACTTCTTTGCGGCTTTTCGTATTGGATTTGCGCCAGTTACTAAAGAAATACTGCGCGCTGCCCTTGTGCACGACGTCGAACAACGTCCCCGCCACCACCAGAAAAATCATGAGGGCGACATAGCCCTGCATGAGGGCAGGCGGCAGGAAATCGGTCAACGCGGCAAATGGATTGATCGTGAACATTCTTCCCCCAAATTGACTCTGGATTGCTTAGCGGTCCGGCCGCTAATACGCATGCCAACGGACGGGCTGGCCCGTGCCTGATGAACTCAAAGAGACTCCCCCGTTGACCGCATTGATTCTAAGGAAGTGCATGAAAACCAGTGCACGAAAATGGTTATGTGCCCATAGAAAAAACTTTGATGACGGTTGCGGCAACGCGTGCCGGCCTTCCCGCTCCAACGCATGCGCCGGGGCCATTCATGAGACACTAGAGGCGGAAATACACCGCAAGAAACCAAAACGTGAAGATTTGCATCATCTCGGACAGTCACGACCATCGCGAGCCGTTCGCGGCGGCGGTCAAAGAAGCGAAAACGCTCGGCGCGCAGGCGATATTGCACTGCGGCGACCTGGTGGCGCCATCGACCCTGCACGCCGTCCTCGGCTTCGATTTGCCGCTCCATGTGATCCACGGCAATAACGCCGGCGACGTGTACAACCTGGCGCGATTCGCGCAAGAACCCGCCAATCGCATTCATTACTATGGACAAGACGGCTCGCCGATTCTCGCCGGGCGGCGCATTTTCATGGTGCACTATCCGCACTACGCAAAAGCGATGGCGCTCACCGGCGATTTCGATCTCGTCTGCAACGGCCATGAACACCGCGCCGTCATCGAGCGCATTCGCAACATCAAAGGCACGGAAACGCTGCGCATCGATCCCGGCACGGTCGCCGGCGTGAGCGCCCCGCCGACGTATGTACTCGGCGATCTGCAGACGCTTCAGTTCGAAATTCGCGCGGTGCCGATTTAGTCATGCGCAACGCCGGCGCCAGCAAAATTGCAGCTTCGCTCACCGGCCCGCTCGACCCCACCGCGCGGATGATTGAGCGCGAGCCGTATTACGAGCCGCTCGGCCGCGAAATCGAACTCTTCGAAGCCGCGTACGCCACCCAAATTCCGGTATTGCTCAAAGGACCGACCGGCTGCGGCAAAACGCGCTTCATGGAATTCATGGCGTGGCGATTAAAGCGCCCGCTGATCACCGTGTCGTGCCATGACGATCTCACCGCCGCCGACCTGATCGGCCGCTACCTGATCACCAACAACGAAACCGTGTGGGTCGACGGGCCGCTCGCCCATGCTGTTCGCTGCGGCGGGATCTGCTATCTCGATGAAATCGTCGAAGCGCGTAAGGACACGACGGTCGTCATTCATCCGCTCGCCGATGACAGGCGCATCCTGCCGATGGAAAAGCACGGCGAACTGCTGCATGCACCGAAAGAATTCCTGCTCGCGATGTCGTATAACCCCGGCTATCAAAGCGTGCTGAAAGAATTGAAGCAGAGCACGCGCCAGCGCTTTGTCGCCATCGAATTCACTTATCCGAACGCCGCACTCGAGAAAAAAATCGTCATCGCCGAAAGCGGCATCGGGCCGGGCGTTGCCGATCAGTTGGTTCGCCTCGCCGAAATGACGCGCAATCTCAAGGGCAACGGGCTCGATGAAGGCGCGTCGACGCGGCTGCTCGTGCACGCCGGCAAGCTGATCGCACGCGGCATTGCGCCGCGCGAAGCGTGCACCGGTGCTGTTGCAGCGGCGCTGACCGACGATGCGGACATGCTGCGCGCGGTCAATGAACTCATCTCCTCCCTCTTTTAAACCGCCTCTCGCTGTCCGTGAATTAGAAGCGCGGCTCGACGAATCGCTCGATCCGGTGCTGTCCTCGCGACGCACGGCGCAGCCGCTCGCTGAAAAGTTTGCGGCCATGACGCGCGACGAACAGGATTTCGCGCTGCACTGGGTCGGCGTGATCGCGCGCACGAGCGGCGAACTTGCTTATCAGTTTGCTTCACTCGCCCCCGACGTTGTGCCGAAAGCGGATCCGGCGACGGCCGAAGCGTGGATCATCCATGCGATGGATACGTTTGACCGTGAAGGTCTTTATCGCGGCAGCGCCGAACTCAAAAGTGTCGATGGCTACCTGCGGTCATCGCAACATCGCGAGCGAGCGGTCGAATACGCCGATGCGAGCCGCGTGCTGTCGCTTTTCATTTGCGGCCTCGCCGGCCGTCCGCTCAAGCTCGACGTCGGCACTGAAGCGTATACCGATACCGAAACCATTCATCTGCCCGCCAGCATCTTTGCGGGTGATTCGCGCGCACAAAACTTTTTTCTTTACAAAGCGCTGGCGACACATCTTTGGGCGCAGGCCCGCTATGGCACGTTCAACGTCGAACCGGCGGCCAAGCTTGCAGTCTTCAGCGATCCTGCGCGCGCACTGACGCTCTTCAACTACCTCGAAACGACGCGTATCGACGCAATCATCGCGCGTGAATTGCCGGGTCTCGCACGCGAGCTCTCGGCCTTTCGCCAAAATGTGGAGTCGCCGCCGGAATGCGCAAGACTGCGCGAAACCGATGCGACGGCCGCCGACAGCCTTGCGCTGGTCGAAAGGCTCTACACAAAGTTCGAGCCGCCGAACCTGAGTTACATGGGCGTCATGCATCCCGAGATCGCGCAAGCGGTGCGCGCGTCAAGAGTCGAGCGTGAAAAGCAGGACTTGCGCGCAGAGCTCGCCAAACTGCCCGTCGAGAATAGGCTGCAATCATCAACGCCGGGCGATGATGAGAGTGCGCCGCAGTATTCCATGCAGGAAGGCGCGGACGGCATTCAGCTTATGTTCGACGGCGCACCGCTTTCGTCGTCCGCCCATGTTAAAGATCTGCTTGAGTCAATCGCGCAGGATCTCGACGAAATTCCGGCGGATTATCTGGCTCCCACAGGTGATGCCGCCGCTCCGGATGACGGGGCGACCGCAGCGGATTCGGGCCGAATACCCGAAGACGCCAACCCGGACAAAGACGCGCTTTATTACAACGAATGGGACTACAAGCGCCGGCATTACCGCAAAAACTGGTGCGTGCTGCATGAAACCGACGTCGAGCCCGGCGAAAGTTCATTCGTCGACAAAACGCTCGAGCAGTACTCGGTTCAAGTCACTCAATTGCGCCGCACGTTCGAAATGCTGCGCGGCGAAGACAAATGGCTGAAACGACAACCGGCGGGAGACGATATCGACCTCGACGCTGTCATCACCGCTTACGCGGACTTGCGCTCGGGCCGCGAGTTGCCGGAACAACTGCTGCAGCGCCGTGAAAAAGCCGAACGCGACATCGCCGTTATGTTCATGGTCGACATGAGCGGTTCAACCAAAGGCTGGATCAACGACGCCGAGCGCGAATCGCTCGTGATGCTGTGCGAAGCGCTCGAGGTGCTCGGCGACCGCTATGCGATATATGGCTTTTCGGGCATTACGCGCAAACGCTGCGCCATCTACCGCATCAAGCGTTTCAATGAAGCGTACGACAATTCAGTCAAGCGGCGCATCGCTGGCATTCAGCCGCAGGATTACACGCGCATGGGCGTGGCTATCCGCCACCTGACGGCAATGCTCAATGCAGTCGACGCACGGACAAAACTGCTGATTACGCTGTCGGACGGCAAGCCCGACGACTACAGCGACAATTATCGCGGCGAATATGGCATTGAAGACACACGCCAGGCGCTGATCGAAGCCCACCGCGGCGGGATTCACCCGTTCTGCATCACTATCGACCGCGAAGCACGCGAATACCTGCCGCGCATGTACGGTGCGGTAAACTATACGGTCATTGAAGACGTCGCCCGACTGCCTTTGAAAGTTGCCGACGTTTACCGCCGCCTCACGACCTGACATTAACGGTGCATCATGCAAAGAGATTCCGACAACATTCCGAAAAACGTTTTAGGCGGTCCGCTGCAATCCTGCAGCGAACGTCCGCTCACCGGCTTCTTTCGCGACGGCTGCTGCAACACGAGCGATGAAGACGTCGGCGCGCATGTCGTCTGCGTCCGGGTTACGCGCGAATTTCTCGAATTCAGCAGCGCGCGGGGCAACGACCTCACCACGCCGCATCCCGAATTCGGGTTTCCCGGCCTTCAGCCCGGCGATCGCTGGTGCCTGTGCGGGTTGCGCTGGGTCGAAGCGCTGCAGGCGGGCGTCGCGCCGCAACTGGTGCTCGCGGCAACTCATGAATTCATGCTCGAATACGCACCGCTCGCCGAACTCAAGAAATACGCAACCGATCTGAACTAAAAATTACCGCACTTAAAAACAGGGAGGGCTGCAAGCCATGGCTGCTGATGACACTACGACTCGGGTAACCATTCTTACCGGCACTTATCGCATCAAAGGCAGTATCGATCTATTGCCCGGCGCGCGCGTCACCGACTTCATGGCCGAAGCCCGCGGCTTCATTGCGGTTACCAATGCGGAAGTCTGGGAAGTCATCGGGCGGCAGGTTTTCACCGCGCCGTTTCTGAACGTGAATCGCGACCACATTCAGATTATTACGCCCGGGTCGCATTGACCGGCGGACGAACCGCCAAATCTCAGTTCAGCGTCGGGCTTGCGCCCTCTTCCTCTGCGGGCGCATGCAATGCATCGCCGTCTGCTTCCGCATTCTCCGCGGCAAGTCTGGCTTCGAGCTGAGCGCTCTCGGGGATCGAGTCGACAAGTTGGCCGAGATCGTCGAGCGACGGCAACTCGGTCAACGAGCGCAGCGCGAGATCATCGAGAAACTGGCGCGTCGTTGCGAATAACTCGGGGCGGCCCGGCACTTCGCGATTGCCGACAACATCGATCCAGCCGCGCGCCTGCAACGCCTTGATGATATTGGTCGAGACGATTACGCCGCGAATGTCTTCGATGTCGCCGCGTGTGACCGGCTGTTTATAAGCGATGATCGCAAGCGTTTCCATGACGGCGCGCGAATAGCGCGGCGGACGCTGCGGATTTAACCGGTCGAGAAACTTGGTGTATTCGGGACGCGCCCTGAACCGCCAGCCGCTCGCAATGTTGATGAGTTCGACGCTGCGGCCTTCCCAGTCGGCGGCGAGCTCCGTCAGGATGTTGCGCAGCACGTCGTTACTCAAGTCGTCCTCAAAGAGTTTCTTGAGGTCGTTCAGCTGCAACGGTTCGGTGCTCGTGAGCAACGCGGCTTCGAGCACGCGTTTTACTTCCTGCAAATCAAACGACGGTGAGTCCATGGGCGGATTTAACGTAAATCGGTGAGTAGGGTTCTTGTTGCGTGATCTCAACCAAGGTCTCACGCGCAAGTTCGAGAATGGCAAGAAAAGTCACGACCAGCTTGGGCACGCCGTCTGCCGGCGCGAACAACTGGGTAAATTCGATCAGCTTCACTTCCTGCAGGCGCCGCAGGATTGCGCTCATGTGTTCGCGCACCGAAAGCTGGTCGCGCGTCACGCGGTGATGCTTGTTGACATTCGCGCGCTGCAAGAGCCACAGCCACGCCTGGCGCAAATCTTCGGGAGCGACGCCCGGCATTGCCTGCGCCGACACCTTGTCGACCCATACCTGCACGAGCTGGAAATCGCGCCCCGCCTGTGGCAGCTCATCGAGCTTGTGCGCGGCACGCTTCATTTGTTCGTAGGCGAGCAAGCGGCGCACGAGTTCGGCGCGCGGATCGAGTTCTTCCTGGGGACCGGCCGACGGACGCGGCAGCAGCATGCGCGACTTGATCTCGATCAGCACTGCCGCCATCACGAGATAATCGCCGGCAAGCTCGAGACTTTTCTGGCGCATGATTTCGACGTACTCGAGATATTGTGCGGTCAGGCGCGCCATCGGAATGTCGAGCACGTCGAGATTGTGCTTGCGGATCAGGTACAACAGAAGATCGAGCGGCCCCTCGAACATGTCGAGGAAGATTTCGAGCGCATCGGGCGGGATGTATAAATCCTGCGGCAGCTCGAGCAGCGCCTCGCCGCGGTAAGTCGCAAGCGGCGCGGCCGGCGCGGTGTCGGCGGCTGCAGTCATGCTTTTACGGGCGAAGCTGCGACTGCGGCGCTGGCGACGATTAATCGCGCCCGGTATGCGGTGTGGTTACGACGGCTTAAATAAAGCATGCGGTATTTTAGCCGGATTCGCGGCTGAAACCTATGGTCTCGCAGCGGGCGGCGCTCAAATTATCAGCCGCCTTTACACCGCTGAAAAATCACGTGTAATGAAGCCCCATAACCTCGCGCACGTCGCGCATGGTTTCTTCGGCGAGCTTCTGCGCCTTTTCTCCGCCGTCGGCAATAATGCTCCTGACCAGCGTCGGGTCATCGAGATAGCGCTGTGCGCGCTCGCGCATGGGCTTTAATTCTGCGAGCACGCCGTCGATGACCGGCTGCTTACATTCGAGACAGCCGATGCCGGCGCTGCGGCAGCCCTCTTGCACCCATTGCTTGCGCGCCTCGTCCGAATACACCTGGTGCAATTGCCATACCGGGCACTTCTCGGGCTCACCCGGGTCGGTGCGCTTCACGCGCGCAGGATCCGTCGGCATGGTGCGAATTTTTTTGGTGATGACTTCGGGATCGTCGCGCAGGCCGATCGTATTGTCGTACGACTTCGACATCTTCTGGCCGTCGATGCCGGGCATTTTCGACGCTTCGGTCAACAATGCCTGCGGTTCGGTCAGAATCATTTTGCCGCCGCCCTCGACGTAGCCGAATAAACGCTCACGATCGCCGAGCGCCAGGTTCTGCGCGTTGTCCAGCAACGCGCGCGCCGCCGCCAGTGCCTGCGCATCGCCCTGCTCCAGAAACTTGGTGCGCAATTCACGATACAGCTTAGCGCGCTTGGCGCCGAGTTTCTTTATCGCTGCTTCAGCTTTCTGTTCGAAGCCGGGCTCGCGGCCATAAACGTGATTGAAGCGCCGCGCGATCTCACGCGTGAATTCGATATGCGGCACCTGGTCTTCGCCGACGGGCACGCGATTCGCGCGGTAAATCAGGATGTCGGCGCTTTGCAGCAGCGGATAACCGAGAAAGCCGTACGTGGACAAATCCTTGTCGGTGAGTTTTTCCTGCTGATCCTTGTACGTCGGCACGCGCTCGAGCCAGCCAAGCGGCGTGATCATCGAGAGCAGCAAGTGCAGCTCGGCATGCTGAGGCACTCGCGACTGGATGAAAATCGTCGCCAGCGACGGATCGACGCCGGCAGCGAGCCAGTCGATCGCCATGTCCCAGGTATTCTGCTCGATGATTTCGGGCGAGTCGTAATGCGTCGTCAACGCGTGCCAGTCGGCGACAAAAAACAGGCATTCGAACTCGTGCTGCAGCCGAACCCAGTTTTTAAGTACGCCGTGATAATGGCCAAGATGCAATGCGCCGGTCGGGCGCATGCCGGATAAAACGCGATCAACGAACATGATGGACCTTCATAAGACTACAACGCACGCAACAGATAAAACAGTTCAGCCGGCGCAATATTGAAAACAAGGCCGATGCCCGAGATCGATGCCGCAATCAGCGGCCACAGGATATAGCCCAGGACCTTGGTTAACAACAGGACGATCAGTATGACGAAACCATAAGGCTCGATTTTGGCAAATCGCCACGCCAAACGGTGCGGCAGCACGCTCACCAGCATGCGGCCGCCGTCGAGCGGCGGCAATGGCAGCAGATTCAGCACCATGAATATGACGTTCACGAAGATGCCGCAGGCGCCGACAAACACGAGCCATGCGAGCGCCGGATTGCCTGGCACCAGACTCATTCCGAGCTTATAGGTGCCGGCCCAGAAGAGCGCCATCGCGAGATTGCTCAGCGGTCCCGCGGCCGCGACCCACAACATGTCTTGTTTGGGACGATGCAGATTGGAGAAATTAACCGGCACGGGTTTCGCCCAGCCGAAGAGGATGTCCGCGACGAGCAGACTCACGAGCGGCACGATGATGGTGCCGACGAGATCGATGTGGCGCAGCGGATTGAGACTGACGCGCCCGGCCGCGTAAGCGGTCATATCGCCGAAATGCCTGGCGACGAATCCGTGTGCTGCCTCGTGCAGTGTAATCGCGAACAAAACCGGCAATGCGAACACTGCTATTTTTTGAATGACGCTAAGCTCCAACGAGTTCTCCAAATACGCTTGCCGCACCCTTGCCCTGGCGTGTGATCACCGGCACATCTTCGGTCAGGTCGACGACCGTCGTCGGCACTACGCCGCACGATCCGCTGTCGAGAATCAAGTCGACGCGGCGCTCAAGCTGTTCGCGGATTTCGCTGCCATCGTTCAACGGTTCAGCGCTGCCGGGCAGAATCAGCGTGGACGACAGCAACGGCTCCGCGAGTTCAGTGAGCAGCGCTTGGACCACCTGATGCGCCGGTATGCGCACGCCGATCGTTTTGCGCTTCGGATGCAGCAAACGGCGCGGCACTTCACGTGTCGCATGCAGGATAAACGTGTAACTCCCGGGCGTTGCGGCCTTCATCAGGCGAAATTGCCGGTCGTCGATGCGGGCATAAGTCGCCGCTTCGCCAAGGTCGCGGCACAGCAAACCGAAATGATGGCGCGCATCGACGTCGCGAATCGCGCGGATGCGTTCCATCGCGGCTTTATCGCCGATATGACAGCAAAGGGCATAGCAGGAATCGGTCGGCATCACAACAACGCCGCCCGCGCGAATGATCGCGACCGCCTGGCGAATCAGGCGCAGTTGCGGGTTGACCGGATGAATAGAAAAAAACTGGCTCAAGATGAGTGCGTGGACAGTGAAATGCGGGCGACGCGGAAAATGCTACAAGCCGAGCATTTGCCACACCGGCGTTGTTCCCGGCGGCAATGCAGGCAAACTGCCCAAATCGAAGTAGCTTTCCTGGGGCGAATGAAAATCCGAGCCCGCCGACGCGGCCAATCCGAACTTTTGCGCATATGCGGCGAAGTGCGCGGCCTGCTGCGGCTTGTGACTGCTGGTGATGATTTCGATCGCGGCGCCCCCGTGCTCGCTAAATTCGGCGAGCAATTCACGCATTTGTGCATTGTCGAGCGGATAACGTCCGGGATGCGCGATCACCGCGACGCCGCCGCTGTTTTTAATCCAGCCCACGGCGTCTTCAAGGCCTGCCCATTGATGCGGCACGAAGCACGGCTGACCTGCGCCGAGATAACGATTGAATGCGACCTGCATATTTTTGACCGCGCCGCACTTGACCAGAAAGCGCGCGAAATGCGTGCGGCTCACCATGTCGGCGTTAGCGGCAAACTCTTTAATTCCTTCCCGGCTGCCGGCAATACCGACGTCGTCGAGCGCAGCGGATATTTTTTCCGCGCGGCGATGCCGGCCGCCGCGAGTCGCTGCGAGTCCGGTCTGCAATGCGGCGTTGGCGGGGTCGATGTTCAGACCGACCACATGAATCGTATGACTGCGCCACGTCACCGAAATCTCGACGCCGTTAACAAGCGTCAATCCAAGTGCTTGGGCCGCGGTTTGCGCTGACGCAAGACCGCTCGTATCGTCATGATCAGTGAGTGCGAGCACCTTCAGGCCGCGATCAGCCGCCCGGGCGACAAGTGCCTCGGGCGCAAGAGTTCCGTCTGAATACGTTGAATGACTGTGTAAATCGGGGCTCAATGACAAGGTTTTGTAATCAAAAGATAATTTTACCATATCGGAGTGAAAACCCGGGCGATCGCCCCGCTGCTGTAATCGATTGGAGCCCGACGCGACTAACAGCCATGAAAAAATTTATCCGATCACCCGGCAGGTCACGGATTTTTGCCGCCTTTGCGGCCTGCTGGATAGCGGCAAATTCCGGCCTGACGGTCGCCGGGGAATGCACAACAGCAAGCGGCACCCAACGCGTTGCCGTGCTGGAGCTGTACACCTCCGAAGGCTGCGATAGCTGCCCGCCGGCGGACAAGTGGATCACCCGCTTTCCCGCCAACAATTTGCGCCCCGATCGCGTAATCCCTTTGGCGTTTCACGTCGACTACTGGAACCAGCTCGGGTGGACCGACCGCTTTTCGCAGGCCGGCTTCAGCGAACGGCAACGCCGGCACAGCAACCGGCGCGGCGTGAGTTTTGTGGTTACGCCGCAGTTGCTGCTGAATGGTCAGGACTACCGCTCATGGAACTCGTTTGATGATCTGTCAGGCAAGGTAAAGGCAATCAACGAATCAAAGCCGCTGGCGGCGATCAAGGTCAGATCGACGCTTAGCGGCTTGATACTGACCACCGCGGTTGATGTCAGCGTCGCAGAAGATGCAGCGCAAAAAGATGCCGACGTTTACTTCGCGCTGTACGAAAATAATCTCACGAGCCAGGTGGAGGCGGGCGAGAACCGCGGACAAACGCTCCGCCACGACTTCGTCGTGCGCAAGCTGATCGGGCCGCTGCCGCTTGATGACAATGGCAAACTCTCGCAGGCGCCGCGCTTTGAAATAATGGCGGCATGGAAGCCACGTGACGTCAGCCTCGCGGTGTTTGTTCAAAACCGCCGGACCGGCGATGTTTTGCAGGCGGTCGCCGCGCATTGCAGCTAGCGGGGTCGGGCATTTAAGCGCTTCCCTCGCATGAGACGTGATTTCAGACGCCTTATCGGCCTATAATCACGGCTGATGCCCGGTCGCTTTACATACATCCGGGCACGCGAGGTAAGGCGCAGGGATGAACCGAAACCAGTCAATCGCATTGGCTATTGCGGCGGCAAACATCGTTTTGATCCTGATGTTTCCACCCTTCGATATCTATTCGATCATCAAAAGCCAGATACCCGTTTTCGGCGGTTTTTACTTCTATCCGAACCGCAGCGAGACCATGGTCGTCAATTCAAGCCTGTTGTTTCTTGAATTATTCGTGATCCTGATCAATGCCGCCATTGCGTGGCTGCTGTTGCAGCCAAGAAAATCAGTGGTCGCGCGCACGCGCCTGAGCCTGGAAAACGCAACGCTCGTTTTCGTCGCCGTCAATCTCATCCTGATGTTGCTGTTTCCGCCGTTCGAATCAGTGTTCGCCATGTCGAACGCGTCGATTCCGACGTTTGAAGGGTTTTATTTCATTTTCGCGCGGCAGCAAAACCACGTGATCGTCACCACGGTTTTGTATATCGAAGTGTTTTTTATGCTGATCAACGGCGCGATTTTCTGGCTGATCTTCCGCAGCAAAAACGAAGCGGCGCCATCGGCAGAGGACGCGGCGAAGCTCTTGATGGCATTGCGCAAGCGCGGCGGCTGACCGCGGCGCCGGCCATTTAGACGGTCTGGTGCAGCCGGCTTTGCGCCGGCACGTGCTGCGCTAAAAATTCCATCTGGTCTGCGAGGATCCGCCGGTTGGTCAGGATCAGGTATTCCGCGCGGTTCGGCACGTACGGCAGATACAGCAATTCCATGTGAGCGAGCTCCGGCGTGCGGTCGCTTTTGCGCTCGTTGCATGCACGGCACGCCGTCACGACGTTCATCCAGGTGTCGCGTCCGCCTTTTGAAAACGGAATCACGTGGTCGCGCGTGAGTTTCGTAGCGTGGAGGATGTGGCCGCAATACGCGCACAGGTAGCGATCGCGGTGAAACAGCTCGCGGTTATTGAGCGGCGGCACCTGGCTGAACGCGCGCATGGCCATCGCCTTGCCGCGGATCGCAATGATGCTGCTCGCGGTGATATGCGACCGCTCGCCCGACACCCGGTTGTAACCGCCCTGCACCGTAAACGCCTGCTCGCCGGTAGTCCACGCGATCTGATCCTTTGCGTAATAAAAACACGCGTGCTGCCAAGTTATCCAGCGGTGCGGAATACCGTTGGTGTCCAGGGTGAGGATCAGCGGGAAGTGGCCCGGTTTAGGGGCCGGCGTCGTGCGGGTCGGATGAGTCATGGCCTTGAGCGGTTTGTCGTATCCAGTCGTCTGGTTGAGTTGCTAGCTTTGATAATCTACCAGATTCTTTCGAATTTTCGTGGCTTTTCAGTGCCCAAGCGCTTGACGCTGCTTTAATTTCTGAGGCACATGCTCCGACGGTCTGCCTCAATAATTTGTCGCGAAATAAAAGTGACCGGCAGAAATCCGTCCGCGTACGGATCGCCCAGAGGGTGGGCTGGCGGTTTACCTGCGACAAGCTTATAATTGCAAAACAAGCGCTTAGTAACGCATCAAGGAACGTAAGCGCATATTTTATTGAGTGATCGCACGATTATTGCCAGCCCGGACGCCGCAACGACGGCCTCCAAAATCAGTTTCCAATTATACCGCTGGCAGATTCCAGGAGTTTCCGCTGATGTCGTTTGAGTCCCT
>JAQGMI010000037.1 GCA_028292435.1 Betaproteobacteria bacterium
GTGGCCGACGTGAACGAGATACGACGAGCCGCCGCAATCCGTCGTGTCGAAATGACGCAGCTTCAGGTTCATGTAATTGGCCATGCTGAACGCGTTCGCGCCGGGCGCGTCGCCGGCACAGAAATAGCCGTCGATGTCGTCTTTGGTGAGGCCTGCATCCTCGATCGCGCCTTTCGCGACCTCGGCGTGCAATTGCGCGTCGGATTTTTCAGGCGCCTTGCGCAAAGGATGGTCTTATGCGCCGACGATGTATGCCTTCCCTTTAATGCTCATAGCTCCCCCTCAATTCTGGTTACTGGACATACTTTTCCACTTGCGTGGTGCCTGTACCTCTGCACCAAGTTGCACGATACCGTAGTTCACGATGCCCGATGTGCCGCCGATTGATTGGGGCGGACGTGGTCTCGCCCGCGGCACCACTTTGGCCGATTGTGCCTTACGGGCGAGACCGTCATTCGCGAGCTTCGCGCAGTGACGCGGGCTGCGGAGGAATTTTGGTTTCATGCGGCCGGCTTTAAAATCATCCGGCCGCACGCCGGGTCACTTAGCGGATCTCCATCGCCGCAGTTCGCTAGGCAACGCGATTGAAGCGGTAAGTAACCTGATAGCTGCTCTCTTCGTCTGAACTGTCGTACTCACGCATCTCGCGGTACTGCAGAGGGATCTTCTCTTTTGGCGTGCTGTCGACCTGGATTCCGCCTTCAGATTTAAAGCTGACCACTGGCGGCAGGGGAAACGCCGGACTGGTGCGTTCAGCCAGATCGGTTATGGAATAGCCGGTCGGATCCTCGATGATCAAGTCGGCCGGCGCCCAGCAGGCAATGATCAGATCGATGGCGAGCGTTATCGCGACGGCTATTGCCACGACGACGATAGCCCAGCCGCCAACCGCCTTCAGTGCGCTCGCGCCGATCCCCGCCGCGGACAGTGCGCCGGCGATAAACTTCGCCTGCTCTTTGACGAGGTCGACAAAGATGTCGCTGACCGAGGTGACCATGTTTTGATAGGCGTCTTCGCCATCGACCTCGTGGCCCATGACGAGCAGGGCAACCGCCACCATCGGCGCTGTCTGGTTGAAGATAAGGCGGTCGATGTTGCGCTGCTCGCCCGAATCCACATCGCCAAACCGCCGGCTGACCTCCGTGAGCGGACCGGTCGTGAGATCTGCATTCAACGGCATGGCAAGAAACCGCAGGCCGACCTCGTCGGAGCCGAACGAAGCGGGCGAAGTTTCGCCGCGGCAGCGCAATGTCTCCGCTGTAATTTGAAAGCGCGCTGTCACCGGCGGCACGACCTCGACGATCTCGGAGTTGGAGGTCAAGCGCGTGCCGAGTGAGGGAATGCCGGTAATGTTGGGCACGGCGACTTGCATCTCGTAAAAGCCGGGCGGCATATCGGCGGGCAGCGTTACGCCGATGCGGTCGTGAACGCGGCAATCGTTGATCAGCCGCGTCTGTCCATCCACGATCTCATTGACCTGCGTTTCAATATCGCCGACCACGTGCGCATCGAGTTCGAACGACCCGCTGCCCGGTGCACGCGCAGTCATCAGCACTTTGGCGTCGACGCTGAAGAAGTTAACGCCCTGCAGCACCACACCATCGCCGGCGGCAAGTGTCGGCACTTTAAGGCAAACGCCGCCATCGATCTGACCGCCGACGCAGTTGCCGACACGCACCTGACATGTGACCTGTGGCTGTCCATTGACGAGCGTGGTCGTGCAGTCATGAGCGATTTCCTCCGGCCGGTAGCCTGCTGATGGCACCGGTGGAATAAAGTTCGCGGTACGCAGGCCGTTGATAGTGCATATGCGCACCTGCGAAAAAAAAGATTCGACCCCGGGCTCGAACACGCGAATGCGTCCCGGCCGTTCTTCCGGCTCGGTTACGCCGAAGGTCGCGAGTCCTGCGCGCTGCACGATCTCCGCGCCGAAGGCGGCGGTCAGAACCTGCGGATCAAGCGGTGTACCGACATCGAGGCCGTCGATCTTCGGGTTGAACAGTGTACTGCGCTGGCCGCCTGGCAAGCCCTCGACCTGTTGTGCCGCGCAAGCGAGCGTGGACCGTGCCTGCGCGGGCGCCTTCGCCAAACGCGCGAACGCTGCACGCTCGAGCTCGTTGGCCGGGCTCGCGCCCGCGAGGAAGCGGCGCACCAGGTGCATCGCTCCGGCGGCCAGGGCGCTCGGCGCGCGTGCGTTGGCCGCCAGCGTGGCGAGCTTCTGCGCGGGGCTGGCTTTGTGCTTGCGGCCCGCGACTGGCGGCAGGCAGGTGTTGCCTGTGGCGGGCGGCGGGAAACAAGGCGGCGTGTCGCCTGGAGCGGGCGGCTTCGTTTCGCCGGCGCAGTTGTTGTGGATGTGCAGATCGCCGCAAACGTCGATGTTGAAATCGAATCCGCATGCGCGGGAGGTGCTGGCCTCGCGGCTGCGATCGATAGCCTCGCGAGAAGAAAGTGCTGAAGGTTTCATGATGGTCTCCTGAGTCAGAGAATGTTTAATCGAATTGTTGATGAACTGCGATCGCGCAACGTTGCGCGTGGAATAAAAAATCAGGCGACGCCATTGCGAAACATTATTCACTCGGAATATAAATCGCTTCAAGTCGCACGAAGTCCT
>JAQGMI010000166.1 GCA_028292435.1 Betaproteobacteria bacterium
CTTTTGACCTGCGATGTCTGGGAGCACGCGTACTACATCGATTACCGCAATGCGCGGCCGGAGTACGTGAAAGCGTTCTGGAATCTCGTTAACTGGCGCTTCGTCGCTGGCAATCTGTAGCAGCGAAGTTAGTTGGCAGCTTGCCCGGCGCCGGGCGCGTACATGTAATTGCGCGTCAGTGGCGTCGTGAGTTGACCGTTCTCGAGCCGCTTGCCGGCCAGTACCTGGTAGATCGAAACCCATCCGCGCTCGAAGGCCAGGGCATAGCCTGCCATGTAAATCCGCCAGATCCGGTACGCCTTTTCGCCGACAAGCGCGCGCGCCTCGGCTTTGCGCGCATCCAGTCGTTCGGCCCAATGCCATAGCGTCTTCGCGTAATGCGGGCGCCAGCATTCGACGTCGTAGCACTCGAGCTCAGCGGAGGCCATCAACTCGATCTCTCTCGACAAATGAGGAATTTCGCCGCCGGGGAATACGTAACGATCGATAAATTCCGCAACATCGGAACTCAGCCCGCCGGAATAGAGCCCGGCGGAAGTGAGCCCGTGATTCATGAGCAATCCGCCCGGCTTCAGCAGGCGAAACAATTTGCCGAAGTATGCCGGCAGGTTTTTCTTGCCAACGTGCTCGAACATGCCGACGCTTGCAATTTTGTCGAACGGCTCGGAGTCGGGCAGGTCGCGATAGTCGAGCAGACGCACTTCACAGCGGTCGCCGAGCTTGCGGTCGCGAATTTGCGCGCATGCGTAACTGAATTGCTGTTCGCTTAGGGTGATCCCGATAGCGCGCACGCCGTAGTGCTCGACCGCATGAAAGATCAACGCGCCCCAGCCGCAGCCGACATCGAGAAAGCGTTCGTTCGGCCGCAGATTCAGCTTGCGGCAAATGTGGTCGAGTTTCTGCTGCTGCGCGAGATCCAGTGTGTCGTCGGGCGTCTTGAAGTAGGCGCATGAATAAACGCGCTGCCGGTCGAGCCACAGCGCGAAGAATTCGTTAGAGACATCGTAGTGGTAGCTGATCGCTTCGCGATCGAAGCGCCGGGTGTGCGACCACCACTTCCAGCTGTTGCTGCGCTTTTTCATATCGACTCGCTGCGGTCCGCATAGCAGCTCGGCAAATTTCGCGAGGTCGCGCACGTCGCAGTCGAGATCGATGTCGCCCTCGACGTACGCTTGAGCAATCTTGCCCAGGCCGGGACGGAATATTGCTTTGAGCGCGCCGGGACGCCGCAGTGCCAGCTTTACTTTCGGCGAAGAGCCCGAATTGACGCACTTGCCGTTCCAGAATTCAACCCTGACCGGAATGCCAAGGAGATTCAGGCGTTCTTGAAAACGGTCCAGCCGCAGACTTTCGAGCATGATGACACCTGATCCGCTTCACGCACCTGAGTGGTTCAAAATAAAATCGCCAGACGAAAATATATGTCGGCGCACCCCTGTTATCGCTGTAGGACGCCAACTCGTCCGGAGGCACATGCCAAACGCATTAATATGTAGCTTTTACGCCGGACAGTAATTTTTACGCAGCGAAAGCGGACGATTGGCCTGTCGTTGCTGTGGAAACGCACTGCGCACGCCATTTTGTGAACTGGCACCAATCGTGCAAGGTCGCATTCCTTATAAACCGCACGCACGTCAACTGACGCTTTACTTTTAGAGGAACCCAACCATGCCCGAACAAACCAATGCATCGAACCGGCCAGCAGGGCAAAACGAATCTGCGCAGCCTTTCCTGACCGATGTGAAAACGTTGCGCGATCGCGCCCGCCGCCACATCGAAGAGGGCCCGGTTACGCCGAGCTATCACGCCAACCGCGAAGTGGTACTGAAGCTGCTCAATGCTTCGCTCGCGACCGAACTGGTTTGCGTGCTGCGCTACAAGCGCCACTACTTCATGGCGGAAGGGTTGCTGGCGGAAACCGCATCGGCCGAGTTCAAAGAGCACGCGGAGCAAGAGCAGGAGCACGCGGACCGCATTGCCGAACGTATTGTGCAGCTCGGTGGCGAACCTGAATTTTCACCGGTTGGCATGCTCGATCGCAGTCATTCCGAATACAAGCCGGGCACTTCGCTCGTCGATATGATCCAGGAAGACCTGATCGCCGAACGCATCGCAGTCGATAGCTACCGGGAAATCATTCAGTATCTGGGTGACAAGGATTCGACGACGCGCCGCATGTTCGAAGAAATCCTGGCCGTCGAAGAAGAGCATGCCGACGACATGGCGAGCCTGCTCAAAGCAATACCGGCGGCGTCGCGACAATAAGGCTCGCCGCTGCCTGCGCCGATTAGAGTTCGCCTGGAAGCGGTTCGGCCGGCTCGCGGAACGGATGCGGAAAGAACGCGCGCACCAACGTGCCGCGTTTGCCCGCACGCCGGGTGACTGAAAGTGTGCCGTCGAACGCAGCGGCATGTTCGCGCATCGCGAGCAGGTTAAACGAGGCCGCGGAAGCCGGATCGAACTTTTCAGCTTTGCCATCGTCAGCAATCTCAATGCTGGCGCCGCCATCCTGCTTACGCAGGGAAACTTCGATCGACGTGGCGCCTTCGCGGTCGCCGGCGTTCGTCAGCGCTTCCTCGAAAATGCGAAAGAGCGCAATCGAGGCCTGCGCGGTCAGCGTCGGAAATTCGGCCGGCAGGTCCATTTTGATTGTCGCGGGCGAGGTCTTTTCGAATTCAGCCAGATGCGATTCGATGGCGAGACTTAATCCCAGGTTATCGAGTGCGGCGGGCCTCAGTGCGTGAATGATGCGGCGCTTAATTTCGACGGTCGATGCGAGCACTTCGATGGCACGCCCGAGGCGGCCCGCCAGCGCTGGATTATCGGCAAGGCGTTGCTGGACCCAGTAAAGATCGAGATTGACTGCCGTCAGCGTGCTGCCGAGGCCGTCGTGCAATTCGCGCGCAATGCGGGCTTTTTCTTCCTCGCCGGCAACCAGCAGGCCGTGGCTCAAGCGAGTCAGTTCTTCGTTGCGGACCTCACAGTCTTGTGCAGCTTGTTGCGGCGCGTCAGCCGCGTTTGAACGACTGACCGCCTTTTTCTTCAGGACGGCGGCGGTGATTGCAGTGAGCGCCAGGCCAATCGAATACGGGCTGCGTAGTAAGTTGCGAAATGACATTTTCAGGTGGCCGCGATTAAAGTGGATCCGGGGAAGTGTTGCATGCATGCGTCATTATCCTCAAATATAACCCCGCTTATCTAGGGATTCCACGCCGGCGGTTAAGTTTCACTTTTTCCCCGTAGGATTTCGACTACAGATTGTTTTCCGTAGCACCTATATGAAGTTACGAGCTGAATCGATATCCTTGTCGAGATGCGCGTTGCTTGTGCCTGTCATATAACGACAAGGTTCGTCTGAATGGACGCCGACCTCAGCAGGCGCGCACGCGTCGAGACTGCCGTGACCGGCCGGCAGGGCCCGAAGCATGATCATCTTGTGCAGTTCTACGAAAGCGAAACCTTCCTGATCGATTCGATCTGTGGATTCGTGAGTTCCGCGCTTGGCGCGGGACATGGCGCCATCGTTGTCGCGACCGGTTCGCACAAGGGCTCAATACGGCGCCAACTGCGTGGACTGGGGCACGATATCGAAGCGGCGGTCAAACGCGGCCAATACCTTGAAATGGATGCCGCAACGGTACTCGCGCAGTTCATGGTCGACCGCGAGCCCGACCGGCAGCGTTTTTTCGATGTTGTCGGCGGTTTGATCAAACAGGTCGCGGCGCGATATCCGACTGTCCAGATATTCGGCGAGATGGTTGCGCTGCTGTGGGCGGACGGCGACGAGCAAGCCGCCATCCGGCTCGAGCAGATGTGGAACGAACTCGCGAAAATGCATGCATTCACGCTGTACTGCGCGTATCCGATCAATGGCTTTTCGCGGCATTGCCAAAGCGGGGCATTTCTCGACGTTTGTGCGGAGCACTCGCGCGTTGTGCCTGCCGAAAGTGAGTTGCGCGAGACGGATTTCGATCAGCATTTCAGGAAAGTCGCGGAGCTTCAGCAAAAAACCATTGCCTTGGTCACCGAGATCGAGGACCACAAGAAAACGCAGGCGGCACTCAAGCGGCGGGAGCGGCAACGCGTCGAAGCCGACGCGCGCACTGATGAATTTCTGGCGATGCTCGGTCACGAGCTGCGCAATCCGCTGTCGCCGATATTGTCAGCGCTTGAAGTCTTGCGCGAAGCCGGCGGCGACGTGCAGGTTGCCGAGACCGCCCATACCGCGATCGGACACCAGACCCGGCATCTCGCCCGGATTGTGGACGACCTTCTCGACGTTAGCCGTGTGAACAGCGGAAAAATCCATTTGCGCAATGAGCTCATCGAGCTCGCGCCGGTGCTTGAGCGCGCCGTCGCCGAGATGCGCCCGTTGATTGACGCCAAGCGACATCGATTTTCGGTTTTTCTGCCGGCTGAAAAAATCATGGTGACGGGGGACAGCACGCGCCTGCAGCAGATTTTCAGCAACCTGCTTAACAATGCCGCCAAATTCATGGATCCGGACGGCGAAATTTCACTGCGCGCGCAGGTGGCCGGCAACAACGTCAACATTTGCGTGCAAGACAGCGGCATCGGCATCGAAGCGAAACAGCACAAGCGCATCTTCAAAATGTTCGCGCAGGGAGATCGATCGCTCGACCGCTCACTCGGCGGGCTCGGGGTCGGCTTGTGGATGACGCGCTCGCTCGTCGAATTGCATGGCGGCACGATTCAGGTCTGCAGTTCGGGCGTCGACAAGGGAAGCCGGTTCACGGTCAGCCTGCCGTTAACCGGCATAGAAGCGCCGGCCCCGGTCGCCGAATCGTCCGATGCGAATCGGGATCTGCATGCCTGCCGCGTCCTGGTGATTGACGACAACCGTGACGGCGCCGACTTGCTCGCGCTGCTGCTGCGCATGCAAGGACACGTAGTCAAAACCGCGAACGACGGCATTACCGGCTTGGAGATTGCGGCGACGTTCGACCCCGATGTGGTGTTACTCGATATCGGTTTGCCGGGTCTTAACGGGTATGCCGTCGCCAGGCAGTTGCGGCAGAGGGACTCCGCGCGCCGGCAGTGCCTGATTGCCATGACCGGTTATGGCACGGATGAAGACCGGGAGCGCACTCGCGAAGCAGGGTTTGACCATCACATCGTCAAGCCCGTCGAGCCGGATGAGCTGAATGAACTGGTGGCCGGCGCCGCCAGGACGATGCGCGCTTAGAAGCCGCGAACGCGATCAACCCAAACCATTAACGCGCTGTTGAACTCGCGACGGGCTTGAACGCGGGGCCGAGCGGCTCAAGGCGCACGCCCGCACGCAAATTTTTATACGGATATAGCCGCGCGTCGACGAGATGCGCGCCGGGCGCCACCGCGACCAGCACCTGTTCGGCGATCGGTTCGAAATCGGCGCGGAAGTGGCAGGTGCTTTTGACGACGAGAATTTTCTGCGCGGTCGGCTCGACGCCGATGTGGCGAAAAATCTCAAGGTCGTAAGCCTGCATGCGCTTGCTCGCGACGACGATGCTCACGCCGTCGATCGTGAGCAGCGCCGTCGGTCCGAGTTTCGCTTCACGTCCGCCAACGCACGGTCCTTTGCACACGAACCGGCCGTCGCTGAGACGCGTGACGCGAAAGGTGCCGCGAAACGGCTTCACGTCCGGCAGCGGCGTGCAGCCGCCAAGATCGATCGTAATTTCGGCGCCTTCGCCGGCTGCGTGCGCGGCCGCGGCGGCCTTCGGATCGGTGAGCACGCAGATTGCCGCTTGCTCGGCACGATTGCGGACCAGCGCTTCGAGCATGCCGGTCGTGTCGCCGGTGCCGCCGCAGCCCGGGTTGTCCTGAGTGTCGGCGATGACAACTGGTCGCTTCGACTTGTCGCTGATGGCCATGGCCTCGCGCACGGCCGCGTCCGGCGTGAGCAACGGCTGCGCAAACGCTTTTTCCATGCCGATGACGTATTTCTCGAGTTCATCCGCTGCCGCGTCGACCGCCGCCTTCGAGTACCCATGCGCGATGATGCCGGGTCCGCAGTCCGACAGATCGGAGGGCGGGAAGCCCGCGCCATAGCAGAGGTCCGTCACGTCACCGCCTTCGCCGGCGGCCGATTTGGCGACGATGCCTTTCGACGGCTCGACCAGCGTGCACTGGAAGTTAAGCGGAATCAGAAACGGCAGCTTACGGAATGCGCGAGCGGTCGGCCTGCCGCGGTTGAGCACGGTGTTCACGATGCGCGCCGCGCGGCTGCCGGTCTGCGGGCGGTCGACGTGCGGATACGTGTAGTAGATCGCCATGCCGTCGGTCAGCGCGGCCATCGCCGGCGTGAGATTGGTGTGATAGTCGAGACTGATGACGACCGGAATGTCCGGCCCGACCGTCGCGCGCACGCGACGCAATATCTCGCCTTCACCGTCCTCGAAATCGACCGAGCACATTGCGCCGTGCAGGTCGAGGTAAACCGCATCGACCGGCATCGCGACCGACAAACGGCCGACGAGCTCGCCGACGATGCGCTCGAATGCATCGCTCGTGACATAGCCGCCGGCGCCGCCGCTCGCCCATACCAGCGGCACCAGCTCATGCTGGTCCGCCATGTCTGCGATGAAACCGGACATGCCGAACGCGCGGTTCGGCAGATTGCGCAGCACTTCTTCCCCGCGCGACAGCGGCGGGCGGTCGCTGACCGTGGCGAAATAATTGAAATCGGTATAAACCGGCACGAAGCAATTCGTTTCGTGATGAAAGCCGCCGACCGCGATGCGTGCCATGGTGTCTCGCTTGTTTTAGGTATTAGAAACGACTACTCGGTCGCCTTGATGTTCGCCGTGCGCACGATGTTGTCGATCAGTGCGGCTTCCTTTTTTGCGACTTGCAGCATCTGCTCGGGCGAATTGACCACCGCGTCCGAGCCGACAACTTTCAAAAACTGCTCGCGAAAATCCGCCGGCGACATCGCCTTAACGATCGCGTCGGCAAGCGTATTCGTGATTTCGCGCGGCATTTTCGGCGGTACGACGATCGCGTAGAACGGCTCGAACTCGAATCCCGGCAGCGCTGCTTCGGCGATCGTCGGCACATTCGGCAATTGCGCCGATCGCTGGGCGCCGCTGACCCCGAGTGCGCGGATGCGACCGTCGCGAATCAGCGGCAATGCACTGCCGAGCACCGCGGAGCCGACTTCGATGCGTCCGCCGATGAGATCGAGGTACATGGGGCCTGCGCCCTTGTACGGCACATGATTGATCTCGGTCTTGCTCATGGCTTTGAAATATTCGCCGGCAAGGTGGGGCGTCGCGCCGACGCCCGATGTGCCATAGCTCAGTTGGCCGGGACGGGCGCGCGCAAACGCGATGAATTCCTTGAGCGTGCGTGTCGGCAGCGAAGGATGGACGACGATCACGAGCATGAAGCTCGTCACCTGCGAGACCCAGCCGAAATCGCGGAACGGATCGATCGTCACGTCCGGGCGCAAGCTTTTCACCGCGGCAAGACCCGAAGCCGCGAGCATGATGGTGTAGCCGTCGGGCGGCAGCTTCGACACGTATTCCCACGCAACGAGACCGCCCGCGCCGGTGCGGTAATCGACGACGACCTGCTGGCCGAGTGCCTTGCTGAACGCCGGGGCGATCAGGCGCGCAATCAGGTCGTCGGTGCCGCCCGGCGGTGCGCGCACGATCAGGCGCAGCGGCTTCGACGGAAAGTTTTGCGCGGCAACGCTCGGCGGCAGAAAGAGCGCGCCTGCAATCAGCGCAGCAAAGATTCTTGCAATCATGTTTCATCCCGATCTGTCCCTGCAGGCCACGCTTGACGGCTATTCAGTCTACTCGAATTTTGCTGCATGCAGCCCGCAAAACGAGCGATGCAAGTGCTGTAACAGTTTGTTACCCATTGAGCGGAGCTTTACCGCGCAAAAGCTATCCAAGTGCTATGCGTACAAAATCTAAAGCACTGGCCGCGTTTTTTGCAATCGCCGCCGCAGGCGGTCTGAGCGGCTGCATCGCTGTGCCGGTAGAGCCGGCTTATTATCCAAGCGCACCGGCGTATTATCCGGCGCCCGTATACTATCCGCCGCCGGTGTACTACGGACCGTCGTTCGGCATCGGCGTCTATGGCTCGCGCGGCTGGCATCACGGCGGTCGACGCTGGCGTTGATGAACGGAATTGCGCGTTTTAGCGTTGGGCGGGATTGGCAGCCGGCTTCAGTTCCCGGACTTGCGGTTGCGAAGGCCAGATGCCGCGTTCGACGACGCGCGCGCCTTCAGCGATCAAATAACTTTGCTGGCCGTAATGCGGCAATGGTCCCGCCAGAGCGGCGAGGGCAGCGGCATCGCGGACTGAAACAAGCAGTATCGTGCGATCGTTATCGGCGCGCAGCGTCCATACCTGCGCGGTCCCTTTCGTTGCGGCAAGCGTCGCCGGTCGCGGTGGCAGTTTGCGCTGCGCGAGCCAGTTGTCGACTTCGGCATCGAGACCGATGACCAATAATGCACTCGCGTCTTCGGAACTGGCGGCCGGGCGCTCAAACAGGCGTGCGGCAAGCTGGCGCGCTGCCGTTTGCATGGCGGTGTCCGCAGACAATACCGATACACCGGCACCGCGCGCGAGAAACACTTCGCGCAAAATCGGCGGCGCCTCGGCAGCGCCGAGCCGGCGGAAAATGCGCAGTTCCGGATCAAGCGTGATTGCCAGCGGTTCTGTCGGCAGGTCGAGGGTGACTGTTTCGCGGTCGCGCGTGATGTCGACGCGATGAGCGATTTCACTGTGAGCCGTGCGAATCGATACCGGCACTGAAATAGCAAACGGCGGCGTGCCCTGCGTGAGCGTAACGCTGACACGCCATACCGATGGGCCGCCCGTCGCCGCGGCGTCGATCGCCAGCGCGGGCGCGCCGGGACGCTTGAGCCATTGCTCGAAAAATGGAGCGAGCGGTTTGCCCGAAGATGCTTCGAATGAACGGCGCAAATCGTCCCACGACGCGACTTTGAACCGATGTTCGCGCCAGAAAATGCGCACGCCTTCGTCAAATGCCGCGGCACCGACCGCATCGCGCAGCATGTAGAAAAACATCGCCGCCTTGTTGTAGCCGACAACCTGCGCCGCGCCATGTGTGCGCGAAGTGAAACGGATAAGCGCCAGATCGTCGCGCGGCGGCATCGCGGCGTAATCACGCAGCCAGCCCAGCCGCATCGCGGTCGCGGCCTCGGCGCCGTCGCGTTCGCGATAAGCGTAATCCGCCATGAAGGTCGTGAGCCCCTCGGCCCAGTTGCCGCTCGCGTAGTCGGGATACACGCCATTGCCCCACCAGTTGTGCAGCACCTCATGCCCGAGCGAAGTCGCCCGGATAAACGGCAGCCGCAGCACATCGATGCCGAGATAGGTGAGTGTCGGCATGCCGAAGCCGGTCGGCGTCGGGCTCGATACCACGCTGAATTCGGAAAACGGGTAAGCGCCGATCCAGCGCTCGTATAAATCGAGATAGCCTGCGATTGAATCGAGATAGCCTTGAGCGAGCCCGGTGATCTCGGGATGAAAGTAAGTCCGCAGGCGCACGTCGGTTCCAGCGGCGGTGCGCAGGCGGCGTTCTTCAATCCGGTAAGGACCGGCCATCAGTGCGATGCCTTCGGCCGGCTCGCGAAATTCGAACCGTGCGCGATAGCGGCCATCGGCTTCCCGTTCGTGCACCAGTTGTCCCGGCACGAGGCCGCGCTGGGCTGCGGGCAGATCGAGCTCGAGGTTATAACTTTCGAGCGAGTTTCGAACCATCGGATACCAACCCGAGCCCGACGGCAGGTAAGTACCCTGCGTGCCGGTGGCAGGTTCGTCGTAACTCAGCACGCCGCGATGATCGAGCGTTTTATCGAGGGCACCGAGCGCGCCGGTCCAGCGCACTTCAATTTTGCGCGCGGCGGGAACGGAGATGCGCTGGAAACGGCCGGCTGACGAAGCGGCGACGCGCAGGCTGCGCCCGTCGACGACGATCGATTGGATGTGCATCGCTTGCGCCAGCGTCAGCGTACTCGCGCGGGACGCGTCAAAGCGAATGGTGTCGCTGCCTTCGATTGAGCGCGTTGGCGGGTCGATGCGTACCGAGATGGTGTGCCTGGCGTGCTCCGTCGCGGCTAAAGCCGAAGTGCAAAGCAGGGCCGCGCAGAGTGCGGCCAGCCGGATCATTTTTGCGCCGGAAATTTTGCGATCAACTCGAGCGTCTCGCTTTGCCGCCGCGCTTTCATGGGCAGCCAGGTGCCCGGGGCAGTCCGGCCGACGATCGCGCGCAGTTCGGCGGCGTCTTTTACTGCGCTGCCGGCGATTTCAACGAGCACGTCGCCAACGCGCAATCCGGCCGCTTCGGCGACGCTGCCCGCGCTCACGGCGTTCACGCGGACGCCTGCCGGCGTGGTGTCAATCGTGATGCCGAGCAGCGGCCGCGACGGCGCCGCAGTTTTGGCTGTCGCCGGCAAACCGAAGACGGCGGTTGCAATGCCGGCAGTCAACGTTTTGCAATCCGCGCTGCGTGCCCATGGCAGCAGCGTCGTCACATTCTTGATGCCGAGGTTGGCGAGCTGATGCGGCACGCCATCGTTATGGGTCATGTGCAGGCTTCCCATCACGCCGACAACGAGCGCTTGCGGATCGCGTGCCGCCGCTTCCGCCAGACCCTGTGCCATCGCGCGGTCCCACACCAATTGCGCTTCGACGAAACGCTGGAATGCAGGGTCGGTGCGGGTGGGGCGCTCTTTCTTGTCGGGATGCTCGCTGTACACGGCAAGCAATCGCTCGAGGTACGCTTGGCTGGCGGCGGCCGGCTTCGTGACGCCTTCGCGCTTGTCCAGTGCGACGCTGTCGAATCCGCTCCCGCCAACCTCACGCACGAACTCGCGTTCGACATTCAGCGCAACCATTGGAATCCGGTTCAGGCGCGCGAACTGAAACAACGGCATATACAAAGCGGGCGGCAATCCCCAGACCTTCGGCCAATCGGTCGCTTTCAGGAATTCTTCTTCACTCAACTCGTTCCTGACCCATCGATCAAGTGCCGGCTGCACGCGCCGCGGAAACATTTCGAAGCCAAGCACGAGTTTCGGCTGCACCGCCGACAGCGCGGCGATCGTTTGCAGTTCCCACCGATGGTGGTCTTCGTCATCGTGCGATTCGCCGAGCAGTACGATGTGCGACTTCGCCGTACGCGCGTAAATTTCTCGAGATGCGATCTGGCTGCCGCCCGGCAGCGTCCACTCGGCGACCGGCGCGCACGACTGTGCTTGCACCAACCCGGCGAAGTTAAAGGCGAACAGCGCGCACGTGATGGAGCGGACGAGCAAAGCGGGGAAGCGGGGATCGCGCACCGGCTCATTGTAGCCGACTGCCCGGCCGTCGCTGCGAGACCCGATACGCGCGCTGTGCGCGACTAATGCTTGTTTGCAGTACCCGGCTGCGCCATTTTGCGATGTTGTTCGGCGACCATGTCGTCGGGCATCACGCGCGATGCAGCCACCTGCATTTTGTTTTTGAATCCGACGATCACGTGATCCTCGCCATTGAGCATCGCTTCGAAACCGGCCTTCGCGACGTCCGCGGGATCGGATTTGCTATCGTCCTGACCGACGTCCGTGTCGAGCATGTCCGCGCGCGCGAAGAAGTTGGTTTCCGTCGCGCCCGGCATCAGGCAGCTCACGGTGACACCAGTATCTTTCAACTCATTGCGCAGCGCCGCCGCAAACGAATCGACGAACGCTTTGCTGCCGTTGTATACCGCCTGAAAACTGCCCGGCATGAAACCGGCAATCGAACCGGTAAATAGAATCTTGCCCGCGCCGCGCTCTTGCATGTCCTGTCCGATCAGGTAGGCGAGGTAAACGGTGCCCGTGATATTGGTGCCGATGACATGCAGGATGTCGTCAAAATCCTGGTCGAGAAATGCGCGGCCCAATCCATGACCGGCATTGGCGAGTAAAGCGTCTACTTCGCGGCCGCCAATCGCGGAATAAAGTTCGTCGACGCCTTCTATCGTGGCGAGATCGGTTTCGATCGCCTTCACGTCGACGCCATACGATTCGAACAATCCCGCAACGTCGGCAATTTCGGGTTCATCGGCGGCGATGACCAGATCGTAACCGCGCTGCGCGCAACATTTTGCGAGCTCGAGGCCGATGCCGGAAGAAGCGCCGGTCACAACGGCTAACTGTCCTCGCTTGTCCTGTTCGTCCTGGGTGACCATTAGAAATCTCCTTGATGGTGAATGAGCGAAACGCCGGCGCCTCGCGTCGACATTAAACATATTTTTGCGAACGCTTCGGCGAACCAGATATAGGAAGGCGGCTGATTCAGTCGTAGGCCACTACGTAAGTGCACAGAAGTGATAAAGTAGTAAAACGATTCCTGATACCCGGGTCGCCGGTTTTCACGGATAGTGTTGTGGATTCGCATGCGCGAGAAAAATGAAGCAAGGGGAGATCGCATGGTAGTACGCTCGAAAATGGGGCTCGGCGAGGCCGCAGGAAAAGGTTTCGTACACCCGACAACAGGTGTCGAGCTGGGCAACGGCTTGGCTTGGCCGAAGCATCTGCCAGGAATCATGCTGGCGCTCTTTCTGGTGCCCGCGCATGCCGCCGATGCGAAAATCAAGGATCTTTTCGATCTTTCGCTCGAGCAATTAAGCAATGTCGAAGTAACCTCCGTTTCAGGACGCAGCGAACGGCTCCAGGACGCTGCAGCTTCGATTTTTGTGATATCGGCGGACGATATTCGTCGCTCGGGTGCGACCACCGTGCCTGATGCGCTGCGCATTGCGCCCAATCTCCAGGTCGCGCGGGTATCCGCGAGTTCCTACGCCATCAGCGCGCGAGGCGCCAACAACGGAATTGGCAACAAGCTGCTGGTGCTTATCGATGGGCGCACGGTGTACTCGCCGCTGTTTTCGGGCGTGATCTGGGATGCGCAGGATGTAATGTTGGAGGATGTCGACCGCATTGAGGTCATCAGTGGTGCGGGCGCGACGCTGTGGGGAGCGAACGCGGTAAACGGCGTGATCAACGTGATTACGCGGGCTGCGATTGATACACAGGGCGCGCTTGCCGTCGCCGGCGCGGGCAATGTCCAGGCGGGGGCTGCCGCACGATATGGCGGCACCTTCGGCGAGGATGGCCATTACCGTGTCTACGGCAAGGGATTTAACCAGGCCAATACCGAACGCAGCAACGGTACTGCCGTGAAAGATCGTTTCGATCGCAGCCAGGCGGGTTTTCGCGCCGACTGGGGCCACACAAATTCGAACTTTACGGTGCAGGGCGATGCGTACAACGGCAGATCGGAATCCGGACCGCTCGGCGAGCCGACGTTATCCGGCGCGAATCTGCTCGGGCGCTGGAATCGTCAACTCGCGAACGATTCCAGTCTGCGGGTGCAGGCTTATTTCGACCATGCCGAGCGCAACGATCCGTTGATCTACCGGGACAAAACGGACACGTTCGACATCCAGTTTCAACACGGTTTTACGCTGGCGGGAACGCACCAGATACTCTGGGGCGGCGGCTATCGCAATGCCCATGACAGCACCGAGACCCGTTTCGTGCCGCAGAATATTCTCCCGCAGACATTTTCGCCGACAAGCCGCAATCTGAACTGGAAAAATATGTTCGTCCAGGACGAGATTGCGCTCGGTCGCCGCGTTGACCTTACCCTCGGCGCCAAGGTAGAGACCAACATCTATACCGGAGCCGAGTTCCTGCCAAGCGCTCGCCTCGCGTGGAAAATTGCCGACAATCACACGCTGTGGACTTCTGCGTCGCGTGCGGTGAGGGCGCCGGCCCGGCTGGACCGTGATTTTCGTGTTTTCTTGAATCTGCCCGGTCTTCCATTGATTCCGGTCATTAAAGGCGGCCCGGATTTTCAATCCGAAATTTCAAACG
>JAQGMI010000060.1 GCA_028292435.1 Betaproteobacteria bacterium
CAGTGTCGAGACGCGAACTGAATTAAACGAATGAGTGCTGTACTAAAACTTACCCACTCAGAAATCTCTCTGCTGTTCGCATCACGACTCCCTCTGCAATCAACCCCTTCTGAGACGCCGAGCAGTCGCAGGCAAGGAAGGAGCGGCGGTTGTGACTCGTTAGCGGAACGCCCGTTTGCGGGAACAACCGACAAAGCCCCGCGCTAATGCAGTCTCCAAGTGCAGAACTGTTTGTCCATCGCGCGGCCTGCTTAACTGGCACCGGGGCGCCACGGCTGTGTCTGAGCGCTCACCGTTCAACCGTGTTTTCTCAAATTGGAGCGCGAATTCCACAGCCGCCACCCTTGTCGAGCAGCACAGGGCACGCGCTAGCGCGTCTCAGTAGGGGCGGCCTCCTTTTGGTTACTTTTTCCTGGCCGCGCAGGAAAAGTGACTAGCCCCGGGTCTACCACCCGGAAGATTGAAACCGGGGCTACGCCCGGCCACACCCACTGGACGCCAACCGCCCGCTGGCGGTATGTTGCGAGACTCCAAGCTGAGGAGTCGCCATGTCGCACATTCTGTATCGCGAAAGTCTTGACCGCACGCTGCCGGTCGCAGTGAGCGGCGACGGCCCGTATCTGATCGACGCGCAGGGCAAGCGCTATATCGATGGCTCGGGCGGCGCAGCGGTGTCGTGTCTCGGGCACAGCAATGAAGTGGTGCGTGCGGCAATCCACGCGCAAACGGACAAGCTCGCGTTTGCGCACTCGCGGTTCTTCACGACCGAAGCGGCCGAACAGCTCGCCGCCGATCTGATCGCTGGCGCACCGGGCGAGTTGACGAAAGTCTGGTTGACCTGCGGCGGCTCCGAGTCGGTCGAAGCGGCGTTGAAACTCACGCGTCAGTATTTTGTCGAGAGCGGACAGTCGCAGCGCAAGTATGTGATCGCGCGGCGCCAGGGTTATCACGGCAATACATTCGGCGCGCTGTCGGCGAGCGGCAATATCTGGCGGCGGCGCCAGTTCGAGCCGGTGCTCATCCAGGCGATGCAGCACATCTCGCCTTGCTACGCGTACCGCTACAAGGCAGCGGATGAGAGCGCCGAAGCGTACGGATTGCGCATGGCGAACGAACTCGAAGCGAAAATTCTCGAGCTCGGCGCGGATAACGTCGCCGCATTCATCGCCGAAACAGTGGTCGGCGCAACGCTCGGCGCGGTGACGGCGACCCCCGGCTACTTCAAACGCATCCGCGAAATCTGCGATCAATACGGCGTGCTCCTGATCCTCGACGAAGTGATGTGCGGCATGGGCCGCACCGGCACGCGCTATGCATGCGAGCAGGAAGGCATCGCGCCTGACTTGTTGACCGTCGCCAAGGGTCTAGGTGCCGGTTACCAGCCAATCGGCGCGGTGTTGATCGCCGAAAAAATTCATCGCGCAATCGAGCGCGGCAGCAACATCGTGATGCACGGCCACACGTTTACCGGGCATCCGGTCGCCTGTGCAGCGGCGCTCGCCACACAGGAGGAAATCCGCAAGCAAGATCTGCTCGCGAACGTGCAACGCCAGGGCGCGGCACTCGCCGCCGCACTGACTGACCGTTTCGGCAATCACCCGCACGTTGGCGACATCCGCGGCCGCGGCTTATTCATGGCGCTCGAATTCGTTGCCGACCGCCGCACGCGCCAGCCGTTCGATTCGGCGCTGAAAGTCAACGCGAAGATCAAGGACGTCGCCATGGAGCACGGGTTGATCTGTTATCCGGCCGGCGGTCTCGTCGACGGCAAGAGCGGCGATCATGTGATGATCGCGCCGGCGTATATCGTGACCGCGGCGCATATCGCCGAGATCGTCGACAAACTCGGACGGACGGTTGACGCCGTATTGCGCGACGTGATGGTGAAAGCGGCGTAGCCGGCGAATACGTAATGTCCGCCGACGCGGGCGCGGCCAGGCCGTTACTTGATCGGCAGAAACACCGCTGTCGCGAAGCTCTGGATCACTTTGACGATGGTGCGGTTTTCCTTGTCGGCGACGATTTTAGACAGCACGTCGAGGCTGCCGATGATTTTGCCGAATTCGCGCTCGAACGAAAGATTGCGCACCGGGCCGGCGGCTTCGTTCGACAGCAGAAAAAACTCACCTTGTGCGCTGCGCGCCATCGATAGCTTCCACACGGCGATATCGACATTGCGCGCCGCGTTGTAGATCCGCTGCGGGTCCAGATCGTCGATGATGAAGAATTCGGTTTTGTCATTGAATGCGACCTGCATCATGCTGCCAAGCCCGGCGACCAATGCGAGTACGCGGTCGCCCGCATAGTCGTCGCGAAACGCCAGGTAGATCGCGTCGGCGCCGCGCTTGCCCTGCAATTCGGCAAATTTCCAGTCGTGCCGGCCCTCGAAAATCCGCGCGACGCCCGCGTCGAGATTGACGGCACCGCTTTTCTTCAGCTCACGCGGGTTGCGCCGGTAAAGTTTTTCGGCCAGCAGCCGGAGATTTCCGAACACTTCGCGCTGATGCGCTTCGGCCACCCGGTCGATGTCCGACTTGGCAAGCTGCAGCGGCGCAAAGCCGCCGCCGGAACGGGCGGGCGTCGTGCCTTGTTGCGCACAGGCGGTCAGGAGCGTGACTGAAAGTAAACACCATAAACGATACATCCGGCCATCATAGCGTGAAGCGACTTCTGCACGCGACGTTTACCCGGCGTGGGGAATGGCGGCGGTCGAGCCGATCAGGAATATCTTCGGCTGCTTCATGATCGCTAACAGCACCCGGTTGCCGGACGCCATCTTGCTAGTCCACTCATCGACCCGATACACGCTTGGATTGATGAGGCGGGCCAGATATTTCGCGGCGATAATGCAATGCGGGATCACTGCGGCGTAATCGATCGTGCGCCCGATGATCATGATTTCGATGGCGCGATTGCCCTCGAGCGCGCTGAAATTTTTTGCCGTCGGCCCGTAGATGAACGCGGCCTCGATTTGCGTGGCGATCGGTTCCAGCGCGCTGCGCAACACTTCGGTCACGGTCGGTGCGCCGTCGTCCGCGCCGCCGCCATCGCTGTTTGCCGGTTCCCTCAACATGATTGGCGTATCAACCCGTATCACGCCGCGAGCAGCGGCTGTTCGACGAGCGTGTGCCATTGCGCAACCGGCACGCCGCTGGTCGAATTGACGAGGTGCAGCGCGCGCACGTCGAATTGCACATCAAGCCGGCCGCCCGCTTCAGCAGCGATTTGCTTCTTCATCGATTCATCGACCTTGCCATAGAGCAGGCTTAAATGCGGCTCGAACGGCGGCGCCGGGTTCATGTCAAATGCGTCATAAGCATCGCGCTGCGCAGCGGCAAGTTCGTCGTTGAGTTCGACTGCAGCATACAGGCAGCGAAAATATTCGTCGCGCCATTCGATGTTGCCGAGCCTGATCGTGAACGGCTTGAGGCGCGTCGCGAGATGCTTTAGCTTGAGCTCGGCGCTCACGCGCGTCATCTCGGCGCCCGTCAGTAAGGTCACGTGCGACGGCACCTGCGCGCGGCCGGTTTCCTGATGGGCGAGACGCAACACTTTCTGAATGCGCTCGAGCGCGCCGCCCGCGGGCCGGATCCAGATCGAGGCGCGGATGACTTCGCTGGTGTCGATATGTGCCATGCAATGATTCTCCTCGCGCTAAAAATAAAAAGATACCGTACATCGGCGTTAAACAAGAGTAGCCGATTCGCCTGTTACCGGGAATCGCGCGCCTATCGTAAAATGGCCGGCCGAGGAGAAACTAAATTGCAAATCCCAAGACTAAAGCCGCTTGTAAAAACGTTGTTCTATGGCGCCGCGTGCGTGGCGGCCTCAGCATTGGCGGCGACCGCTGACAGCGTCAAGGATTTTCCCACCAAACCCGTGCGCTTTATCGTGCCGTTTGTCGCAGGCGCCGGAACCGATGCAACGGCGCGCCTGATTGCCGCCAAACTGACTGAGCTGTGGGGCCAGCAGGTCGTCGCCGACAACCGCACGGGCGCGACCGGTTCGATCGGTGTCGATCTCACCGCGCATGCGGCGCCCGACGGCTACACAATCTGCCTGATCTCCGCATCGCACGCGGTCAATGCGGCGGTGAATCCCAAGCTGCCGTACGATCTGACCAAAGACCTGATCGGCGTGACGCAGGCCACTTCATTGTTCTACGCGGTCTATATCAACCCAACGGTGCCGGCGAACAATGTCAAGGAACTCATCGCTTACGCGAAAGCCAACCCGTCAAAATTGAATTTTGGGTCGAGCGGCACCGGCGGCCTCGAGCACTTCGCCGGTGAGATGTTCAACCACATGGCCGGCATCAAGATGGTTCATATTCCGTTTAAAGGCGCGGCCGCGGCGATTCTCGCCAATCTCGGCAACGAAATTCAGGTCGGCTTCTCGACGCTGATTGGCGTGAAGCCGCAGGTTGCGAACGGACGCCTGCGCCTGCTGGCCATCACGTCGGCGAAGCGGTCGCCCGCAGTGCCCGATACGCCGACCGTCGCTGAATCCATTCCAGGCTATGAAGTAAACCAGTGGTACGGCATCGTGATTTCATCGAAAGTGCCGATGCCCATCGTCAATAAGATCAATGCCGGCATCGTTGCCGCATTGAAATCGCCGGAAATTAATCAGCGGCTCGTCGCCGACGGCTCGATCCCGGTCGGTTCGACACCCGATCAATTCAGCACGCACATCAAGGCCGAGATCGCAAAGTGGCACAAATTTGCGCAAGACACGCGCATCGTGCTCACGCAATGAAAATTGGCGCCGCGCTCGTTTTAGCGTGTGCCTGGCCGGTAATGGCGCACGCCGCAACGCCGGCCGATGCAAACGTTTATCCGCAGCGACCGGTACGCATTGTCGTCAACGTGACGGCGGGCGGCGGCGTCGATGCCGTCGCGCGCATAACGGCGGCGCATTACGCGCAGTTATGGGGCCAGTCGTTCGTGATCGACAATCGCGTCGGCGCGGGCGGCAGCATCGGCATCGAACTGGCTGCGAAGGCGGTGTCCGATGGCTATACGCTGCTGGTCACGAGCAGCGGCGTTGTCACTAATGCTGCGCTGCGGCCGCAAAGCTACGATCCGATTCGCGATCTGCAGCCGATCAGCAAGCTCACGTCCAATCCGTACATCGTCATCCTCACGCCGTCGGTGCCGGCGGCGAACATCAAAGAATTGATCGCGCTCGCGAAGACGAAGCAGGGCGGCGTCAGCTATGCGTCGGCGGGTGTCGGCAGCATCGTGCACATGGGCGCCGAGTTGCTCGCCGTGATGGCGAACACGCCGATGACGCATATTCCGTACAAAGGCGTGGCCGATGCCTATCCGGCAGTGGCCGCCGGCCAGGCGGACTGGATGATCGGCAGTCCGATTTCGGCATTGCCGTTGATCCGCGCCGGCCGCCTCAAAGCGATCGCCGTGACGAGCAAGACGCGCGCGAAAGCGCTGCCCGAATTGCCGACGGTCGCGGAGAGCGGTATTCCCGGCTACGACGTGGTCGCGTGGTTCGGCATGTTTGCGCCGGCGCACACACCGATGAATATCGTCAATCGGCTCGCGGCCGAAGCGCACAAGGCAATGCAATCGCCGGAAGTCGCGCGCCGCATGGAGGTCGAAGGCACGGATGCCGTCGGCAACACGCCGCAGGAATTCGCGAAGGAAGTAAAAGTCGAGTACGACAAGTGGCGCGAGCTCGTGAAAAAAGCGGGCATGACGGTCCAATAGTTTTTGCCCCCATCCCGGCCTTGCCCTTAAACGGGGGAGAAGTTTTTCGGAAATTGCCTCCCCGCTGCGTGGGGGAGGGTCAGGGTTGGGACAATCAGAGAAAAGAGAATGACAATTAGAATGATCCGTGCGGCGCTGGCACTCTGCGCTTTATCCGCAGCAACCGCGACCTTCGCGCAACCCGACTATCCGACGCGCCCAATCCGCTTCCTCGTCGGTGTAGTGCCCGGCGGCGCTGCGGACACGCTCGCGCGCACGGTCGGGCAGCGGTACTCCGTCGCATTCAATCAACAGGTGATCGTCGACAACCGGGTCGGCGCGAACCAGACCATCGCGACGGACATCACGGCGAAAGCGGCGCCCGACGGTTACACCATCGTAATCGTCGCCGCGGGTCATGCGATCAGTCCGGCGCTGTACAAGCTGCCCTACGATGTGCTCAAGGATTTTTCGGCGATCGGCTTCATCGCCGCGGTGCCCAATGTGCTCGTCGTGCATCCGGGGCTCAATGTGCGCACGGCGAAAGACTTTATCGCGCTGGCGCGCAGCAAGCCGGGCGCGTTTGCGTACGGCTCCTCGGGCATCGGCTCTGCCAGTCATCTGTCGACCGAATTGTTCCAGATGATGACGAAGTTGAACCTCGTGCACGTGCCATACAAAGGCCAGAGCATTGCGATGGTCGATTTGATTTCGGGTCAGCTGCAACTCGGTTTTCCCTCGGTGCCGGCGTCGATTCAGCACATCAGGTCGGGCAAGATGATCGCGCTCGGTGTCGCATCGAAAGAGCGCTCGTCCGCACTGCCTGACGTGCCGGCGCTCGATCAGACCGTGCCCGGTTATGAAGTCAGCGGTTGGTACGGCGTGCTCGCGCCGGCGAAGACCCCCGCCGCGGTTGTAACGAAATTGAACAACGAGTTGAATCGCATGCTGCAGGACCCGGCGACGCGCGAGATCCTGTCGCGCGAAGGCGCCGATCCCTTGCCGCGCACGCCGGGCGAATTTACGCGGACCATCGCCGACGACGTCGTGAAATGGGCGAAGGTCGTCAAGACCGCCGGTCTCAAAGTGGAATGAACCCGCTTTACCATCGCAACGAATAGTAAATTTAAAGGAACCACCGTGGGCAGACTCGAAGGCAAAGTGGCATTTCTGACGGGCGCGGGCGCCGGCATCGCGAAAGCGACCGCGCTTGCTTATGTGCGCGAAGGCGCGAAAGTTGCGATCATCGAACTCAACAAGGAAGCCGGCGCGGCGGCCGAGAAAGACGTGCGCGCAGCCGGAGGGGACGCCATTTTCATCGAGACTGACGTCACCGACTTCGACAGCGTCAAACGCGCGGTCGACGCGACCGTCGCGAAGTTCGGCATGCTCAATGTGCTTCTCAACTGCGCGGGCGGCTCGTTGCAGGAGGACGTGCCGGTGCACGAAATGGACCTCGACGTATGGCATCGCACCGTCGCCTTGAATATGCTGCATCCGTTCCTGACCTGCCGTCATGCACTTCCGCACATGATGAAAGCGGGCGGCGGTTCGATCATCAACATGACCTCGCACCTCGGTCTCATGGGCTCGATCAAACCTGCGTATGCGGCGACCAAGGGCGGCATCATTTCGTTTACGAAAACGCTTGCCGCCCAATATGCCGACTATGGCATACGCGCCAACGGCATTGCACCCGGTTCGGTACGCACCGAGCGCCAGATCAAGCGCTATGAAAACAAGGAATGGATGCTTGCGGAGAAACTCACGCCCGCCGCGCGCGCGCGCCAGATCGCGAAAAAGCTCTATCCGTTCGCGTCCGGCGACCCGGGCGACATTGCTGCGATCGCCGTTTTTCTGGCGTCCGACGAATCGCGCATGCTGACCGGCACCACCATCGCGGCGGACGGTGGCCGCTCGTCGTACTTGAAGATGTATGCAGGCGACGAGTAACTTGCATCGCTGGCATGCACTGTTTGAAGCACTGAATCAATGACCGGCATCCTGCTGTCGAAGGGCTTTGTTTCGACGTACGGCGAGCTGCTCGCCGCAACCGCGCGGCGTGCCGGACTCGCGCTCGAAATCGTCCACTTGCCTGACGATCCGGCGGTACGCCTGCCGGCCGCAGACCTGGATCGCATTGAAATGACGATGCTTACTCGCGACATCCGGTTTTCAGCGCATTACCAGCCGTACGGCGATACGCTGCTCGCGGCGAAAAATCTGAAGCTTGCGTACTTCGACAGCACGGCGATCGAGCAGCATCCGTTCGTCGCGCCGCTCGCCGCGCGCGGCGTCAGGCTCACCACGGCCGCCGGCAGCAACGGCGTGCCGGTCGCACAGACGGTGATTACGACGCTCCTGATGATGAGCCGCCTGCTGCCGCAATACCTCGATGCGCAGCACCGCAAGAGTTGGGAGCCGGCGCGCGCCGCTGCGCAGCCGCCCGATTTGCAAGGACAGACGATCGTGATCGTCGGCATGGGAACGATCGGCGCGACGGTCGCGCGATTTGCGCAAGTGCTCGGTATGCATGTGATCGGTGTTCGCCGCAAGCCGCGCGCGGACGGCGATCCGGTCAACGAGATGCACACGCTGGCCGAGTTGCCGCAATTGTTGCCGCGCTGCGACTGGCTCGTGCTGGCGTGCCCGCTGGTGCCGGAAACGCGCGGGCTCATCAATGCGCAATCGCTCGCGGCCATGAAAAAAACCGCCGGGCTCATCAACGTTGCGCGCGGCGCACTGTGCGATGAAGCTGCGCTGATCGCAGCACTGCAGCAAGGCCGCCTGCGGTGCGCGCATCTCGACGTGTTCGCGACGGAGCCGTTGCCGACGGATTCGCCGCTGTGGACGATGCCCAACGTGATCATGACGCCGCACAGCGCGGGCGCGTCGGCCGGCAATGAACTGCGCAGCGTGAAGATCTTTCTCGACAACGTCGAACGCTGGGCGCGCAAAGAGCCGTTGCTCAATTTGTATTCGTAATCAAAAAATAACAACAATCAGCGAGGAGGTTTACGTGAACAGGTTTTTTCGGCCCTTTACAGGCAGCGTCATGTGCGCGGCGTTCGCCATGTTCTGCTCAACCAGCTTTGCGGCTGTGGCGTATCCCGATAAACCGATTCGATTAATCATCCCCTTCGCTCCAGGCGGCGGGATAGACACCATCGGCCGCATCATGGCGCAGAAACTGACAGCCGGATTCGGCCAATCGGTGATCGTCGATAACCGCGCCGGCGCGGGTGGCAAAATCGGTATCGAAACGGCGCTCGAAGCCGCGCCCGACGGCTACACGATGTTGTTCATCTCGGGCGGCTATTGCGCGAATGCCGCCATCTACAAATTGCCGTACGATCCGATCGCCGACGTGACGCCGGTTGCAATGATTGGCGAGTCTGGCTACCTGATTGCGCTGAATCCCGGCGTGCCGGCGAAAAATACCGCCGAGCTGATCGCGCTCTCGAAAGCGAAGCCGAAAAGTTTGCTCTACGGCACTTCCGGCGTCGGCGGGCTCACGCATCTGGCGAGCGAATTGTTCGACCTCATGGCCGGCACGCAGATGACGCATGTGCCATACAAGGGCTCGGGCCCGGCGCTGACCGATTTGCTCGGTGGCCAGATACAAGTGAGCTTCGCGGCGATTCCGGTGGTCATGCCGCATGTCAAAACCAATCGCCTGCGCGCCGTCAGCGTCACGACCGCCAAACGCGTCGCGGCGATTCCCGACATTCCGACCGTGGCCGAAACGGTGCCCGGCTACGAAACAATTCTTTGGTACGGCGTGCTGGGCCCCAAAGGCTTGAGCCGCGAAGTGCTCGCGCGCTGGAGCAAGGAAGTGTCCGCGACGCTGACCAATCCTGAAATGAAAGAGCGCATCGCCGCCGAAGGCTTTGAAATCGGCGCGACTGATTCGAGGCGATTGCTGGAAGTGATGAAACGCGACATCGTCAAGTGGACTAAAGTCGTGAAGACGGCCAACATCCGCGCCGCCGCTCAATAACCCAAGATTCAACGAACCTCCGCTGGAGTCCGCAAGTGATGAAAATAAAATCGATCAAGGGCCACGCCATTTCGGTGCCGCTCAAATATGTTTACGCAGTGGCGACCGAGCCGTTCACCGTCGCAACGCAGATCATCGTCGAAGTCACGACCGACGACGGCTTGATCGGGCTCGGCACCATCCATGGCCGCGCGGCGAAGCCCGTGCTCGAGGCGCTCGAGAAACTGAGCCACATCCTGATCGGCATGGATGCCCATGCGCATGAGGCGATCTGGGCGAAGATCTTTGCGCTGACCAACGACGGCGCCAAAATCTATAAAGACGGCGATACCGCGAACATGGGTTTTCGCACCGCGCAGCGCCAGCCCATCATGGCCGCGCAGGCCGGTATCGACAGCGCGCTGTGGGACTTGAAAGGCAAGGCGTGCAATCTGCCGGTGTGGAAGCTGCTGGGTGCGGGCACCCAGGAAATTCACGCGTATGCAAGCGGCGGTTACTACCGAGCCGACAAGCCGGCCGAAATCGTCGCCGACGAAATGGCCGCTTATGTCGAACAGGGCTTCACTGCCGTCAAGATGAAAACCGGCGGCCTGCCGCTCGCGCAGGACGTCGACCGGGTGCGCCGCGTGCGTGAAGCGATCGGCCCCGATACGCAGTTGATGATCGACGCGAGCCGTTCGTATTCGCTGATGCAGGCGGTCGATGCGATACACGCGTTCGAGCCCTACAACGTTTTCTGGTACGAAGAGCCGCTGCACTGGTACGACGCGATCCGCGGCATGGCCAAGCTGACCCAGCACACCAACACGCCGCTGACCTGCGGCGAAAGCGAGAGCCACTTGTGGGCTTGCCGCGATTTGGTCGACCTGGGCCTCGTGCGCTATCTGAACTTCGACTGCACGCGCGCCGGCGGCATCACCGAGTGGCTGCGCATCGCCAGCTATGCGCACGCGCACGGCGTGCTGATGACCACGCATCACGATCCGCAGGTGCAGGGCCATTTGACCGTTGCAGTGCCGAACGGTTACTGCGTCGAGGTTTTCGCGGACGAAGACCGCGATCCCTTATGGAACAATCTATTCACGCAGCGCGCCGAAATGCGCGGCAGCAAACTCGTGCTGAACGACGAGCCGGGCTTCGGTTACTCGATCAACTGGGATTATGTGAATAAGTACCGCGTTTAGTTAATGCCTACGTCTATTGAGCCGCAGATGAACGCAGATAAACGCAGATGTGAGACTTCATAAAGATTCGGGTTTGCTTCCATCTGCGTTTATCCGTGGCTTGCCAAGCACCTGGAAGTCACAAACGAACGCTCGCCTTTGTAGTGCTTTGTAACTGATAGATTGGTTTTGATTTTCATCTGCGTTTATCTGCGTTCATCTGCGGCTAAAATTAAGTTTTAGTTAGTAGTAATTAAAGGAAAATCATGGCACTCAAAATTCGAAAAATCGGCATCACCAGCATCGGCGACATGGGCGGCCAGGTCGCCGTGCGGTTAAAAAAAGCGGGCTATGAAATCTTCACGTCGCTCGAGGGCCGCAGCAAGCGCACCCAGGCGTTGACCGTCAAAGCCGGCGTGACCGATTGCGGCTCGATCGAGAAACTTGTCGCCTCCGTTGACGTCATCATCTCAGTGCTCGATCCCGCGCACGCGGTGAGCAAGGCGCGCGAAGTCGCGGCCGCTATCAAGGCGACTGGCAAAAAAATCATGTTCGTCAACGGCAATGCAGTCGCACCGCGCACCGCGCAGGAGATCGACGGCATCATCCGCGCGGAGGGCGGCTCATGCATCGACGGCAGCATCCTGCGGGTGACGACGCGCGAGGGCAAATCCGAATTGCGGCTGTATGTATCCGGCCCCGAGGCGGCCGAGCTCACCCAGATCAACGACGAGATCCTCAAGATCCGCGTGGTCGGCGAAAAGGTCGGCAACGCTTCCGCGCTCAAGATGTGCTACGGCGCGTTCACCAAGGGCGCGCTCGCGCTCGGCGTCGAACTTTTACTCGCGAGTCACAAGCTCGGCGTCGCCGATGAAGTCGCGGCCGAATTCGAAGACACCCAGCCCGAAGTTTATAAATGGATTCTCGGCCGCACGATTGGCATGGCGCCGAAAGCTTATCGCTACGTGCCCGAGATGCTCGAAGTCGCGACCACGTTCGAAGATGCCGGCATGACGCGGCGCATGCTCGAAGGAGCGGCCGATATGTTTGAAATGCTGGCTAAGACGCCGCTTGCCAAAGAGACGCCGGAAGAATCGAAAGAAAAAGGGCGCAAGGGGAAAGAGATTATTAAGGCGCTGGCAGAGGGGAAGGCGTAAGGGCCTAAGCACCATATGAATGACGGTCTACACTTAACCGTCGGTAACACCTGTTCGTGCCGGCGCTCGCCAAGAGAGACCTCGAGCGCTGAGCCGCCTTCATTAAGCGTGGCAACGTCCGGCGATGATGAAGTCATAAGTATAAAGAAAGAATCGTCTTACTCCTTCACTCTTCTCGCATTCGGCGCTTGACCGCCTTTCGATCGGCGTAGAATCTTCGTGGGACCAATAATCGCGGAGCGTCCAAACCCGGTTATGGTGAGTGGAGGAATAGACGAATGGTTGTGACACAGTGCAATATTTCGGAAGGCACCGAGAATGCGCCGCACCCATTCGCGCTCGTAGAGGCAATGCGCAGCATAGGTTACACCCCACCCACGGCGCTGGCTGACCTAATCGATAACGGTATTACCGCAGGCGCGAAGAACATTAAGATACGCATGTCACCGCCGCGGACGTCCACACCAAGCGGATTCGTAGTCGTCGAAGACGATGGCAACGGCATGTCGCCCGAACGTCTGGCCGAAGCGATGCGGTGGGGTGGTGATGGGCCTGATCGACCGCGCCGAGTCGATGACCTCGGTCGCTTCGGTCTTGGTATGAAGACTGCATCGATTGCTTTGGGTCGCAGGTTGACCGTTGCAAGTCGAGCGGCAGGCGAGCCGCTTCGAATACTGCGCTGGGACCTAGATCATATTGCACAGGCAGGTTGGAAGATGCTGGACGGTCCGGATGCTGAGGCGGAGCCTCTGATGGCGCGGTCTGCTCTATTCACGGAACCGACGGCAACCGGAACTATTGTTATCGTGACTTATCTTGATCGGCTGGCTGTTCGATCGTCGCTTCCGTCGCATTCGGAGCGCAATGAGGCTGCGTTAACCGCAAAAATTGCCGAGCATCTTGGAATGGTATTCCATCGATTCATTGCTGAAGGACTGAAAATCCGGCTAGGGGCATCGGAAATTTCCGGATGGGATCCTTTCAAAAACGCGGTGCTTAAGGACACGGAAAAGCTTGGAGGGGCAGTGGAAGTGGCTTCCTACGTGCTGCCGCATCATTCTACGGTTACGACGGAGGAGGATAGTCGGATGGCTGGCCCGTCAGGTTGGGGTGCGCATCAAGGATTCTTGGTATATCGCGCAAGACGTCTTATCGTCCCGGGCGGATGGTTGAGGTTATTTTCGCCGGCAGAAAATTGTCGATTAGCACGTATTCGTATTGACCTACCAAATATGCTTGATGACGGATGGAAACTGAACGTTATGAAGTCGAGCGTAGTGCCGCCCTCGTGGCAACTCGCCGACCTACAGCGTATCGGCGAGGCAACACGTCGTGAATCGATGGCAATGTTTAATTTCCGTGGCGAGCGGCAGGCGCCTACGACAGGGAGCGATGATAGTTCTGTACCGAATGCGTTTTGGATGCAGGTGCCGTCACCCGACGCCGTGCGTTTTCGCATCAATCGGGCGCATGCGGTAGTTCAAACGCTGAAACAATCCGTTCGTGACCCGGCGGTTGCCGAGGATTTTCTGCGAGCGTTTGAGCGGATGCTACCGTTGCAGGCGATCCTTCAGGACCCGAAGCGCACGGTCAATGGGGCCGTGGACGAACCAACGCCGGACGAGTTGCGGGGCATGGCGGAATTTGCGAAAAAGGCTGTCAAAACCCTGCGCGCACAAGGCTATGCGACAGATGCTGCTTGCCGTATTGTTTTGTGCTCAGAACCATTTGCGCTATATGCTGAAAAAATCCGGCCTCACCTGATATAACCAATGCTAACTAAGCAGGAGTTTCTCAATTTCGCCCTTGCCGGGATCGCGGCCCGCGGCATCCAGGCACCCGAAGACGTCGAGGTGCAGATGGACCAACTGCTGGCGCTAGCGCCGCACCTCGTCGAGCACCGCCAATATCTTATCGACGAGGCGTTGGCCCACGTCATTACTGCGGTCGGCCGATGCGAATCGATGGTCGATGACGACGAGGATGTCCGTTGGCTCACCTCCGAGACGTCGAAGGCATGGGTGCACTGGCCGTGGCTTAAGGCCTATCTGGGAGCGGAAGTCCGTCGGCCTGCGCAGGTTATGAAGGAACTGGACGACAGTACGGACGAGGTCATCGACCTGCTCGGTGATCCGAAGCGGGAAGGAATATGGGATAGGCGCGGCCTCGTGGTGGGCCATGTGCAATCCGGGAAAACGCAGCACTACACTGCGCTTACCGCAAAGGCGCTGGACGCCGGTTTTAAGCTGGTAATCATTCTTTCAGGCATCCACGAAAACCTTCGGCAGCAGACGCAGGAGCGAGTTGAGCAGGTGATCATCGGCAAGGACAGCCGGAACAATTTCGCACACTGCGGAATCCGGCTATGGTCCAACAAGCGTCTGCGGCTCTGCATAGAAGGGGACCCAACAGATGGTTTACCCGACATCAGTACGCTCACCTCCGTCGCGGGTGACTACGGCGCAGCTGTAAATGCCCAATTTCACGTTACGCCCGGGCAGGCGCCAGTGATTCTCGTGATAAAGAAGAACGCGTCGATACTTCGCAATCTACTCCGTTGGGTCACGTCGATCGAAGACGGTGCTCCTCTGAGGGTGCCAACCTTGGTTATCGACGATGAGGCGGACCACTCGTCGATCAACACAGCCGCAACCGACCCGGACACCAACCCGACGACAATCAATCTGCTCATTCGCAAGTTACTCTGGCGCTGCGACCGGGTCGGCTTCGTCGGCTACACGGCGACGCCGTACGCCAACATTTTTATGGACCAGAACCATGTAGAAAAGCGTGCCGGCAGGAATCTCGAAAATGAAGGATCGGACCTGTTCCCTAAATCCTTCATCACGAACCTTGATTCGCCGACGAATTATATTGGACCGGAAACCGTTTTCGGCCATGCCGGTGATGAAAGTCTCGGGATTCCACGTCGCGCTTCCTTGCCAATGCACGAGCGTGCAGATGATGCCGAAACATGGCTGCCACCACGGCACAGGAAGGATTGGGCGGTTTCGCCGGATCTGCCGATTTCTCTACGTGAAGCGCTTCGAGCTTTCTTGCTTTCGACGGCGGCACGGATCACGCTTGGTCATGATACTTCGCATATGTCGATGCTCGTCCACGTGAGTCGGTTTAATGACGTCCAGGAGCAGGTCACCAGCCATGTACAGAACGAGTTGTCATCGCTCATCGAGAGACTTCGGCACGGCGATTCGGCGGAACAGGACTGGATTAGTCTGAAGGAAATCTGGGACCGGGTTTTCGTAAGGTCATATCCAAGTTTTGCAGCACACACCTCGCAGCAGCTGATCAAGCCTGTCATGCCCGATTGGCCAGCAGTGCGTCGTCAGGTCGTGTCAGCGTTCGAGCGGATGAGGTTCAGCAATATAAACAGCACGACGAAGGAGAGTCTCGATTACATGGGCACTCCTGAGGGGCTGATAGTGGTGGCGGTTGGTGGTGATCGTCTGAGCCGCGGATTGACGCTCGAAGGTCTCAGTGTCAGTTACTTTCTCAGGGGCGCAAAAGCCTTTGACACGTTGATGCAGATGGGCCGATGGTTTGGCTATCGTCCGGGCTACGCGCATCTTTGCAGAGTGTATGCGCCCCCTGCTATTGTGCAGAACTTCCGGACAATTGCGCTCGCGACTGAGGAACTCCGCAGGGAGTTCAGCCGGATGTGTTTCCTGAACAAGCGTCCAACTGAATACGGACTACGCGTGCGCGAGCCCCGTGCAGACCTACTGGTGACGGCGATGAACAAGATGCGACGCGGCGAATCTGTACGTGTGCATTTCGCGGAAAGTCTCGTTTCCTCACTTGACATTCCGACAGCTGCTGCAGAAGCCAACTACAGCGCGTTCGTCAGGCTTGTGGACGCGATGGAAAAAGAGTCTGGTCAGCCCGTAACCGGTCCGACAATGGTCAGCGGCGAGAAGGGTTCGTCCTATCACTACAGGTGGGATGCTGTCGATGCTGAATACGTGGTGGAGTTCCTTAAGCGCTATCGGGCGAACGTGAACGTTTGTTTCGAGGAGATGAACGACGGCTCAACCATGATTTCACGGTTTGTCGAGTCGATGAACAGCAAGGGCGAGCTTACTGGGTGGACTGTGGCGCTCATCGGCAGCAGCAAGATGACAAGGCGAGCGATTGACGGTCGCGAGTACCGGGCTCTGAACCGCAATATCGATTCGGACAAGGCGACGACGCGCGTGAACCAGCATGTATTTCAAAGTGTCGCAATGGGCCAAGACGAAGCAATTGATCTTACGCGCACTCAATACGAGGAGGCGCTTTCTCTCTATGAACAAAGTGAAAAACGCGCGTCAAAAGCTGGATTCTTTCGCATGAAGCGTCCGCCAGAGCGCGGGCTGTTGCTACTCTATCCGATCATTCCGCGCCGTGACGAGGAGGAACTGCGCGTGGCCCATCCGGTCATCGGCGTAGCAGTGAGTCTCCCATCTTCCACGAACGATGTTGGACAAGACTATGTATGTAATCCGCGGATGCTGGCAGAACTTTATGGCGCCGAATTTGCCGACGACTCGCAGCGCGACGCGATTGAGGAGGCGCAGCCGGCAACATGAGCCCGCTTGATTTGACGAAGGCGTGGGACGAAATCGGCCGACAGACAATTAATGGCACTGCAGGTCCTTACTTGCACTTACAAATGCGGGGAGGAGACATGCCGATCGGTGTGATACTGCGCGCGAGGGACCGACGTCCGGGGCTTCTCGTGCGTTTCAGATCCGCCGATCTCTCCCGATTACCTCAACCGGATTCCGGCCGGGGCTTTTCGTTCGAGCGACCGGTGCCGGCGGGGAGCGGCATGCTGGGACTACCAATCCTTCTCGCGGATCCGGCGGCCGCAGATCTTTTCGCCCTCATGGGGGCGGATCTTATTTCAGAGGTCGAGCGCCTCGATGCGAACATCGCCGCCGTAGATCGTGTTCTACGGCGCATCTCCCTTTGGCGTAGGTTCCTCCAGCGGCGCGGCGGTCTGATGACGTCTGAAGAAATACGGGGGCTGTTTGGCGAGTTATACGTTTTCTCGCTCATCGTTTCAGCCGACGGCGTTGATGCGGCACTGGAAGCGTGGAAAGGTCCGGAACGTGAGCTTCACGACTTCCATTTCGCCGACGGCCTCGTGGAGGTCAAGGCTTGGCGTGCCGAGTCAGGCGCACGGGCATATATTTCGCAACCAGATCAAATTAGTGTCGATCCTATCCGTCCGTTGCATCTCGCTGCCGTTCGGATTTCGGTCGGCGGCATGGCCGGCCGTACCTTGCGCGAAACCGTGGCACTTCTTGAGGGTCGGATGAGCGGTCTTCAACTGCAACGGTTCGAGGAACTCTTGGCGGATTACGGCTACCTTGAGGCACAAGCGGACGAATACCGTGACAAAATGCGTGTGCTCGGCATAGATGTCTACGAAGTGCGTGACGGGTTTCCGTATGTAGACGTCCGGTCGATTCCGGGGGGCGTGGTTAATCTTCGTTATGCGATCGAGCTTGGGGCGCTGGATCGATTCCGAACGAGCAATCGGCATCTAGCCCAGCCATGAACATCGAGTCCATTCGCCAAGAAATATACGAGACCGCAAACTGTGCAGATAGCGGTCTCCATCGCACCGAGGCGATCTTCCGGTCCTTGGCGGGAACAGTGGCAGAGGCAGGTTTTCTCACGGATCCCCAATTCACACCAATTCGATTCAAGTCAGGCCGGCAGCAGTGCGCTATTGATGGTTACGACATTGACGAGGAAGACGGAGTGATAACGGTGTTTACTGTTATCGACGCACACGCCGCAACGGAGCTGGATCGGCCGTGGGCAGACGCGACATGCGCAAAGAAGGACTTAGACCAAGCTGTGAAGGAAATGGTTGCGGCCATAGAGGCCATCGGAAGCGGGACGCGACCGCCGTTGGACGAGTCTGACCCCGCGCAAGACCTCGTCAAGTCCTTGCAGACGGATTACCGAGCGGAGCAGGGCCGCGTGACATGCTGCGTGCTAACTACGGGCCGCGTGACCAATATGGGCGCGGATTCAGCTGCGGAAGCCGCGATCCGCACAGCGGTATGGGATGCAGACCGGCTTATTCGAACTCGCGAAAACGGACGCGAACAGCTCGTGGCGGATTTTGAGCCAATCGGTGGACTGCCCTGCTTGGTTTCCGAGCATGAGGCCGCGGAAATCCAAGAGGGCAGGGTTGGCGTCCTCATCGCCAAGGTTCCGGGGACTTTTCTCGCCTCCCTTTACAACGAACATCGAATGCGGCTGCTGGAGCGAAACGTCCGGGCATTTCTGCAGTTCACCGGAAAGGTGAACAAAGGTATTCGCGAGACAATCCGTTTCAAGCCGGAGCATTTCCTTTCCTTCAACAATGGAATCGCCGTAACCGCCTCAAAGGTAAGGCTGAGTAAGAGCCCGGGCGGCTACCTGCTTCTCGTGGCAGAGGATTTTCAGATCGTAAATGGAGGCCAGACTACGGCATCTCTCGCTCGTTGCGTACGCGAGGATAAGGCTGACGTGTCCGCCATCGCTGTTGCCATGAAGCTGACGGTGGTGCCCGAAGAGCTTATCGGAGAACTCGTGCCGCTGATTTCCCGCTATGCCAACACTCAGAACCGAATCCAAGAAACGGATTTCTTTGCGAACAATCCTTGGCACATTGAGCTAGAGCGCCATTCGCGTGCTGTAGAGGCCGAGCGGGATGAGCTGTCCGAGGGACGCCCGATCCGCTGGTATTACGAACGAGTACGCGGACAGTATGCGGAAGAACTGGCGAAACTCTCAACAGCGCCTCGAAAGGCGGCATTTCGTAGCCGCAATCCTTCCCGCGCAAAGTTCACAAAGACAGATCTCGCACGATACCTCTTGGCGTGGGAGCAAGAGGCACATACGGTAAGTCTGGGCGGGCAGAAATGTTTTGTTCGACTCATGGCAGTACTCGGCGCAACAGCAACAAATGCAGAGGCGAGCCAGTTGCCCGGCGAAGAAGAATTCAGGCGCATCTGCTGTCTCGCGCTCCTTCAACGTCGAGGCGAAAAAATATGTACTGAGCTAGGTATCGTTGGTTACCGCGCGAATCTCGTCGCATATGCAATCATGGTGCTTTCAATCCAGACCATGAAACGCCTGCCATGGCGAAAGATTTGGACGAGTCAGGCGGTTCCGCCAGACATCGATCAGGCGCTGCGCATCGCGATCCCGGCATGCGATATGGCTATCCGCGAATCTGCGGGTCCAAGAAATGTCAGCGAATGGGCGAAAAAGCCCGACTGCCGCCAATTCGTCTTGGACCGTAAAATTGAGTTGACCCTGCGACCGTCAATCGATTGGGATCAGTTTTCGATCAAAGATATGGCACGGCCGAAAGGCGAGATTGACCTTATTCGCGTGTTCTGCAAATTGAACGCAGAACAGTGGCTCTCGGTGGCGAATGCCGCGCGACGTGGTGGTGCGAATCCAGTCTGGAGCGGGGTGGCTGAAACGATGGCAAATCGGCTGATTCCAGCTGGACGCTCGCCCTCTGAAAAGCAAACTAAGGTCCTGAGAAAGGTGCTTACGCGGTACTCCGGAATCGCTGCTCTTCGTAAAGTCCTTTCGAACGAGGATCAGAGAATACTCTCAGGAGGCAGTTAAGCCCGATTCGGGCATTGCGATCTTGTGAATCGTCAGCCGGTTTGAAACGGATAGGTATGTGAGAAAGGGCATGGTCCGTACTGCTTTTAGCGCCGAAGTTTTCGTTCTATCTGCAGCGCGCATTGATTTACGTCGTTACGGATTTGATGTTCCCACACCCGGATCACCAGCCAGCCGCTCCGCTTCAGATCACGGTTTGTGGCTGCATCTCGATTCTTGTTTCCCAGGATTTTGTTTTTCCAAAATTGTGCATTGTTCTTGGGCCACACAAGATGTTTTCGGCAACCGTGCCAGAAGCAGCCGTCAACGAAAAGGACAACTTTGAAACGTGGGAAAACTAAATCTGGCTTTCCGCGCAATTTTGTAGACAGTCGGTAGCGAAGACCTAAGCCCCACAGTGCCTTGCGGAGTAAAATTTCCGGACGCGTGTTAACGCCCCGAATTCTGGACATGTTGTAGCTTCGCTGGGCGGCTGTATGTACGTCCGACGATGACCTGGATGTCATATTTGCTCTAGAACATCATGCACAATCGCAGCTAGTTGCCCTGCTAGCAACGGGGGCACTGCGTTACCCACCTGTTCATATTGCTGAGTACGGTTTCCCTCAAAAAAATAATTGTCGGGAAACGTTTGCAGTCTAGCTGCTTCTCGCACAGTGAGGCTACGGCACTGAACAGGATCGTAGTGGATGAAGTAATGTCCGTCTTTACTAAGGTGGGACACGATGGTCGTTGCAGGCTTGCTCGCAGCCTGAACTCTGAACCGATCTGCGAACATCGTTCCATTTGCGGCGTCCTTAATATTCACATGATTAGGCCAGAGGCTCCTTGGGAATTCTGAGATTTTGGGCGACGTGCAATATAGTCTCGTATAACTCGATGCAAATAAATATCGCTTCAGATCGCTCCCCATGTGGGATTTTGAAGCATGGTGAGTGACTCCATGAATATTCCCATCAAGGAACCAATTTTTTTTCTGCTCTAACCATGCACTTCTCAAAGTTGGAGTGGTGCGGACATTCAGAAACTCGGCTCCACAAGATAAGTCTTTCAATTTAGCAACGTGTTTATGCAAGGCAGTTCTCAGGACGTTTCGCAATTGCAATTGTTTCAAGCTGGCTACTGCCTTCTTCCAATTGTTGAAAGTTGGCTCTGCTTTTGTGATGGCGCTTCTGATCTTAGGTAGATCGCCGATAGCTTCCTTTACGGAAATAAAAGCAGATTTTCGTCTCAGAACGCGGCGTTTTCGTTCAAGGTCGTTTCGGATGCCTAAAAGTATGACTCGATGCCTGGTTTGAGGTATGCCAAATTCTTCTGCTCTGATGATAAAGTCTTTAGGCTCTGGCTCAGCGTTCGCGTGGAGCCGCGTGAACGAATGTATTGTGTACCCAGCGTTAGCTAAGTCCTTTCGTATTTTGCCGAATATATGCGTGTCCTTAACCGTCGAGGATAGAATTCCTTTGACGTTTTCCATCACAAAAACTGGGGGTTTGAATCGTTCAAGAATTCGGAGGTATTCTCGATATAGAAAGTGGCGATGATCTTGCTCGAACTCGTCCGGATTTGAACTGCGCATTCTGGATCTTCCCGCAAGTGAGTACGCTTGGCATGGAGGACCTCCTATTAGCACCCACTTTTCGCGCTTTCCTTTGAGGGCATTGCTAATTAATTTTTCCACTTTTGGGTAATTGTATCTGCCAAGTTTTATGCATTTAGCTTCAGCTTTTGCGAGCTTTGCTTCGTCGGGATAGAGTCTAAATAAGTCCTCGGTTGAGATTTTTCCGCGAATACGGGCATAGTATTCTTCAGGTGCCGTTTCAAATTTTCGGAGAAAGCTGCGTAGAAGTAACGTCTGATGAGCTACCGGTTCTTTCTCAATCGAAAGAACGCTATGGAAGGATGTCCCGTTCTTGCTACGAAACGACGAGAACCCTTCGTTCAGCCCGCCGGGACCTGCAAAGAGATCGATGACTGGTATCACTTGAGCCTACGTCGCATCGGGAATTAGATGATGGGGATGGCCGGTTTAGCTAGTTTCGGCACGAAATGGGGGTAATGTCCTACGCGACGTGCCCCCCCGGTCCCCCCGTTCGTCGATTTTGGCCGTCTTGAGCCGTAAAGTCAATGGGTTATGGAATGGATTATTTTTTTTACCAGGTTGTGACCTGGTATTTAACAAGCGAAACCAGGCTATGGCCTGGCTAGTGGTCGGGGAAACCAGGCCATAACCTGGCAAAGTGTCGGAAACACCAGGCTACAGCCTGGTCAAAAAAATAAACCAGGTTGAAACCTGGTATACTAAAACCAGGTTATAGCCTGGTTTTTTTTGATGAAAGGATAGCGCCATGAAGGATAAAGACTTACTAAGGATGCGTCAGATAGAAGAACTCGCCGCGCCTTATCGCCAAGTCCTTTCGGGTCGTAGGCCACAAAAAGGATGGATCCGCGCAATACAAGAAGGACTTGGAATGACCAATGTTCAGCTCGCGAAACGACTAAAGCTCCAACCACAAACAGTGGAGGACATGCAGGGATACGAGATCAGTGGAACGATAAAACTTAAGACGCTCGAAAAACTTGCCTATGCAATGGGATGCCGTCTTGCTTACGCAATAGTACCTCCAAAACCTCTTGAGGAGATGCGCAATGAGCGAGCGTACACCATCGCAAAACGTCAACTCCAACCAGTGTCTCACTCAATGAAATTGGAAGATCAGGGCGTAACGGACGCGGAGGAACAGAGTGCGATTGACCGCTTGGCAAAAGAAATATTAGCCGGCAATCCAAAACAATTATGGCAATAGAATTTGAATATCCTCCGGGTTCGACACCATTAGATCCTGATGAAGCGGCTGGACTAATTCCAGGACACATTGCTACGCAAGGACAGCTAAATGAATGGGAGATGGCGAATATTCTGCGTGGTGAGGCATGGGCGTTTTCTAGAAAACACGACGATATGCTTTCGCCAAAATTCATTCGCTTCTTGCATAAGAAATTATTCGAGGATACGTGGGAATGGGCCGGCAAATATCGCACAACAGCGAAGAGTATTGGGATCGACGCTGCGCAGATTGGCCTTGAATTGAGCAAATTATGTAAGGATGTTGAATGCCAGCTTAAATATCGCAGTTATCCTCCAGATGAGCTTGCCGCTCGATTCCACCATCGCCTAACTTGGATACACCCCTTCCCAAATGGAAACGGCCGTTTCTCAAGAACAATGGCCGATCTCCTGATGGTGCAGAATGAAGAGCCCCGTTTTTCGTGGGGTGCTAGTGACATTATTTCGAAAGGAAATGTACGCACTAAATACATTGCGGCTTTGAAAGCAGCTGATGTCAAAGACTATGGTCCTCTTTTGGAATTCCTAAGATCAGGACACAGGCCGATTGGCGGGGCTGGTTAACTTGTCTTCCATAATCAGCTTGAAAGTGTGTTCGGTGACTCGCCTACCTCTCGATGCGTAACCGCAGCGACAAGTTTGCGTTTATTGGTTTTTCTTGGTGCTGCTTGGCGTCGCGTTCACGCAGCCTGCGCCCGCTGCGGCACCAACCGGCAGCTATCCCGCTAAAACAATCCGCTATGTGACTCCGTTTCCGCCCGGCGGCATCACCGATCTGATGGCGCGCAAGATTGCGCAGAGACATCCGATGGTAGAAGCAGTCGGTTGTGATAGACAGCCGGCCGGATGAAAGAAGTCCGGCACGGGCACGAAGATCTTTTGTAAACCGTAGCGCGCCCCGCTTTTTGCACTGTGACACCGGCATAATTCTGGTCCCGTTTAAGGTCATAAGTTCAGCACACAGTCAGAACAGCGCCCCGTTTACAATTCGGTTCTTTTCCCACTGTTGGTGCAGTTCACAACACAATAACGAGGAGATCGAGTGAACAACGAAAAAACCGGTATGCGGGAACGGTTTGCCATGGCATTGGTTGCAGCAGCGCTGCTGTATCTGCCGTCCGCCGCCAACGCGCAGGATTACCCCAATCGCCCCGTGCGCCTGCTCCTGCCATTTTCCGCCGGCGGCGGCAGCGATATCATCGCGCGCGTGCTCGCGCAGAAGTTGAGCGCCCAGCTTGGCCAGTCGGTGGTCGTCGACAATCGCGCCGGCGCGAGCGGCAATATCGCGGCGGAGCTCACTGCAAGAGCTAACGCCGATGGCTACACGCTGATCTTCGGCAACTCGTCATTGGCGCTTGCGCCGGTGGTGTTCTCAAAGCTCAGCTACGACCCGATCAAGGATTTACAGCCGATCTCGATGGTGTCGTCGTTTCCATTCGTGCTCGGCGTGCATCCGTCGATGCCGGCGCGCGATGTGCGCGAGCTGGTGGCGCTCGCTAAATCGAAGCCCGGCGAACTCGCGTATGCGTCCGCAGGTGTAGGCACGCTGGGTAATTTCGCGATGCAGTTGTTCCGGCTGAAAGCCGACATCAAGCTGAATCATATTTCGTATAAAGGTTCGGGACCGGCGATCCTGTCGGTCATCGCGGGTGAAACGCAGCTCGCGACACTGACCTTGGCGGCCGTGAACGCGCACATCGCGAGCGGCAAGGTGCGCGCGCTGGCGGTGCTCGATAAAGTGCGCGCGCTGGCGATCCCGCAAGTGCCGACGATGAAAGAAGCCGGCATTGACGGCGTCGTCGTGCTGCAGTGGAACGGTTTGCTCTCGACGGCAGGCACGCCGCGCGCGACGATCGAGCGGCTGCATCGCGAGACCGTGAAAGCGCTGGCCGACCCGGAACTGCGCCAACGGCTCGCGAACGAAGGTGCAGCGCCGGTTGGAGATACCCCTGCGCAGTTCGGCGATTTCATCAAGCAGGAAATGCGGACTTGGAATGAAGTCGCGAAAAAAGCCAGCATCGGCGCGGAACAGTAAGCGGGCAATCGCGCGCCGCGTGCTACAGTAGTTCCCAGACGTAACTTTTAAACACGTCGCCGCGAAAAACGCGGTGCCGATGAGGAAGTACGGAGGAGATCATGCAGCGCACGGCCGCTTATGGTTTTGTCCTGGCGCTGGTTGGCGTCGCGTTTACGCAGTACGCGCTCGCTGCGGCGCCCGCGGGCAGCTATCCCGCCAAAACAATCCGCTATGTGATTCCCTTTCCGCCGGGCGGCATTACCGACCTGATGGCGCGCACGATCGCGCAGAAAACCTCAGATGCATGGAAGCAGTCGGTCGTGATCGACAACCGGCCCGGCGGCAACGCGCTGATGGGTGCTGACCTCGTCGCCAAATCATCGCCCGACGGCTACACCTGGCTCGGCATGACGATTACGCACACGGTAAACGCGACGCTGTTTCCGCAGGCGCCGTACAATTTCTCGAAGGACCTGACGGCGGTCACGGTGCTGGGCTCGTTGCCGCTCGTGTTCGTCGTGCCGCAAAGCCTGCCGGTTAAATCGCTCGCTGATGTCACCGCATTGAGCCGTACGCGACCGTTGAACGGCGGATCGAGCGGCAATGGCACGCCGCAGCATCTGGCTTTCGAACTGTATCGCCAGTTGAGCGGCGTGAATGCGCAGCACATTCCGTTCAAAGGCGGCGGACCTTCAACGATTGCGCTGCTAGGCGGTCATCTCGATTTCATTATCACCGGCCTGCCCGAGTGCCTGCCGCATATCCGCTCGGGCCGGCTGCGTCCGCTCGCAGTCGCCGGCGCCGCTCGCCTGCCGCCGATCCCGGACATTCAGACGACGGCAGAGCTCGGCATGCCGAGTCTCGCCATCACGAGCTGGACCGGGCTGATGGTGCCGGCCGGCACGCCGAAACACATCGTCGCGCGGATCAACGCTGAAGTTACCAACGCGTTGAAGCAGCCGGATACCGCCGACCGTGTGCGCGAGCAAGGCTTCGACGTTGTCGCCAACACGCCGGAAGCGGCGCAGAGTTTTATGGCCGCGGAAGTCGAGCGCTGGGGCAGGCTTGTGCGCGAAGCCAACATTAAAGCCGACTGATCACGCGCAACCGGCGCGCGTGCAACTCCGGTCTTACATCATCCAGAGCTGGTGGCCGATCACCGCCTGATAAAGGCACAGCACCGCCTCGAGCGCCAGTACCAGAAATGTGAGGCCGGCACCTGCAATCCGGGGCGACATCGAGTGCTTCGCATAAGAAAACGCGGATGCGTGCAGCAGCCGCGAGATGACCAGCAGGATGCCGAGCGCATGCAGCACGTAAATCGAGAACCGGCTTAGCTCGAGCATCGCCATCATGAGTAAGGCGAGCGGCACATACTCGGCGAAATTGGCGTGACCACGGACGAGCCGCAGCATGCCCGCATTGCCGCCGTCGCCGAGCAGGATCTTTTCGCTGCCCCGGCGGCGGATAATGCGCACGCTCAGGAACAGGAACCACAGGACGAGCAAGCCCGCGTATAACGGCGTCACCATCATGATTGCGTTCCCCCTTGATTGTTATGTGGCCGCGTCAGGGCGCGACTGCTCGATTGTGCCTGAAGTCCGCCAAGCCTGAGAGCAACGACGGCTTTGCCGGCATTCACCATCGTCCGATACGGCTTGCACAGCGTCGGCGCGGTTAACCTTCGGCGTTGGCAGCGGGCACGATTTGCGAGTTGCTGCGCTTTGTTTCCACCGGCGCGCTCCACTCTGCCGCCGGTTTTACGCTGGGGAACCATCCGCCATTCGCATCGTCGATCGACGTCGTTTGCCCCAACTGAGGGTTGATGCCGATTGCCGTCATGACGGCTGGCTTGGCGCTCGGAGACCATCCGCCGGGCGCAAAGTCGACGGCCGTCGCTTGCCCGAACTGAGGGTTGATGCCGATCGCGACGCTGGCTGCCGGTTTTGCGCTCGGGAACCACCCGCCACGCACATCATAGTCGAGCGTCGTTTGTTGCTGCGGCACGGTCGTGCTCATCGCCGCGGCGGTGGGTGCGGGTTCTGGCGCGTAACCTGAATTCGCCGCCGTCTTTGTTGCGCACAACGACTTATTGTCGAAGACATTGAAAACTTTGCAATCCTGGTCGAACATCGAGGACAGCGCATGGTCGGTGATCGTCTTCGAGGAACTCATATAGCTCGCGCCGTCGCCGACGAGCTTCGCGCGCTCGACCTGCGCAATGAGCTGGACGATGCCCGAATTCGCACCCACCAGGCCGAGCATCGGCGCGCAACCTGAGAGCGCAGTCAATGCGCACGACAAGCAGATGAGACGGATAAGGGTGGGCATAAGCCGTTTGCCAACGCAAGCGGCATGCCATCACCGCAGGCCCGCACCGGCGGTGGCGGTGCGACGCTCCCGGGCGCTAATAAATCCCGGGATGCGCTGCGCTACGGCTCAAGCGCGGTGCAGCGGCGCACATTGTGGTGCATCGAATGAAGACGCTGCATGGACTGACTCGGAGCGGCCGGCGCTCGGGGCTGTAAATCGGACAAAGCGGCGCCGTAATTCCTACGCTAATTTGCAGCGTTTACCTGCGCGCGTATGGGCGGATGGCCCGCATCGCCGCTAAAACGGCGCTTTCGGCTTCACGCGTTTGATTGCTTCTCGATTGAGCAGATGCTGGCTCGACGAGCCGGCCTTTTTTGGGCTGCTCTGCCGCAGTCGCTTTGCGGGCGCTGTCTTCTGCGGGCGCTTAACTTTCGATTTGCCGACGCGGGCACGTGCTCTGGGCATCGAATTCTCCTCGTGTTCTGGAGAGGATAAGACGGCAGCGTCGAAGCGGCGGTTCCCCGCAGAGCAGCGTCTTACGCCGCGGCGCGGACTTTCTCGCGCAGTGCACGCAGCGTGCCGCCTTGCTTGACCGCGCCGGGCAGCGGATGACCGACGATGTCTTCGGCGAGCCGCGCCGCTTCGACCAGCAAATCGAGATCGACGCCGGTGGCAATGCCCATCTCCTCGCACATGAAAACGAGGTCCTCGGTGCAGATGTTGCCGGCAGCGCCTTTGTGCGCGGCGAACGGACAGCCGCCCAGGCCCGCAACGCAGGAATCGTAGACGCCGACGCCCATTTCGAGCCCGGCGTACGCGAGCGCGACGGCCATGCCGCGCGTGTCGTGCAGGTGCAGCGAGAGGCGCTGCTCGGGATATTTGTCGCGCACCGCGCCGATCACACGCTTGATCGACAGCGGCGTCGCCCACGCCATCGTGTCGGACAGGTTGAGCGTATTGATCGTCAGGCCATATTCCGCCGCCAGATCGAAAATCTGCCGCGTGATGTCGAGAACGCGATTGACCGTGATGTCGCCTTCGAAGTTGCAGCCGAACGCGGCCATGATCGAGCCGCGGTCGACCGGCACGTTGTGGCGCTGGTACATCTCGATCATGCCGTGCTGCGCGTCGTAGTTTTCCTGCAGCGTGCGTTTCTGGTTGCGCTTCACGAACGCTTCAGACGCCGTCAGCGAAATAATGCCGGTCGTGTCAAAGCGGCCGCTCATGATCGCGCGCTCAAGGCCTTTTTCGTTGAGCGACAGCGCTTCATAGCGTACGCCAGGCGCGCGAGCAAAGCCGGCCGCCACTTCGTCGGCATCGGCCATGCCGGGCACGTTCTTCGCTGGCACGAACGAGCACACTTGGATTTGTTTGAGTCCGGTGCGCGACAGCGCATCAACGAGCTCGATTTTGCGCGCGGTGGGAATCGGCCCTTTCTCGAATTGAAAACCCTCGCGCGGGCCTTGCTCGTAGATATGGACCGACTTCGGTAAATTGCTCATCGCTTTCTCCTGATGCGCGCAATCCAATTTTGTTGCGCGCGGCGAGTGGACGAAACCGCCTGTATTGCACTGAGTATAAACCTTGCGGCAAGCCGGCAAACGACCGCCCGGCCCCGGTTGCAAAGACGCCGCCGTTAATGCATAAAGCTGCATTCCCCCTCTACACAAAACTGCCCCTATGCCGAAAGCCCGTGTCGCCCCCGATCTCGAAATGCACTATCTCATCGATGACTTTACCGATCCCTGGAAAAAAGCTGAAACCATCCTGATGATTCACGGCAATGCCGAGCGCGGGTCCGCCTGGTACGGCTGGGTGCCGCATCTCGCGCGTGAATTTCGCGTCGTGCGTCCCGATACGCGCGGCTTCGGCGAATCGACCGTGATGCCGCGCGACTTCAAGTGGTCGCTCGATCTCGTCATCGACGATTATCTCGAACTCATGCGCCAGCTCGGCATCGCGCGCTTTCATTTGATTGCGGCCAAGCTCGGCGGCACCATCGCGCGTCATTTCGCGGCGCGTTGTCCGGACCAGGTGCAGACGCTGACGGTCGTTGGCACGCCGCCGCCGAAATGGGACCGCCTCGGCGCCAAGGCCGTGCACTCGACCGAAGAGCTCGAGAAGTCGGGCGTCGAAACGTGGGCGCGCAAGAACATGGCGAAGCGGCTCGGCAGCAACTTCCCGGCCGAGGGCGTCGAATACTGGACCAAATTCATGGGCAAGACCGCGGCGTCGACGATGATCGGCTTCGGCGAATCCGTACCTTACGTGGACATCACCGGCGACCTGCCGAACATCAAATGTCCGACGCTCGTGATGACAACCGAAGCAAGCGCGCTGGGCTCCGTTGAATCGACGCGCGAATGGCAGGTCATGATTCCGAATTCCGAACTGCGCATTATTCCGGGCGACTCGTATCATGTGGCGGCGACCGACGCCGACCGTTGCGCGCAGGAAACGCTGCAATTTATTTTGAAGCATCGGCAGTGATGCCGCGCGCGCTGGCGGCGATTTTCTGCGCCTGCGCATTAAACGCGCTTGCCGCCGAGACAGCCAATTACCCGACGAAACCGATCCGCATCGTCGTGCCTTATACGCCCGGCGGGCCAAGCGATATGCAGGCGCGGCTCATCAGCCAGAAACTGACCGAAGCATGGGGGCAAACGGCCGTGGTCGACAATCGCGGCGGGGGCAGCGGGATCATAGGTACCGAGTTGGTCGCGCGCGCGGATGCGGATGGCCACACGCTGATCATCATGTCCGGCACCAATGCAGTTCAGCCGGCGTTGTATCCCAAATTGCCGTACGACCTTGTGCGTGATTTTGCGTACATCACGCAGATCACGTCGGGGCCCGGCATACTCGTCGTGAGTCCGGCATTGCCGCTCAAATCCGTGGCCGATTTTCTTGCTTACGCGCGAGCGCGGCCCGGTAAAATTTCTTTCGGTTCGGCCGGCAACGGCGCGCCGAGTCATCTCGCGGTCGAACTCCTGAAGGTGATGGCGCATATCGATGCCGTGCACATTCCGTATAAGGGCATGGCGGGCGCGTTGACCGACGTGATCGGCGGCCAGATTGAATTCAGCATCCCGACTATCGCCGGCGGACTGCCGCTCGCGCGCGCAGGCAAACTGCACGCCCTGGCGGTTACCGGCGCCAGGCGTTCGCCGGCCGAGCCGTCGCTGCCGACGATCGCCGAATCCGGCGTGCCGAATTACCAGGCGTCGAACTGGTACGGCTTCGCCGCACCGGCGAAAACGCCGCGCGCGATCATCGACAAGTTGAACCGCGAACTGGTGCGCATACTCGCTGCATCTGACGTGCGCGACAAGCTCGTCAACGTCGGCATGGAACCCGTGACGAGCACGCCCGAGCAGTACGCCGCGTTTATCCAGACGGAAGTCATGAAATGGGCGCGCGTGGTGAAGGATGCAAACATTCGCCCTGAGTAGTTCGCCGTGCGGCATTTGCAGTTTGACGCCGCGTTTGCTACAAGATGTCTTCCGCTTCGTTTCCCTCGTGCCGCTCAGATGACGCTGTTCCTCACGCTCGCCCTCGCGTTTTTCAACATGACCGGCGTGCGCGCATCGCGCGTGCTGGGCGTGCTGTTCGCGATCAAGCTCGGGGCGGCGCCATTTACGATCGGCGCGCTCGCGGCGACGTTTGCGTTGTTTCCGCTTTTGCTTTCGTGGCCGGCCGGCCGCATTGTCGACCGCTACGGGCCGCGCACGCCGCTGTTGATGGGCGCAGTCGGCAGCGCAATCGGCATGCTGTTGCCGTGTTTCTGGCCTTCCCTCGTTGCGGTATTTGCGGCGGCAGCCATGACCGGGATTGCGACAACGTTTTACAGCATTGCCCTGCAAAACATGGTCGGCGTCTTTTCGACAGCGGAAAATCGCGCACGCAATTACAGCAATTATGCGATGGCGATCTCGACGGCGGCGTCGGCAGGCCCGCTGCTTGCCGGCTTTTCATTCGACAATGTCGGGCCGGCGGTCGCTTTCTTCTTCGGCGCACTGTGCTTTCTGGTGCCTGCCATCATGCTCGCGATCTGGGGCGGCATGCTGCCGCGTGCGAAGCCGACCGAGGCGCCGCCGATGAATGTACGCGACGTGCTGACCAATCCCGGCGTGTGGCCGGTGCTGGTCGCGAGCAGCCTCGCGCAGACGGGCCTCGACCTTTTTCAGTTCTACATTCCGGTCTACGGCGATTCGCACGGCCTGTCATCCTCCGCGATCGGGATCGTCATCGCGATGTGCGCGGTGGGCGGTTTCGCGGCGCGCGTCATCCTGCCGTCGTGGATCAAATGGCTGAATGAAGAAAAAGTGCTGGCGCATGCGCTGATTCTCAGCGGCTTTAGTCTTGTGCTGGTGCCGTTCGTCACCACGGCGCCAGCGCTGTCGGTGATCGCCTTCGTGTTCGGCTTCGGTCTCAACGTGACGCAGCCGATCTCGCTGATCATCATGTACGCGCGTTCGCCGGAAGGGCGTTCGGGTGAAGCACTCGGGGTGCGCTTTGCGGCGGACAACTCGACCAAACTGGTCGGTCCGATGATCTTCGGCGCGATTGCGGGCGCGATGGGCGTCGCACCGCTGTTCTGGATCAACGCGGCGATGCTGGTGGCCGGCGGCTTCGTGATGGGAAAAACCGCGCGCAAGAAATCATGACGAAAACACTGACCGCTTTTCTCATCGCCGTGAGCGCACAATTGGCCGCCGCGCAGAGCTATCCGGTGAAGCCGATTCGCCTCGTGCTGCCGGTCGCGCCCGGCGGCGGTTCGGACATCATCGTGCGCATCGTCACGCAAAAAGTCGCAGCGGTCATCGGCCAGCAGTTCGTGATCGATTATCGCGGCGGCGCCAACGGCAATATCGCGCACGACCTGGTGGCGAAAGCGCCCCCCGATGGCTATACGCTGTTGTGGGTCAATGCGGGCATTGCGACCAACGCGAGCCTCTATAAAAAGTTGAATCACGACCCGGTCAGGGATTTCACGCCCATTACGCAGCTGACAAGCCAGAGTTATGTCTTCGTCGCGCATCCATCGGTGCCGATCAGGAATGTGAAAGAGTTTGTGGCGCTGGCCAATGCACGCAAGGGCGGGCTCGTCTATGCGTCGACCGGCGCCGGTTCGCTGCCCCATCTGGGCATGGAGCTTTTGATTATCAAGGCGCGGACTTCGGGCACGCACATTCCGTACAAAGGCGCAGGCCCCGCGCTCATCGATTTAATCGGCGGCCAGGTCGACGTGATGATGCCAACGATGATCGCCGGCACGCCGTTTGCGAGAAGCGGCAAGTTGCGCGCGCTCGCCGTCACGAGCGCCAGGGGCTCCGCATTGTTGCCGGAGGTCGCGACCGTTGCGGAACAGGGCTATCCGGGTTTTGAAGTGAGCGGCTGGTATGGCATGTTGGCGCCCGCCGGCACGCCGAAAGAGGCGATCGCTTTGCTCAACGCGGAAATCGGCAAGGCGCTCAAATTGCCCGACGTCAACGAACGCTTAAGCGGCGATGGCGCGGTGGCGGTCGGCAATACGCCGGAAGAATTCGGCGCCTACATCAAGTCTGAAATGGCGAAGTGGGCGCCGGTCATCAAGGCGTCGGGCGCGACCGCCGACTAGTTAAAGCTTAAAAGCGGGGAGGACGAAATGGCACGCATACCGTACATCAAGGAAGCCGAGCATCCCGAGCTCGCGGAGATGATCGCGTCGATCCGCGAGCGCCGGCAGGGCGCGCTGTCGCCGCCCGCCCGCATGTTGTTGCACAGCCCGCCGCTCGCCGAGGGCTGGATGAAATTGTTCACCGTGATTCGCTATCAAACGACATTCGACCCGCGCCTGCGCGAGCTGATTGTCGCGCGCATCGGCGTGCACAATGGCGCGCGCTATGAATACGAGGCGCACCGGTCGCATGCGCTCGCAGCCGGCGTGACGGCCGCGCAGCTCGACGCGATCGGCGACTGGCGGCAGTCGTCATTGTTCGACGCCACCGCCCGCACGATACTCGAATATACGGACGCCATTACCGACGACATCAAGGTGAGCGACGCGGTGTTCGCGGCCGTGCGCGCATTGTTTGACGACCGTCAACTGGTCGAGCTGACGGGAACGATTGCGGCTTACAGTTTCGTGTCGCGTTTTCTCGTTGCCCTGGAGATCGAACCCGGGGAATAACGTTTTGGCGGCAAGGCAGTAAAGACGTAATGTACTGGCAATAAAGGGGGGACTGGCGTTGCTGAACTTTCGCTGGTTAGCGCTGGTCGCGCTCGTCGCCGCACACGCGGCGATGGCGCAGGTCGCTCCGAGCGCGGCCGAAATCCGCGGTTACACCGGTTTGCTGGCGGCGGCGGCGCGCGGCGATGCGGCCCACGTTTATATGATGACGGGCGCCGGCGAGCCGGTGAACGTCCGCGATGCGTACGGACGCACGCCGCTGCACGTCGCCACTTTCGGCCGTCATCGCGAAGTCATCGTCGCACTCGCCAAAGCGCGCGCCGACCTGAACCTCACAGAAAACGACCGCTACGATGCGGTCACGATCGCGGCGGTCGCCGACGACGTGGAGACGCTGCGCTTGCTGCTGCGCCTGGGCGCGAGTGCCAAGCAGATCACGAGCCGTTACGACGGCACGGCACTGATTGCGGCTGCCCTTCTGGGTCATGTAGAAGTGGTCAAGCTGTTGATCGACGCCGGCGCGCCGCTCGATCACGTCAACAATCTCGGCTGGACCGCGCTGATCGAATCAATCGTGCTCGGCCAGGGCGGACCGCGCCATGTCGAGACGCTGCGCGCGCTCGTGCGCGCCGGCGCCAATGTAAATCTTGCGGATCGCCACGGCCAGTCGCCGCTGCAACTTGCGCGCCAACGCGGCTATCAAACGATGGTCGAGATCCTCGAGCAGGCGGGCGGGAAGTAAAATCGGGGCGATGCAGATCACGCGCGCATTATCGGTTTTCACACTCGTGGCACTTAGTGCGTGCACGACGCCGCCCGCCATTCAACACACGACGTTGCCCGTCAGCGTCCGGCTCTCGGCCAATTTCGACGAGCGGCGCCCGAATTATGTGATCGTGCATTACACGAGCAGCGACACCGCCGACCGCGCGCTGCGCACCCTGACCGATCCCGCGAGCAAAGTGAGCGCGCATTATCTGATCGCGAGCGATGGAAAAATTTACTCACTGGTCGACGAGCGGGCGCGCGCCTGGCATGCGGGCGTTTCGTACTGGGGCGGCAACCGCGATGTCAATTCCACGGCGATCGGCATCGAGCTCGACAACAACGGACGCGATCCGTTTGCCGCACCGCTTATCGATGCACTGGGTGCGCTGCTTGGCGATCTCAAAGAGCGTTTCTCGATTCCGACCGCCAACTTTCTCGGCCATAGCGATGTCGCGCCGCGGCGCAAGGTCGATCCGGGCGCGCTGTTTCCGTGGCGCGAACTGGCCGCGCGCGGATTCGGCGTGTGGTGCGATCCGCCGTATCGCGTGCCGCCGGCGGCCGACGGCGCGACATTGCTCGCGGCGTTCGGTTACGACACCGCGGACGAAGCCGCCGCCGTCAGCGCGTTCAAATTGCATTTCGTGCCGGACGGCGATCCGCGCGAACTCACCGACGGCGACCGTGCGCTGCTCGCCTGCCTGATCGAGCAGAAGCGGACAATCGAATGAGCGAAGGGCGCATGCGCATCGACAAGTGGTTGTGGGCGGCGCGCTTCTTCAAGACGCGCCAGCTCGCGCAGGATGCGGTCGTGGCGGGCAAGGTGAGAGTCGGTGATGAGCGCGTCAAGCCGGCGAAAGAAGTCAAAACCGGCGATGCCCTGACAATTCGCGTCGGCGAGTTCGAATGGAGCGTGACGGTCGCCGGCGTTGCGGAGCGGCGCGGTCCCGCGGAGGAGGCGCGCCGGCTTTATGCGGAAAGCGAAGAAAGCATCGCGCGTCGCGTCGCCCAGATCGCCGATCGCAAAGCTTTCGGCGGCCCGCCCGGTGCGCGCAAGGGGCGGCCGACCAAGCGGGACCGGCGGCTGATTATCCGGTTTCGCGAGGGCGGTTAGAGCCGCCCGGATCGTCTAGCGCTTTTGCGCCGCGAGCAACTGCGCCCAGTTTTTCGGCAAGTCAATTTTCTTCGCGGTCGGGAAGCCGAGAAAACCGTTATGCGCAAACACGTATGCATTGTTGCGCAGCGGGTCGCCGCCGACGGCAATCATGAAATCCTCGGGCTTCCACACGATGGGCACCATGCGCTTCGGATCGTCCGATTCGTAAAAGACTTTCGGAATGCGGTCGTGGGTGACGTCGTCTTTGAGATCCCACACGCCGCGGATGTTCCAGTCGCGCAACTGCCGTTCGAAATCGTGCGCGCTGATGCGGGCATGCTCGAACAGATATTTCTGCACGTCGGATTTCTTCCAGCCGGCTTTGGCAATGGTTTCCGCGATGATCGGCGTGATGACTGCGAGCGGTCGCAGCGTGCCCGGCCCGTGGCTCGTCGTGAAAGTGATTTGCCAGTTGTTGAATCTCACCAGCGAATCGGCGAGGTACGGCAGCATTTCCTCGGGCGTGCTGCCGGTAACCGACGACAGCGTGCCGCCGCCGGTAAAGCGCGAGATCGTGACGGTGTTGTCGCCTGCTTTAAAGCCCATATCGGCGGAAATCGTCGACCAGCCGATCGACTTCAATACCGCTTCGTTTTCCGCCAGCACGACGCGCCAGGTATTGCCGAAGGTCGCCTTGTCCGTCTTGTGCAGCAGAAAGCCGGCGACGTTGCGCAGGTATAAACGCCAGAAGCGGCCGACCGACGTGTTCGGCAAAAACCCGTCGCGCATGGCGCCCTGCGAATCGTTGAACTCGAGGTCCTTGATGATCGGGCCGTTCAGGATGATGAGGGTGTCGCCGCCCGGCGTGTTGCCGCTGTGCTCGACGCCGTACTTGGGATCGCACATCGCTTCGATGAGCGCGATCAGCAGCGGCATATATTCGGGCCGGCAGCCGGCCATCACGCCGTTAACGGCGACGTTCCAGATGGTGGCCGCGCGCCGGTCGGGCAACAGCACGCCGAGCACGTCATCCGGACTGCGGTCGGTAAACTTCAGGAATTGGTCGATCGCCTCTTTGGTCGGAGGCACGATCGGCAAGCCGTCCGAATATTCGCGTTCGTAGAAAAAGCGGTTCACGGCATTGAAGCCGCCTTTGACGACGACGTCACGCGCGCCAGGCTCGGCGCTGTCGGCTTGCGACGCGCCGGCGCTGGTCAGGTTGCCGACCACCGCATCGAGTGTCACGCCAAGAATATCGTGACGCAAATCTTCCTTGCTCTTGGTGCCGATGTGGCCGGGCACCAGCGCGAGCGGAATATTGCGCATGCCAAGGCCGATCGACGTCGCGGCGGCCTGCTTGAAGAAGCCTTCACACGTGAGCGATGAGGTCGGATAACCGGCGGCTTCGCACGCTGCACTTGCCCGCAACACGGCGGGCGTGCAACTGCCTCAACAAGCCATCCCGGATATCACTGCATCGACGCCGAGCTCCTTGAAGCGCTGGGGCAATGCCGCGAGCGTTTCCCTTTCGTCGCCGCTGTGCGTGCTGCCAAGGTCGCGCCAGCTCACAAATTTGACGCCGGGAAATTTTTTCTTCAAACCCTCTTCAAGCAGCTCGAACACTTCATCGCCCTTGAAAAGATAATCCCATAGCTGCGCGACCGTTTTGCCTTCGAGCGTGTCGAGGCGTGGCGCGAGCGCGCGGGTTTTCTGCTGCCGCGTGCCGCGCGGCCAGTAAGCTTCGTAATAACCGTCGTTGTTTTGCTCAGACATTTTGTGTTCCCGGGTTTTGCATTGACTATGGTTTCGCCATGCCGATTTCAGTCAGCACGTCTTTGAGAATCTCGTATTGGGACTTCAAGCTCTTGGCGAAATCGGCGCTGTTCATGTAGTCGTCTTCCCATTGGTTCTTTTCGACGGCCTGCCGCCATTCGGCGGTCTTGACCATACGGCCGAATGCATTGTCCCAGTAGCGGATTTGATCGGCGCTCAGGCCTTTCGCGCCCATCACGCTGCGCGGCAGATCGAACACGACATCGAATCCCTGCTCCTTGAACGTAGGTACGGTCGCGAGCAGGCCGCCGAGCCGGCGTTGCGAGCCGAGCCCGAGGATGCGGATCTTTTTTGTTTCATACAGCGGCAGGAAATTACCCGGCGTCACCGCGACGATATCGACGTGCCCGCCGAGCAGCGCGGCAACCGCATCGCCGGACGAGGTGTAGACCACGATCTTCAATTTCTTCGCATCCGCGCCCGCGGCACGTGCAAACAGCGCAGCGGTGATGTGAAACGCATTGCCGCGCGCGGTCGCCAGCGCGATGCTCAGGGCCGACGGATCCGCTTTCAGGCGCTGCGCAAGGTCCTTGCCGTTCGCAATCGGCGATTCAGTGCGCACCATGAACAGGATCGGCTCGGTGATGAGATTCGCGATCGGCGTGAACTCAAAGTATTTGAGCGTTAACTGCCCGGTCACGAGCGCTGCAAGCGGCGTCGAAGTCTGAACCGCGAGCTTGCTGCCGTCGCCCTGGAATTGCGACATATAGTTATAGGCGACCGCATATGGACCGCCCGGCTTGTTGTTGACGGTGATCTGCGGGTCGACGATTTTTTGCATCTGCAGGATCGATTGCACGACGCGCGCGGTGTTGTCGACGCCGCTGCCGGGGCCGGTGCCGACGACCAATTCAATCGCCTTGTCCGGTTTCCAGTCGGCGGCGATTGACGAAGCGGGCGCCGAGACCAACACGAGCGCGGCGGTGCACACGCAGAGCGTGCGTATAACAGATGGGTTGCAAGTCATGCCCGGGATGCTCCTCTCGGGCGAATTATACTTTCAGCGCGGCCCGCCTGCTTCGCGTCCGCCCGCCGGTGGCTTTTGCTGCGCTCGTTCTGGCACGCCGGATGCCGGCGCATTGATCGAGATGAACGGCACCAGGGAGGCAACCCGCGAATCGGCGAGGAGTTTCTGCTCCGGCGTCAGATTGTCATAGAGTGCGTTCGCGCTCGCGGCGATGTCTTCGAGCGCCGTCATGCGATTGCGTGCGACGTCCAGCGCGTGAGCCATCTGCTGAGGCGCGGTTAACGGTGTAACGGTCGGCGTCTTGGTGCGGTCGCGCTCGCGCACGATGTCTCCGCCCAGCGCGCGAACCTTTTCGGCGTATGCATCCCACAGCCGCTGTTGCACCGGCGTGAGCTTCAGATCTTCCTGCATGCTTTCGAGGCGATAGTCGAGTACGTTGGCGGCATCGTTGCCGCCGCCGGGCGACTCGCCCCGCGGCACCCCGCCCTGAGAACGCGATCCGCCCGAGCGCCCGCGCATGCCGCCGCCGAATTGCGCCATCACGTCAAATGCGGAGGCTGAGATCAAGACAACGAGCAGGCAGACGATCAGTTTTCGGATGTCGTGCATGATAATTTTCTCCGTTCGCATGAGGGCATTGGCGCATGGCCTAAATAGCGATCAAGTATCGCCCGTGAGTACAGTACATGGGAAAAACGCCGGGCCTTCCGGGCCCGGCGTCAGTTCCTGCCTGCCGGCTTGATGCTTATTCGGCCGCAGCCGAGTGCCGGAAATGGTGGTCGCCTTCGCCGCCACGGTTGCCATGGTCGCCGTGGCCACCGCGCGCACCGCCGGCGAATTGCTTGTCGGCGATCGCTTTTTGCTCAGGCGACAGCACTGCATAAAGGTCCGTCACTGCGGCGGTCCGCGCTTCCATGCTCGCAACGAACTGCTTCATCCGCGCTGTGCGTTGCGCAAGACGTTCCGGCGCCGGCACGTTTGTCGCCGGTTTGTCGCCGCGCGCCTTCCTGTCGGCCATCATCTTGGTGCGTTGGGCAAAGCGCGCTTCGCTTTGTTGACGGATTTTGCCGGCGAACGTCTGCCAGGCGCTTTCCTGGTTAGGCGTTATCTTGAGCTCGACTTTCAATGCGGCAAGATGGCCTTCGACCGCGGCGGCCGGATTGCTCCAGCGGCCGTGACCATGATGGCCGCCGTGCCCGCGCATGCCGTGGCTTTCGCCGTGGGCACCTGCAGGCTTGTCCGCCTGCGCGTACACCTGCGAACCCGACGCCGCCAACGCGGCGGCTGCAATCATGCCGGCGATAATTTTACGGTTGTGTCTCATCTTCAAATCTCCTTGGGTTGGTTGTCTGTAGCCTTGAGGCACCGGCATCGACCTTGTGTCGCCGCCGGGCCTTTTTGGCATGCGTTCATTGGAACATTGAGGTGTAAACAGAACGTGTCGCGGACAGCCCGTTTTGTATCGCGCCCTGTCAATCCCGCCGGTTGTTACACTGCGATACAAAATTCCCGCCCGCTGGCGCGGCGCGGCTGTATATAAGGTGCATGAGCGAAATGGACCATGTATTAGTCGTCGATGACGACGCCGAGATCCGCAGCCTGCTGCGCGCGTACCTCGAGAAGAACGGTTATCGCGTGACAGCGGTCGGCGACGGCAAGGCAATGTGGACTGCGTTCGACGAAGCGCATCCCGATCTTGTCGTGCTCGATGTGATGCTGCCGGGCGCCGATGGACTGACGCTTTGCCGCGATGTGCGCGCGCGCTCGGGCGTGCCCATCATCATGCTGACTGCACGCGGCGAAGAGACCGATCGTATCGTCGGGCTCGAAATGGGCGCCGACGATTACCTGGCGAAGCCGTTCAGCCCGCGCGAGTTGCTGGCGCGCATCAAGAGCGTGCTGCGGCGCGCGCGCACGCTGCCGGCCAATCTGCAGCCCGAGGCTGCGCGCCGGCTCGCCTTCGCCGGCTGGACGCTCGATACATCGACGCGCAACCTGGTGTCGCCGGCCGGTGTCGTGGTCGCGTTGAGCGGCGTCGAATTCAAGCTGCTCAGGATTTTTCTCGCGCATCCGAATCGCGTGCTGAATCGCGATCAGCTGATCGACATGATGCTCTCGCGCGATGCTTCGCCGTTCGATCGCAGCATCGACGTGCAGGTAAGCCGCTTGCGCCATCGCCTCGATGAAGACGCGAAGGAACCCGCGATCATCAAAACGGTGCGCGGCGAAGGCTATGTGTTTGCCGCCGCCGTGGACGTGATTGCGTGAGGCTGATGCCGCGTTCGCTGTTCGCGCGCATGGTGCTCGTGCTGTTTGCGGGTCTCATCGTCGCGCAGCTTGCCAGTTTTGCCGTGCACTGGCGCGAGCGCGGCGAAATCATGACGCGCGCGATGGGCATGCGTTCCGCCGCGCGCATTGCCGACATCATCGAGCTGCTCGATTCGATCGAGCCGGCCGAGCGCGCGAAAATCGTGAGCGTGTTCAGCTCGCCGCCGCTGCGCATTGCGCTCGACGTGCCGCGGATCGAGGCGCTGGGCGGCGACCCGGAAAAGGAAGAACAGGCGCGCCAGTTCACGGCGGCACTGCGGCGAACGCTGGATAGCGACTTTCCGGTGGTCGTGCAGGCGACCGAGGCACGCGGCAGTTTCGGCAAAGGAGCCGAGATGCGGGGCGGGCGCCGCGCCGGCATGGAAGCGGGCGCAACGCCGCCGCCCGAAAGCGGTTTCGGCGTGCGTCGCTTCGGCGCGGCGTTCATCGTGCAGGCGCAGTTGAAAGACGGCACGCTCGTGACATTCAACGCGCGACAGCCGCAGGAGACGGTGGCGTGGCCCTACCAACTGCTGCTGAGCCTCGGCGTGCTGCTCGCCGTCGTGATGATCGTGACGCTGATCGCTGTGCGCTGGGTGACGCGTCCGCTCAATACGCTGGCGGCCGCGGCGCAAAGTCTGGGTGAGGATATCCATCGCGCGCCGATCGACGAACGCGGGCCGCTCGAAGTCAGCCGGGCTGCGCAAGCGTTCAATGCGATGCAGCAGAAGCTCGTCAAATTCATCAGCGACCGCACGCGGATTTTTGCCGCGATGTCGCATGACCTGAAGACGCCGATTACCCGCTTGCGCCTACGCGCGGAACTGCTCGACGACGCCGAGCTGCGCGCGAAATTCGTCAAAGACCTCGAGGAAATGGAAGCCATGGTCAGCGCCGCGCTCGATTTCATGCGCGGCGTGGATACCCACGAGCCGCCGCAGCCCGTTGACGTGATGGCCATGCTCGAGAGTTTGCAGGAGGATGCGCGCGAGACCGGCGGCAACGTCACCCTCGAGGGCCTCGCGGCGGCGCCATATTGCGGTCACGCCCAAACACTCAAGCGCTGTATCGGCAACCTCATCGATAACGCGCTGATATACGGCCAGCGCGCGGTGATCGCAGTCGCTGATTCGCCGGCGCAATTGACGATCTCGGTGCGCGACGCCGGTCCCGGGATACCGGAGGCCGAACTCGAGCGCGTGTTCGAGCCGTTTTACCGGCTCGACGCTTCGCGCAATCGCGCGACCGGCGGTACTGGACTGGGACTTACGATTGCGCGCAACATCGCGCGCGCGCATGGCGGCGATGTCGTGCTGCTCAATCGCAGCGAGGGCGGCCTTGAGGCGGTGCTGACGCTGTCCAGGCGCACTTAGAGCGTGATCTAAAGTGCAAAGCGTTCACCGCGAAGGACGCAAAGGACGCGAAGGAAATGATAAAAAAACGTAACTGGAGCAATGCAGTTACAGGGAATGACAGTCATGTCATTGCTCTGGTTTTCCTTGGCGTCCTTGGCGGTTCAAGACGTTTAGCGGGTCACTCGCTTGAAATTCGTTCTTAATCGAGCTTCACGCCGAGCTTCTTGCCGATCGCGCCCCATTTGTCGGCGTCGCTCTTGATGACTTTCGCAAACTGATCGGGCGTGTTGGCGAGCGGCTCATTTCCCTGCGACACGAACGTTTGACGCACGTCCGGCGTGTTCACGATCGCGGCGATTTCCTTTTGCAGTCTGTCGACCACCGCGCGCGGCGTTTTGGCCGGCGCCATGAAGCCGTACCAGGTCAGCGCTTCGAATCCGGTCACGCCGGCTTCGTCGATGGTCGGCAGGTCGGGCATCGCTTCCATGCGTTTCGGACCGCCGGTCGCCAGGAGCTTTAAGCGTCCCGCTTTCCAGTGCGGCATCGTGGTGAACATGTTCGAAAACGAAAACTGAATCTCATTGCCGATTTGCGCGGTGATGTATTGAGAGACGCCTTTATACGGAATGTGCGTCGTCTTGATGCCCGCCATCGAGCTGAACAATTCGGCGGCGAGATGCGGCGAACTGCCGGGCCCCGACGAACCGTAGTTCAGCTTGCCGGCGTTGGCTTTCGCGTAAGCAATGAATTCCTTGATGTTGGCGGCGGGCACCGACGGATTGGTCAGCAAGGTGAGCGGGGTTGCGATGACTTCCGTCACCGGCGCGAAATCCCTGATCGGGTCGTACGGCAGCGTCGTAAAAAGCTGCGCGCTTTGCGCATGCGTCGAATAAGCGAGCAGCAGGGTATAGCCGTCGGGCACCGCCTTGGCGACCATTTCGGTGCCGACGATGCCGGATGCCGCCGGACGATTGTCGACGACCACCGCCTGGCCGATGCGGTCGGCAAGACGCAGGCCGATGTAGCGTGCGGTGTAATCAGAGCCGCCGCCGGGCGCGAGCGGCACGATGATGCGAATCGGCCGGTCGGGATAAGTGCCTTGGGCCAACACTGAATCCGGCGCCAGCGCAGTCACCAATGCGAGGACAAAACCAGCGGCATTCGCTATTCGGCTCAACATTGGTGCCTCCATCCAGGTCGTTTGCGCGAGGGCGTCATAGTGCCCTAATTCATCTCGATACGACAACCGGGCTTAGCGCGGCAAAAACGCGCCGGCTGCACCGCATTGCCGCTCGGCGCGCCTAAAACTATACTGGTGCGCGCCGCTCGATAAAATTAATGGCGAATAAAAGCCGCGGCACCGCAACCATGGGGACAACTAAATGAGAACTGCCTGGATCAGCGCAATGTGCGGCTTGTTGGCATGCGTCGACGCACATGCCGTGGTGACACGAATCGCGATCGATACGGTTGACGCCCCGACCTTCGACGCGCGCGAATTCGGCGCGGTTGGCCGCTACGAGAAGTTGTCCGGCAAGGCGTTTGGCGAAGTCGATCCGGCCGATCCGCTGAATGCGGGCATCACTTACATTCAGGATGCGCCGCGCAACGCGCGCGGCCGCGTCGAGTATGTGGTGGACATCAGCATCTTGAAGCCGATCGAACCGTCGCGCGGCAACGGCACCTTGCTCTACGACGTCGTCAATCGCGGCGCGCGGCGGGCGTTCGATGTGTTCCACGTCGGCCCGGGCGGCGGCAATAATCCTTCGAAGGCCGCGGATGTCGGCGATGCCTATCTGCTGCGTCAGGGCTACACGCTCGTCGTCAGCGGCTGGCAGGCCGACCTGCCGAAAGATCCCGAGGAGTTCAATGCGTATTTTCCGGTCGCCAAACGCGGGGCGGCGCCGATCGCGAAAACGATCAGCGTCGAGTTGATCGTCACCAAGCCGGCTTTCACGCTGCCCATCGGCTGGGACAACGGGCGCGCGCTGTTGCCGTACTCGACGATTGAACGGCAGGCGCAGCGCGCGCGGCTGATCCGCCGCGCGCATGCCGACGCCGCGGACGAAGTCATTGCGCGCAACGAATGGTCGTTTGGCGCTTGTCCGGACGGCAAGACGGTGACCGAGTCGCTGACCGACATCTGCCTGCCGGCCGGATTTTCTCCCGACGCCGTGTATTACCTGAGCTATCTTGCTTACGATCCGATCGTCATGGGCCTCGCGTTTGCCGCGACGCGCGACGTCGTTTCGTTTCTGCGTTACGACACGAGCAGCGCGAATCCGCTGATCGCGCGTATCGGCCGCGACCTGCAACCGAACGCCATCCGCCGCACCATCATGTTCGGCCGCTCGCAAAGCGGCCGCTTTGCCAAGGATTTTGTTTACCAGGGTTTCAACCAGGACGAAGCGAAGCGCGTCGTATTCGACGGTACCATCGAGCTCACCGGCGGCGGACGGTTGACGAACGTCAACAGCGAATTCTCGATGCCGGGCCGGTTCTCGACCACGCTCGTCGGACATTTCACGGGGGGCGACCAATTCCCTTTTACGTACGAGACGCTGAAAGATCCGGTGAGCGGCCGCACCGACGGCCTCCTGGAGCGCTGCCGCGCGCAGGGCGTGTGTCCGAAAATCATGCACTGGGATTCGGGCACCGAACCGTGGGGCGCGCGCGCGTCGCTCGTGCGCACCGATCCGCTCGGCAAAACCGACGTCAAGATCCCGGATAACGTGCGGTTTTATTACTTTGCCGGCACCCAGCATGTGCCGGCCGGCGTGTCGGCCGGCGCCGGCATCTGTCAATCGGCGCCAAACCCGAATCCGTACCGCGAAGCCGCGCGCGCGTTGCTTGCCGCCATGAACGACTGGATAAGCGCCGGTAAGGCGCCGCCCGCGACGCGCTATCCGTCGCTCGCCGACCGGACGCTCGTGCGGCCGCTGCCGCAGCGCGAATTCGGCTTCCCGGAAATTCCGGGCAAGCGCTACACCGGCGAGGCCAATCACCTGTTCATGAACGACGACAGCGAGCCGCCGCGCCATGTGAAAGGCAAGCAGTACACCGTGCTGGTGCCCAAGGTCGATCGTGACGGCAATGAAGTCGCGGGCGTGCGCTCGGCGACGCTGCAGGTTCCGCTCGGCACTTATACCGGGTGGGGGCTGCGCAAGAAAGGCTACATGGAAGACCGCTCGTGCTACCTGCAGGGCACTTTTATTCCATTCGTCCGTTGGCGCATCGACCGCGGCAACGATCCGCGACGCTCGCTCGAAGAGCGCTACGTCAGCAAGGACAATTACGTGAAGCTCGTCGATGCAGCGGCCCAGCGCTTGCAACAGGAAGGATTCCTGCTGCCTGAAGACGCGCAGAGGATTTCACGCGAGGCGCGCGAGCTGTATCTCGGATTTTGAGCGTCGTTGCGGGCAAAAATCACGCTTGCGCCGTCAGCCTGATGCAAGCTTTGTATTGCAAGTTGTAACAACGGTAAACGTTTGTAGCAGTCATCGACTCGCCGGCAGTCGCATCGTTTAATTCAGTCAGAGGGCTGAACTTTACGAAGGAGACTGCCATGACGACACTACTGCATTATCTGCCGCACTTTCTGTTTTTCGGCCTCGGACTGCTGGCGCTGGGCGCGTTGTTCGGCAGTGACGGCCGCAAAAAGCACGCGCAGCCGCAACGCGTGCGGCACCAGCACTATCAATGGAACGATCAGGACCCGCGCCGCGGTTAGAGGCTAGCGGATGGCGAATCAAGCGCTGCGCTCGGCGAGAAACTCGCCAAGCACGCGCGTCGTGTGAGACGGCGATTTCGTCTTGATGATGGCGCCCGGCGCGCCTTGCGCGACCAGCCGGCCGCCGCCATCGCCGCCTTCAGGTCCGAGATCGAGGATCCAGTCGGCGTCCGCCATCACATCGAGATTGTGCTCGATCACGACGACGGTGTTGCCCGCGTCGACGAGGCGATGCAAAACCAGGATCAGTTTCTCGACGTCGGCCATGTGCAGTCCGACAGTCGGCTCGTCCAATACATATAAGGTATGTTTTTGCGCCCCGGCCCGTCCCGGCCGCGCCCCGGCATCATCGCTGCCGATACGTACTTTGGCGAGTTCCGTCACGAGCTTGATGCGCTGCGCTTCACCGCCCGACAAGGTCGGGCTTTGCTGGCCCAGCGTCAGATAACCCAGACCGACGTCTTGCAACAGGCGCAGCGCGTGATGAATCGACGCATGGGCGCTGAAAAACTCGACCGCTTCGTCGACGTTCATCGCGAGCACGTCGCCGATCGACTTGCCTTTGAAACGCACGGCGAGCGTTTCGGGATTGAAGCGCGCGCCGTTGCACACTTCGCACAGCACTTTGACGTCGGGCAGAAAATTCATTTCGATGCGCTTGATGCCCTGGCCTTCGCAGCCCTCGCAGCGCCCGCCGTTCGTGTTGAACGAGAAGCGGCTCGCGGTATAGCCGCGTATGCGCGCTTCGCTGGAGTCCGCAAACAGGCGGCGTATCGTGTCCCAGAAACCGACATAGGTCGCAGGGCAGGAGCGCGGCGTCTTGCCGATCGGGGTCTGGTCGACTTCGAGCACGCGGCCGACCTGTTGCCAGCCCTTGATGTTTTTGCAGCCGACCAGTGCCGGCGTTTTCTTCTTGTTGTGTTCACCCACGCGCTGGGCGAGGTTCGTATACAGGACATCGCGCGCGAGGGTGGATTTGCCCGAACCTGAGACGCCGGTGACGACGATGAGCCGGCCAAGCGGCACGCGAACATTCACATTGTGCAGATTGTGCAGGCTCGCGCCGACGATTTCGATCGCCGGCGTTTGCGGATGAACTTCGCGCGACGGATGGAGCGGATGCTTGAGTGGTTCGCGCAGGAAGCGACCCGTGATCGACGCCGGGTTCTGCATGAGTTCCGCCGCCGAACCGTGAGCGATCACTTCGCCGCCGCGCTTGCCCGCGCCCGGCCCCAGATCGATCACATGCGCCGCGCGCCGGATCGTGTCTTCGTCATGTTCGACCACGAGCAGCGTGTTGCCTTTCGCCTGCAGTTTTTCAAGCGTGTCGAGCAGGATGCGGTTATCGCGCGGATGCAGGCCGATCGTCGGTTCGTCGAGGATGTAGCAAACGCCGCGCAGGTTCGAGCCGAGTTGCGACGCGAGGCGAATGCGTTGCGCTTCGCCGCCTGACAGCGTCGGCGCCGAACGGTCGAGCGCGAGATAACCCAGGCCGACCTGGTTCAGGAAGTCGAGCCGCGACTTCAATTCCACGACGAGGTCGCGCGCGATTTCGGCTTCGCGCCCGCTTAATGCGATGTCACGGAAGAGCGACTCGACTTTGCCGACCGCGAGCGCGGTGATGTCGGCGATCGTATGGCCCTGGTAGCGCACGGCGAGCGCTTCGCGATTGAGCCGCCTACCGTTGCAGGCGGGGCAGGTCTCGTCGACCTCGAGCCATTCGATCCACGAATCGAGGACATGATCGTCGGCGCCCGTTTTGGCGCGTTCGTCGTCCCAGTCGACGCCGGTCAGCTTCAGGCCGGTGCCATAGCATTCGCCGCACCAGCCGTGCTTCGAATTGAACGAGAAGAGCCGCGGATCGAGTTCCGGAAAGCTGCGGCTGCACGACGGGCACGCGCGCTTGACCGAAAACACGGTTGAGCTCATACGCGCGAGCGCCGGATTTTTCTTCGTCATCGCCGTTTCGAGCGCTTCGAGCGGCGCCAGCACGTGCACGATGCCTTTGCCCAGATCGAGCGCCTGCGTGAGCGCGCTGCGCAATGCCGATTCGTCATTGGCGGCAACGCGCACGTCGGCGACCGGGAGCTCGATGTTGTGCTCTTTAAAGCGGTCAAGCCGCGGCCATTTATCCGTCGGTATGAATTCGCCGTCGACGCGCAAATGGGTGTAGCCCTTGCCGCGCGCCCATTTCGCCAGATCGGTGTAATAGCCTTTGCGCGAGACGACGAGCGGCGCCAACAGGCCGATGCGGCTGCCTTTATATTGCTTGAGCAACCGCGCGGCGATGGCGTCGACTGACTGCGGCTCGATCGCGACATCGCAATCGGGACAGTATTGGGTGCCGAGCTTGACGAACAGCAGGCGCAGGAAATGATAAATCTCGGTCAGCGTCGCGACCGTGCTTTTGCGCCCGCCGCGGCTCGTGCGCTGCTCGATGGCGACGGTCGGTGGAATGCCGAAAATCGCGTCGACATCGGGTTTCGAGGCCGGCTGCACGAACTGGCGCGCATAGGCGTTCAGCGATTCCAGATAGCGGCGCTGGCCTTCGGCGAACACGATGTCGAACGCGAGCGTACTTTTACCGCTGCCCGAGACACCGGTCACGACCGTGAACACGTTGCGCGGAATCGTGACGTCGATGTTCTTCAAATTGTGTTCGCGTGCGTTGTGGATCCTGATTTCCGCGGCGGCAAACGAAGGTTTGCGCTTGGTTTCTGGCTCGCGCACGCTCAAGGGCAGGGCCGGAATGGAGTCTCCGGCCAGCGCCGCCGCATATTCCCGCAACGCCTTGCCGGTATGCGAAGTCGGATGCGCCTTGATGGCATCAGGCATGCCGGTGCACACGATTTCGCCGCCAGCGTCGCCGCCTTCAGGCCCCAAATCGATAATCCAGTCGGACGCGCCGATCACGTCGAGATTGTGCTCGATCACGATCAGCGAGTTGCCGGCGGCAATCAGCTGGCGAAATGCGCGCAGCAGCTTCGCGACATCGTCGAAATGCAATCCGGTCGTCGGTTCGTCGAACAAAAACAACGAGCCGCGTTCGGTTTTGCCGAGGCTGCGCCGGCCTTGTTCGATGGCACGTTCGGCGGCTTTGGCGAGATGCCCGGCGAGCTTCAGCCGCTGCGCTTCGCCGCCCGACAGCGTCGGCACCGGCTGGCCCAGGCGCAAGTAATCGAGCCCCACGTCGGCGAGCGGTTGCAGCGCGGTCAGCACGGTTTGCTGGCCTGCAAAGAAAGTGAGCGCTTCGTTCACGGTCAGGTCGAGCACCTCGGCCACCGACTTGCCTTCGACCGTTACTTCGAGCACTTCGGGGCGGAAGCGCTTGCCGTCGCAGTCGGGGCAGCGCAAATAGACGTCCGACAAAAATTGCATTTCGACGTGTTCGAAGCCATTGCCGCCGCAGGTCGGGCAGCGGCCGTTGCCCGAGTTGAAGCTGAACGTGCCGCGCGTGTAGCTGCGTTCTTTGGCGAGCGGCGTTTGCGCAAAGAGTTCGCGAATCGCTTCGAAGGCGCCCACATAGCTCGCCGGATTTGAGCGGGTCGTGCGTCCGATCGCCGACTGGTCGACCATCACGACGTCGCCAATCAACTGATGGCCGTGAACGGCGCGATGCGCGCCGGGCGTTTCGGTCGGCTTGCCCTTGTGTTTCAAGAGTGCCGCGTAAAGCACGTCCTGGACGAGCGTCGATTTGCCGGACCCTGACACACCGGTCACGCAGACGAGCCGGTTCAGCGGCAATGCGACATTCAGGTTTTTAAGGTTGTGCTCCGTCGCGCCGGTGATTTCGATTTTCGGCCCGCCGGCGATGGGCGCAGTCGGCGCAATGCCGCTGTCCGCGCGTTTGCGGCCCGAAAGATAGTCCGCGGTCAGGGTATGCGTCGCCATCAAGCGCGCCGGCGTATCGAAGCACACGACTTCACCGCCGCGCTCGCCCGGCCCCGGGCCCATGTCGAGGATTCGATCGGCCGCGAACATGATCTGCGGCTCGTGCTCGACGACGACGAGAGAATTGCCGGCATCGCGCAGCCGCTCCATGACGCCGATCACGCGTTCCATGTCGCGCGGATGCAGCCCGATCGACGGCTCATCGAGCACGAACAGCGTGTTGACGAGCGAAGTGCCGAGCGCGGTCGTGAGATTGATGCGCTGCACTTCGCCGCCCGACAGTGTGCGCGACTGGCGGTCGAGCGTCAGATAACCCAGGCCAACCCGGGTCAGGTACGCGAGCCGGGTGCGGACTTCTTTCAACAACAGATCGGTGGCTTCGTCCAACGCAGCAGGCAAATGCAGATGGTCGATAAACGCTTTGGTGCGCTCGATCGGCAGCAGCATTAAATCGTGAACCGTGAGTCCGGGCAGCGCGTACAAAATTTCATTGTCGTATCGCACGGTATTTGCTTTGTATCTTTGGCTTGCGGGTAGCACGCGATCGGCATCTTCTTTCGTGCCAAGCCGCCAGCTCAGTGCGTCCGGTTTCAAGCGCGCGCTGCCGCACGTTTGGCATTCGGTGTAGGCGCGGTATTTCGACAGGAGTACGCGGATATGCATCTTGTAGGCTTTGGTTTCAAGCCACTTGAAGAAGCGCCGCACGCCGTACCACGTGCCGGGCCACGATGTTTTCCAGTTGACCCACGTGTTCTCGCCCTCGAGCACCCACGCTTTCTGCTTAGCAGTGAGTTCGCGCCACGGCGTATCGAGCGGAATGCCGCGCAAACGCGCGTATTTCAGGATGTCGTCCTGACTTTCGGAGAAGCTCGGCGTCTGCCATGGCCGCACCGCGCCTTCTTTCAATGTCTTGGACTCGTCGGGAACGATCAAACCGAAGTCGACGCCGATCACGCGGCCGAAACCGCGGCAATCGTCGCACGCGCCGAGCGGCGAATTGAACGAGAAGAGGCTCGCGGTCGGCTCGGTGTAATGAATATCGCAATCCGCGCAGTGCAAATCAGCGGAAAAACGCCAGGCAATGCTGTTGTGCGGAGCAACGCCGTCGTCGTTGTCGCCAATCGGGTACACATTGACGCGTCCCTGCCCCACGCGCAGCGCCGCTTCGAGACCTTCTATCACTCTTACGCGCTCAGTGCTGCCAGCACGAAAACGATCCTGCACGATCTCGATGACGTTTTCATCTTCGCAATGAATGCGCGTGTAACCTTGCGCGGCGAGATGTTTTTTGATTTCAGCGACCGAAAAGTTTTTCGGCACGGTGACGGGGAACGTCACAATCAGCCGCGGATCGCCACTCGCTTGTGCGCGCGCCAGCAACGCAGCGTAAATCGAATCAGGGGTATCGCGCTTCACGGCGCTGCCGCAACCGCGACAGAAAAGCTGCGCGGTCCGTGCGTACAGCAGCTTCAAATGATCGTTCAGTTCGGTCATCGTGCCGACCGTCGAGCGCGAAGTGCGCACCTGGTTGGTCTGATCGATCGCAATCGCCGGCGGAATGCCATGAATCGCATCGACCTGCGGCTTATCCATGCGGTCGAGGAATTGCCGCGCGTACGGCGAGAAAGTTTCGACGTAGCGCCGCTGGCCTTCGGCATACAGAGTGTCGAACACGAGCGAAGACTTGCCCGAGCCCGAAACGCCGGTGACGACGATCAGTTCGTTCAGCGGCAGGTCGAGCGACACATTCTTCAGATTGTTCTGGCGCGCACCCGTGATCGTGATGGCCGGCGCGGCTGCGGCGTCGATGGGGGCCGATGCGATCGGCAAGTTTTCGTTGAGCTTCATCGTTTACTAAGGCAAAAAGATCTGCGCGGCGCGCAACGAAATGCATGCACGCATGTCAGAGAAAAGTGAATGAGTCGGCTGGTTTGACTCGATGTGAATATTGTAACTGCTGTGTCAACCACTGCTGGATTAAAAACGTTCGTCTCAATATGTTGCGCGAAGAACTTAATGACCCGTCCGCAGCTGTCCTACAGCACAAAAAGCCTTTTAGCGTGCGTTATCGAACATATGTTGCAGTAGCCGCTAGCTATCTTTTTAAGCATGAGAAAGATTGCATTTTTCACCGCCTTTGAAGCATTCCGCATGAGCGGCTTGTCTATTCATCTGGCCTGTCCAGCTCGTTCGGTCATTAAGGGAGGCCGGTAGTTTACTCATTACGAGGACTCGAATGACGACATTGCTGGAAGATTACCGGTCGAGCTATTCGACCACCCAGGAACAGGATTTAAGTCTCGAAGATTACCTGAAGCTTTGCCAAACCGATTCGTCCGCTTACGCGACGGCGGCCGAACGAATGCTCGCGGCGATCGGCGAGCCGGAGCTGGTTGATACGCGCAATGACCCGCGCCTTGGTCGTATTTTCTCCAATCGGGTCATTCGCCGTTACCCAGCGTTTCGCGAATTTTTCGGCATGGAAGACGCGATTGAACAGATCGTTGCATTTCTGCGGCATGCCGCGCAAGGCCTCGAAGAGCGTAAGCAGATACTCTATCTGCTCGGCCCGGTCGGCGGCGGCAAGTCGTCGATTGCCGAACGGCTTAAAGCGCTGATGGAATTAAAGCCGATTTACGCACTGGCCGGTTCGCCGGTCAACGAGTCGCCGCTCGGGCTTTTCTCCGCCGAGCGCTATGGCGAAGTGCTCGAGGCCGATTACGACATTCCACGGCGTTATCTCACCGGCATCATGTCGCCGTGGGCGATCAAGCGCCTGAAGGAATTTGGCGGCGATATCTCAAAATTCCGCGTCGCGCGCATCCAGCCGTCGGTGCTGCGGCAGGTCGCGATTGCCAAAACCGAGCCGGGCGACGAAAACAACCAGGACATCTCATCGCTCGTCGGCAAGGTCGACATCCGCAAGCTCGAAAGTCATTCGCAGAACGACACCGACGCGTACAGTTATTCCGGCGGCCTGTGCCTCGCGAACCAGGGTCTGCTTGAGTTCGTCGAGATGTTCAAGGCGCCGATCAAGATGCTGCACCCCCTGCTGACGGCGACCCAGGAAGGCAATTACAAAGGCACCGAAGGGTTTTCGGCCATTCCGTTCAATGGCGTCATTCTCGCTCACTCGAACGAATCCGAATGGCAGAGCTTTCGCAACAATCGCAACAACGAGGCTTTTCTCGATCGCATTTCGATCATCAAGGTGCCGTACTGCCTGCGCGTATCTGAAGAGGTGCACATTTATCGCAAGCTTTTGACCAATTCATCGCTTTCCGGTGCACCTTGTGCGCCGGGAACGCTCGAAATGATGGCGCAGTTTTCGGTGCTGACGCGTCTTAAAGATCCGGAAAACTCGAGCCTCTATTCCAAGCTGCGCGTTTACGACGGCGAAAGTCTCAAAGACGTCGATCCCAAAGCCAAGAACCTGCAGGAATACCGGGATTACGCGGGCCCCGACGAAGGCATGAGCGGCATCTCGACGCGCTTCGCGTACAAGATTCTGTCGGCGGTGTTCAATTACGACCAGACGGAAATCGCCGCCAACCCGGTCCATCTCATGTACGTGCTCGAGCAGCGGCTTGCGCGCGAAGGCCTGCCCGAGGAAACGCATCGCCGCTACCTCGAGCACATCAAGGGCTGGATTGCGCCGCGTTACGCCGAATTCATCGGCAAGGAAATTCAGACCGCGTATCTTGAATCGTATTCTGAGTACGGCCAGAACATTTTCGATCGTTACGTGACGTTCGCCGACTGCTGGATCCAGGAAGAAGACTTCCGCGATCCCGAAACGGGCGAGAGTTTTAATCGCAGCGCGCTCAACGACGAGCTCGAGAAAATCGAAAAGCCGGCGGGAATCGCCAATCCGAAGGATTTTCGCAACGAGATAGTCAATTTCGTGCTGCGGGCGCGCGCCGGCAACGGCGGCCGCAACCCGGCGTGGAACAGCTACGAAAAACTGCGCGAAGTCATCGAGAAGAAAATGTTCTCGAATACCGAAGATCTGCTGCCCGTCATTTCGTTCAATGCCAAGGCATCGGCCGAAGACCGTGAAAAGCACGGCGACTTCGTCGCGCGCATGGTCGCCAAGGGTTATACCGAGAAACAGGTTCGCCTGCTCGCCGAATGGTACTTGCGGGTGCGCAAATCTTCCTGAGATCTACGAGGCGCGCACCATGAACCGCCTTATCGATCGCCGCCTGAACGGCCGCGGCAAAAGTACCGTCAATCGCGAGCGTTTTCTTCGCCGCTACAAGCAGCAGGTCCGCGCCGAAGTAAAGCGCATGGTCGGCGAGCGCAACGTCAAGGACATGGACCGCGGCGGCGAAATTCACCTGCCGAAAAAGGACATCGCCGAACCGAATTTCAATTTCGGCCACGGCGGCGATCGCGAATTCGTGCTGCCGGGTAACCGCGAGTACGTCGCGGGCGACCGCATCCCGCGGCCGACCGGTGAAGGCGAAGGCGGCGGCGGCGCGGGCGGCGCCGGCAGCGATGGTGAGGAGACCCGCGATGAATTCGTCTTCTCGTTGTCGCGCGAAGAGTTTCTCGACATTTTTTTCGACGATCTCGAGCTGCCGCGGCTTGTCCGCACGCAATTAAGCTCGCTCGAAAAGTTTCGCACCATTCGCACCGGCTACACGACGCAAGGTTCACCATCGAACCTGTCGGTCCCGCGCACGCTGGGCAACGCACTCGCGCGTCGCATTGCATTAAACGGGGCACGCCAGCAGGCAATCGCATTGCTCGAAGCCGCTTATCAGGCTGCGCTCGCAGAAGGACGCACCGACGAGTCGGCGCGCATTGCCGGGGAACTCGAGCAAATCAAGAGTCGCCGCGCCACGCTGCCGTTTCTCGAGGAACTCGATTTGCGTTATCGCAACCGCGTGCTGCGGCCGGAGCCGGTCGCGCGCGCGGCGATGTTCTGCCTGATGGACGTGTCGGCGTCGATGGATGAGGTTAAAAAAGACCTCGCCAAGCGGTTTTTCACCTTGCTGTATCTGTTCCTCACGCGCAAGTACGCGCAGGTCGAGCTCATCTTCATCCGCCACACCGAGAACGCCGAAGAAGTCGACGAGGACACGTTTTTCCACGATCCCAAGTCTGGCGGCACGGTGGTGCTGTCCGCGCTCGAATTAATGGACGAAATCCGGCGCAAGCGTTTTGCCGACGACTGGAACGTGTACGCCGCGCAAGCCTCCGATGGCGACGCGTTCGGCAGCGATCCCGCCAAGAGTGCGCGGTTCCTGCGTGAAGTCCTGTTGCCCGCCTCGCGTTATTACGCTTACATCGAATTGGCACCCGAGGGCATGCTGCACGCGTCGACCTTGTGGGCCGAATACGCAGTGCTCGCCGAGGAACTCGAGAATTTCGCGATGAGCCGCGCTTCGAACCGCCGCAATATTTATCCGGTGTTTCGCAATCTCTTCAGCAAGGAAGCGCGATGAGCCGCGTGCTGTCGACAGGCTCCGACTGGAGCTTCGAACTCATCGAGCGCTACGATGAAGTGATTGGGGCTGAAGCTGCGGGTTTCGGTCTCGACACTTACCGCAACCAGATCGAAGTGATCACCTCCGAGCAGATGCTCGACGCGTATGCGAGCGGCGGGCTTCCTGTCGGCTATCCGCACTGGTCGTACGGCAAGGAATTCATCCGCAACGAGCGCGCTTACCGCAGCGGCCAGCAAGGGCTTGCTTACGAGATCGTGATCAATTCCGATCCCTGCATTGCCTACCTGATGGAAGAGAACACCATGGCGATGCAGGCGCTGGTGATCGCGCACGCGAGCTATGGCCACAATTCTTTTTTTAAGAGCAATCATCTGTTCCGGCAATGGACCGCACCCGACGCGATTGTCGATTACCTGTTATTTGCGCGCCGCTATGTGATGGAATGCGAAGAGCGGCACGGCTCGGATGAAGTCGAGGCAATACTCGATTCGTGCCACGCGCTGATGCCGCACGGCGTCGATCGCTACCGGCGGCCGGTACCGTTGACGCTCAGAGCCGAAGCGGCGCGCCTCAAAGACCGCGAACTGCATCGCGAACGCCAGTTCAATGACATCTGGCGCACTCTGCCGGTCAATGAGCGGCCGAAGGAAGCGGGGGTGACGATGCCGTTTCCGGCTGAACCGCAGGAAAACCTGCTTTACTTCATCGAGAAGCTCGCGCCGTCGCTCGAACCGTGGCAGCGCGAACTCGTGCGCATCGTGCGAAAGCTCGCGCAATATTTCTATCCGCAAGGCCAGACCAAAGTCATGAACGAAGGCTGGGCGACGTTCTGGCATTACACGCTGCTCAATCGCCTGCATGAGCAGGGCCTGGTTACCGACGGCTTCATGCTCGAAGTGCTGAAAAGCCACACCAATGTCGTTTATCAGCCGCCGTTCGATTCGCAGGTGTTTCCCGGCATCAATCCGTACGCGCTCGGCTTTGCGATGTATTCGGACCTGCGGCGTATCTGCGAGCGTCCGACGGCCGAAGATCGCGAATGGTTTCCCGAACTGGCCGACACCGACTGGAAAGCGACGCTCAACTTTGCGATGCGCAACTTCAAGGACGAATCGTTTATCGCGCAGTATTTGTCGCCGCGCCTGATTCGCGAGTTTCGCCTGTTCGCGATCGCCGACCACGAATATGAAATGGAGCTCGGCGTCGATTGCATCCACGACGAAGCGGGTTACCGTCGCGTGCGCAAACTGCTCGCGCATCAGAACAGCCTTGAATCGCGCGTGCCCGATGTGCAGATCCAGCGTTACGCGCGCGATGCCGACCGCTCGCTGACGTTGCGCTACCGCCGCCTGCGCGGCCGGCCGCTATCGGCTGCGGCGACTGAAGTGTTAAAGCATGTGCGCCGGCTGTGGGGCTTTCCGGTTCGGCTCGAGACCGTGGACGTCGAGAACCGCGTGCTCGAAACGCTTGAATGCGCGGCTTGATGCAACGCAATTAATCTTATCGCCCCTGTTCTGGCGCGGCGCGCCTTGCTGTTATCCTACCGGTCCGAACTCTGGGAGTGATCTTGAGCGAACCTGTACTGGCGTGGTCGGACCAGTTGGCAATCGGCCAAAGCGTCATGGACGACACGCACCGCGAATTCGTCGAGCAGTTAAACCGCGTGGGCGAAGCTGAGGATAGTGCGATGCTCGCCGCGATCGACGATTTCATTGCGCATACCGAAACCCATTTCGGCCAGGAAGAGCAGTGGATGGATGCCATCGAGTTTCCGCCACGCGGCTGTCATCGCGACGAGCACGAGAGAATTCTAGAAACCGTGCGTGTTGTGCGTACCCGCGTTGCCGCCGGTGACTTCAGGCTGGGACGCACGCTCGCCGAAGCACTCGCCGAGTGGTTTCCGCAGCATGCACTGTCGATGGACGCCGTGCTCGGCCTGTATATGACGCAAATCGATTACAAGCCGCCGCCGGCCGCCTAATTGCCGTCACGGCTCGCGGCGCACTTCCTGCTGCAGCCACTTCACGAACCGCTGCACCTGGGGCCGTGCCGCGGCGTGCGGTGCGACGATAATAAAATATTCGCGCGTTGCGGAAATCCGATTTTGAAACGGCGCGACCAGCGCACCGCTTTTCAGCAAGCGTTTGATCAGCGGCGTGCGGCCGAGCGCAACCCCTTCGCCTTCGATCGCCGCATGAATCAACTGGTCGTAATGACTGTAGCGTGCGATGCCCGCGGGCTTCAGATCGCGCAGGTTGAAAGCGTCGAGCCACTGCGTCCATGACAGCCACGGCCATTGGCCGGCCGGGTCGTCGTAATGCAGCATGACATGTCGCGCGAGGTCCGCGGGTTTTTTGAGCGGACGGTCGATCAGCAGCGCCGGGCTGCACACCGGAAATACTTCCTCGCCTGTCAGCGCAATGGCGCCTTTCGGTGCGGCGTTCGGTTCCATGAAGCGAATCGCAACGTCGATGCGGTCGCGTTCGAGGTTGGTCGTATCGTTGGTCGCCGCAAGCCGCACATCGGTGTCGCGGCCGGTCTTGCGAAAGTGCGCGAGCCGCGGCACCAGCCACAGCGCCGCAAACGAAATCGTCGTCGTCACGGTCAGCAGGCGGTCGTCGCCGCGCGTCGAAAGCTGCCGCGCCGTTTCCTCGATCTGGCGCATCACCGATTGCGCCGTCACGTAAAGCGTTTCGCCTTCCGGCGTCAGTCTCAACGCGCGGTTCAGCCGCGTAAACAGCTTTACGCCGAGGTGGTCTTCGAGCGTCTTGATCTGGCGGCTCACCGCGGACTGCGTGACGTGCAGTTCGGCGGCGGCGCGCGTAAAGCTCATCTGGCGGGCGGCTGCTTCGAAGCCGCGGATCAGGTCGAGCGAGGGGAGGCGCGCAGTTCGCATGCGTTTAAGTCATCCGAATGATACGCAAATGTCGTTTGTTCGGCCGCCCTGACGGGCGCAATCTCTCAGCGTGAGATCGCGGTGCAAAGCACTGCGTGAATGAACGGGAGTATACGATGGACATGCATGGAACGCATACGAAACATGAATTGAGCCGGCATGGCGGGTTGGCGCTCGATGCCGCCAGCGGCCGCACGGTAACCTGTGTCAGCGGAAATATCTGGCTCACGATGGAAGGCGACACGCGTGACGTCGTGATCGAACCGGGGGCATCGTTTGTGATCGATCGCGGCGGCCTGACGTTGCTGGCCGCGCAAACGCCGAGCGTCGTGCTGATCAGTGCGGCGAAACGAGCGCCCGCGGGATTTGCCCGCATCGCGCGGTGGTTTTTAGACACCTACGGCCCGGCCGCCGTGCGTCCCAGTCGCACGTGGGCTTATTAACACTTTAACCATCAGAGGATTTGCACATGCCATTCATCCACATCAAGATCAGCGGCGAGCGCGACGCAGCGCTGGCGACGAGAGTAGCGCAGCGCATTACCGCCCTCACCCAGGAGCGTTTGCGCAAGAATCCGGCCGACACCAACGTTGCAATCGACTTTATCGCGGCAGACTTGTGGTTCATCGCGAATAAGCCGCTGGCGGGTGAAGGGGCGCGCGCTTTCTATCTCAACATCAGCATCACCGACGAGACCAACACGAAAGACGAAAAGGCGGCATTCATTGCGGCGGTTTACACGGCGATGGGCGAACTGTTGGGCGGCGTCCACGAGAAATCGTACGTGCTCGTCGCAGATACCAGCGGCTCAGCGTACGGCTACGGCGGGATCACGCAGGAAGAGCGCTATGTTTTTGGCAAGCCGGCATCGATCGCGCGTCGGCTGCGCGCGGCCAGCTGAATTTTATTCTGGCGTGATGCCGGCGTTCTTGATCACGCGCGCCCACTTCTCGATTTCCGTTCTGATGACCGATTCGACCGCTTCGGGCGTGCCGCCGAGGGACTCGATGCCCTGCGGCGCGAGCTTTTCCTTCACGTCCGCGAGCTGCAGCACCGCGTTGGTTTCGCGGTTCAGGTAAGCGATGATGTCTTTCGGCGTGCCGCTCGGCGCCATGAACGCGTAGATAGCGACGGATTCGAATCCCGGCAGCGCGGCCTCGGACACGGTCGGCAGATCGGGCAATACCGGCGAGCGTTTTGCCGTCGTCACCGCCAGCGCCCGTAGTTTGCCGATTTTGATAAACGGCAGATGCGGCGGCAGTGTGTCGAGCGACATCGCGATTTGTCCATTCAGTAAATCCGGCAGGAACAGTGCCGTGCCCTTGTAAGGCACGTGCACGATATCGATCTTCGCCATCTGCCCGAACAGCGCGCCGGTCAGGTGAATGAGACCGCCAGTACCCGACGACGCGTAATTCAGTTGGCCCGGATGGGCGCGAGCGAGCGCGATCAGGTCCTTGACCGTGCGCACCGGCAGCGCCGGATGCACGACCAGCACATTGGTGATCGCACCGGTCATGGCTATCGGCGTGAGATCGCGGCGCAGATCGTAATTCAGATGCTTGTAATAGCTGACGGCGATCGAGTGCGACATGATCGACGCCATCAATAGCGTGTAACCGTCGGGCGGCGACTTCGCCGCGGCTTCTGCGCCGATGTTCGCGCCGGCACCGGGCTTGTTGTCGATCGGCATTTGCTGAGCGATGCGCTCGGACAACTTCTGGCCGACGATACGCGCAAGGATGTCGGTAGCGCCGCCGGCGGGAAACGGCACGATGATTTTGACTGGCTTGGCCGGATAGCTCGCGGGTTTGGTCTGGGCTGAGACGTTTGCAGTCAGCGGCAACAAAAGCAGCAACAACATGCCGACAGCGAAGGTAACTCGGCAAGCAGATGTCATGAGCGCTCCATCAAGGTGGTCGATACTACCATCGGCGCCCCGCCAGACCGTCAGCGGTTGAAGCGTTGCCGCGTTTCCTCGGTTTTTGCCCGCGCCACCAGGCGCTCGGCGTCTTCCTGCAGCAATACGCGCGCGGCAACGAGTTTAGCCGCCGCCTCTTCGACTTGTTTCACATAAGCGGCCTGATTGCCGTAGCGTTCTTCGAGCGATGGACGCGGATCGTTTTTTTCGAGGCGGGCGGCGCGCGTCGCGGTGAACGGCGCGTAAGTACCGTCGCGGTCGCATAATTCGCCTTCGGTAAACGGCGCGCGGTAATAATTCCAGCCCGTATACGTCGCGAGCGGCACGGCGATGTCGGGCAGCCGGATGCCGGCGGTCTCATTGCCGTCTAAATCGACTTGAGTTACATAGGTGCGATACGGCCTGGACATGTCCATCTCGGGCTTGATCCAGTCTTTGAGCACGCCGATCTCGTTCATGCGCTGCGCGACCTTGATGCCGGGAATCGCGGGAAACTTGAGCTGAGTGGGCGTCGTGAGCGTTTTGTCGGTGAGCCGCGGCGTCATCGACGGCGGCGGCGCCTTGCCATCGCTTGCCCATTCGTCGAGCGCGACGAGCAGGGCGCGCAGCGCCGGCGTGGGACTGTGCGGATTGCGCGAATTCACGCAGGAACCGGGCATTGAGGTCAGCCACGCTGCGCCGGCGTGCTGGGTGCCGGCGATCAGGTAGGCGCGCGCATTGCGCGGCAGTTCGATATCGCGTTCGCCGAGCGGGTCGGTCACCAGCAGCGACGCGCCTTTTTGCCAGTATTCCGTCGACGTATTGGTTTCCATCCACAGCGGATCGAATCCGTCGTTGCGCAGCAGCGCGCCGGTGCGGCCGGTGACCGGGTCGGTCAGCGTCGCGGTCGAAAACGGAAATGCGTTTTCCGGCATCGTGTGATCTTCGTGCTGAGTGTTGGTGCGATTGGTCTGCGCGAATTCCGCATTCAAAAAAACACCGCCGGCGCCGGCGGTGTGCGCGAGCATGCCGTCGAACACCTTGCGTGCCGCTTCGTCCTGGTTGAAGCCGTCGTGCACGAAGTCGCGCAGGAAGCGTCCGGCTTGTGAGATTCCAAACGCAAGCGTGGTGCGAATGCCGCCGCCCGCCGGATTCGCGGTGCCTTTGCCGTCCGCCGTTTCAAAACGCAGGAATGAAATCAGGTCGCGCGTCGCCGCCATGCCGATGCCGAGCACGCGCGGATTTTTCGCGGGATAGTGAAATTCATACAGCGTCCCGGGCTCGGGCTGGGTGCCGGCGGGCAGCAACTCGATTGCGCGCGGGCCTGAATACGCCCATTTCGCCGCCGGGATTTCCACGCGCGGATCGGCCTCGCCGCGCCGGGCGGTCAACTTTGCCTGGCCTTGATCGAGCGTCGCCGCTTCATATGACAGCTTCAACATTTCGCGGGGCGGCGGCTCGCCCGGTTTCGGCGGATCGACGCGCGAACGCGTGCCGCTGACCAGTTCGTCGCGAATGACGCGCACGATGGGCTTGCCGTTGTCGCTCGCGATGATCGGTTTCATCGTGAGGCCGTTATTCGCGCGCGGCGCCTCCGAATCCCAGCCGCTCCATGCGAGCGTATAGCCCATGCGAAAGAAAATTCCGGTGCCCGCATCGGCGGCTGTCTTCGGATCGTTGGCCGCCGCGACTGTCGGCGGGTTCGCGTCCATCAGCCGGAAGTGGATGAGCTTGCGGCCGCGATTGGTCACGTCGTAAATAAGTTTGTGGTTGCCGCGCGCCGCATCGGCCGGACGCAGCAGGAAGAAGTCGGCCTCGTATTCGACGCGGCCCCGCGCGTTGCGCGGCGCCTTGTCGAGATTCACGATGACCTTATTGCGCGCGTCCGCCGGGTCGAGCTCGCCTTTGAAAGTGCCGCGCACGCGCTCGTACGCGCCGGTCGCTCCGTACGCAGCGCCATCGGCGAAAGGCTCGATGGCGACGACGTTGATTTCGGTGACACGCGCATGCGCGCCAGTGCACGCCAGCAGCGCGCACGCGCTGATAGTTTTAAACCACATGTGTTTTCTCCGTCCGTGAGCGCCCGGGGCAGGCGTTTTTTATTACATTACCACGGACGGTCGCGGCGCGAATCGCGCGCCGGCCATGCCGGTTATTTGAGGTTCGGCAGATTCATGAGCAGCATGTCGAGTTTGTCGATCAGCAGCCCGTATTCGTCTTTGCCGCCGAGCTGCTCGAGGCAGCCCGTGATGCGCGGTTGCAATTCGCCCTGCGCCAGGCCGTCGACGCCGGTCAGCAGCTTTGCCACTTCGGGCAAGTCGGCCGCCGCGGCGAACGAGCGGCAATCGCCGAGCATCGCTTCGATCTCCGCACGATTCATGGTGGTGCTGAACTTCATTGTCGAATCGAAACTCATCACATCTCCCCGTGGATGGTTTTGGCATTGCGAGCGCCGCCAGATTACGCTGTAACCGCTGGTCCGGACAAGTAGAAATTACCGCCGCAAGGTGCGGCGCGCGGGCGGGCATTCCGCTATGATTGCCAACTTTTCCCCAATCCGCGCAGAACCTTATGGCCCAATACGTCTACACCATGCAGCGCGTCGGCAAAGTCGTGCCGCCGAAGCGTCAAATCCTCAAGAATATTTCGCTTTCGTTTTTTCCCGGCGCCAAAATCGGCGTGCTCGGACTCAATGGCTCCGGTAAATCGAGCCTGCTGAAAATCATGGCCGGCGAAGACAAGAACTTCGACGGCGAAGCCGTGCCCATGCCGAATATGCGCATCGGATTTTTGGAGCAGGAACCTCAACTCGATCCGGACAAAACTGTGCGCGAGACGGTCGAGGAAGGGCTCGGCGAAATCAGCGAAGCTAAAAAGAAACTCGAGGAAATCTACGCCGCGTATGCCGAGCCTGATGCCGACTTCGACAAGCTCGCGACCGATCAGGCGAAATATGAAGCGGTGATTGCAGCGGCCGGCGGCGACACCGAGCACCAGCTCGAAATCGCAGCCGACGCGTTGCGCCTGCCGCCGTGGGACGCGCCGATCAAGCCGCTGTCCGGCGGTGAGAAGCGCCGCGTGGCTTTGTGCCGGCTCTTGCTGTCGAAGCCCGATATGCTGCTGCTCGACGAACCGACCAACCATCTCGATGCGGAAAGCGTCGAGTGGCTCGAGCAATTCCTGCAGAAATTTCCCGGCACCGTCGTCGCGGTGACACACGATCGCTACTTTCTCGACAATGCGGCTGAGTGGATACTCGAGCTCGACCGCGGCCACGGCATCCCGTGGAAAGGCAATTACAGTTCCTGGCTCGAGCAGAAAGATGAGCGGCTCTCGCAGGAAGAGGCGACGGAGTCGGCGCGCCAGAAAACTATCAAACGCGAATTGGAATGGGTGCGGCAGAATGCGAAAGGCCGCCAGGCCAAGAGCAAGGCGCGACTCGCGCGTTTTGAAGAACTCTCTTCGCATGAATACCAGAAGCGCAACGAAACCCAGGAAATTTTTATTCCGGTCGCGGATCGTCTCGGCGACAGCGTGATCGAATTCAAAGGCGTCTCCAAAGGCTACGGCGAGCGCCTCCTGATCGACGATCTTTCATTCAGCGTGCCGCCCGGTGCCATCGTCGGCATCATCGGCCCCAACGGCGCCGGCAAATCGACACTGTTCCGCATGATCGCCGGCAAGGAAAAGCCCGGCCAAGGCGAAGTCGCGATCGGCAAAAGCGTCAAACTTGCGGTCGTCGATCAGTCGCGCGATGAACTCGAGGGCGACAAAACGGTATTTGATTTCATTGCGAACGGTTCCGACATTCTGAACGTCGGGAAATTCGAGATGCCGTCGCGCGCATACCTCGGCCGTTTCAATTTCAAAGGCACCGACCAGAGCAAGAAAGTCGGCAATCTGTCCGGCGGCGAACGCGGCCGGCTGCATCTCGCGGCGACGCTGATCGCCGGCGGCAACGTGCTGCTCCTCGACGAGCCGTCAAACGATCTGGACGTCGAAACGCTGCGCGCGCTTGAAGATGCGCTGCTCGAATTCGCCGGCAGCATTCTCGTCATCTCACATGACCGCTGGTTCCTCGACCGTATCGCGACGCACATCCTCGCCGCCGAAGGCGATTCGAAGTGGACGTTCTTTGACGGCAACTACCAGGAATACGAAGCGGACAAGAAAAAACGCCTCGGCGAAGAAGGCGCAAAACCGAAGCGCATCCGCTTCAAGCCGCTCAAGTAGCGGCCTGGCGGCGGCGCTACGCCGTCAGTTGTTTGACCAGCTGTTCGACGTATTTCAGCGTGAGCTCGCGCATTTCATCCGGCTTCAGATTGCTGACCGGGTGCGGCAACTCGATATACGGATGACCGTCCATGCCTTTGGCGCGGAACTGGAACACCGCGGCGTTGGTAAACGCTGTCGTAATAATGGTCGTCGCGGGAATCCCGCGTTTTTCAAATTCGATCGTGTCGTGCACACTGCACAACGTGCACGACCCTCATCCGCCGACGGCGGCGACCGCCACCTGCACTTCCTTCGCCATTTCGTTAATGATCTCTTCGGTCGCGGGCTTGGAATAATGCTCTTTGCGCCGCGTGACGACTTTGGCGACGCCGTAGCGTTCGCGCAGCGCAGCCGCGATCGTCTCGAGAATGACGTCGCCTTGTTCCTTGGTGTTGTCCAGCAAGCCGACGACTTTGCCGGCGAGATCCATCGGACGCGGCGCCAGCGCGACGCGCGCTTTGCCGCCGCCCGCTGTCGGGTCGATGAACGGAAGTTCGTTTGCCATGTTGTTCCTCGGTTAGTGGATCATTAAACGGCGTATTCGCCATGCACGGCACGGCTGCCGCCGCTCCAGCCGTGGCAAATGGCGGTGCACGGGCCCCAGCCGCCGGCGACGATCAATTGCAAATCCTGGGGATCTTTGATGGCGGGAATGAAGCAATCGTCGTCATCGGGATCGACCTTGATCGGGAATTGCAGCGCGCGTTCGCGCCGCCAGTTACCGCCGCCTTTCAGGTCGCGCACCTTGCGGCCCGCCATCTCGACGAGCTTGCGATGCACGTCGGCGCGCGTGAGGCCGCCTTGCGCGCAGATTGCCGCGTGCTGCGGACCCATCGCGACGACCATGTCCGAGCGCGCGTGCATGTTCCACGAGCCCATGCCGGTCATGCCGTCGGCGATGCCGGTCAGCAGGCGCTGCGGTTCCTGACTCACGTCGTCGAAGCAAAGCTTGGGGCTTTCCACCATCGCGCAGGTGATCACGTTCGCGTCTTTGGCGTAGCCTTTCGATTCGGCGAGACTCTCCCACGGCGAGCGCTCGCTGTTTTCGGTAATGCACGCGGTGTAGCGCAGCGGCGTGGCAAAGATCGTCGCCGATGCGATGCCCGCGATGCCGCCGCCGAGATTCATCATCATCAGGCGGATGGCGCGGCCGATCGATGCGTTCGCGCGAAAGCCCGGGCCGAAGCAGCCATTGCCGCCGTGGATGCCGATTTGTTTTGCGTACGGTCCATTCACGATCATCAAGGGGGCCACGCCATGCATCGTGCCCTGCACGCCGTTCATGTTGAATTCGTCACGCAGCATCAGTGGCAGCGCGCCGAGGATCACCGGCAGGTAGTCGGGCTTGCAGCCGGCCATCAGCGCATGAATCGCGACGGTGCGGACGGTCGCCGGCTCCATCATCGGCGGAATGCGGTCGATGACTTCATCCGGATCGCGTTTCGTCGCTTTCAACATGCGCGCGACGCGCGCTTCAGTCGGCGTGACGACCGGCAGGCCGTCCGACCACTGCTTGTCGAGGAAAAACTCGAATTCGTCTACTGCTTCGGTCACCGGCCTTTGCTCCTCACTCAGGTTCGTAAGTTCCGTGCACGGCGCGACTGCCCCCGCCCCAGCCGTGGCACACGGCAGTCAACGGCCCCCAGCCGCCCGCGACGATCAGATGCAGGTCGCGCGCGTCTTTGATCACGGGCACGAACTGCTCGTCGTCGTCCGGATCGACGTTGATTTTTAGCGCACGCTCGCGCCGCCAGTTGCCGCCGCGCTTCAGGTCGCCGACTTTGCGCTGTGCGAGCTCGATCAGACGCTGGTGCACATCGGCACGCTTGAGCCCGGCGCGCGCGCAGATCGTCGCCTGCTCGGGACCCATTGCGACGACCATGTCGGAGCGCACGTGCATGTTCCATGAACTCATCGCGGCCATCGAATCCGCGATGCCGGTCAACAGCCGCTCGGGTTCCTGGCTCACGTCGTCGTAGCAAAGCCGCGGGCTCTCGACCATCGCACAAGTAATTACGTTGTCGTCAGCCGAATAAGCGCGCGACACGGCAAGCGTTTCCCACGGACTACGCTCAATGTTTTCGGCGAGACAGGCGGTGTAGCGCAGCGGCGTCGAAAATACGGTCGCCGAGCCGACACCCGGAATACCGCCGCCGAGATTCAACAGCATTAAGCGAATGGCACGGCCGATCGATGCATTCGCGCGAAAGCCCGGCCCGAAGCAGCCGTTGCTGCCGTGAATGCCGATTTGTTTCGCGTAAGGGCCATTGACGATCATCAGCGGCGCTACGCCATGCATTGTGCCTTGCGCGCCGTTCAAATTGAATTCCTCGCGCAGCATGAGCTTGATCGCGCCCAAGACGACGGGCAGGTACTCGGGCTTGCAGCCTGCCATCAGCGCATGGATCGCGACGGTGCGCACTGTCGCCGGTTCCATCGCCGGCGGAATCAGGCCGACGACTTCGTCCGCCTCGCGCGTCGTGGCGGCAAGCATGCGCGCGACGCGTGCTTCGGTCGGCGTGACGACCGGCAGGCCGTCGGACCAGTGTTTCTCGAGGAAGAACTCGAATTCGTCTGGTGTTGCGCTCAACTCATTCTCCGGCTTTACAACTCGAGGCTTCACCGCCAAGGACGCAAAGGAAGGGCGAGACACCACGTTGAAGATTTAGCATGAACCTGAATAATGATTTAGATTGGGTAAGCGAACGATTGAGCTTCTCGATTTTCCGTTGCATTGGTTTCCTTTGCGTCCTTCGCGTCCTTTGCGGTTCACGCCTTGAATTAGAAATCAGCTTTAATGTTTGCAGTCTTGATTACTTTGGCCCACTTGTCTTTTTCGTTGCGAATAAAAGTGGCGAATTCTTCGGGTGAATTGGCGAGCGGCTGGGTGCCGAGCGCGATATATAAATCGCGGATCTTCGGCGTTGCGAGCGCGCGCGCGATTTCCTTATTGAGGCGCTCAACGATTTCTTTCGGCGCGCCGGCAGGCAGCAGCAAGCCGTACCACTGCGTTACGTCGTAGCCGGGCAGCAATTCGTTCATCGCGGGCAGACCCTCAATTGTGCGCTTCGGTCCGGTCGTTGCGAGCATGCGCAGTTTGCCGGTATGCGCATGCGGCACGACCGAAGGACCGGTGCCGAACAGCATGGTTGATTCACCTGACATCACGGCAATCGCGGCGGGGCCGTTGCCTTTGTACGGAATGTGCACGGTCTTTACGTTGCCCAGCAGGTTTAAAAGCTCGCCGGCAAGATGCGGCGCACCGAGGTTGCCGCTCGATGCGTACGTGAGTTTGTCCGGATTCGCTTTGGCGAGCGCGAGCAATTCCTTGATGTTCTTGACCGGCAGCGACGGGTGGACGGTCAACACGTAGTCAGACAGCGCGACGAGACTGATCGGACTGAAATCGCGCAAGGGATCGTACGGCAGCTTGGGTGTCGCCGCGGGCAGGATGGCGAGCGGTGCGACGTTGCCGAGCACGATCGTATAGCCGTCGGGCGCTGACTTCGCCGCAAGCTCGGTGCCGATCAAGCCGCTCGCGCCGCCGCGCGTATCGACAACGACCTGCTGACCCATCTGGTCGCCCAGCGCCTGCGCGATGATGCGCGCGGCTGCGTCCGTGCCGCCGCCAGGCGGATACGGAGAAATGAGTTTGATCGGCTTGCTCGGATAGTTCTGCGCGAATGCGCAAGGCACTGCAGCGAGCGCGAGCACCACAATCGTCAATCTACTGACTGCTTTCATGCATCCTCCAGGTTCCCCGGTTTTAATTATCCTTCGAGATGATACGAAGGTTCCGCGGTCCAGACTTGAAAGCCGGGCCGGGCTTTGATTGCTTCATACCAGCGCGCGATATTTGGCGGCGTTTGTTTGGCGAGGCCGAGCACGTGCCAGCGATGCACGCGCACGCCGAGCGGAATGTCGCCGTACGTAAAACGATCGCCGGCGATGTAGGGCGTGCGGCCGAGCTGGTCGTCGGCGATCTTCATCGCGCGGTCGAACTTTTCGCACGCGGCGGCGAGAATTTCCGGATCGCGCTGGTCTTCCGGCAGGCGAATCAAATGCATCGCCATGTTGTGCTGCGGCGGCAACAGTTCGTTGTTCTCCCAGTCGACCCAGCGGCTTGCCGACGCGAACGTCTTGATGCCGTTGCCGTACAGGAGATCGGGCGCGTACTGCATCGCGAGATAACGCACGATCGAATTCGATTCCCACAGCACGAAGCCGTCGTCGTCGATGGTCGGCACGCGGCCGTTCGGGTTTTTGGCGCGGTACTCGACGGTGTTGACGAGGCCGTACGGTTGATTGCCTTTCGACACGTGACCGCCGGGCCCCATTTCGCCGCTCGCCATGATGAAATCGAAGTCGAGACCGATTTCAGACAGCGTCCACAAAACTTTTTGCGTGCGCCCCGACGTCGGGCGGCCCCACAATTTCAGCATGATGGCACCGTTATAAGCTGCGCAATCATTTCGCGCAGTCTGATTTCATCCTCCCCTTCAAGGGGGAGGACTGAGGTGGGGATGTGGTTCAATCACGCCCCGCGGATCGATTTATCGAGGCCGCGCAGAAGTGAAACGACCACGTCGGCGGTCGGTGTCGGCACATTTAGTTCACGCGCAAACGCCTGGATCTGGCCGAGCAGCGCTTCGACTTCGATGGCGCGGCCCGCCGTCACATCCTGCAGCATCGACGGACGCTGTCCCGGTTTGCCGCGCCTGGCGAGTTTTTCGACGTCCATTTCCTTCGAAAGGTCCCAACCCTGCTTCGCGGCAACCGCAATGGCTTCGCGCATCAGTTTCATTGAAAGCTCACACAATCCCGGATCGGTGCCGAGGCCGCCAAGATCGATGCGCGTCAAAGCAGCAAGCGTATTGCCCGACGCATTCAAGGCGAGTTTCTGCCACACGTCGCGACGGATATCGTTCGACGTGTGCGTCTCGATGCCGCCGCGCGTCAGCATGTCGGCAACACTTTTAAGGCGCGCGCTCGACGAATTGTCGGGCTCGCCCAAAACCAGATGGCAGGGGCCCGTGTGCACGATGACGCCGGGTTCGACGACTTCATTCGGCATATGCACGACGCAACCCAGCGTGCGCTCGGATTTTACTTCCTTCCACAACGCGCCTTCGGGATCGAGCAGCGGCAGCGTGCCGCTTTCACCTTTTTGGCCATGCCGCCACCACCACGGAATGCCGTTGATCATGAAGACGGCGCATCCATTCGGGGCGAGTAATTTCGCGATTTGCGACGCAGCCGCGGGCAGGGCGCCGGTAGCTTTGATGGCGACGAGAATGACATCCTGCGGTGGCAGTGTCGAAGGGTCATCCGTGGCGACGGCGGGCTTGGCGTGAATCTCCTTGCCGCCCGTGCGCAGCGTCAGGCCGCGCGTGCGCATCGCCTGCAATTGCGCGCCGCGCGCGACCACCGAAATCTCGTCCGCTTTCGCCGCGATCAGCCGCGTTGCGATATGACCGCCAACGGCGCCCGCGCCGAATATGCAAACCTTCATGAAGTCTCCTGATTTTTCTTTGATGACGCGCGAAGACGTCGCGCGGCCGGTGCTGCGTTGAATTACAGGCGGCTATGATATCTACTTTTGCAGGCGCGCGGGTACCGCCGGCCTGGACTTACGCGGTGCTCGCGAGCGGCGTGGTCCACGCGTCGTAGCCGTAAACCCACGTCGGATCGGTATCGGTGCGCATCCACGTGTTCTTGCGCGACGAGCCCTGAATCTCGGACGTGCGCGGTTTGCGGGTCGCCTCGTAAACTCGCAGCGCGGCGGCGACACCGCCGGCATCGACGCCGGCGAGACAGCGTGACAGGATGACCGAATCTTCCAGCGCTGACGCTGCGCCTTGCGCCATGTACGGCGTCATCGGATGACAAGCGTCGCCAAGGAGCGCCACGCGTTCTTCAGTCCAGCGCGGCAGCGGGTCGCGTTCGAGCAGCGCCCACTTGTGCACGTCGGGACAGGCGCGCAGCACCGCCTGCACTTCGGGATGGAAGCCTGCATAAGCCGCACGCAGTTCTTCAAGATTGCCTTTGGCCGACCACGATTCGGGCGTCATCCATTCGACTTTTTCAGGCTGGCTGGTGACGAAATAAACTTCATCGAGATTGCGCGTGACGTAGTAGACGACCATGTGGCGATCAGGTCCCCACCATTTGGTCCGCACCGGCGTGATGCGCTCGCTACCCATCAGCGCGGCGGGGAAAGTGGTGCGGTAGGCGACGCGGCCGGTAAAGCGCGGCTGCTCGGGGCCTAGCATGAGTTCACGCACCGTCGAATGCACGCCATCGGCGGCAATCACCGCGTCGGCCTCCTCGTGCGTGCCGTCTTTGAAGTAGAGCGTCACGCGTTGCGCGTTCTGCTCGAGCCGCGCGAGTTTACGATTCAGTTCGACGCAATCCGCAGGCACGGCCGACTGGATCGCCGCGTGAAGATCGGCTCGATGCAGGAACAGATAAGGCGCGCCGAAGCGGGTTTCGATTTCTTCGCCCATGCGCAATTCGTTGGTGATCGCGGCCGTGTCCCATTCACGGCTTACGCCGGATGGCGACTGAAATGCGACTTCGCGAAGCCGCGCTTCAAGGCCGAGGCCGCGCAGCACTTTCATCGCGTTCGGCGTCATCTGGATGCCGGCACCGACGCGCGCGAAGCGACCGGCCTGCTCGTAGACGCGGACGCGATGGCCGCTACGCCCGAGTAAGGTGGCGGCCGCGAGCCCGCCAATGCCGGCGCCGATGACGGCAATCGAAAGCGGACGCGAACTCATGACATTACTCAATCGAAATATTTGCCGTTTGTATTACGTTGCGCCATTTCGGAATTTCATTGCGTATGTAAACGCCGAAAGCTTCCGGCGTGCCGGGCGCAATGTCGAGCGTGGCGAGGCGCTCGCGAAAGCGCGGTTGATTGAGCACCTTGCCGATGTCGCCGTTAAGGCGCGCAACGACGGGCCGCGGCGTTGCTGCGGGCACGACGATGCCAAACCAGATCGCTGCTTCATATCCCGCCACGCCGGCTTCATTCATCGTCGGCATTTGCGGCGCGTTTACCGAGCGCTTCAAGCTCGTCACCGCAAGGCCGCGCACTTTGCCGTCGCGCACGTAGTTGATGCCGCCGCCTTCGAACATGAAATCGATGTGTCCGGCCATGACGTCGGTCATCGCCGGCGCCGAACCTTTATACGGCACATGCACAAGATTGGCGCCGGTCATCGAACGGAAAAGTTCGGCCGCGAGATGCGTCGACGAGCCGGGGCCGCCGGACGCGAAGGTCAGTCCCGCCGGACGTACTTTCGCAAGTGCTATCAGTTCTTTGACCGTCGTCGCCGGCAGTGCCGTGCTGGTCACGAGATACAGCGGCGTTGAAAAGCAGAACGTGACGGGCGTGAAATCCTTCAACGGATCGTAAGGCAGATTCTTTTGCGCGCTTACGTTGATCGCAAGGCTCGTTACACTGCCGAAAAACAACGTGTAACCGTCAGGCGCCGACTTGGCGGCCAGTTGCGCGCCTATCATCTGGCTCGCGCCCGGCCGGTTGTCGACGATGACCGGCTGGCCGACGAGTTCCGACAGTCCATTCGCGAGCGCGCGCGGAAATATGTCGCCGAGGCCGCCGGGCGGATAAGGCACGATGATGCGTATCGGTTTCGCCGGATAGTCGCGCGCGGCATCCGGCGCCTGCGCGAACGCACTGCATTGCGCGGCTGCAAGCGCGCACGCACTTGCAGTGCGCAGGGCGATCATTGCGAAAGAGACATCACGCATGAAGAGAGTCAACGCGGATTGCAGAGGACCTGAATTATAACTGCGGTGATTGCGCGGGTCCGCGCCTTGCCGCCGTGCGCGGGCCGTGATTATACTGCGTGCCCCGCGCCGCGATTCCGCGCGCACTGCACCGGAAACTCTCGTGGCGAAACTTTGGCTGATCGTGTGCGCGTTTTTCGCGTGCGGCACATGCTGGAGCGAAAATTATCCGGTGCGCCCCGTGCGCATCGTCGTCGGCTTCGGCGCGGGCGGCCCTGATACAACCGCGCGCATCGTCGCCGCGCAGCTCACGGCGCAAATCGGGCAGCAGTTCGTCGTCGACAATCGCCCCGGCGCCAACGGCATCATCGGCACCGACATCGTCGCCAAGGCGGCGCCGGACGGTTACACCTTGCTCGTTACTTCGGCATCGTTCGCGGTCAATCCCGGTATCTATAAGAGGCTGCCGTACGATGCGATCAAGGATTTAACGCCGGTCTCGCATCTGTGTTCGTCCGATGGCCATATTTTGGTCGTCAATCCAAATGTGCCGGCGCAGAACGCTAAAGAGCTTGTCGCGCTCGCGAAAAGGCCCGACGCCAAAATTGCGTATGGCTCGCCGGGCATCGGCAATACCGTGCATCTCACGAGCGCGCTTTTCAATGCACGCGCCGGCACGAACATGGTCCACGTTCCCTATAAAGGAGCAGGCGCCGCCATCGCCGCCTTGATGGGCGGTGAAGTGCAGGTGATGTTTGTGACGCCGACGCTCGGACTGCCGCAAATCAAGGCAGGCAAAATACGCGCACTCGGCTACGACGCGCCGGCGCGCGCAGCGTTTCTGCCCGAGGTGCCGACGCTCGCTGAAGCAGGCGTGCCGCCGACCCAGCTCGATGCGAGCTGGCACGGCCTCTTCGCGCCGGCGCGACTCCCGCGCGACCTGTTAAAGAAACTCGAAAGCGAAGTGCGCGCGGCAATCGCCAATCCGGCTGTCCGCGAACGCTTCGTTAAGCTCGGTCTGAATCCGGTTGGCGATTCGTCGGCAGAATTCGCGCCGTTCGTCGCCAATTCGATCAAGCGCATGGGCGAGGCTGCACGCATCGCGGGCATCGAGCCGGAATGATTTTATAGACGAAGGGAGAGAGGGACACATGACAGGCTTCATCAGGCGCGTGGTCACAGGCCACGACAAAAACGGCAAGGCAGTCGTGCTATCGGACGGACTCGCGCCCGCAGTCAAGACGAACCCACTGCGGCCCGGACATCGCTCGACCGACATCTGGAAAACCAACGCGGCGCCGGCACCGATTACTGCGACCGAAGACGACCCAACCGGCGGCGAGCGACAAATTCATCCGGGGCCAAGCGGCACGATTATCCGCATCGCCGAAATCATGCCCGAAAGCGACGAACTCAAAAATCTCACGCCGGAGGGCGCGCGCAAGGTGTTCGCCGCGATGGGCAACGAGGCGGCATCGACTTACGGACGCGGCGGCCGCCATCCGATGATGCATCGGACGCAGACAGTCGACTATGCGGTCGTGCTCGAAGGCGAATTGACGATGCTGCTCGACGATGAAGACGTGGTGCTAAAAGCGGGCGACGTTGTCATTCAGCGCGGCACCAATCATGCGTGGAGCAATCGGTCGAATAAGCCGGTGCGAATATTGTATGTGCTGATCGACGGCAAGTTCGATGCCGGGCTCGACGCCAAATTCGGCGGCGCGCACTAGCTCGTAATTATCTGCGCGCTCGTTTCGAGCGTGATCACGATTCCGCGCACGATATCGTCGAGCGTGAGCGCGGGCATGGCGTCCGCTGGCTGGCCGTCACGCCATGCCGGCACGTGCAGGAATCCGCCACGCCACTTCACTGTCGATTCGGCGGCGAAATGCATGAGCGTGTAAAACGCGTGATTGCAGACGAAAGCGCCCGCAGTGTTGGAAAGCGTCGCCGGCAAGCGGGCTGCTATCAACGCATCGTAGATAGTGCGGACAGGGAGGGTCGAAAAATACGCCGCAGGCCCGCCGGCAATGACCGGCATGTCACGCGGCTGCGCGCCGTCGTTGTCGGCAAGCCGCGCATCCTGCACGTTGATCGCGACTCTTTCGATGTTGAGCGCCGTGCGCTCGTTCGCTTCGCCGACGCACAACACCAGATCGGGATCGGCGCGCCGGATTTCACCGATTAGCGTCGCGCCTGCACGCGCATACGCGGTCGGTAATTGCGCCGTGACGATGTCGACGTTGCCGGCGCGCGACGGCAGGCGCCGGACCGCTTCATAAGACGCGTTGCTGGCGGCGCCGCCGAACGATTCAAAACCTGTGACCAGCGCGCGCATGGCTGTTGCGCGTATGCGTCAGACGCCGAGCAGCTCCACTTCGAACACCAGCGTCGCGTTCGGCGGAATTGCACCGCCTGCGCCGCGTGCGCCATAGCCGAGCTCGGGCGGAATCGTGAGCTTGCGCTTGCCGCCGACTTTCATGCCGGCGACGCCTTCGTCCCAGCCTTTGATGACCTGGCCCTGGCCGAGATGAAATTCAAACGGATCGTCGCGGTCTTTGCTCGAATCGAACTTGCTGCCGTTGGTAAGCCAGCCGGTGTAATGCACGGTGACGCGCTGGCCGGCGGCCGCTTCGGCGCCAGCGCCGACGGTAAGTTCTTCATAAACGAGCCCGGACGCGGTCGTAACGGTGGACATGCTGTTCCTTTCAGGAGTCGCCGCGCCATGGCGCGAACGTTGGTTGAGCCTGCGAAGCGCGAGCGTCGGCGAATCCGCGCTGAAAGTCAATCAGCGCCTTGCGCCGAAAGCGCAAGCAGCAGCGCATAGGCGCGTTTCTCCGCGGGGGAAATCTGCTTGACCGCATATTCGGCGGACGCGGCGCTTGAGTGGTCCGGATATTCGAGCGAGGCCAGCAGCCGCCGCGGTGGATGCGAGCGCGTGTAGCGCGCGCCTTTGCCGCACGCATGCGCGGCATAGCGCGCGGCGACGTCGACCGCAATGCCGGTGTAAATATTGCCGTCGCGGCATTCGATCAGGTAGAGATACCAGCGCTTCGCCGCCATGCGTTAACGCGCGAGCGTGACCACGATGAGCCCCGAAGTCAGCAGCGCCATGCCGGCAAGTTCGGTACGCGACACGTGCTCGCGGAAGATGCGGCGTGATACGACATAGCCGAACAGCAGTTCGACGAGTGCGAGCGTGCGCACGTGCGCGACCGGCTCGATCGCCATTGCGGTGAACCAGCCGATCGACGCGGTGGCTCCCATGAGCCCCGCGAAGAGCGATGCGCGCCACGCCTGGAACACGCGGACGACGATGCGCGCATCGCGTATCAACAGCCAGCCGACCAGTAATACGGTCTGCAGCGATAACGCGGCGACCAGCGTATACGCCGCGGCCGCCGGAAACGCGGCGCCTTCGAGTGCGATCGCGCCGCCCCGATAGCCGACCGCGGCGAAGCCGAAACACGCGCCGGACAAGATGCCGAGCAGCGCCGACCGCGTCGTCCAGCCGGCAATCAAGGTGCGCAGCGGATGCTTGCTGTCGATCGGCGACATGAGCAAAACGCCGAGCGTGCCGAGGCCGACTGCTGCCGCCGTTGCGAGCGTGACGCGATCGCCAAGAAAGATAAAGCCGAAAATCGCAACCTGGATGACTTCGGTCTTTGAGTAGGCGACGCCGAGCGAAAAATTGCGCTCTGCAATGACCCGCAGCAGCAACGCGGTCGCGATGATTTGCGCGACCGCGGCAACCACGACCCATGCAAAGAACTTTACATTCGGCGACGGCAGCGGAAAGCCGCCCGCTTCACAGACGATCGCTAGCCAGACAACGGCAAATGGCAATCCGTAGAGGAAACGCACCAGCGTTGCACCGAACGTACCGAGTATTGGCGTGAGGTGGCGCTGCGCGGCATTGCGCGCCGTTTGCGCGAGTGCGGCGGCGAGCGTGATTGGAATCCACAACCACGCAATCGGGGTCAAGCTGCGCCTCCGGGCGCTGCGTCAGCCACGCCCGACAAACGGCATCTTGCTCGCCATGATGGTCAGGAACTGGACGTTGGTCGACAGCGGCAGGCTCGCCATGTGCACGACCGCGTTGGCGACTTCTTTCACGTCCATCATCGCTTCGACCGCGACCTCGCCGTTCGCCTGCTTGACGCCTTTGGACATGCGTGCGGCGAGTTCGGTCATCGCGTTGCCGACATCGATCTGGCCGCACGCGATATCGTACTTGCGGCCGTCGAGCGAAATGCATTTGGTGAGGCCGGTGACCGCATGCTTGGTGCATGTATAAGGCGCGGAGTCGGGACGCGGCGCGTGCGCCGATATCGAGCCGTTGTTGATAATGCGGCCGCCGCGCGGATTTTGTTCTTTCATGATGCGGAAGGCCGCCTGCGCGCACAAGAACATGCCGGTCAGATTGACATCGACGACCGATTGCCATTTTTCAACCGTCAGATCTTCGAACAGGATGCCCGGCGCATTGGTGCCGGCGTTATTGAACAGCACGTCGACGCTGCCGAATTTTTCCCTGGTCGTCGCAAACAGCGCGTTGACGTCGGCTGCTTTGGAGACGTCCGTCGGCACTGCGAGCGCGCGTGCGCCGGCGCCCGACTCGTTGACGGCCTGTGTGAGCATGTCAGCACGGCGGCCGGCCAACGCGACCGAGTAGCCCGCAGCGAGCAGCGCGAGCGCCGATGCTTTGCCAATGCCGGAGCCCGCACCGGTCACTACCGCGACTTTGTTCGCCATGACGATTTCCTTTTTATTGAAACGAGGGGAATGCGAGCAATGCTACCGCGAGCGGCGACTGCGTGCCACACCGCTTCAATGCGGCACGTTTACGTTGAACTGGAATAATTCTGGATGCGGCGCGCAACCGCTCGCAGCGATATTGCTACGCGAGGATGTTTTCGACCTGTTCCTGGCGCAGCAATTCGAACACGAACGCTTCGAGTTCGGGACCGAGCGCATCGCGCGCGGAAATAATACCGACCGGCCGGCCGTCTTCGACCACCGGCACGTGACGAAACTTGCCGCCATACATCATTTGCAGCGCGATAGAAAACGGCTGATCGGGTTTCACGGTCTGCGGGTTGCGCGTCATGACGTCGGCAAGCCGCGTTGACTTGGTATCGCGGCCTTCCGCAACGACGCGAAACAACGCATCGCGCTCGGTGAAAATGCCCGCGAGCTTGCTGTTTTCGACGACGATGACGGCGCCGATGTGTCGTTCGCGCATCAGCAGTGCGGCATCGCTGACGGTCGTGTCGGCGCTGCACGTCACGACTTCCTGGCCTTCGATGATTTTTTTGATGATTCGATCGGTCATGACAAGTCTCCGGTCATGCTGCGGTGAATAGGGATAACGCCGATACACCTGCGGATGGGTGGCGATGAGTCATGCCACGCAAATCATCCTACGCCGTGAAACCCATGATGGTCAATGTCTCGATTATGACTACGCGATGCTCACCTGGACGCTTCGCGCAGAAACACCGGCAGGTCCATGGTCGGCGGCCGGGCGGGCACTTCAAAGAACATATCGCACACGAAACCGCGGTGATAACTCGTGTGATTTACGACGTGGAGCAGGATTTCGTAGCGCGTCATGGTTCCAGGCGCGCCGCCAATCAGCGTGAAATTCACTTGTTCAGCGAGCGTCGCGTCGGTCAGCGCCGCCGCCCAGTCGAGATACCACTGGTCCATTGCCTGTTGCTGCACCTTAAGCTCGTCAAGCGGCGGATGATCGGGTGTATTGCGCGCCGTGTAGCCATGCTCGCGGCCTTCCAGGTGGCCGCGCCAGATCGCATCGATGACGTAATTGTGATTGAGCGTGTGCACCATATTCTTGAACAGGCTTTTGCGTTCCTTCGCCGCTTCGCCGGCCGGCAGCGCGGCGACGGCATCGAACATGACCTTGTTCGACCATGCGTTGTAGCGGGCAAGCATGCGGGCATTGTCTAACGCGTTGAACATCGCGGGCCTTTCATCGGGATGCGAGGGAATTCTGCTATCCTGTGCAACGGCGGCAGAGCGTTCAACCATGATACGCGCCGCCTGCTCACGAAGGGAATCGCAATGCCAAAAGTACTCGTCGTCCACGGCGCCGGCATGAACATGCGCGGCAAATCGCAGATCGATGTCTTCGGTCCGATGCTGCTGCCGGAATACGACCAGCATATCCGCCAGTACGCGGCAGACCTCAAGATCGACGTCGAGATTTTTCACTCGAACATCGAAGGCGAAGTCATCAACAAGTTCTACGACGCGCATGAAAGCGGCGTCGACGGCGCGATCATCAATCCGGCCGGCTACACGACCGGGCACCCGGCGCTGATGGCGGCGATCGCGCAAGTGCGCTTTCCGACAATCGAGCTGCACATATCGAACCCGGCGCGGCGCGGACGTGAATCCGAAATCGCACGCGTGGCGCGCGCGGTGATCACCGGCTGCGGCGTTTTCGGCTATCACCTTGCGATGCGCGGGATACTCGACATGCTTGCGACGAAAGCATCCGCTAAAAAATAAATCGCCGCGGCGCTGCCGCGGCTGGAGGAGGAGCCAGACCATGCGTCGTTCCTTTGCGGCTGTGTCAGCGCTTACCATCGCGCTTCCCATGGTGTTTACCGGCGCCGTTTCAGCGCAGCATTATCCCGTGCGGCCGATACGGCTCGTCGTGCCCTTTCCGGCCGGCGGCAGCAACGACATCGTCGGCCGCGCGGTCGCGCAGGCACTCGGCGACCGGCTCGGCAAGCAGGTGATCGTCGACAATCGCGCCGGCGGCAATTCGATCATCGGCACCGAGATCGTCGCCAATGCACAGCCGGACGGCTACACGCTGCTGATCATCTCGACGTCGTTCACGACCAATCCGATTATTCACAAGCTGCCATTCGATTCACTCAAGAGTTTCGCGTGGGTCGCGATGCTCGGTGTCGGGCCCAATGTGCTCGTCGTGAATCCGAGCTTGCCCGCCAATACGGTGCAGGAATTGATCGCGCTCGCCAAAGCGAAGCCCGGACAATTGACTTACGCATCGACCGGCGTCGGCAGCAACGGTCATTTCGCGATGGAGCTTTTCAAGCACATGACCGGCACCAACATGCTGCACGTGCCGTATAAAGGCGGCGCGCCCGCGCTGATCGAAACCATTGCCGGTCAGGCGCAATTGACGATGGGTTCTTTGATTCAGACGACGACGTTCATTCGCTCAAACAAGTTGCGCGCGCTTGCGATCAGCACCGCGACACGCAGCAGCGTGTTGCCGAACGTGCCAACGGTCAGCGAGGCAGGCGTGCCGGGCTATCAAACCGCAAACTGGTGGGGCGTCGCCGCGCCGCGCGGGACGTCGCCGGCCATCGTTAATCGACTCAATCAGGAAATCAAAGCGGTGCTGCAATCGCCGGAGATCGAGAAGCGCTTCGTCAACGAAGGCGCCGAGCCGCAAATCAAAACCCCGGCCGAGCTTGGCAAGTATGTCGCCGACGAAATGGCAAAGTGGGTCGAGTTGGCGCGCATCGCCAACATTCGCAGCGAATAAACGACGCAGGTAAAGACGGGGGAGTGCGCATGAAACGCGTATCGGTTGCTTGCCTGCTGCTGTTGATTGCCGCAACCGCGGCTGCTCAGCCCGCGAATCCGCCCGATCTCGGCTACGTTCCGGCGCCCGAATTTTTTCAGCTGCCGGCCGGCATGAATTTCGGCGGCGTCTCCGGTGTGGCGATTAATTCGAAAGGCAATATCTTCGTTCTGCATCGCGGCGCTCAACCGCTGGTTGAATTCGACAGCGGCGGCCGCTTCATTCGCGCGCTCGGCGCCGGCCTGCTTGAACGTCCGCACGGGCTGCGCATCGACGCCGACGACAATATCTGGATTGCCGATGGCGGTGCGCACATCGTGCTGAAATTAAACCCGCAGGGCCGGATCATCATGGTGCTCGGCAGCAAGGGCACCGCGGGCGAATGGCACGAAGCGGGCTTTCTGCGCAACTTCAGTGAGCCGAACGATATTGCGTTTAGTCCACGCGGCGAAATCTACGTGACGCAAGGCCATGGCCGCGGCGATTCGCGCGTGCTGAAGTTCGACCGCGACGGCAGGTTCATCAAGACGTGGGGCGGTAAGGGCGAGGCGCCCGGTCAGTTCAATGTTCCGCACTCGATCGCGGTCGACTCTCACGGACTCGTTTATGTGGCCGATCGCGGCAACAACCGCGTCCAGGTATTCGATGCGGACGGCGGGTTTATCAGGGAATGGGTGCTGTTCGGTACGCCGGCCGGGCTTTATATCGGCGCCGAACCGTTCGTCTATCTCGCCAACGGCCACCATGGCCAGATAATCAAGCTCGACATGAATGGCGCGATCTCGGCATGACCGGAAAAGTCGGCAAAGCGTCCGGTGAATTCGGCGAAGCCCATTACCTTGCAATGAGCGCGAGCGGCGAGATTGATGTGGCGGACACGCTTAACTGGCGCGTGCAGAAATACGTGAAGAAATAAGCCGCCGCTTGTGGCGGCCAGCTATTACGCCGCCAGCCAGTCGATCAACGCCGCAACGCCGTACGAAATCATCACTGCAGCACTGAATACGAGCGCGTTGCGCGTAAAACCCTTTGGCGCGCCCATTTCATCGAGATAGCGCTTGAGATAATGACTCGCGACGAAATAAACAATGGTCGATACGACTAAACCTACCAGCATTGTTCCCCTTTCTCCCTGCGCGCCGCCGGCGGCACTTTCGCGCAAATGGCTCGGCGGGGCGCAGAAGGAGTAAACTCAACGTTCGCCTGCGCCGGCACCAAGCCCCGTATGGCATTAACTATACTAGGAGACGTCTGTGGCTACAGGAACGGTGAAATGGTTCAACGCAACCAAGGGGTTCGGCTTTATTCAGGCAGACGACGGGTCAAAAGACGTTTTCGTGCATATTTCCGCGGTTGAAAAAGCCGGCCTCAGCACGCTGGCGGACGGCCAGAAAGTCGAGTACGAACTCATTACCGGCAAAGACGGCAAAGCGTCAGCTGGCAACCTGAAAGCGAAGTAAGGAAAGAACCCGGCGCCCGGCCATCCGCGCCGGGTGAGCGCTCTGCTGGTATCCCACCAGCGAGCTTAGACAATCGATTAAGCAGTTACGTCGGCCCCGGCGCTTAAATCTTTGGCCGCGGTCGGCGGCGTCAACGCGGGCGCCGGCTCATCGTTAAATCAACATGCCCTGCGATGGGGGATTAACCAACGAGGAGTCACGATGAAAAAGTTACTCGCAGCTTTAATCGTATCGAGCGTTGCGTTCGGCACGGTTTCGGCTTTTGCCGCCGACGCCGCAAAACGCGAAGACCTGACCAAGGAGCAAAGGTCCGACATGCGCAATCGCGCCGACGACCTGACCCGCGCACGCGCGAACGGGACCGAGGCCAGAACCGCCCAGGCGGCGCCCGTAGCCGTGGCGAAGAAACATACGACCGGAACAAAAAAGTCGACCAAGCACACGGCCAAAAAGGTGCAGCCAAAGTCGTAACACCGGTTCTTACGAGCGGTACATGACAAGGGCAGGGATGAAATCCCTGCCCTTTTTTTGCGCGAGCTGCCTAAGTTAATTGGCCTTTGCAGTCGTGTGCGTGGCGCCGCGGCTCTTCAGGAAGGCGATCGCCTGACCGAGTTCGTAATCGCTTTTCGCGATGACCGCACCCGGCTCCGGCCGCAGGTCCTTCTCCTCGACGTCTTTCGGCCGCGCGGCCGGCTTGAAGTTGAATGCATTTTGCGCGCTGCCGAGCGCTGCCGATTTGTTGTCGCTGTTTTCGTTAATCAGGTGCTTGCTCAAATCGGCTTCGCGCATTCTCAACCGGCCGTCGATGGCGCCGTCGTCGAGCTCGATATCAGGCACGATGCCCTTCACCTGGATCGAGCGGCCGTTCGGCGTGTAATAACGCGCGGTCGTCAACTTGACCGCGGTACCGTCACCGAGCGGCAGTATCGTCTGCACCGAAGCTTTGCCAAAGGTCTGCGTTCCCATGATGACGGCGCGGTGATGGTCCTGCAGCGCACCGGCGACAATCTCCGAGGCCGACGCCGAGCCGCTGTTGACGAGCACCACCATCGGTACGTCTTTAATTGTGGCCGGCAGTTTCGCCAGGTAGTCGCGCGAGTTACTTTTGCTCAGATAGTTTTCAGGATTGGCGGTCAGGCGCATTTTCGCGTCTTCGGTGCGGCCATCGGTGTACACCACGAGATCGTTCTTCGCCAGGAATGCGGCCGACACCGCCACCGCGCCGCTCAACAAGCCGCCCGGATCATTGCGCAAATCAAGCACGATGCCTTTCATCTCGCCCTGATTTTGCGCGAACACGTTCTGGATCGCGGCGGCGAGCGCTTCGCCGGTCGGGCCCTGAAACTGCGTTACGCGAAAGTATGCATAGCCGGGTTCGAGCAAAGTTGATTTGACGCTTTGAATTTTGATGATCGCGCGCGTAAGCGTAAACACGAGCGGCTTGGGTTCGCCTTTGCGCGCGACCGTCAGCGTGATTTGGGTGTCGGGCTTGCCGCGCATGATCTTGACCGCATCGTTCAGGCTCATGCCCCTGACGAACGCGTCGTCGAGCTTGACGATCAGGTCGCCGGATTTAATGCCCGCCCGCGACGCCGGCGAATCGTCGATTGGCGACACGACTTTGACCGCGCCGTCATCCATGCCGACTTCGAGTCCGAGGCCGCCGAACTGGCCGCGCGTGCCGACCTGCATTTCACGGTACGCTTCCTTGTCGAGGTACGCCGAATGCGGGTCGAGGCCGGCGACCATGCCCGTGATCGCCTGGTTGATCAGCTTGCGATCGTCCACGGCTTCGACGTAGTCGCTCTTGATTCGCGCGTAGACGTCGGTGAATGCGCGCAATTCTTCAACCGGGAGTGGCGTGGCCCGACCGGATTGGGCTACGGCGGGCAAATAAACCGCCGCGGAGATGCCCATGCAGACGCCGATGCCGAGTATGCCCAGTTGCTTTAGTTTGCCGCGCATTCTAGATCCTCGAATAAAGTTGGGTGGTCGATGCCAGGAAGAAAACCGGCGGCAGCGCCGCCGGACTCAAGCCTCGCTTAGTACTGCGTGCGCCGGCGCGACCGATTGTCAGGCCGGTTGTCGTACGAATCGGGACGGACATCGCGGTCATCGCGCCGTGCATCGGCGCTACGGTCATCGGGAATCGCCGACACGCCGACTTTGATCGTGCTGCCTGGATTGTAGGGGAGCGCGACGCTCACATCGCGTCCATTGTAGCGGTAGACCACATCGTAGCCGTTGACTACTTCGCGCGACGATTCCACGGTGCGGCACTGCTGTTCGCCCTGTTGCGTGCTCGAACGGTTGCCGATCGCGGAACCCGCGACCGCGCCGCCCGTCGCGCCGACAATGGTGGCTACGGTCTGTCCGCTGCCGCCGCCAACCTGATGGCCGAGCAGGCCGCCGACTACGCCGCCCAGAATAGGCGCAATCACATTGCTGCCGCTTTTCTGCGGTGCCGCTGCCGGCGAGCATTCCTGGCGTGATTCGCTCACGCGCTCGATAATCGGTTTGGACGAGATGACTTGCGCGGTGTCGACATAATCGCTCGCCGCAAAGGCACTGCCGGAGAGCAGAGCGACCGCAAGGGAAATCAGACTGCGTTTCATAGGGAACTCCCGAAGTTGATCACAGGATGATTTAACTCCTGCGGCGCATTGCGCCATACCGCTCTTACACACCGTTACATGTCGCAACAACCTTGCAATCAAACGTCTGCGGCCGCGTTTTTGGTAATGGCGCCAACGGCTTGAGCTTTCCCCTGATTGCGCTACCATGAGCGTCCGGCAAGCGAGCGCCCGGCCTTATTTCACTAAAAATCGAACGGAGAATGACCATGCCCCACGCAATTCGGATCCATGCAACCGGCGGCCCTGAAGTGATGCGCTGGGAAGAGACCGAAGTAGGACAACCGGCAGCGGGGGAAGTTCGAGTTCGGAATACGGCCGTAGGGCTCAATTTCATCGACACCTATCACCGTACCGGACTTTATCCGCTGCCGCTACCTTTGACGCTCGGCATGGAAGGTGCGGGCGTCGTCGAAGCGGTCGGGCCGAAAGTTAAAGGTTTCAAGGTTGGCGACCGCGTTGCGTACGCGAACCCGATCGGTTCTTACGCCGACGTGTGCATCCGGCCGGTCGCGCGCCTCGTAAAAATCCCGGCGGGGGTCGACGACAAGATCGCTGCGGCGATCATGTTGAAAGGCATGACGGCCTGGTATTTATGCAAGCGCACATTCAAAGTGGGCAAAGGCATGACGGTTTTAATTCACGCAGCGGCGGGCGGCGTCGGCCAGATCCTGTCTCAGTGGTGCAAACACCTGGGCGCGACGGTGATCGGCACGGTTGGCAGCGCCGAGAAAGCCGCGCTCGCGAAAAAAGCGGGCTGCAAGCACGTGATCAATACGTCGAACGAAGATTTCGTCGCGCGCGTCAAGGAAATTACCAAAGGCAAGGGCGTGCCGGTCGTGTACGACGGTGTGGGCAAGGATACGTTCGCGGGCTCGCTCGACTGCCTCTCGCCGTGCGGCTACATGGTGAGCTTCGGCAATTCGTCCGGCGCAGTCACGCAGTTCAATCCGGGCATCCTCGCGCAGAAGGGATCGCTTTTTTTGACGCGGCCGACCTTGTTCACTTACACGGCGACACCGGCAGACCTGGCGACCGCGGCGCGCGACTTGTTCGCGGTGGTCAAAAAGAAAGCGGTCAGAATTTCGATCAATCAAACATATCCCCTGAGCGAAGCTGCGCAGGCTCATCGCGATCTTGAATCCCGCAAGACGACCGGCTCGACGGTGCTGCTGCCGTAACCCGTTCGCGTAGGCGTGGTGCGAAGCCATCACGGCGTGCACTGCGGATGGGCGGCGACTGCGAAAAGCGGGGCACGCATCGACGCAGCACCGCCGGCTTGAATCTTGCGTCCAGTTGAATTTGCTTACCTCAATGGAGATTGCCTTGAAACTATCGATTCGCGCCGCTCTAGCATCACTCGCCTGCCTCTGCACCGGCGCCGCATTCGCGCAAGCGGATTTTCCAGCCAAACCAATTCGTCTCGTGGTCGGCTTCACCGCCGGCGGGATTTCAGATGTGCTCGCGCGTGCGCTCGGCGCGCGACTTTCGCAGCAGGTGGGCCAGCAGGTCGTCGTCGACAACCGTGCCGGCGCCGGCACCACGATTGCGGCGGACATCGTCGCCAAGTCGGCGCCCGACGGCTACACGTTGTTCATGCAGGACATGACGACACAGGCCATCAACGCAAGTCTCTATAAGAAACTCCCGTACGACACGGTCAAGGATTTCACGCCGATTACGCTGGTTGCGTCGAGCCCGCTGATGCTCGTCGTACATCCGTCGCTGCCGGTGAAGACGGTCAAGGACCTGATTGCGCTCGGCAAGAGCAGGCCCGGCCAGATTCCATTCGCTTCATCGGGCAATGGCACCATTTTGCACCTCGCCGCCGAGACGTTTAAAACAATGGCCGGCATCGACATGATTCATGTGCCGTACAAAGGCAGTTCGCAAGCCGTGCAGGCGCTGCTCGCGGGCGAAGTCGCGGTGACGTTTTCAACGATGCCGCCGGCGCTTACGAACGTGCAGGCGGGCCGCTTGCGCGCGCTCGGTGTCACGACGCCGAAGCGCAACGCGGCGGCGCCCACGGTGCCGACCATCGCCGAAGCCGGGCTCAAGGGCTTTGATGTCGTCCTGTATAGCGGCGTGCTCGGGCCCGCGCGCCTGTCGCCCGCGATCGTAGCCAAGCTCAACGCCGAATTTACGAAGGCAGTCAACGCGCCTGAGGTGAAAACGGTCTACGCGAGCCTCGGCGTCGATGCGATCACCGATACGCCGGCCGAGTTCGCCGCGCATATCACGGCCGATATCGAAAAACTCGGCAAAGCTGTGCGAGCATCGGGCGCACACGCCGACTGAAGTTCGGCCGAATCGAAGGAGTATTCAGTAATGACATCCAGACCGCTGCCGCATCACGGCCGCTACGATTATTCGCCGATCACCGAGCGCAAGGACTACAGCTGGCCCGGCGGCAAGCGGCTCGCGTTCTGCATCACGACCAACATCGAGTGCTTCGCGTTCGGCAAAGGCCGCGGCCACGACAATGCGAAGCATGGCGAACCGCAAACGCAGCGCAATTATTCGTGGCGCGATTACGGCAATCGCGTCGGCATCTGGCGTTTCTTCGATATGTTCGATGAATTGAAACTGCCCGCCGCGCACAACACCAACAGTCTGCTGTACGACTATGCGCCGCAGATATTCGAAGCGATCCGGCGCCGCGGCGATGAAATCGTCGCGCATGGCCGCACGAACTCCGAAAACCTGCACGACTTTCGCTGGGAGTCGGACGAAGCAAGCCTGATCAGGGAAGTGACCGAAACGTTCACGCGCAACGAAGGTGCCGCGCCGAAAGGCTGGATGGGTGCGGGCGCGTATGAAAATCCGACCACGCCCGACCTGCTGAAGGAACTCGGCTACAAATATTCGATGGACTGGCCTGCCGACGACCAGCCGTTCTGGATCCGTACTCGCAGCGGTCCGCTGCTGAGCGTGCCATATCCGGTCGAGATCAACGACTCGCCGGCGGTGGTGCATCGCCAGCACAGCGCGCGCGAATTCTGCGACATGGTGGTCGATCAGTTCGACTGGATGATCGACGAATGCAAAGAGCGGCCGCTCGTCTACAACATTTCGATTCATCCCTACGTGATGGGCCAGCCTTTTCGCATGACGCCGCTCCTCGCCGCATTCAAGCACTGCGTCGAGCACAAACTGAAGGACCGCGTATGGTGGTGCAAGCCCGCGGATATTGCAGACTACTGTTACACGCTGCCGCCGGGTACGATTCCCGGCAGCTGAGCCCGTAAGGTTGACGAATTTTCACACGAGGGTTGGAGCCATGATGAATTCGCTGCTGATTCGGATCGCCGCATTGCTGCTGGCATTGCCGGCAGGTGTTTTCGCCCAAGACTATCCGGCCAAGTCGGTGCGCGTCATCGTACCGTGGGCGGCGGGCGGCTCGACCGATTCGATCGGGCGCATCCTCGCCGCCAAGCTCACCGAATACACGGGCCAGCAGTTCATCATCGACAACCGCGCGGGCGCGACCGGCACGATCGGGCATGGCATCGTTTCGAAATCGCCGCCGGACGGCTACACGCTGCTGGTCGGCAGCAACAGCACGTTCGCGATCGCGCCGCATCTGTACAAGACGCTGCAGTACGACAACGAGGCATCGTTTGCGCCGCTTTCCTTGCTCGCCGTGAGTCCGCAGATACTTTCGGTGCACCCGTCGATTCCGGTGAAGAACGTGAAAGAGTTGATCGCGCTCGCCAAGGCGCGGCCGGGCACATTGATATTTTCGTCCGCGGGTCCGGGCAGCACGAGCCATCTGGCGACCGAACTCTTGATGAACACGTCAGGCGTAAAAATGATCCATGTGCCGTACAAGGGCGGCGGTCCGTCCGCGCAGGCGCTGCTGGGGGGCGAGACCATGCTGTCGTTCGTCGACGTGATTACCGCGCTGCCGTTTGCGAAAGCCGGCCGCCTGCGCCCGCTCGCGGCAAGCACGGCCAAGCGCTCGTCGATGATGCCCGAACTGCCGACGATTGCGGAATCGGGACTCCCAGGCTTTGAATCATCGACGACGTTCGCCGCGTTCGCGCCGGCGGGTACCTCGCGCGACATCGTAGCAAAGCTCAACAAGGAGCTCGTGCGCGCGCTTGCGGCGGCGGACGTGAAAGAGAAGCTGTTCAACCAAGGCATCGAGACGGTCGGCAGCACGCCGGAAGAATTCGTTGCGTACAACAAAGCCGAATCCGCCAAATGGGGCAAGGTGATTCGCGAGCAAGGCATTAAAATCGAATAAGCAATGGCGGCAAGTTCGGCGAGACGCTTAAAGGCGGCGCGATTCAGCGCCGCTTTTATTTAGGCGGCGAACAATACAACATGAAGGTGGAGCACGGCAGATGATGACTTGCAATCCGATCGGCACCGTCAAGTGCGCGGTCACTGAAATGTCGCAGGGCGGGTGGGCGAAAATCGATTCGGAAATTCACCTTGATCCGGCGCTGACGGGCGGTCTTCAGGGCCTCGAGGGTTTTTCGCACATACTCGTTATCTTCTATCTCGATCGCGCGCAAGGATTCGATCCGGCAAAGCAGTTGATGCGCAAGCCGCGCGGGCGCGAAGACATGCAAGCGGTCGGCGTATTCGCACAGCGCACCAAGTTCCGGCCGAATCCGATCGGCATCACGGCGGTTGAGTTGCGCGGCATCGAAGGCAACGTCGTCAAGGTTCGCGGCCTCGATGCGCTCGACGGCACGCCGGTGCTCGACATCAAGCCGTACATGCCGCCGTTCGACCGCATGGAGAACGTGAAGATGCCCGAGTGGGTAGGGCTTTTCATGGACGGTTACTTTTAAGCACGGCACAACGCAAGCGAAGAGGGCGTCTTGAGCAAACAAACCAACAAGCGCGATTGCATCCGCATCGCGGTCGACATCGGCGGCACGTTTACCGACGGCCTCGCGGTGATTGCGCCGGGCAATCGCATCTGGGTCGGCAAAACGCTGACGACACCCGACGATCCTGGCATCGCCGTCACCACGGTGATGGTCGACCTCTTGAAGCAGATCGTGGCGGCGCGCGGTGAGGCCAAACGCGATGTGGCCGACGTGGTGCACGGCACGACGCTCGTCACCAACACGCTGATCGAGCGCAAGGGCGCGGCGACTGCGCTCGTCGTCACGAAAGGAACCCGCGACGTGCTCACGATTGCGCGCGAGATTCGCTATGACTTGTACGATCTCAATCTCGAGATCCCGCAACCGCTCGTGCCTGAAGCCAGGCGCATCGAGGCGGCCGAGCGGCTGGATGTGAGCGGCGCGATCGTGACGCCGCTTGCGGCCGATGAACTCAAGGGCATTGTCGACCAGCTTGCCGCGCTCAAGGTCGAAGCGGTCGCGGTATGTCTTTTGCACGCGTATGTGAATGAAGTGCACGAAAAACAGATCGCGGTCGCGATCAAAAAACGGTTTCCGCAGCTCGCCGTGTCGATCTCGTCCGGCATCGCGCGCGAAATCCGCGAATATGAGCGCATGTCGACGACGGTCGCCAACGCCTACGTGCAGCCGCTGATGACCGAGTATCTGAACCGGCTCGATCAGCGCGTGCACGATTTAGCACCCGGCGCGCCGCTCAAGATCATGATCTCCAGCGGCGGTTTCACGTCCGGCAAAGCGGCCGCCGATACGCCGATCCTGCTGCTCGAGTCAGGGCCGGCGGGCGGCGTGCTGTCGGCGCTCAACACTGCGCGCAATGCTGGCATCGATCAAATTCTCGCATTTGACATGGGCGGCACGACGGCCAAAGCGTGCGTTGCGGTCGGCGGCGAACCGTTGATCGCGCACAGCTTCGAGTGCGCGCGCGTGTCGCGCTTCAAACGCGGCTCGGGCTTGCCGATCTTGATCCCGAGCATCGACCTGATCGAAATCGGCGCGGGCGGCGGTTCTATCGCGCACGTCAACGATCTGGGCCTGCTCAATGTCGGCCCCGAATCGTCCGGCGCGGTGCCGGGCCCCGCGTGCTATGGGCTTGGCGGTGAAGGCGCGACGGTGACGGATGCCGATCTCGCGCTCGGATATTTGAATCCCGATAATTTCCTGGGCGGTGAAATGAAACTGCGCAGCGATCTCGCGCAAGCCGCCCTGCAGAAACTCGCGAATCAGCTGAAGCTCACGGCGACCGAAGTCGCGTTCGGCATCTGCAACATCGTGAACGAAAACATGGCGGCGGCCGCGCGTATTCACATTGCCGAAAAAGGCCATGACCCGCGCAGCTTCACGATGGTGGCGACCGGCGGCGCGGGACCCGTGCATGCGGTCGAAGTTGCGCGGAAGCTGCAGATTCCGCGCGTACTGGCGACGATCGCGGCGGGCGCCGGCTCCTGTCTCGGCTTGCTCGCAGCGCCCGCGCGCGTCGATCGCTCGTGGTCGAACCCGACACTCGTGAGCAATATCGACTGGAAGAAAGTAGCCGCTGCCTATGCCACGATGCGCGCCGACGCCGAATCCGAACTCGATTCCGCCGGTGCGCGCGACGCATCGCTCAAGTGGTGGATTGGCGCCGAAATGCGTTATGCGGGTCAAGGCCATAACGTATCGGTCATGCTGCCGTGGCGTGCAGTCAATGCGGCGATGTCGCCGGCGCTGATTCGCGAATTCGAACGCAGCTATCGCCAGTTTTACGGCCATCTCGTGCCGGGCGCGGCGCCGCAAGTCATTACCTGGCGCCTGACCGGACGTTCAGTCGTCAGGAACCATCGCTTTGCGTGGGGCGATGCGCGTGTCGGCACCAAGGCGGTCATGCGCGGCAAGCGGTCGATTTTCCTGCCGCTCAAGCGCAAGTTTTCGCCGGTGCCTGTATACGACCGTTATTCGCTGAAGCCCGGCACCCGGCTCGCCGGACCTTTGATTCTCGAAGAGCGCGAATCGACGCTCGTCGTGCCCGTCCGGTCTGCCATAAAAATCCTCGCCGATTACACGGTCGAGGTGATGATCAAGGAGTTCACATGAAAAAACTGAAACTCGATCCCGTCACGCTGGAAATCCAGTGGAAGCGTCTGGTCAGTATGGTCGATGAAGCGTCGGCGGCGTTCGTGCGCACGTCGTTTTCGGTGCTCGTACGCGAAGCGAACGACTTCGCCGTGGTGCTGACCGATGCCGAAGGCCATTCGATCGCGCAGTCGGTGCTGTCGATTCCGTCGTTCATCGGCACGCTGCCGGCGACGGTCAAACATTTCCTCAAAAAATTCCCGGCGCACACATTGAAGCCCGGCGACGTGATGATCACCAACGACCCGTGGATGGGCACGGGGCACATTCACGACGTCAACATCGCAATGCCGATTTTCGATAAAGGCAAACTCATTGCGTTCGCCGCCGTCGTCAGTCACATGCCCGACATCGGCGGACGCATTCGCAACGCCGGCATCCGCGATATTTATGAAGAAGGCCTGCAGATTCCGCAGCTGAAACTGATCAACGCGGGCAAGCCCGACCAGAACCTGCTCGATATGATCGGCCAGAACGTGCGCGTGCCCGAGCAGACTTTGGGCGATATCTGGGCGCAGGTCGCCGCGTGCAAAATGCTCGAAGAGCGCCTGCGTCCGCTGTTGCGCGACACTGATTTGAAAGCGCTTGGCGATGAGATCCGCCGCCGCTCGGAAGCCGCGATGAAGAAAAGTATCCGTGCGGTGCCCGACGGCGTGTATCACGCGCAAACGCAGCACGACGGGTTCGAAGAGCCGATCCTGATCAACTGCACGGTCACCGTGAAAGGCGACAGGCTCGCGATCGATTACACCGGCTCCTCCGCGCAGGTGCCGCGCGCGGTGAACGTGGTGCCGATTTATACGTTTGCTTATTCGGCGTTCGCCGTCAAAGCGCTGCTATGCCCGGACGTGCCGAACAACGAAGGCAGTTTCACGCCGATCACGACGTCCGCGCCCTTGGGTTCCATTTTCAACCCGCGGTATCCCGCGGCAAGCGGCGGGCGCGGCATGATCGGCCACATGATGGTGCCGGCGATCATGATGGCCCTGGCCGACGTGCTGCCCGAGCGCGCGATCGCAGAAGGTTCGTCGAATTCGTCGATCACCGTGACCGGCGAGCATCAGGGACGTCCGTATGCGGCCGTCAACTTCATGAACGCCGGCCAGGGCGCGACCAAACATCGCAGCGGTTACACGATGCTGTCGTTCCCGTCGAACCTGTCGAATACGCCGATTGAAGTGTTCGAGCAGATGGCGCCGTTGCGCGTGGTGGAACGCAGTATTCGCCGGGAGAGCGGCGGACCGGGGAAACATCGCGGCGGTAACGGTTTGCGCTTCGAAGTCGAGGTCGTCGCCGATTCGCCGATGATGGCGTCGATGATCATGACGCGCTTTCGCACAGCGCCGCAGGGCATCTTCGGCGGCAAGGCGGGCAAAGTCGGCGCGCTGTTGTTGAACGGCAAGGCGATCAACCCGGCCGATCACTGGGTGCTGAATAAAGGCGACCGTGTCGTGATGGAGACGGCGGGCGGCGGCGGTTACGGCGACGCCTGAAGTTTCAGCGCGACGCCTCCCGGTTCTAATCGGGCTTCATGCCCGAATCTTTAATCAGTTTCGCCCACTTCTTCAGTTCCATCTTGATGAGGGCGTCGAACTCCGCCGGCGTGTTGCCGACGGCATCCGCGCCTTGTGCGAAGAACGCCTCTTTCACTTCAGGCGCTTGCAGTGCCTTGACGAACTCCTGATGCAGGCGCGTCACGACGGCGGGCGGCGTTTTCGCTGGCACCAGCGCACCTAGCCATGACGGCACGTCGAATCCCGGGATGCCGGCTTCGGCAATCGTCGGAATTTCAGGCGCAGAACCCGAGCGCTTCAAGGTCGAGACGCCGAACGCTTTCAACCGGCCGATTTTCGTGTACTGCAACACCGCCGGAATGGAAACGAACAGCAGCGGCACCTGGCCGCCGAGCAGGTCTGCCACCGCGGGTCCGCCGCCCTTGTACGGTACGTGGATCAGGTCGGTGTGGGTGCGCAACTTGAAGAGTTCGCCGGCGAGATGACCGGGCGATCCGGTGCCAGCGGTCGCGTACGCGAGCGCGCCCGGTTTATTCTTTGCAAGCGCGATCAGATCTTTAATGTTGTTCACGGGCAGGCTCGGGTGTGAGACGAGAATCTGTGGAATCGTCGCCACCAGCGTGACCGGCGCAAAATCCTTGTCGACGTCGAACGGCAGCTTCGCGAACAACACGGGGTTGATGGTGTGCGACGACAACGTGTAGAGCACGGTGTAGCCATCCGGTGCCGCCTTGGCGGCGATGTCGGTGCCGATGTTGCCCGCCGCGCCGCCGCGATTGTCGATCAAGACCTGCTGGCCCACGTTCTGCGAGATCGTGCGGCCGACGATGCGTGCGGTGATGTCGGTTGCGCCGGCCGGTGGATAAGGCACGATGAAGCGAATCGGCTTCTCGGGATAATTCGCTTGAGCGGCCGCATTGCCGGCGATCGTGAGTGAGAGTACTCCGGTCAGGGTGTTCAGCAACGACGACGTGCGCTTGAAACTGAGCATTTTTCTACCTTGGTGAAACGGCGCACGGATTGCGCCGCATGGTATTGAACGGACTCGTTACTTCAGCAATCCAAGCTCGCGCATGTATTTCTGCACGCCTGGATGAATCAGATCGACGCGCGGCGCTGCCGCCAGGGTATTCGCAAGCGTCGATTCGCGCGCCTGCTCGAGACGTTTGCCGATCGCCGCTTCGCCTTTGTACAATGCACGCGCGAGCCGGTACGCGACGTCATCGGCCAACGTTTTGCGGGCAAGCACGAACGACCATGAGCCGACGGTCGCCACGTCGGGCTTCTGTCCCGGATAACTGCCCGCCGGCAGCGTAATCGGCTTGATGAACGTGTGCTTCGCGGTGATGCGCTTTATTTCGTCCGGCGCGGGCGCGATGAAGCGTGCACCCGCCGGGCCGTTCGACACGGCTGCGAAACCGGGCCAGCCGACGCCGCCGCCCCACAATGCCGCCGCTCTGCCATCGAGCACCATCGCCGGACCGTCGCCGGCCTTGTCGAGCAGATGCGCGTCGAAGTCCTTGTGCATGTCGAGCCCAAGCCCGTCCATCACGTAACGTGCGAGCACTATGAAGCCCGAACCGGCCGCGCCCCACGCAATCGATTTACCCTTGAGGTCGGCGATCGTTTTATACGGACTGTCGGCGCGCACGATGAACATGCCGGAGTTCGAATACATCGCGTTCAGGATGCGCACGTCGGCTTTGGCGCGGCCAATGCCGGATATCGCTTCATAGAAAACCTCGCCGGTCACCTGGCCTAAGTCGAGCTTGTCGGCTTCGAGCAGCGGCACATTCTCAGTGCTGCCTTTGGTGTTCTTCGGCTCGACGGACAACGTCGGATCCATTTCATTCAAAGTCGCCGCATATGCGTCGCCGTAAACCGGAAATCCGCCGCCCGGCGTTGCAGTGCCGTGCAGCACGGTCGTCTTGTGGTCGCTCATTTTTGCTCCAGCTTAGAAAGATCTTTAACCGCAAAGGACGCAGAGGACGCGGGGGAAGTCTGAACCAATACCCATTACTAACAATCGCAAGCCTGCATTGGTCGCTGCCGCACTTGTTTTTTCTTTCCTTTGCGTCCTTCGCGTCCTTGGCGGTAAACGTTTGAGATTTTGCCTAGGGCTTTAACGGCGGCAAATCGCTGAAATATTCGGGATTCGATTTCTGAACGTCGGCCATGTACGAAGCCGCGAACAGGTCGGGCACGTTCAGGCGTTGCGCATCCTTTAAAGTATTCTTCAGCACGTCGTCCTCGGCCGCTTCGAACGCCTGCATGACCGGCGCTGAAATCCGCGGATCGTAGCTGATGTGCTGAATGGCTTTTCGGCCAACCGCAGGATCGAGACCCGGCACCCACTTCGCGAAGATATCGACCGCTTCCGCGCGGTTCTTGCGCGTGTACTGCGATGCCGCCGCGAGACCGGCGACAAAACTGCGAATCTGATCAGGGCTCGCTTTCAGCGTCGGCTCGTGCGTCGTTGCGATCATGATGTACGACATGTGGCCGCCGCCGCGCACGACCACGTACGAGTCGGCTGCCTGTTCGAGCACCATCGTATTGAACGGCTCCCAGCACACCGACGCGTCGGCCTTGCCTTCCTTCAGCAGCGTCGCGAGCTGCGCCTGGCTGCCGTTGCCGATGTCGACGATCTGGACGTCTTCGTATTTCATGTTGCGCCGTGCGAGCACCATCTTCAGGTACTCGTCGGACGTTTGTCCTTTCGACAACGCGATGCGCTTGCCTTTCAGGTCCTCGATGTTGCCCGGGCGAATGCCGGAATCCTTGCGCGCGACGATCGCGAGCGGCTCATCGGCATTCGCACGCGTGGCATCGCTCTGGATCACCGCGATCACGCGAAACGGATCGCCGCCATGCCGGGCTTTGAGAAAAGTCGTCACGCTCATGTCGCCGATCTGCACTTCGTTTTTCTGCATCGACGTGACCATTTGCGAACCGATGTTGACGACTTTGAGCTTGACGTCGAGACCGTGTTTTTTGAACAGACCTTTTTCGACGCCGACAAACATCGGTAGATGTCCGAAGTTGTTGCCGACCACGGCTTCCATGGCCGGCAGCGGCTGAGCGAACGCCGGTGTGCACAACGCGGCGAGCGCGGCGCCAATCACCGCGATGACCGTGTCCAGTTGAATTGTTCTCATGACATCCTCCTCCATTCGTCGAAACGCCCGGCTTCTTGCGTGGGGCGGTTTAACGGGTAGCTTACTGCTACCGCGAATTGAAGTGCAGTTGCGGCGCTTTACGGCTTGGCCGGTTCGAACTGTGTGATCAGATCAAAGCCCAGGGCGCCGCGTGCAATGCTCATGCGAACCAGCCTTGCGTCCTTCAGTGCATCGGCGACGGGCTTCGTGATCAGGTAGCGCTGATAATGCCCGTCGGGCATTTTTACGCTGACGTGCCAGCGGTCGCCTTTGCCTTCATCGACAATGTCGATTTCGGCGGTGATCGCGCGGTTGGGCGCGGCGGCGAAAGTGCGGTTGATGTAAGAGACCGACACGGTCGTTAACAGCCCCATGACGAGTGCCGCCAGCCACGGTTGGCGGTAGGCACCCGAAAATTTAAGCGTCGGGCTCACGCCGAAGGAATACGACCAGCACACGAAGCCGAGCAGAGTGCCGGCAAAAAATGAGCCGGTGAAAAAGGGCCAGCCGTCGAGGACGTTGTCGAAATGCGGCCCCTCGCGCACCAGCAGGATACCGCCGATGAACAGCGCCGCCAGCAGCAGGCCGTTGATGGACTTTTCGTCGCTCTTCGGCGCCGTCTCGCTCATGCCGTCAAACGCTTGAACGCCTGTTCGAGATCGGCGATGAGGTCGGCAGTATCTTCAAGGCCGATATGTATTCGAATCAGCGGGCCGCCTGGACTCCACTTGGTCGCGGTGCGGCCTTTCGCCGGGTTGGCGCGTATGCACAGGCTTTCGAATCCGCCCCACGACGAGCCGATGCCGAACAGTTTCAATTCGTCGATCATGTCGGCGACCGCATCATCGACGACCGGCTTCAGGACTACGCCGAACAACGACGCGGCGCCGGTGAAGTCGCGCTTCCACAGCGCATGGCCGGGGTCGTTCTCGAGCGCTGGATACAGCACGCGCAGCACTTCAGGCCGCGATTGCAGCCAGCGCGCGACCGTCAATGCGCTTTGCTGCTGATGGCGCATGCGAACGCCGATCGTCCGCAAACCGCGCAGCGCCAGATAGCAATCATCGGGACTCACGCAGTAGCCGTAGTCCGCGACCGCGCGGCGCACCGGCAGCCAGTATTTTTCAGTGGTGACGACCAGGCCCATCAGCGCATCCGAATGGCCGACGATGTACTTAGTGCCAGCGTGAACCGAGATGTCGACGCCGTGCTCGAACGAGTGGAAGAAATACGGCGTGCCCCAGGTGTTGTCGGCGATGACCGGAATGTCCTTTGCGTGCGCGCCCGCGGCGATCGCAGGCAGGTCCTGCATTTCGAATGTGAGCGAACCCGGCGCTTCGCAGTAAACCGCAGTCGTATTCGGACGAATCAGTTTCGCGATTGCGCCGCCGATCAAGGGGTCGTAATACTCGATTTCGACGCCAAACGGTTTTAAGCGCTTTTCGCAGAAGTTACGCGCGGGCCCGTACACCGAATCGACCACGAGAATGTGCGCGCCCTGTTTCGCGAATGGCACGAGCGCCACGACAATTGCAGCGAGGCCCGACGGCAGCGCGACAGCCGCATGACCGCCTTCGAGTTGCGCGATGGCGTCTTCGAGCGCGAACGTGGTCGGTGTGCCGTGAACGCCGTACCGCATCGATTTGAAATTGTTGGGGTCGCGGTTCTCATAAGTCTCGACATCGCGAAACAACACCGTTGAGCCGCGATACACCGGCATGTTGACGAGGCCGGCGTGGCTTTGCGGGTCACGCCCGGCGTGCGTGGTCAGGGTATCGCGGCGCATGTGCTTTTTATCGGTCATAAAAACTTTGCTTGGAATTAATCGGACTGGATGTTCGCTGCTGTTTGGTTCGAACAGCGGGGGCAAAATATACCACGGCATCCCGGCGGCTCGGCTTGTGTTTCAAACGCTCGCGCGTAGCGAAGCGCTCGAGAAAATGTCTCATAGCGGCTATTGAGTCACAGCCAAAACGAAGGCCGCTGAAAGCGGCCTTCGTTACCGGAAAAGCGGTATTTAAATTGGTTGTTTACCGCGCAGCAGCGATAGTACTTTTTCCACCTCTTCCAGCGTGTTGTAGAAGTGAAAAGCAAAACGCAGGCGGCCATGGCGTATCGACAGTTTCACGCGGTTGGCCGCGAGGTGGTCGTAGATGGCCTGGAACTGCGCCTCGTCCGCCGCGCCGGGGGCGGGTTTGCCGACGAGCACGATGTGGGAAAAGTGGCGGTCGACTTTGCCGCTCATGACGGGCAGTTTGAGTTCCAGCAAACCGGCGGTGAACGCACGCGCCAGCGAAAGCACGTGCTGCTCGATGGTCGGCACCCCAACACCCGCGATCAGGTCGAGCGAGACTTCGAGCGCATTGGCGCCCGCATAGTTATAGCTGCCAAGATCGAAGCGCCGCGCGCCCCGCATCAACCGGTATTGAGCGCCGCCTTTTTCGCCTTCATGCGCATCGCCGAGGTCGATGCCATAGCGCGCGAGGCTGCCCGGCTGCATGCGCTCGGCGCGTTCACGCCGCACGTATAAGAAACCGAAACCGTACGGGCCGCACAGATATTTCGACGCACCGACCGTCATCGCATCGATGGGCGTCTTGCGCATGTCGAGCTCCAGCGCGCCGACCGATTGGGCGCCGTCGACGAGCAGCACGATGTCGCGTTCGCGGCACAACCTGGCGAGCGCATCGAGATCGGTACGCGCGCCGGTCGTATAGGTGACGGTCGAGGCGATCACCATGCGCGTGTTGGCGTCGATTGTTTTCGCGATGGTTTCGATCGGCGTCGCAAAATCGGCGGTCGGCGGCACGGTGCGCACGTCGACGCCGTGGCGGTCGCGCATGTTGTAGAGCGCATAAATGCTGTTCGGGTGTTCGATGTCCGCGCACAGCACCGCGTTGTCGCCGCGTTGCCATTTCAGCGACGTCACGATCGCATTGATGCCTTCGGACACGTTTTTGACGATCGCGACTTCATCGGCGGCGGCGCCGATCATCTGTGCAAATTTCGCACGCACGCTTTCGAGCCTGTCGAGCATCGTCGCCGGCGCGCCGCCTTCGAGAATGCGATCGTCGAGATAGCGCATCACCGCGTCACGCGCGCCGGCCGGCACCAAGCCGCGCGCCGACGTCTCGAAATAAACCCACTTGTCGGTGCCAGGGAATTCGCGGCGTATTCCAGCGAGTGCAGTCAGCGGTTGCGGTGTGTCGTTCATAGTGGTTTGAATTTCAGTTCAGTTTGACGTTAGCGGCTTTGACGACCCGGGCCCAGCGCTCGTAGTCGTCGCGTATGAACTGCCCCAGCTCTTCAGGCGTCATCGGCGTTGGAATCAAACCCTGCGCCATCAGTTTTTCCCGCACGTCGGCGGCGTTAAGTGCCTTGATCGCCTCGGCGTTCAAACGCGCAATCAAATCGCGCGGCGTGCCGGCGGGCGCCATCAGCGGATACCAGTTCAGTGCATCGAAGCCCGGCAATCCGGATTCGTCCACCGTCGGCACGTTCGGCAACGGCGGATAGCGTTTCTTGCTTGTCACGCCAATCACGTTGAGTCGCCCCGCGTGCAGCTGCGGCAGCACCGATGGATCGGAAAACGTAAGGTCGGCATGGCCGCCCATGATGTCGGCGATCGCCGGCGCCGTGCCTTTATACGGGATGTGAATCATCCTGATGCCGGCCATCACGTTGAATAGTTCGCCGGCGAGATGCTGGCCGGTGCCGGCGCCGCCCGAGGCCATGTTGAGTTTGCCTGGGTTCGCCTTGGCGAGCTTGATCAGTTCGCCTGCATTTTTCGCCGGCACCGAAGGATGGGCGACGATGATGTACGGCATCGTCACCAGCATCGTCACGGGCGCGAGATCCTTGAGCGGGTTATAGCCGAGCTTTGGAAACAGCAGCGGCGCCACCGCGACCGAACCGGGGCCGGCGACTAATAAGGTGTAGCCGTCGGGCGCTGATTTCGCCACATGCTCAGCGCCTATGGTGCCCGCCGCGCCGGCGCGGTTGTCGACGACGACTTGCTGGCCGAGATAGTCAGTGAGTTTCTGTCCAACCGTGCGCGCCGTGAGATCGACGCCGCCGCCCGCCGGAAACGGCACCACGATGCGCACCGGCTTCGCTGGATACGTTTGCGCGCCGGCCGATACTGCGCTGGCAACTCCCAATACGGCGATCAGCCATCTTGTCATCGTGAACGGATGATAGCGCACGCTAGGTATGCTCTTTCTGCAGGAAGAAATCGCCCGATAGCTCCGTGCCCAAACCCATGCGGCGCGCATTTTCGAGGATGCGCGCACCGGCGGCCGCGAACTGCATGCCGCAGCCGTTGTTGTTCAGATGGTGGGTGATTTCATCGGCGCTGTGACGGGCCGCCGCGCGCTCGTTCAGAAGATCGCCGAGCTCGACGTACGAATCCCAGTCGAACTGCTCGGCTTTTTTGTTGATGAGCTGGCCGAAGGTCGCGCCGCGCTTCTTCTTGCCCATCACAAAATTCTGTACGAAGTCGCTGGTGCCGCCGAACGGCTTCAGGCTGACGACGATCTGTCGGCTCGACTTGAAGGTGCGCACGTCGTCCTCGAGCAGCGTGCCGATGCCGAGATGCATGCCGGGCGCCAGCCATTCGGGGTCGTAGACAGGATCGTATGAGCTCGTCGCCGCGAGCACGATGTCCGCACGCTCGAATGCCTGCCTTGCCGAATCCACAGGAACGACTTCAACGCCGATGCGTTCGCTCAGCGTCTTCGCGAAACGCTCGCGATTCTCGCGTGTCGGACTGTAAACGCGCACGCGTTTCAATTTCATGATCGCCGCCGTGCATTCGAGTGCCGCTTCGGCCTGCGCGCCGCTGCCGAGCACGCCGACGTTTTCCGAATCCGCACGCGCGAGCAGTTTGACCCCCAGCGCGGTCGTGCCGCCGACGCGCATTTTCTGGATATGCGAATCCGGCAGCATGCCGAGCACTTCGCCGGTTTCGAGCGACAGCAGCACGATCATGCTCATGAATTGCCAGCCCGGTGCGAGCGGCAGTTTCACCCGCCGCAGGACACCCGCGATTTCGAGCTGGGTGTCGAAGTGGGTCGAGATGCGGACCGCCATCATGCCGCACGCGGGCAAGCCGCCCGTGACGGTCTTCAGGCGATAGACTATGTCGCCCGCTGCTTTGGCGGCGGCGATCGTCGGCGCCGCATAGACAGGGTCCGCATCGAGCGGCAATTCACGGATATGCGCGGCGGTGGCACGTTTCAGATCGGGCGTATAACCGTCGAACGGCACGCAGGTGTCAACACGCAGCGAATTGACGGCGCGGCCGGCGCCGAGTTCGCGGAACGCCTGCTCCATGGTCTCGACATATTCTTCCGCACGCATGGCGGCGGCGACTTCGCGGTTGTCGAGCAGGAGCGGCATTATTGTTGAAGGAAGGCGGGAAGAGAAAATCAGCGATGCATCATATCGACCGCCGTTCGACGATGTCAAACGCAAGGTATACTCGATTTCATTGTTATTCCGGTTAGCTGAAATGCATATTCGCCCGCTGATTTTCATCGCGCTGTTGCTCTCCGGACTCGTTGGCGCTCAGGCAGCGAACGCTCAGTCATGGAAGCCCGCGCGCGCGGTCGAAATCATTGTCGGCTCGGCGCCTGGCGGCGGGGCCGATCTCACTGGCAGGGTAATGCAGAAACTTTTCCAGGAAAAACTGGTGTCCGAGGTTTCGAGCAGCGTGGTCAACAAAACCGGCGGCGGCAGTACGTTGAGCTTTGTGTACCTGAACCAGCACCCGGCCGATGCGCACTACATCGCGTTGACGCTGCAGCCGATGATTACCGGCCCGCTGATGATTGCGGGCCAGATCACGTACACCGACATGACGCCGCTCGCGCATCTGATCAATGAATACGTCGGTTTCGCCGTGCGTCCGGATGGCCCGCTGAAAACCGGCCGGGACATCGTCGAGCGGCTGAAGAAAGATCCGACTTCGCTTTCAATCGCGCTCTCGACCGCGCTCGCCGGCTCCAATCATCTCGCGACCGTACTCGCGCTGAAAGCCGCGGGTGTCGACATCAAGCGTTTGCGCGTAATCGTGGTCAAAGGCGCCGGCGAAGCAATTACCGGCGTCATGGGCGGCCACTTTGATATTGCCGCCGCGAGCGCGGCGAGCCTGATCCCGTTCTTCGAATCGGGCAAGCTGCAGGGCATTGCAGTGTCCGGTCCGCGGCGCTTGAGCGGCGCCTTCGCCAATGTGCCGACGTGGAAAGAGCAGGGCGTCGACTCCGTCTACGCAAACTGGCGCGGCGTCGTCGGGCCGAAAGGCATGACCGCGCCGCAGATCGCCTATTGGGATGGCGTGTTTGCGCGCCTCGCGCAGATGCCGGAATGGCGCGATGAACTCGCGCACTTGTTACAGGACCCCGTGTACCTGAACAGCCGGGAAACGCGCAAATACCTCGACTCGCAACACCAGGAATTGCGGACGATTCTCGTCGACCTCGGTCTCGCGAAATAGCCGTATTTTTGTTAACGCGCATACGCCTGTCATGGAATAGTTCGCACGCGGCAGCTGTTTACTTGTCGCTTGTGAGCAGCGCGCCTGTCTGCTATGTTGATCCGAACCACCGACTTCAGGAGAAAGCATGAACATCAAAGCCTTCAAATTCCGCATGCTGACGGCGATCGTTTTTGCCTTCGCGGCTTTTTCCGCCGCCGCGGCCGACATGCCCGCGCTGCCTGCGGGAATGAACGCGGTTGCCAAGCCGGTGCGCCTGCCGGCTTTCAATCTGGCAACGCCTGGTGGCGGCAAGGTGCGCGCCGACGAATTTAACGGCAAGGTGGTGGTCGCCCGCTTCTGGGCAACCTGGTGAGACATCTGCGTCGGTGAGATGCCCTCCGTGCAGAGGGCACATGATGAATATAAAAAGAACGGCGTCGCCGTGCTCGCGATTTCCATCGATGGCGACGGCGAAAAATCGGTCAAGCCATTCCTGGCCGAGCACAAGTACACACTTCCCACGCCGCTGGATCCTGACATGAGTGTCGCGCGCGCGGTCGGCGTGCGCGTCACGCCATGGACGATCATCGTCGATCGCGGCGGCAATGTAGTCGCCGGCGGCTACGGCAAAGTCGACATGCAGAGCGCGGAGTTTCGCAACTATGTCAAAGCGCTTGCGGCGAAACCGCCCGGCTGAGCAACCGAAACAAAGCGATATCCGGAGACTGGCCTTATTTTTCGTTGGTAGTAACCACCACAGAGGGAGGCAGGCATGAAGCTGAAACGATGGGGAAGTTCATTGATCGCAGTGCTGTTCGCTGGATTGAGCCTGGCGGCGAGTGCTGCCGATGTGCCAGCGGTCGGCTCGAAGGCGCCGGATTTTGCGCTGGCATCATCGACGGGCAAAGACATCAAGCTCGGGGATTTCGCCGGCAAGAAGGCGGTCGTGCTGTTTTTCTATATAGGCGCGTTCACCAACACTTGAACGCAGGAAGCGCTGGCTTTCCAACTTGATCTTCCCGAGTTCGAAGCCGCAAATGCCCAGGTCCTGGGCATCAGTGTCGATTTCAACGATGCTAACAAAGCGTGGGGCGAAAAGCTCGGCCTCAAATATCCGCTGCTTTCCGACTTGCGGCGCGAGATGGCGCGTGCGTATGGCGTGCTGAACGACGACGCAACGGCCGCCAACGACACCAAGCGAATCGCCGGTTATCTGCGCGCGAAGCGCTCGTGGTTCATCGTCGACAAGAACGGTATCGTGACTTACGCGCGCGTTACCGACCCGCGCGGTCTCGTCCCGAACGACGAGATGCTTGAGGTGCTCAAGAAGATGAAATAGCTTTAAACCCCGGTCTGCTCTTCCTTCGGTTCCTCAGGCAACAAGAGGACGATGGCGGAGCGGACCGCGGCGACTGCGGCGAGTATCCACAGCGCCGCGGTAAAGCCGATGGTTTTCACCATCGGACCCAGCAACCACACCGCGAGCGAACTGATGCCGAATGCGACGGTAAGCCGCATGCCGGCCACGCGCGAACGCAGACGGTCATCGACGTAGCGCACGATCATCGCGTCGGTGAACGGGATCGAGCCGAACACAAACACCATGACGGCGAGCAGCGACGCGAACAGCCACCAGTCCTGCGTGTGAGCGGCGATGATCAACAGCGGTATCTGCGCGACCGACATCCAGAGCTGAAGCGGTTTGAACGGCATGCTGTCGATCAGCCGGCCGACGACGATCTGCGCGAGCGATGCGATCGCGTAGACGAGCGCGAGCATTGCGCCCAGCAAGGCCGGATCTTCGACGACGCCGCGAAAACCTTCCGACAACAACTGCGAGTTGCCGTTGGTCGTGAAGTTGAAAATGAGACTGCTCGCCGCCGCCGCGACCGTCATCACCGCGAAAGCGCGCGCGAGCATTGCCGGCGTCAGCACGACTTTCGCCTTGCCGCCTTTGCGCTTGGACGGCGATTCGGCTTCGACCGGGCAGGTGATTGCAAACAGGATGCCGCACACAATGGAGATTACGCCGGGCAGGACGAACGCGGTACGCCAGCCAAACCACTTCACCAGAAAGCCGGTCACCAGCGCGGCGACGGCGATGCCAAGGTTGCCGGCGAGGCCGTTGATGCCGATGACGGCGCCCGGGTTCGACACGTGCTGAACGAGCATCGGGATGCCGACCGGGTGGTAAATCGCGGCGAACGCACCGAGCAGCGTCAGCGCAGCGGCGAGCTGCCATGCATTCTGGGTCGTGGCGACGAGCAGCGCGGAGAGGCCGATGCCGATGAAAAACACGATCATCATGTTGCGGCGACCCCACACGTCGCCGAAGCGGCCGGCCGGCAGCGCGGCCAGGCCGAACAGTGCGAATGCGCCGACGCCATAAGGCATCAAGTCCGTCCAATTGGAAAATCCAAAGTCCGCCGCGATGCTGGCGACCGCGGTCGCGAAGATCAGCAGGAACATGTGGTCGATGCCGTGAGCGACGTTCAGCATCAGGCTGACGATGCGCGGAAATTCGGCGGGGTGGGGCAATGCGTCGGTTTGAGTAGTCATGCGTAGGATTTTCGGTGATTTACAATAGTCTGTCTTTCGAAGTTTTACGCCTAAGTATCGCAAAATGGACAAGCCGCCTTCGCGCATAGCCCACGCTGATTTTTCGGACGCACCCGAAAATCGGGTGGAGGGCGACCCCCAGCGCGCCGTCGTCACGCGGCGCTCGACTTACGACGCCGGTCATCGGATCGACCCGCACTGGCACGCCCGCGCGCAATTCATTTTTGCCGTGGCCGGCACGATGCGCGTGCGCACCGCGCGGCATGTCTGGATCGTCCCGTCCACGCGCGCGCTGTGGATACCGGCGCGCACGATTCACGAAGTGCAGATGTACGGCGTCGTGCAGATGCGCAGTCTTTACGTGAACGCGGCGGCGGCCGCACGGATGCCGTCGACGTGTGTCGTGCTGAACGTGACGCCGCTGTTAAAAGAACTGATCGTCCGCGCGGTCGCGCTGCCGGCTGACTATGACGAGGCAGGTGACGACGGCCTGCTGATGCGTTTATTGATGGCCGAAGTGCGGCGCCTGCCGCCGTGCGCGCTCGACCTGCCGCTGCCGGCGAGCAAGGACCTGATGAAACTATGCGAGCGCCTGCTCGCGGATTTGTCGTCGCGGCGGCCGTGCAATCTGGACGCGATTGAACTGAAAACGAGCGCGCGCACTTTGTACCGGCGGTTTTTGCGCGAGACCGGCATCACGTTCGCGCGCTGGAAGCAGCAGGCGCGCCTGCTCGAATCGATCCGCCGGCTATCAGAAGGCACGCCCGTCACCACGATCGCACTCGATCTGGGCTACGAAAGCCCGGCTGCCTTTTCCACGATGTTCAGGCGCTCGCTCGGCGTGGCGCCCCGCGCGTTCACCTCAGGCAACGAAAAAGCTGCTGCCAGGTAGCAAGTTCTTACTGCTGTGATTTTGCTTCGAGCTCGGCGATGCGCTGCTTCAATGCGCGTTCTTCTTTCCAACGCGTGGTTTCATCGCGGATGGTAGCGACGATCGTCCACGAGTTATCGGCCGCGCGCAGAAGCGTTACGGTGAAAGCAATCGACAGCGCGCTCCCGTCCTTGCGAATCGCGGGCACGCGCAGGACGTCGTCGCCATAGCGAGTTTTGCCGGTGCTCATGGTCTTGTCGTAGCCCTGCCAATGCCGCTCGCGCAGGCGTTCGGGAATGATGAGATCGAGCGATTGGCCGAGCGCTTCAGCTTCGGTCTGACCGAAGATGCGTGCGGCCGCGGCATTCCAGAAAACGATCGCGCCTTTGGCATCGGCCGCCACGATCGCTTCACCGGTTGCCAGTACATACTGCGAGGGATCGAACGAGTTTGCCATGAGTGATTTCAAAGGTAACGACAGTGATCGGATTGCCCGCGCGCCGGATATTGCTGGGCGAATGAAGCGCTGGCAACGCCTGCCAACAAAACAAATACGGCAGACGTTTTTAAATGAGGCGCGTTGGGCTTACTTTCCATTGATCAGGCATTCCATGCAATCGCCGATTTATCACACGTAAACGACGACAAGCCGCCGCCGCGGTTTCGCGTCAGGGAATCGGCTTCCTTGTTAGCTCTGCTTCGGTTGCGTACACGAATCCAAACGACGAGTACGCGTTTTTGCCTGCCGGTGTCTTAAGAAAGTCAAAGTATTTCTGCGCGGCCGCCGGCCGCCGGCTGTTATTCAGTACCCCGATCGCATAGGACACCTCGTCTCGTAGGCTATCCTGCGGCGGCAGCTTCACGCTCTCGACCGGCATCCCGGCACGCTCGGCTTCGATCGCTTCAGTCACCCAGACGATGCCCGTGTCTGATTTGCCGTCGCGAATCCGTTCGGGCGTCTCGCGATGGTGAACTTGCGTAAACCAGTTGTTCGGCGTCGTCTGGCAGGCGTAGCACTCCTGGCCCGCGGAAATCGTCGCCCATAGTTGATGGCGCTCCAGCACCTTGCGCGCATAAAACTGCATGATCCCTTCGTTCACCGGGTTTGGCATGGAGGTACGCAGATCGCCGCGCGCGAGATCAGCGATGCCGCGAACGGATTTAGGGTTGCCCTTGGCAACCATCAGCACCATTTCGTTGTGCATGTAAATGTGATAGTCGTCCATCACGCTGGCGCGCTTCAGCTTTTGCAGATGCTCGAGGCTGACGGAAGCGTAGATGTCGGGCTGGCCGGGATAGTCGCTGCCCTGATAGCGCCAGCCGCCCTTCAAGATGGCGTCGAGCAACAAGCCCGGCGGCAATGTGATCAAGCCGACTGCAAGACCGGGGTTTTGCGCCTGGAATGCGCCTATGACCGCGTCCATTGCGAAAAACTGGTTGCCGGCGACCCACAGAACGAGGCCGGCATCCTGCCGCATGCGGCTTAACGCGTCAGCGCCTTTGGCGATACGCCCGTCAACCGCATAAAACTTGAGGTCGTCGTCCTTGTTGGCGGGAATCATGGCATAGGTTTTCGCGGCGGCGACGGACGGTTGCAGCGGTTCAGCCGCGACGGCATGCTCGCCAAGCCCAAGCATGGATATTCCAAGCACGAATAGAACTGCTGCGAACGCCGGCATTACACACCTCCTTTTTTTGTATGTTAAGCCCGCGCCGCCGTTTTCAGCGCTGACGCAACAGTTGGATACCGACGAACAATGCGGGAATGCCGCATACGATGAAGCCGATGCCGTAACTGCCGGTGGTCTCGAGCAAGCCTGAATACATTATCGGCAGCGCGAGCGCGCCGATCTGGCCGAAAGCCAGCACGCCGCCGGTGACGCCGCCGCGCATGTCGTCGGGCGAAGCGTTGGCGGCTTCCGCGAGCAACACGCCGTGCCACGACAATGCGGTGACGCTGATTAAACAGGACACCATGCCGACGATCAATGCCGGCCAGCCCGCATCGCAAAGCGCGAGCAGCACGGCGCTGCCCGCCATGCCGAGCGAGAGGCCGGCCATCACGACACGCGGCGATACGTGGCGGCTGCTGATCCAGCCCCAGAGTATGCGGCCCGGAATCGCAACGGCGACGGCAATCGAAAACATGAAGCCGGCGGCGACCGGCGTGTAGCCGATCGTTGTCAGGTAAACAACGAAGTACGCGGTGATTACAGTCTGCGCGCCATTAAATGCAAGGCAGGCGAGCGACAGCGCGCGCAGGCGGGGTGTTGCCATGACCACGTTCAGCGTCGATTTAAAATCCGATAGCTTGAAGGTGCGCGTCGGCACGCGGTCGTCATCAAAGGTTTTGCGCAACGGCTCGAGCATGATCGCGAAGGCCACGCAACTCCCGGCGCATATCAGCATCGTCGTGCGCCAGCCGGCCCATTCGGTGAATTGCGGCGCAAAGATGCCAGCGATCAACAGGCCGGCCGGCACGGCGGTCTGCTTGATCGAGAATACGAGCGGCAGGTATTGCGGCGGCGAGCATCGGCTCAGCAGATGCGAGCTTGTCGGGGTCGATACCGCCGCGCCGCCGCCGGCAACAATCGCAGACAGGATGAGAATGATCGGATTGCCGAACGTCAGCAACGCGACGCCGACTGCGAGCAGAACGAGCGCAACCTGGCTCATGCGCAGCGCGCCGTACCGAACGATGAAGCTGCCGCAGCCCAATTGCGAGAACAGCGCGGCCACAGCAGTGATGCCGAAATAAATGCCGATCCACGCGGGTACGAGATTGAGATCCGCGATGATGGCCGGCGCGATGACAGCCGGCAGCGACTTGCCGAGCGAGATGAATGTCTGCTGCATGAACATCGCGCCCAGTGCGAGCAGCAGGTGATTCGCGGGGCGCGGCGTCAATTCACTCCTTCCATCTCCTCGGACTTGCAGATTGTTATGGGTACATGCCGCATGGCGTGCACCTTGTTCTTACGATTTCTTGATTTCAGTGTAACCGTAAATGTTCTGCGCTTCTTCAATCGAGACCAACCCGTAATTCACGTCGCGCGCAATTTTGTCGCGCGGACGTTTTTTCGGCTCGCCGATGCCACCGCCGCCCGGCGTCTCGACCACGACGCGATCGCCGCCTGGGATCACCTGGCGGCCAAAGCCGCGCAACGTCTTGCCGGATTTAAGGCTCAACCTGCCGGCGCCACCATTCTTGCCGCCGTCGCTGCCGCGCGCGTAGCGGTTTTGCTGCTGACATGGAGAGACCCTGAGGAATGCCAGCGATTATAGTCAAACGGCGCTCTCGAGGCGCACCGGAGGAGCGGTGACGGAGCAGACGTCATTCGTAAAATGGTTGCGACGCGGCGCGTTTATCTAAATCCCGGCGCAGATTCGACTAAGCGCCTGCCGGGCCACTCTGCTTCAGCGCCCAAGCAATTCCCCGACGGGGTTGAGTGTATCGACCCGGTCGCAGATGACTTTAATAATGGCTAACAGCGGCGCGCCGAGGAGAAGTCCGGCGACGCCCCATAACCAGCCGAAAAAAAGCAACGCAATAAACAGGACAGCAACATTGGCGCGCGCAAAACGGCTTTGCAGCCACGTCATGAACACGAAGCCGACGGCGGCCGCCACGGCGAGCGATGCTCCGGCAATCATCAATGCATCGACGAGCGAACCGAATTGCAGGAAGGCAGCGACGCCGCTGCCGATCGCCACCAATATAGATCCCAGGTAAGGAATAAAGTGCAGCACGCCGGCGGCCGCACCCCAGACGCCCGCCTGCTCCAGGCCCAGCGCCGAAAACGCGAGCCAGCTGCATACACCGAGCAACGCGTTAGAAATTAGCATGGCCAGCAGATAACGCTGGATTTGAACGTCGATCTCTTCGAGTATGCGCACCGCATCTTTCTTGCGGGTGAGCGAGGGGCCCACCAACTGCACGAGCTTGCGTCGAAAATGCGAGCCCGACGCGAGCAGGAAATAGGTGAGCAGCAATACGATCGGCGTTTGCGCGGCGACCGCAATGAGCAGCGCGGATTGCGCAAGCGCGTAATCGCGCAGCCAAAGCGAGGGTTCTGCGGGCTTGGCCGCGATCACGTGGGTTCCCGCTTTAGCAGCGGCGTCGGTGGCGGCGCCCTGAATCTCGTTGGCGGCTTCCTGCAGTTTCTGTAAGGCGGTCGGGCCGCCTGCGCGCGCAACGCTGAGGCTTTCGCGCAACTTGTGGGCTGCGTCGGGGAGTTTCTCGATCATTGCGACCGCCTCGTCGTTCAGCGTCACCGCGACCCAGGACAGCCCGCCGACCAGCGCTGCCAACACGACGGCCGCAGCAAGCGGCCCCGGCACGCGGTGCGACTTCAACCAATCGACCAAAGGACTCAACGCGTAACTCGCGAGTATGCCGATCAGCAGGGGCACGAAAAAAGCACGCGCCAGATACAAGGCGGCGACGAGCGCAATCGTGGTCAGTATGCCGACCGCGACGAGCAGGCCGGATCTGCGCGAAATCCTTGCAATCGTTTCAATGGGTAGCGCGGACGTATCGCTGTCCAACGCGGCTGCGACAACGCTAACTTCCGCGGTTGCGCTCATGGATAGTCTCGGACGATGGATGGTCAGCCGATGCGTTGTTGATCATTGCCACCGGTAATCGCGAGAAAAGCGGCGATACTTTTGAATACAGCGTTTTCATGTTTCCCTTTTAGATACGGGGCAACCGTATTCTCGTCCGCATGTCATCTTTGACCGGCTTGACGCCGCCGACTTCGCGCATAACGCCGATTGGCTTTCGACGTATCGGCGCGCGAAGTCACGAAGCCGCTGAGCTGAACGACAGCTTCGCGGCTTCGCAATTCAACTCATCAGATATTCGATTGCAGCACATCATTGACGACTTTCACTTTGTCGCCGGAGTGCCATCCGGGTGCAGCAGCCGTATTGAACACGCGGCTTGAGCCATCGTCCAGCCGCACGGTCGTCGCGTAATTCTTGGTCGACTTCACCCGTTTTTCGACTTCGTTGCCGGCGAGACCGCCGCCGACTGCACCGATAACGGTCGCCGCCGTATTGCCATTGCCGTTTCCAATCTGGTGGCCCAGGAGACCGCCGACAACCGCACCGCCGACCGCGCCCATTCCGCTGCCTTCGCCCTTATGCGCGCTTTCCTGCACGTTTTCGACGACGCCGCACTCGTAGCAACGAGCTTTGGCCGGTACATTGGCAGCGACTTGAGTCGGCGCCGTGTGCGTTTTTGCGACCGCAGGTTTTGCTGCGTGCTGCGTGGAAGTATTGGTTGACGCCTGCTCGACTGCTGCAATATCAGCTGTCTTGCCCATGGACGTCGGGATCCAGCCCATGATCGCTGCGATGCCTGCGACGCTGAAGAGGATAACGGCGATGCCGGTAATCCAGGTCAGCGGGTGTATCGATTTCGATTGCATGCTTAAGGATTGCGACATGAGTAGCTTTCTTAGTTGACCAAAACCCTAGTCTGAACGCCTGTTCGGGACTCGTCTGTGCGCCAGCGAGCTTAGTGCGCGTTACCGGCCGGGCAGCTGCGTTGCTGCGCATTCGTGCTTGTGCGATCATCGTACGCGTACTGCTTCGCTTCGATGTATCGATTCCCACGCAATAAGAATTCAACATGAAGTATCCGCTTTCAGCGCCGTTCATCGCCGGTTGTATGCTGTGTGTGGGCGTGAACGCACAGACTTACCCTGCGAAGCCCGTGCGCATCCTCATGGGTTTCCCGGCCGGCAGCACGGTTGATGTGTTGATACGGCCGCTCGCGCAACGACTCACCGAATCCTTCGGCCAGCAATTCATCGTCGATAACCGCGCCGGTGCGACTGGGGTCATCGCTTCCGAACTGGTCGCCAAGTCGGCGGCCGACGGCTATACGCTGCTCGGCACACCGAGTTCCGCCATTACGAGCACGCCGCATCTGAGCCGAGTGCCGTTCGATCCGCTGCGCGATTTTGTCAGCGTCGCGCAGATCAACTGGTTTTCGTACGTGCTCATCACCCACCCGTCAGTGCCCGCGAAAAACGTGGCGGAGCTGATTGCACTCGCGAAAGCGAAACCGGGCGTACTCACGTACGGCTCGTCGGGTGTCGGCAGCGCGTTTCATCTGGCGGGCGAACTGTTCCGGCTGATGGCAAAGATCGACATCATTCACGTGCCTTACAAAGGCGGCCCGCCGGCGGTCACGGACATGATGGGCGGGCGGCTCGATCTCATGTTCTATTCGCTCGCGGTCGTGCGCCAGCAGATTGAGGCGGGCCGCCTGCGCGCGCTTGCGGTCACCGGCGATCGCCGCGATCCGCTCTTGCCAAATGTGCCGACCGTCGCCGAATCCGGATTGCGCGGTTATGAAATGAGCGGCGGTCACGTGATTCTTGCGCCCGCCGCTACGCCGCGCGAGAACCTCGCAAAACTGAACGGTGCAATTCTTAAAGCGCTCGCGACGCCGGAAATGAAAGAGTTGTGGGCGCGCCAGGGCATGGAAATTTATATGACGACACTCGAGCAGGCGGCGGCGCGCTTGCGTGGTGATTACGAGCGGTATGGCAGGCTCATCAAGGATGCGGGCATCAAAGCCGAGTGACGTAAACGCGTACGCGACAGCAACGACAGCGCGGCAGGATTAACATCGACCAACTCATTAGCAAGGCTTGATTAAAGTGACGACACAACAGTACGAACACTGGTTCCAGTATTTCCCCAACAGTTTCATGTGGTCGCAAGGCTTCATGTCCGCCATCGAGATGATTCCCTATGGCGCCGCCGCCATGGGCGAAATCGATCAGGTCGGTCAGCGGCTCAAAGGCCGCGAGGGCGACAACGAAGTGTGGTGCGACGAGTGGTCGAATATGGCGGAAAAGATGGAGTCGCGCGCGAAGGAAGCGGCCGCTGCGGGCCATGAGCTGACGGCCGGCACCTATTTCCTGCATGCATGGACGTACTACGGCTACGGCGAGCGCTTCCTGCATCTGGGCGACAAGAAAATCGCGGTCTATAAAAAGAGCCTCGTGTGTTTCGCCGAAGGCATCAAGCGCCGCTATCCGAACATCGAGCGCGTTGAGGTGTCATACGAAGGCAAGATGCTGCCCGCCTGGTTCATGAAAGCGCCGGGGACGAAAGGCAAAGCGCCGACGGTCGTGTTTTTCAACGGCCTCGACGGCACCAAGGAGGTTGGCGTGCTCTATGGCGGCGTTGAACTTGCGGCGCGCGGCATCAATCTGCTGGCGGTCGACGGGCCAGGACAGGGCGAGGCGCTGCGACTTAACAATATTCCAAGCCGTTACGATTACGAAGTCGCGGGGACCGCTGCCTACGAATGCGTGACCAAACGCCCGGACGTTGATCCGAAGCGCGTCGCGATCATGGGCATCAGCATGGGCGGCTACTACGCGCCGCGCGTGGCGGCGATGGAAAAGCGTTACGCGGCGTGTGTCGCGTGGGGCGGACACTTCGACTATCACGCATCATGGATACGCCGCCGCAAGGAAATCGAATCGGGCGGCACCAAAGTATCCGCGCCGTACTTTCACCTGATGTGGGTGCTCGGAGTGCCCGACATGGATACCGCGATGGCGAAGCTCAAGCAGTACTCGCTTGCGGGTGTCGCCGAAAAAATTGCCTGTCCGTTCCTGGTTACGCACGGCGAGCACGACACGATCGTACCGGCCGATTATGCGCGCCTGCTCTACGACGCGGTCGGATCAAAAAACAAGACGATCAAGATCTTTACGGCGGACGAAGGCGGCAGCGAGCACGTGCAGGGTGACAACCGCGTGCTCGGTTCAAATTACGTCGCCGACTGGCTTGCCGATAATCTTTAAGCGCGAACCAACTTGTCCTCGAACCAGTTCCACATGTCGGCAACCACGAGCGTCAGGTAATCGCGCTGGCAGTGTTGCGAGCCGCCTTCTTCCGCGGTGTAGATGCGGAAAGTCTTGTCCTTGGAGCCGCACGCATCGAACTGCTTCTGCGCATCGGCGAGCGGGATCTGTTCGTCCTCGGCGCCGTGCACGAGTAGGAACGGGCAGTGCATTTTTTGCATTACGCCGTCGAGCTTGAACGGCTCCAGCGTTTTTAATGCCTGATCGAGCGTATCGACGCCGAGGATCCACGTGATGTGATGGCCGGGCACCGACAACGACGTCTTGAACTGCGCGTCAATGCGTTTTTTCCAGGTCGCGTGGTAATCCCACTGCGCGCCCCACGCGATGCAGGCGGCGTAGCGTGGATCCATCGCGGCGCAGCGCGGTGAATAGTAACCGCCGAGGCTTATGGCGACGATGCCGACTTTTTTCGCATCGACATCATTGCGCTTCTCGAGCCAGTCAAGGCAGGCGCTGCCGGCGACTTCATAGTCGTAGCGCAGGTAATGGCCGCGGAAGCGGATCGCTTCACCGGTGCCCGGGCCGTCCATCACGAGCACGGAAATGCCGCGCTTGATTAAGTCGGGCACGCCGCGCATGTACTGAATTTCTTTGGTCACATCCAGACCGTCGAAAAAAACCACGCACGGATTTTTGCCGGCGGTCGAATTCTGCGCGTGCACGAAATAGCCGGGCAGGCTGCCGTCCTTAAACGGCACTTCGACGATTTCGATTTTGACGTCGGTCAGTTCGACGTGACGGTGAAAGCATTCGACGCCGGCGCGAAATGCATCGAGCGCGCGCTTGTCTTTTGGCGTGCGGAAGCGTTCGGCCATCTGGTAGTAGTTGCACGCCCGCAAGTATGCGTGCGCCGCCGAGAAGCGATGTTTGCCGGCATCGAATTTGCGCGCATGCTCGCGCACGCCGTCAGCGACTTTCACGCAAGCGTCAAACCACGCTTCATCGTCTTCCGCCGCCTTGCCTTTCAGCATCGTGCCGATTTTGTGCAGTTCGCCGATCTCCGAGCCGCCGTACGGCGCCGAGCTCAGCATGTTGATGAAGCCGGCCGACCAGCGATAGTTGCCGGGGAAGTACATGAAGTACGGGGGATCTTTTTTTTCAGCCATGATGTTCTTTCAGATTTAGGATCGGGGAAGGAGGATTGAGACTAAACACAAGACTGACTTATTCGCGGATATTCGCCGCTTTCGCCACACGCGACCATTTTTCGGTCTCCGCGCGGATGAAAGCCGCATACTCTTCGGGCGTGTCGCCGCCGGGTTCGTGGCCCTGCCCGATGAAGAGCTGCTGGCTTTCCGGCGTTGCGAGCGCCTTGGCGAGAATCTCGTGTATCCGCGTCACGATGGCTTTCGGCATCGCGGCGGGCGCCAGCATGCCATTCCAGTTATAACTCTCGAATCCCGGCATGCCTTGCTCGGCAATCGTCGGCAGATTCGGCAGCAGCGGTGTGCGCTTCTGCGACGTCGCGCCGATCGCGCGCAGTTTGCCCTGTTGCAAGAGTGGCGCGCAGCCGGCGAACTGCACGACCGCGAGTTCGATATGGCCGGCAATGAGGTCGATGGTATAGAGCGCCGCGCCCTTGTAAGGAACGTGATTCAGTTTCACGCCGGCCTGGGTCGCGAAGAGTTCAGTCGCGAGATGGCCGACGGTGCCGACGCCGGGCGAGCCGTAATTGAGTTTGCCGGGACGCGCTTTCCCGAACGCGATGAAATCCTTGACGCCCTTGACTGGCAGGCTCGGATGAATCGCCAGACAACTCGCGCTGCGCGCGATCAACATGATCGGCGCCAGATCGCGCAACGTGTCATACGGCATTTGCGCGCGCACCGACGGCGCGATCGTCAACGGGCCGGGATTGCCCGCGAGCAGCGTGTAGCCATCGGGCGCAGCTTTCACGACCATCTCGGTGCCCGGCACGCCGGCTGCGCCGCCGCGATTGTCGATGATGAACGCCTGCCCCAATACGATATTCAATTGTTGTCCCGCCCAGCGCGCCTGAAGATCGGTTGGGCCGCCGGGTGCGAACGGAACAATGATACGCACCGGTTTGGTTGGATACGTCTGCGCGTTCGCGTTCAGCGCACAGGCGCCGATGACGAGCAGCGTGCATAAGCGGATGGGGTAGATCATGAACTCCTCCAGCGCGCGAAAGTGTTTTTGAAGCGGCTTCGCGCGCGACCCGTGAAGATAGTGAGTCGCATCGGCACTGTCAACAATCCACGCAACGCGGTGACGTCGTTGCTCTGGTAAAATTCGCGCTGAAATTCCCGCCGCAGTATAAAAATTACCGACCGGAGAAGAGAGCTATGGCAGTCAGGCGCAGCAAGGCCGCGAAGGCAAAAAAGTATTCCGATATCTTGTACGAAGTCAAAGGTCAGGTCGCGTGGATAACGATCAACCGGCCGCGTGTATTGAATTCATTCCGCGAGCAGACGCTGGACGAAATGATCGATGCGTTGAAGTCGACGCGCGAAGATCCGACCATCGTCTGTGCAGTCGTGACCGGCGCCGGCAATAAATCGTTTTCGGCGGGCGGCGATTTCTTCGCGATGAAGCGCCTGAATTTTACCAACGCCTATATGTGGAACGACCGCATGCTCGGACTCGCGATGACCATCCGCGGCCTGCCGATTCCCGTTATCGCGATGGTCAACGGCTGGTGCATGGGCGGCGGGCATGAGCTCGCGCTGTGGTGCGACGTCGTGATCGCATCCGAAAACGCCGTGCTCGGTCAAACCGGGGCCAAGGTTGGCGCGTGCCCGACCGTGGGCGCGACTCAATACCTGCCGCTGATTCTCGGCGAGCGCCTGGCTCGCGAAATGATTTTCTGCGCGCGCCGCTTTACGGCGAAGGAAGCGGTCGAAGTCGGCCTCATCAACAAATGCGTGCCGCAGAAAGATCTGGTGAAAGAAACGCTCAAGTGGTGCGAAACCATGAAAGGCCACAGCGCGCTGACGATCCGCATGACCAAGCGCTCACTCAACTCGGCGTCCGATGCGCTGTATGCGTCGTGGCAGCAGGGCATGGAGTTGCTCGCGCACGTTTGGGGCTCACCCGAAGCAAACGAGGGCATGGATGCATTCCTCGCCGGGCGGAAACCGAATTTCAATCAGTTCCGCCAGCGCGACAAACGCGAGATGACGCGCTATCTGGACGGCTATGCGAAGAATCTGAACGAGCCGCCGTACATGCGCAAGAACAAAAAGTGAAATGCAACAACCGCCGATAAACGCGGTTAGCACGGGTCTTCAATGAATTCAGGCCAATCAAACAAACCCGGCGCGCTCGACGGCGTGCGCGTGCTGGATCTCACGCGCATCCTCGCCGGTCCCCTGTGCGGCATGATGTTGGGCGATCTCGGCGCCGATGTGATCAAGGTCGAACCGCCGAACGGCGACGACACCCGAACCTGGGGTCCGCCGTTCATCGAAGGTGAGGCCGCATATTTTCTGGGCTTGAATCGCAACAAGCGCTCGCTCGCACTCAACATGGCGGTGAAAGAAGGCCAGTCCGTGCTCGCGGCGTTAATTAAAAAAAGCGATGTGCTGATCGACAACTTCAAGCTCGGCACACTCGCCAAGTGGGGATTCAGCGACGCGTGGTTTGACGAGCACGCGCCGCGCCTCGTGCGCTGCTCGATCACGGGCTATGGATCGACGGGGCCGAAAGCCGCGCAGCCCGGTTACGATTTTATTCTGCAGGCCGAATCCGGCTTGATGAGCATCACCGGCCCGGTCGGCGGCACGCCGACCAAGCACGGCGTCGCGCTCGTCGACGTATGCACGGGCATGCTGGCGTCTAACGCGATACTTGCCGCGCTCAACGCCCGCCACGCCACCGGCCGTGGGCAGAAAGTCGAAGTTTCGTTGTACGAATCGTCGCTCGCGATGCTCGTCAACGTGGCATCGAACTACCTGATCGCGGGAAAGGACGCCGGCCGTTTCGGCAACGGCCATCCGAGCATCGTGCCGTATACGACGTTCGCGGCCAAAGACGGCATGCTGGCGCTCGCGGTCGGCAACGATGCGCAGTTCGCGAAGTGCTCGGCGGCGCTCGGTCATCCGGAATGGGCGCAGGACCAACGGTTCATTCAGAACCGCGACCGCGTCGCGCATCGTGAACTTGTCGATGGGATGATCGCTGAAGTATTAAAGACCGACGCGGTCGACGCGTGGATCGTCAAGCTGCAGAAAGCGGGCGTGCCCTGCGGCCGCATCAATTCCGTGCAACAGGCGCTCGACGATCCGCAAACCGCGGCGCGTCACATGATTGAAACCGCCGAACATCCGACCATCGGCGCGTTAAAAATGCTCGGCACGCCGTTCAAACTGAGCGCAACGCCGACTTCGGTGCGCCGCGCGCCGCCGACGCTTGGCCAGCACGCCGATGAGGTTCTCCGCGATGAACTCGGCATGACGGCGGAGCAAATCGCTGTTTTGCGTCGCGATAAAGTGATTTAATCGTTTTTACCGCTCGTTTGGAGGTGCCATGATCACCGGATTGAGTCATGTATCTATCGTCGTACCAAACCTGGAAGCGGCGGCGCGTGAGCTTGAAGCGAAATACCGGCTCAAGATCGGCGCGATCAAGGTCAACGAAGAGCAGGGCGTGCGCATGGCTTATGTCCAGCTCTCGAACGCCAGAATAGAACTCATGGAACCGTCGGGTGACGAATCGCCGGTCGCCAAATTTTTGCAGCGCAATCCGCACGGCGGCATTCACCACTTCAGCCTTGAGGTGGACGACATGGTATCGACCAAGGGCGAGATCGAGCGTCAGGGCACGCGGCTGCTCGGCGATGGCAACCAGAAAAACGTCGACGGTGAAAAAATCGCGTTCGTTCATCCGCGCGATTTTCTGGGCGCTCTGGTCGAACTCGAAGAACACGGCCACTGACCGCGCTGCCAGCGTGAAGACCGCACGCAATGTTGTCGGAACGATTTTCGCTGTCGCCTTGCTCGCGCTTGCTGCCTGCGCGAGCAACGCCCAGGTAGTCGACCATGCATTCAGTTTCGATACGCGCTATGACGATCAGGACGGCGAAGTGCTCGACTACCGCTACGGCGATTCGAAGCTGCCGGTCCGCGCGCCCGAAGCGTCCGCGGCGGCGGGCAAGCCGGTCTATCAAAGCAATGTGCGCGGGCCGATGCGGCGCGGCGAGTTTCTGTACGTCAAGTGGCGCAACAAAGTCAGCGGACAAGTCTACGAAGACACAGTTGATCTGCGCCAGCGACTGCCGGCGAATATGCACGACTATCGAATCCATTTCACGGTCAAAGGCCCGCAGCTTTCCGTGTATTTGATAGCGCCCAAGCCGCGGCCGCCGGATGCGCAGTCCACCGGCCCCCGCATGTATCGCGACCTGGAAACCACACGGATCTATCCCGACGCGATGAAGCAGTAAAACGATTGAAGAAGGAGACGGCCATGACACGCTTAGTAGATCTCGGTCCAACGCTTCAGCAAAGCGTCCTTGAAACGGCGCGCAAGCAAGTCCAAGCCATTGTGTCGGCTGCCCGCGCCGGCGCAGTCGCAACGAATAATCAGTTCGTCTTTTTTGCCGCGTTCGACGGCACCAACAACGATCTGACGACCGATGGCCACGGACAAAACACGAATGTGGCCCAACTGTTTCTTCAGGCGCAGGCAGCGCAGCAAAACAATCCCGATCTTGACGCCAATTACTACCCGGGTCCCGGCACTAAAGGCACGTTGTCAAAATCCGACTGGCTCAATTCGCAGGTGACGAAGCAGGTCATCAAGACGGCGGAGAACGCTTACGACGACTTTGCGCGAAGCGCGTCCGCATGGCTCGAGTCGCATCCGGGTGGTGCCGTGAACGTCGCGTTGACTTCGTTCAGCCGCGGCATCGCATCCGCGGCGATTTTCACGCAGTTGCTGAACCAGAAAGGTTTGACAGATCCGGCGACGCAAAACAAGGTTTTGATCGCACCGGGTCAAGTCAAGGTTGCTGCGGGCGTAATTTTCGATCCGGTGGCGACGGGCGTGACCGCCAACATCGCTTTCGCGCCCAACGTCAGCAATGTCGTCAATGTCCGCGCGCAGGACGATTACCGTCAGCTGTTCAAGGCCGTCGATTACTCGAGGCAGGCCGGGGTGACGACGGTGCCGATGATCGGCAATCATTGCGACGTCGGCGGCGGCTACGATAACGGCATCGCGGCCTTGACGCTCCAGGCCGCGACTGATTTCTTTCGGAACTCCGGCATCGCGATCGGACCGGTTGCCGCGAACCGGCAGTTTACGGGTGTCGCTTCGATTGCGATTCACACCGAACAGTTCGACGACAACGGGCAGCCGAAATGGGATGTCTATCCGCCGGGATTTTTGTCGGCGGTCATCAAGGATCCAAGTCCCCGGCTGGTCGATTCGAATATCGTGATGACCGGCCGCTAAAACCCGCGCGCCGTAATCCTGTCGCGCACCGGCGCGCGCAGAACGGATAAAATCCGTGCCATGAATCCATCGTCCCGTACGAGCTCCGCCGCCGAATTGCAGGCGTTTATCCAGCGCGCGTTTGTCGCCATCGGTATTTCAGAAGCCGAAGCTGCCAGCATCGCTGAACTCATGACGCGCGCCGATGTGAATGGCGCCGAAGGGCACGGCGTGTTCCGGCTGCCGCAGTACATACGCCGCATCAAGGGCGGCGCCGTGAACATCAAACCGGAGATTCGCATCGAACGCGAGGCGCCCGGCATGGCGCTGATCGACGGCGACAATGGCATGGGCCATCTCGTGATGCGTTTCGCCACCGAGCGCGCGATCGAAAAAGCAAAAAAGGCCGGCGTTGCATGGGTTGGCGTCAAGGCGAGCAACCACGCAGGACCGGCATCTCTATATGCGAGCATGCCGATCGAACACGACATGATTGGTTTGTATCTCGCGGTTGGCAATGCAAACCATCTGGCGGCGTGGGGCGGTCTCGACATGCTGCTGTCGACCAATCCGATTGCAGTGGGCGTGCCGGCGGGTGCCGAGCCGCCGATCGTGCTCGATATGGCGACCACGGTCGCTGCGTACGGCAAAGTTAAAACCGCGGCGCAGCGCGGCGAGACGATGCCCGAAGGTTGGATGATCGATCGCATGGGCAAGGCGCTGACCGATCCCAAACGCGCCGGCGAAGGCTTGCTGTTGCCCATCGGCGGTTACAAGGGTTACGGATTAGCGCTGGTGTTTGGACTGCTCGCCGGCACGCTCAACGGCGCCGCGATGGGTCGCGATGTCGTCGACTTCAACAACGACGACACGACGCCGACCAATACCGGTCATGTGATTGTCGCAATCAACGTCGCGATGTTTCGCGAACTGACCGAGTTCAAAGCCAGTGTCGACCAGCTCGTGCGCGACATACGCAATTCAAAGCGTTTGCCCGGTGTCGATGCAATCCGGCTGCCCGGCGAGCAAAGTCATGCCAAACGTGAAGAACGCATGCGCCTCGGGATTCCGCTGCCTGCGCCGCTCGTTAAAAATCTCGAGCAACTCGCGGCGGAACTCAAAATCGACGCGCTTGGCAGCTAGGGCACGGAACGAATAAGCATGGTGAGACTGGCTGATCTGCCCGATTGGGAACGCGAGCACATGCTCGACAAGCTGAAAGGCCTCGAGTCGTTCAGCGGGCGACCGTGGGTCAAGCCGCCGCCGCTGGCCCGCTGCCGGATTGCAATCGTATCGACGGCCGGCCTGCATGCGCGCGGTGAGCGACCATTCGGACCAAGCGCGACCGCGACCGACTACCGCATCATTCCAGGCGATACCCCGGCGTCGGATCTCGTGATGAGTCATCAGTCGGTCAATTACGACCGCACTGGATTTCAGGAAGACCACAACGTGGCGTTCCCGCTTGACCGGTTGAATGAACTGGCGCGCGATGGCGTGATTGGATCGGTTGCCGACTATCATTATTCGTTCATGGGCGCGGCGCCGATCCGCAAGCTCGAACCGAAGGCGCGCGAACTCGCGGGATTATTGAAGCAGGACCGCGTCGATGCGGTGCTGCTGTGTCCGGTCTGACCGAACTGCACGTGCGCCGTGGGCGCACTCGGTCATTACCTCGAAGCGGCGGGTGTCGCGACAACCCAGATTTCGCTCGTGCGCGAACATACGGCAGCGATGCAGCCGCCGCGCGCCTTGTGGGTGCCCTTCATACTCGGGCGTCCGTTCGGCGTGCCGGGCGACGCTGCGTTTCAGCATCGCGTGCTGATCACCGCATTGAAACTGCTCGAATCTGACACCGGACCGGTGCTGGACGATTTTGCGGAAGAAGCGCCTCACACTGCGCCCGAGGAAGCCGAAGGCATCGCTTGCCCCGTGAGCTTTGAGCGCGCAATTGACAGCAGCGACCTTGTGGCCGCACTGGCGCGCGAAATTGAAGCGCTTGCGCCGTGGCACGATCTCGCCGCCAGGCGGCGCGCCCGCACGACCACCGGCTTGAGCGGCATGTCGATGGAAGACGCCGCGCGCTTCATCGGGTCGTATCTTCAGGCCTCGTCCGCACCGGTTTTGCCGCAGATGAACGCGGGCGAAAGCCTGAAGATCGTCTGCGACGATATTCGTGCCTATTACTACGAGGCCGCGGCGGCGCAACCCGGCAATCCGAACGCAGAAGCGGTATTGCGTTGGTTCTGGCGCGATACGGCGGCGGGCCGCGCGTTTCTTGCGTTACAGAAAATCTGCGCAGCGAGCGCCGATCCTTCGTTGCAGGTCTTCGGCGGAAATTCGCTCGTGCCGCGCGCCGTTATGCACGGCGACTTGGTCTAAATCGCTTCTGACCGGGCGTGTAATACTTACACGCAGCCCCGATTTCCGCCGCATAGGGCAAAAATTCCGAGACGCAGGTCCGGGGTTTGTGTAGCGTGACGTCATGATTCGCGTTTGCCTGGAAGGCAATCGCAGTGCGATGAAAACGCAAACGACCACCCCCCATCTCCTCAGCGCCGGCCACAGCGGCGGCAATGAGACCCGCATGCGCGGGACGCTCATCGCGGTAGAACGCATGCCGGTCGGCTTGCTTTCGATTGTGCTTGCGTTAGTGTATTTCGCGCTCGCGAAGCTTTCATTGGCATTTGCCGTAGCGCCCGGTTATGCAACTGCCGTATGGCCGCCGTCCGGGCTGGCGGTCGCCGCGGCGCTGCTGTTCGGTAATCGCATCTGGCCCGGCGTCTGGCTCGGCGCAGCAGCGGTTAATTTCACGGTCGGTTCGTCATTCGTGGCGGCGGTTGCGGTCGGTAGCGGTAATACGCTCGAAGCGCTTGCCGCGGCAACGATGATCCGGCGATTCATGGGCGTACCTTTCCGCTTCGAGCATGGCGAAGACGTCATCGTGTTCATGATGGCGGCGGCTTTGAGCGCGCTGATTGCGGCCGGCTTCGGCGTGGTGCCGATCACAGCGGGCAATAATCTCGGGCTCGAGGCCACGTTCGTCAATGCGTGGACATGGTGGCTTGGCGACGTCGCGGGCATCATTATTTTCGTGCCGCTGATTTTGAGCTGGAGCAGCACCGGCTCGCCCGCCTGGTCGCCGCCCGCGAAAGTGGAGCTCGTCTTGTTCGCGGTGCTGGTCCTGTTCGCGGCCTATCTTGCGTTCAGCGGCGGCGCGCGCTACTCCCAGCCCATCCCGCGCTCGTATCTGATGGTGCCGTTCGTGTTGTGGGGCGCGTTTCGCTTCGGCCAGCGCGAGACAACGACGGCGGTTGCAGCTCTGTATGGTGTCGCGCTCTGGCATACGCTCGCCGGCAGCGGGCCGTTTGCGATGGCCGAGATGAATGCGTCGCTGCTTCTGCTGTTGACGTACACGATCGTCCTGCAAGGTATCGGCCTGGTCCTGAGCGCCGTCATCGGCGAGCGCAGCCGGGCGATGGCTCAGCTGCGCGAGGAGCGCGACGAACTGGAAACCCGGGTTCGCAGCCGCACGCTCGAACTCGAACATATCAACCGCGTGCTGAACCGCGACATCGTCGAGCGCGAAAAAGCCGAGCTCAGATTCAAACGGCTGCTTGAATCGGCGCCCGACGCCATGGTGATCATCGACAAGGACGGCAATGTCGTTCTCGTCAATTCGCAGGTTGAAAAGCTGTTCGGCTATCCGCGCCATGAACTGGTGAGCCGGCCGGCAGAAATGCTGTTGTCGCGCCGTTACCGGGCTGCGGACAATGAGAACGGCGCGCGTTACTTTCGCGAAACGCAGGCACGGCCGATGGGCTCGGGCCTCGAGCTGCACGGCTTGCACCGTAAAGGCGACGAGTTTCCAATCGAGATCAGCGTCAGCCCGCTCGCGACCGAAGAGGGCACGCTGGTTGTGATCGCCATCCGCGACATCAGTGAGCGCAAACTGGCTGAAGCGACACGCGCGCGGCTCGCCGCGATCGTGGAATCATCGCAGGATGCAATTCTGAGCCGCGACTTGAGCGGTCGCGTGCTCTCGTGGAACGTCGGCGCCGAGCGCCTGTTCGGCTATACCGCGGCGGAAGTAATCGGTCGTGACCTCACCCTGGTGCCGCCGGAACGCACGGATGAGATCAGCGACAATCGGCGACTGATCAAGCAGGGATTGCAGGTTTCAAACTACCAGACCGTGCGGCTCGCCAAGGACGGGCGCAGGATCGATGTGTCGTTGAGCGGTTCGGCGGTCATGGACGACAACGGCAATATCATCGGCATGGCATCCATTTTGCGCGACATTACGCCGTTGAAGCGCGCCGAGCAGGCGCTGCAGAAAGCGCACGACGATCTCGAGACGCGCGTCGCCGAGCGCACGGCGGAACTTTCGCGCATCAACGCCGAGCTTGAAAAATTTGCCTACATCGCCTCGCACGATCTGCAGGAGCCGCTGCGGACCGTCATCAATTTCTCCGACCTGCTGGAACGCCGCTACTCGGACAAGCTCGATGCGGACGGGCGCGAATTCATGGGATTTATCGTGAACGGTGTCGGGCGCATGCGGCGGCTCATCGACGATCTGCTTGAATTTTCGCGTATGGGGCAGGAGCGCGTCGTGCGCCAGACGGTCGATAGTGAGGCGGTGCTCGGGCAAGTGCTCGCAAATCTCGGGCAAAGTCTTGCCGAATGCGAAACAGTCGTCACCCACGATTCGCTGCCGACGGTGCTCGCCGATCCCGGCCAGCTCGAGCAGTTACTGCAAAACCTCATCGGTAATGCGATCAAGTTTCGCAGCGCGGAAGCGCCGACAGTTCACATCGGCGTCGAAACGGAAGCCGCCGACTGGGTTTTTTCCGTGCGCGACAACGGCATCGGTCTCGATCCGCGTTTTGCCAACCGGATTTTTGAAATGTTTCAGCGACTCCACGGGGCGAGCAAGTTCGCAGGCTCGGGCGTGGGTCTAGCGATTTGTAAAAAGATAGTCGAGCGGCATGCGGGCCGCATCTGGGTAGAGTCGACGGAAGGCCACGGGGCGACGTTTTACTTCACGCTGCCGCGACAATGAGCCGTAAATGCCGACAGCAACAAAATTGGCGAGTTCAATGGGTTCATCGGTTTTTTTCCGCGCCGGCGTGCACTACGGCCTGTACCGGCGGCGTATCATGCAGTTAAATGACTGCTGGAGGCGAGTCTTTCGCCTGATTACTGCAAGGTTCACCGGGGCCGCGGGCTGAATGGCGGCAGTGGAATGCGTGATTTAACGTGGAGGGATAGCCATGTTAGCGCTCGATATCGGAAACTTGTCTGAATCACAGCTAAGTCGCGAAGCAGCCGGTCGCTGCGCGCGCTTCGGCACGGTAAAGCACATCAAGATTTTGTTGCCCGCGTCCCATCGCAGCTATGCGATCGCGGCGGTAGAAATGTCGAACACCATCGAAGCGGAAAAATTGCGCGTCGGTCTCGGCGATTCCAAGATCGGCCCGGTTGTCATGATCAGGCTGGTGCCCGAGCAGGACTCTCGGCCTCAGGATGCCGCATCTCCCGATGAAGAACCGCTGCCGGACGTCCGGCGCGCGCGCGAACCGGTCGATATCCTGCTGGTCGAGGACGATCCCGCCGACGTGCGCATGACGCGCGAGGCGTTAAATGCCGCCGGTCTGCCGCATCGTCTGCATGTCGTGAACGACGGTTTGGAAGCCATTTCGTTCCTTTGCCGGACGCGGCAGTTCGATGCGGCGCCGCGGCCGCACGTCGTACTGGTCGATCTGAATCTGCCCAAAGTCAACGGTCATGAAGTGCTACTGGAAATAAAAAGCAACGACGATCTGCGCGACATTCCGGTCATCGTGCTGACGTCGTCGCATGCGCAGCGCGATATTCGCCTGAGCTATCAGGCCGAAGCCGATTGGTTTGTGACCAAGCCGACCGGCCTCGATGCGTATGCGGACACCATGAAGCGCATTGAAAAGCTGATATTTCATTAGCGCTTTGCGCCGGGACATTGGGCGTCCCGCGACGTTCCTCCCTATGCAGTCGTCATGAATGCCGACCGTCGGGTTTCAGCGACAAGGTAAGTAGCTGACGCGCGACGTATTTGGCTTGCGCATCGGCGAATCGTCGGGATTAAGCGACACACCGGGCTCATGTACCACTCGGTTTACTGACTTCAAGCAATTGAATCTGCAGCGATAAGTCCATCTGGCACGGTGCTTGCGCCTGTTCCCCTTAAGTAGTGTCTTAGAGGAGATCGGCTTATGCATTCGGCAATTCATCGGTTCGGCGTCGACAAACCGCAAACCACCCGGTATGTAAAACGCATGTTGCAAGTACTGGCAGCAGGCCTGTTGCTTGCGGCGGGTTCCGTCTTTGGTGCCGAAACCGCACCGGACGCGCTCGTCAAATCGACCGCCGATGAAGTGCTGGCCGTCATCAAGCAGAACAAAGATAAGAGTGCGCTGCGCGAGATCGCCGAACAAAAAGTTGTGCCGCATTTTGATTTCAAGCGCATGACGCAGTCGGCGGTGGGAAGGGCATGGCGGGATGCGACGCCCGCGCAGCAGCAGGCGCTCGAGAACGGGTTTCGCACGCTGCTGGTTAACACTTATACCAACGCATTGAGCACAGCGGCGACTGGCAGCGAGGCGGTCGATGTTAAGCCGGTCAAAGTCGGGGCCGACCAGAACGAGGTCACCGTCAAAACAACCATTAAAGATGCGAACAAACAGGTGATCCCGGTTGATTACCGGCTCGAGAAGTCAGCGGCCGGCTGGAAGGTAACCGACGTGGTCGTCGAGAACCTGAGTCTGGTAACTAATTACCGCAGCAATTTCGCGTCCGAAGTCTCGCGCTCCGGGATTGACGGTTTGATCAAGGCGCTCGAAGACAAGAACCGCACGGTGGCGAAAGGATAGCAGGCCCGGGCGGCTTGAATGCTGTAAGCACTCCGTAGTAAATCGAAAGGGGACTGTCATGAACGACCAGCAAAATAGGCGTGCGCGGAGCGAATGCGCACTGTTACGCTCAGCGCCCGGAGAGACGGTCGAAGCCGCCGTTAATCCTCACGGTAATCGCCTTACGCGCGCAGATCGTACCGCGATCTCGAGCTACTTCGAAGCGCGGTGGCGGCGCTCGCAACTTCTGCAATCCAGCCGTCCGTTACGGCGGCGTTGGATCGTCGGCGGCCGTTTACCCGCTAACGTACCGACGAGCGCTTTGCCGGCTGAGCTCACGGCGGAACTTACCCCGCTCGACGCGGGATACGACCGCATGCTCGTCGGGGCCGATGTGCTCAGCGTTGAACTCGAGACGCTCAAGATCGTCGACGTGATGCGCGACGTCGGGTCGCAGCCCGCGCGGGACACCGCGCAGTTGCTGCTCGACTATCCGGCGAATCAGCCGTTGACCATTGGCGGCGGATTGTTGTGATGAGCGGCGAAATCCGGCCGCGGAGGCCCGGTATGAAACTCTGCGTTTGCATAGCCTTGCTTGCCGCCGGCATCCTAGCCGGCTGCGGTGGCGAACGGGCTGCGGCGAAATCATCGCATGCGGAAAATTTTTCCGCTGTTGCGCTTTATGGGTGGAGCAACCGCTACGCGCGGTTTGCCGGCGACCCTGAAAAGCCCAATCAGGATGTCGCCTTGCTCATCAAGGTAAAATCCGCGCTTTGGGGAGCGCCTGACTTGAAACGCTTCCCGATTGAAGTTGGCGTCTTGAATGGCGTCGTCACGCTCTACGGCGAGGTCGACACCGTCGAGCGTCGCGCAATGGCTGAACGCGTCGCGGGCGAAGTCCGTGGTGTTGAATCGGTAAAGAGCGGCATCGCTATAACCGCGCCGGTTTAAAGTTTGCAATAAATACAACGCCGCGCGGCTGCCGCCACGCGCGGTGGGTTGTGCGCGTCTGCGGGGTAAAGGTAACCTACGCGCATGCTGTATCCCGGTTCGTTTCTCAAACTGCTGCTCGTCGCGTTTTCCCTTGTTGCACTGCCGCTGGTGGTGGCGCTGATTACGAGCGCGATTGCGGTTGACCAACTGGCGAACCGCAGCGAGACCGCCGTATACCAGGCGGTCAGGGCAACGCAAAGCAGCCGTCGTCTGAGCGAGTTGCTGACGATCATGGAGCGCAGCGCAAGGCAGATCGTGATTCTGAACGATCGCAGTCTGCTCGCCGCGTATAAAATCAGCCGCACCCAATTCGAAGAAACCACCGCGCAGTTTTCGCAGCTGCCATTCGACGCGGGCCAACGCGGCGAGCTCGATGCCATTATCACAACCGAACAGCAGATTTACGATGCATTGTCGAATGCGGAACTGCTCAATCCGGCGGCACTGCGCGCGCAGGTCGGCCGCTTTGGCGAGCTCGCCGCCCACGCCCAGTCGATCGTCGCCAAAGCGTCGCGCGTTATCGATCTTGAGGTCGACGAAATGCGCCGGACTGCACTGGAAGCGCGGCGCATCATGCTGTGGCAGGCGCTTGCGCTTATCCCCGTCGTTGTTTTTCTCGTATTCGGGTTTGCTGCGGTGATTGCACGCCCGATCCGCCAGATCGACGCGGCGATTCGCGAGCTCGGCGGCGGCAAGTTCGATACGCCGGTTTCGGTCTCCGGTCCGGCGGATCTGGAATACCTGGGCAGCCGTCTCGAATGGATGCGCTTGCAACTGATCAATATCGAGCAGCAGAAAAACCGCTTTCTTCAGCAAATTTCTCATGAACTGAAAACGCCGCTCACCGCGTTGCGCGAGGGCGCTCAGCTATTGTCCGAGGACGTGCTGGGCAGCTTGACGGCCGAGCAGCGCGAAGTAGCCGAAATTTTGCGCCAGAACAGTATCAAGCTGCAAAAACAGATCGAAGAATTGCTGGATTACACCGCGATACCGCTGCGCACGCTCGAACTGGCCGAACTTGATCCGGGACGGTTGATGGCCGAAGTTGCGAACGACCATAAGCTGCAACTGCAAGCCAAGAACCTGAAACTGGAAACGCGCGACGCCGGCACGCGGATCGTGGGCGACGCGGCGAAAATCAGGGTCGTTCTCGACAATCTGCTGTCCAATTCAATCAAATTCTCGCCGCCGGGCGGCATCATCCGGATGGAAATGCGCGTCGACGGCGAAGACCTCGTGCTGGATGTGACCGATCAAGGCCCCGGTATCGCGCCGGCCGACCGGCCGCACGTCTTCGAACCTTTCTACCAGGGCAGAGTCGAAACCTTGGGACCGGTCAAGGGCAGCGGCCTTGGCCTGTCCATTGTGAGAGAGCACGTCATGGCGCACGGCGGCAGCGCTGAGATCGTGGCGGACGAAGGAGAGGCAGGTTCTCATTTTCGAATACGAGTGCCACGCAAAGGTGGAGCCGCCGCATGAATCGGAGAATGCATATGCTGGCCGGCGTCATCGCGCTGCTCGCGGGCTGCGATACTGCCCGGGTCGTCGAACGGGAGAAAACTGCAATCGAGCCGGCGCCGCCTCAAGGGGCGGAGGCGAAAGTCACGCCGCGGCCTGCGACGAGCGAAAGCGAGGCATTGCTGAATTATTTTGAGCAGGTGCGCAAATTACCAGCCGCCGAGCTGGCCAAGGAAAGCGAAAACGCGCGCAAGTTGTTTGCGCGAGTGCGCACCGATGCAGTCCGCATGCGATATGCAATGCTGCTCGGCGCGCCGGCCGCGGCGCCCGGCGACGACGTGCGCGCGATCGAATTGCTCGAGCCGCTGCTCAAGACCGCCGATGGCGGAATGCGCGCACTGGCTGCTCTGCTCAGTCTGCAAATCCAGGAACAGCGGCGCGCACACGCGCTACAGCAAAAACTCGATGCGCTGATGTCGCTTGACAAAAATATGATTGAACGCGGAAGGACTGCACCATGAGCGAACTTGCACGGCGAATACTCGCAGTCGACGACGATCCGGATTTACTGCGCCTGCTGGCGATCCGCCTTAAGTCGGCGGGCTACGATGTAACCGCGGTGGACAGCGGCGAAAAGGCGATCGCGCAACTCTCGGTCGCGCGTCCGGAACTAATCGTCACCGATCTCAAGATGAGCGGGATGGATGGCATGACGCTGCTCGACACTATTCACCAAACTTATCCGACCCTGCCGTCGATCATACTGACCGCACACGGGACAATTCCCGACGCGGTCGCCGCCACCAAGCGGGGGGTGTTCGGTTACCTGACTAAACCCTTCGATGCGCAGGAACTGCTGGGTGAAATTGAACGGGCGCTGGCCATGGGCGGCGGAATTCAGCAGTCGAGCGACGGCGATGAATGGCGCGCCGCGATCATCACGTGCAATCCCGCGATGGAAGACGTGCTTGCCAAAGCGCGCATGGTCGCCGCCAGCGACGCCAGCGTCTTTATTTACGGCGAATCGGGCACTGGCAAAGAATTGCTCGCGCAGGCGATCCATCATGCCAGTGCGCGTCGCGACCGCGAATTTGTCGCCATCAATTGCGGCGCGATCCCCGAGCAACTGCTCGAGTCGGAACTGTTCGGCCATGTGAAAGGCTCATTCACGGGCGCGGTGCGCGACAACAAGGGCCTGTTTCAAACCGCTGACCGCGGTACCTTATTTCTCGATGAAATCGGCGACCTCGCGCTGCCGTTGCAGGTAAAATTGCTGCGCGTGTTGCAGGAGCGGCAGGTCCGGCCGGTCGGCTCGACGCAAAGTTATGAGGTCGATGTGCGGGTCATTTCGGCAACCCATCGCGCCATCGAAAACGAAATGGCACAAGGCCGCTTTCGTGAAGACCTTTACTACCGACTCAATGTCGTCGCCTTCCATCTGCCATCGCTGGGTGAGCGACGCGAAGACATTCCATTGCTGGCCGCCCATTTTCTCGCGGCGCTCGCCAAGAAATACGGCAAGGCGATCAGCCGCATTGCGCCCGATGCGCTGCAACTCCTGGTCGGCGCCAACTGGCCCGGCAACGTGCGGCAACTTTACAACGTGATCGAACGCTCGGTTGCATTATGCAATTCTCCGCTGATACCGGCATCGCTCGTGCAACAGGCGATTCAGCACCAGCAGAGCGAATTCGCCTCGTTCGAGCAGGCGCGCAAGCAATTCGAGCGCGAATACCTGGTGCGGCTGCTTAAAATCACCGCCGGCAATGTGTCGCAGGCGGCGAAGCTTGCGCAACGCAATCGCACCGAGTTTTATAAATTGCTCCAGCGCCACGCGCTCGAACCCTCCTCGTTCAAAGTCGCCGCGTCGTAACGACGGCGAACCTTTCGCGTCGCCCGTCAGCGACACGAAAACTCAAGCGAATTCAATCCGCGTTGTCTTACGTTTGAACGGCTGTCGCCGGGCGGCGACGTCTTTGACGGCGGCGCGAAACGCAAATGCTTGAGCAGGCAAGACATTTTCGCTTGGCATGATGGTTGCTGTTGTCGATCCTATTGCGCGCTCATGTTTAAGCGTCCGTGGGAGAGGTCACATGCAAGCCGTGTTGTTACAACCCAAGAAAGCAAATCGAAAAGGATTGCTCTATCCGCTGCTCGTGTTGGCTGCAATCTCGGTCATCGTCTTCAGCGCGGTCGGTGCGGCGGCGCTCGCCGGTTGGTTGCCGCGTGCCGAGTCGGCGCTGCAGAAGCAGGGTGCCGCCCCGCCGCCGGGCGAACGCGCGGCAACGACCGAACAAGGCGGTCAAAAGCAGCGCGAAGTGCAAAGCGAACGCTTGCGCAAGGATGAGCCAACCGCCCGCGCGAAACGGATTGCAGCGACGCGCGCTTCTGCGTGCGCCGATTGCGGCGTCGTCGCTTCGATCAAGCCGGTAGAAGTCAAGGGACGCACGAATGGAATCGGAATGATTACCGGCGGCGTTGCCGGTGCGCTGCTGGGTAACCAGGTCGGCCGCGGAAACGGCAATGCGATTGCAACCGTTGGCGGCGCCGCTGGCGGCGCGTTTGCCGGCAACGAAGTCGAAAAGAACGTGAAGAAGTCGGTGCGTTACAAGGTCCGCGTGCAGATGCCAGACGGCACTTTTCGCACGGCCTACCACGATACATCGCCGCGTTTCGACGTCGGCGACATGGTAAGAATTTCAAATGGCCGCGCCGTTAAGGCCGGCTGATTCTGAAAACGGCTCCGGGCACTCGCTGCCGATTCAGGTAGAGTGGCGATCGTGCGAACCTTAAAAATTATTTGCGCAGCCGCGTTCATCGCAGGCTGCGCCAGCCAGGAAACGGGCGGTCCGGGCAGCACGTCTGCGCCGGCGCCGCGGCCGGCAACGCCGGCCTCTCCCGGGATTAACCTGACCGGTTATTCGCCGGCGTTCCGCGCGGGATATGCCGACGGCTGCAACAGCGTCACGGACGCGCGCAAGCGCGACGAAGCGCGGTTTAAATCCGAGCCGGATTACGCCCAGGGCTGGCGCGACGGCAACGACATCTGTAGACGCCGCAAGTAGGTATCAGTGCGACACCCGCATGATGCGGATGACTTCAGGCAGGCGCCGCAGTACGCGCATGATTTGCGCGAGATGAAGACGGTTGAAAACTTCGAGCGTGAAATGCATCGTCGCGTACTGGTCGCCTTCTTCCGGATGCACTGTTACGTTGTCGATGTTGGAGTCGGCGCTCGCAATCGCCGCCGCCACTTTCGCTAATACGCCGCGCTGATTCAGAACGATGAGCTTGATGCTCACGTTAAACAGCTTCTTCGTCTCCGGCGACCATTCGACGTCGATTACTTTTTCCGGATCGGCACGCGTTTTCACGATGACCGGGCAATCGTGGGTGTGAATGACCATGCCCTGGCCCTTGCTGATGAAGCCGATGATCGGATCGCCAGGGATGGGCTTGCAGCAGTGCGCGAATTGCACGGCGATGCCTTCGGAGCCGCGAATCATCACCGGCCCCACGTCGCGGCGCTCTTCGGCCGGCGCATCACTGAGTGACAGCAGCCGGCGCGCGACAACGACACTTAAGCGCTTGCCGAGACCAATGTCGGCGAGGATGTCCTGTTTCGACTTTACGCCGGTATCTTTCAGAAGCTTCGCCCACTGTGTTTCGGTGGTATCCGCCAATCCCGTGTGCAAAACAGTCAGCGCCTGGTTTAACAAACGCTCGCCGAGTTGCGCGGATTCCTGCGACTGCACCGAGCGCAGGAAGTGCCGGATATGCGAGCGTGCCTTGGCCGTGACGACATAGTTGAGCCACAGCGGATTAGGCTTGGCATGCGAGGCCGTGATGATTTCGACGCGCTCGCCGTTTTTCAACTCGGTCCTGAGCGGCATCAGTTCATCGTTGATTTTGACCGCGACGCAGCGATTGCCGATGTCAGTGTGTACCGCGTATGCAAAGTCGACGGCGGTGGCGCCGCGCGGCAATGCAAGAATTTTTCCTTTCGGCGTAAATACATAGACCGCGTCGGGGAATAAATCGACTTTGAGGTGCTCGAGAAACTCGGTCGAATCGCCCGTGCCCGACTGAATCTCGAGCAGGCTTTGCAGCCACTGGTGGGTTTTTTTCTGTAAATCATTCAGCGAGGCATCGGTGCTCTTGTACAGCCAGTGCGAAGCGACGCCGGCTTCGGCGATCTTATGCATTTCCTGCGTGCGAATCTGGATCTCGATCGGGCTGCCGAACGGGCCGAACAGCGTCGTGTGCAGCGACTGATACCCATTGGCCTTCGGAATCGCGATGTAATCCTTAAACTTGCCGGGAATCGGCTTGTACAGCGAATGCAGCGCGCCGAGCACGAGGTAGCAGGAAGGCACATCATTGTCGATGATGCGTAAGCCGAATACGTCGTGCACCTTGTCGTACGAGAGGTGCTTCTCGCGCATCTTGCGGTAAATTCTGAAGAGATGCTTTTCGCGTCCATGCACGATCGCTTCGATGCCGTCCTTCTTTA